>NZ_BCUG01000001.1 GCF_001591165.1 Thauera butanivorans NBRC 103042
TCGGTCAAATGGGACGCGCCGCAAGCGGCGCGCCCCTTACCTTGAACGTTGGGCTGTGCACCGGAAACATGGCTAAGCAACCTGTCGTCAAAATGCTGGAACGGAGCTGGCACAAGAGTTCTGGCTATCGTGGTCAATTTAATCGACTTGAGCGCTGGTATGCACGAGCGCAACTGGCAAAAGATGTGCTGGACATTGAGGACTACCTGTACGCGTTCTTTCAGAACTGCTACTACCTACACGAGTGGCTGCCTGAGGAAGATTTCCCTGCAAAGCATGTGAAGCTATTTTTGAAGGAAAACGTTGAAATGAAGGTATGTCGAGATCTTGCCAATCTTACGAAGCATCGAGAACTACGTGATCCTCCTTCCACCAATGCAGAACCGAGCATCGCGCGAACCTATGTGCCGGATGGGCGTGGATGGTTCGGGCGTGATGCGGCCCTTGTGGTACTGACCGATGTCAGCGATCGCCCGTTCGACTTGCTGGAACTGGCCGGTCGGTGCCTTACCCTCTGGCGCGAGTTCTTGGACAAGCCCAACACTGCATTCCAGCCGACGCCTGACGGCGCGGCTGAATTTTGACGTTAGAGCGCATGATTAGCTTCGACATAGACGGCCACAGATTCCACCTTCGGGCTGCAGCGGTGATCGCAGAGGAAGGGTATGTGCTGCTCCACCGGCTAGAGAATGATCCGATTTGGGCTCTACCTGGTGGTCGAGTCGAACCAGGAGAACCTGGGGCGGCTGCGGTCGTGCGGGAGATGCTGGAAGAGACCAACGAGCATCTCGAATGCGGAGAACTTCTCTTTGCCGTCGAGAACTTCTTCGAGCAAGGCGGCACGCCGCAACACGAAGTCGGCCTGTATTTTCGTGCGACTCTCCGACCTGAATCGCGGCTTCGAGACAAGACCGTCTCACACAAAGGAACGGAAGGAGACAAGGCTCTTGAGTTCCGCTGGTTTCAATTCGCTGAGCTGGAGAGCGTCAATCTTCACCCTGCCTTCCTGCGCACCGCGCTCGCTGCACGGTCTACTACGGTTCGTCATGTTGTCCAAGGCAGGTAGAAATGCGCTCTAACCCTTCCCCAAGGGACTTCCCGTCAACTGTTTTCTGCAGACAGCAGCCGTTGATCATGCACCCATCTTCTTCTCCTGCTGATCACGCCTGGGCGTAACCGCTTCTGGACTGTCGGCATCGCGATGGACAAGGACAGAACAGACTGCCTTTCCCCAATCGATCTTGTTCGGCATGCGCGTGCCGGAGCCATGCGACTCACCGCTCCGGCTGGTCTCGATCATTCGTCGGCACGACCGGGGCGCGGGGATCAGCCGCGGCACCCTCCGTGGCCGGCCATCAGGCTCTCGGCCGGCCGGGTGAGCGCTCCGGGCGCGCTGCGAGCCTTGCGCAATGCTCTCCAGCTACGGATGATCCAGGACTCCATGAGCATGAACGACCTCGAATCCAAGCCCTGATTCGTTCCAGAAGATTTTCCATCAATTTTTTGCAGGACCCCTTCCATGCGCCGTTTCCCCTTTCGTCCGCTGCTTCCGCTGATTCTCGCCATCGCCGCCACCACAGCACATGCTGCCGAGGACTGCGGCTTCCTTCCGACTTCCGAGGTCGATGAGGCTTTCGCCGAGTTCGCGCCCTGGCACACGATGGTCGGTGGCGCGGTCGGCCACTGCACCTTCCTGTCCGACAAGCGCTCGCCGCCGAATTCGGTCAGCTTCATGCAGCAGTTCAAATCGTCCAGGGCCGATGCCAATGATGTGTATGAAGGCATGCGGCAGGGACTGACCGGCGAATACGCAATGAAGGACGTCAAAGCCTTGGGCGATCGTGCGTTCCGCTACGAACCGAAGGACGGCAGCGCGCAAGGCCCGCGCACCACCTCGATCACCGCACAGAAGGACCGCCTGGTCATCACTGTCATGCTGAACCTGCAACGTGCGGTGACGGAAGCCGACGTGCAGGCCGCCTCGAGACTCGGCCAATTCGCACTGCGCGGCCCAAACGACGCGGACATGCAGCGCAAGGCGGCCACCTGCCCCTGGTTCGACGAAGGTGGCCTGAAGAAGCTGTTCGGCGGCAGGCCATACGAGGTGCAGGTGCATGGCGAGAACAGTTGCATGGCGCTGGACAAGCAATCGCGTGTATTGCTGCTTTCTGCGATGGAGGCGCGCGGCGGCCTCTCACCCGATGCGCTGCGCGCCGGAGATTGCCAGACCCGCGACGTGCCGGAACTGGACAAGAACGCGAAACTGTCGTTTGCCTGCAAGAGCGGCAATCCGCGCGCCGAAACCAGCTTCGTCGAGAACGGCCTTGTCATCCAGCTCACCTGGGCCGCCGGCGTCGAGCCTGGCGAAGCGGAAAAGACTGCACTGATCGAATTGGCAAAGTCTGCACGCGAGTTGCAGGCCGCGAGGTGAAATCTCGCCGGTGATCGGCCGTCCATTGTTTGCGGCCAATGAAAATCACACCAACCGGTTCAATCAAGCGTTACATCGTGAAAGAAGTCAGCGATCAGCCAATCTAGTAACCCAACAATCGGCTCCAGGGGACACCACCACACCGGACTGCAGCGACATAGACTCGCTCTATCCACTGCGCATGAGCCGGGCGTAGAGTCCCCACTGTCACCTATCATTAAGCGTCACAAACCGTGTCCAAGCACACCACCGTTGTATAAACTATTCCGTTGATACCGTAGCCGGAGATCGCTATGTCTAGCCTGGTCAAAGAGTTGTCCGCCCGTGCCAAGACCCTGCCTGCCGAGGATCGCGCACGCCTCGCAGAAGAACTGCTGGACTCGCTGGAAGGCGAGCCCGATGTCGAAGCTGAGGCAGCCTGGGAGCGCGAGATCGAGCACCGGGTCGCCGAGATCGAGTCCGGAGCAGTCACACTCATCGCGTCCGAGGATGTTCACGCCGAGGCACGTCGCCTGATCCGCCGGTGAGAGCCGTCCGGTATCACCCGGAAGCTCGCGACGAGTTTCTGCGCCAGATCGGCTACTACTGTGGCGTCAGCACTCAGCTCGCAGAACGCTACGACAAGGCGGTTCATAAAGCCGAAACGCAGGCCGCCGAGTCCCCGGAACTGTGGCCACGGTACAAGTTCAAGACGCGCCGCGTCATCGACCGGACGTTCAAGTTCTCTTTGGTGTATTTGCACAACGAGAACGAGATTTACGTCGTAGCCGTCGCGCCAACGAGGCGCAAGCCAAGCTATTGGAAGACAAGGCTCAGCGACGCATAGCCTATCGTTCAACCAGAGCCGGGCGCGTCTGATTTCAACCGCTGGATTCTTCGGCAGCCGCTGAGCTGAGACCTCGAGCCGCATATGCGATTTCGCGCTGTCATCTTCGATCTCGACGACACCATTCACGACAAGTCCGCCACGCTACGGACAGTGGCCGCTCGCCTGTTCATCGATCATGGCCTTTCCAACGCGGGCGTCGATGAGAATTCATGGAATCGCGAATTCGGGTACCTGAACAATCTGCGGATCGAGAAGAAAGAGGTCTTCGCCAAACTCAAAGATCGCTTTGCCCTGACAGAGTCGGCTGCCCAATCGCTGCTAGCTGACTTTGACGCCAACCTGGGCAGCCAAGCTCAAGCCTATCCGGGTGTAGTCGAGTGCCTTGCCGCATGCAAGGCGGCCGGCTTGAAGCTGGCGCTCGTCACTAATGGGCGTGACGAGTTCCAGAAAAGCAAGGTTGCAGGGATGGGAGTCACACGCTACTTCGACGCGATCTTCACGTCTGGCAGCTTCGGTGCCAAAAAGCCGCACCCTTCCATCTTCGAAGCATGTCTGCAGTCGCTTGGTGTAGAGGCCTCGGAGACTGCCGTCGTAGGGGACGACCTGAAGTGCGATATCGAGCCGGCGGTTTCACTCGGCATGACACCTGTCTGGAAATCTTCGGAACCATCAAGTCAAGCGGCACTGAGCACAGAAGATTTCGGGGTAATTCAAGCCTTTCTCACGAATACGGCCGAACCTTCATTCGAGAAGGACGCTTCGCGGCGCAAGCGCCGCTCGCACCCCTGAATTTCAGGTTAGGACACAAATCACAAGGAGACGGTAGTGCCAACTCCCTTTGTTGCGGGCGCAGTTGTCTATGCCAAGGACGTGCCCAGGATCAGCACCTTTTACTCAGAGCTTGCCGGCCTTTCCATCGCACATTCGGAACCAGGCTACGTCGTGCTTGAATCGGCGGGCTTTCAGCTCGTGATCGTAGCCATTCCCGCGCATATCGCAGCTTCGCTTGAAGTCACCGTTCCTCCGCAACGCCGCGAAAACACCGCCATCAAGCTGGTGCTTGCCGTCCCAAGCATCGCAAGGGCACGGTTGGTGGCGCCGTCGCTCGGTGGTGGGCTGAATCCAGCGGAGCGAGAGTGGCAATTTCAAGGCTCATGTGTCTGCGACGGCCATGACCCCGAAGGCAATGTCGTACAGTTTCGCCAGAATGCGCTCTAATCCGCTGCTCAAGATGGCGCTTTACCGCTTTCAGAAAATGCCCTGTAGTCCAAGGATGAAGCGCTCGCCCGAGTCCGAGTCCGAGCCCGACTGACGTGACCTACTGGATTCACGCCGGGGACGAGGCCGAACTGGGTGATGAGCTGCCCCACGAATTTCGTCTTCCAACGTAGTCGTCGTAGGATCGACACAACGAGAGGAAGAACGACGTGAAGCGCATCCCGAAACAGGAATACACGGCTGAGTTCAAGGAGCAGGCCGTCAAGCGAGCTGACGAGGTCGGCGGCATCGGCCGTGTTGCCGAGGAACTGGGGTTGGTTGAGCAGACGCTGCGCAACTGGGTCAAGGCGGCGAAGGCGGGCAAGCTGAATCCGGCCGGCGCCAAGCAGATCACTGCCGAACAGATGGAGCTGTCCCGGTTGCGGGCTCAGGTCGCGCGGCTCGAGATGGAACTGGAGATCACAAAAAAAGCGGCGGCATATTTCGCGAAGGATCTGCTGTGAAATATGCCTGGATCGAGACGCAGCGCAGATCCTTTCCGTTGCCTGTCCTGTGCGAGGCCTTATCGGTGAGCCAGAGCGGCTTTCGGGCTTGGCGGGGAGGTGGAACGCCGGACCGCAAGCGACTGACCGATGCGCAGGCCCTGGTGCTGATTCGTACGGTTCATCAGGAGGTCCGGCAGGCCTACGGGGCACGACGCATCCACGCCGAGTTGCGTGGGCGTGGCTACCGGCTCGGCTTGCCGCGCATCGAGCGGCTGATGCGCGAGAATGGCATCCGGGCACGGCACAGGCGGCGCTACAAGGCGACGACCGACTCCAGGCATCACCTGCCGGTGGCGGAGAATGTGCTCGAGCGCCAGTTCGCGCCTCAGGCGCCCAATCGGGTATGGACGGGCGACATCACCTACATCGCCACCGCCGAGGGCTGGCTGTACCTGGCGGTGGTGATCGACCTGTTCAACCGCGAAGTGATCGGCTGGTCGATCAAACCACGGATGACGACCGACTTGGTGATCGATGCGCTGTCGATGGCATGGTTTCGCCGGCGCCCAGGACCGGGCGTGCTGTTCCACTCCGACAGGGGAAGTCAATACGCCAGCCAGGCTTACCAGGCCCGCCTGGCCGCTTACGCCATGCGCGGTTCGATGTCGCGCAAGGGTAACTGCTGGGACAACGCACCGACCGAGAGCTTCTTCAACAGCCTCAAGAATGAGCGGGTGCATGGTGTGAGCTATGCGACCCGAAACGAGGCCACGAGCGACCTGTTCCAATACATTGCCGTGTTCTACAACCGGAGCCGCCGCCACTCCAGCTTGGGATATCTGTCGCCGACCACGTTCTTGCAGAACTGGATCGAGAGACAGGATCAGCAAGAAATGGCAGCATGAGGACGGTCAGTTGGAAGGCGGAAAACGTAGGGCACCTCAGATTTGTCCAACTCCTTAATCTGAATCAAATTCCATTCGTCGTATACAACTGTATATTTCGATACATTCAGTCATCCACGGACTCGTTCGGGCATCTGCACGAACGAGTCCGCCCCGCTTTTTTCGGCCGGGCCGCCATGAACGAAGAGATCGAATCCAGCGTTTCCACCCCGCGGCGCACGGCAAGCCCTCTTGCCGCCGCGGCCATCGTCCACGCCCATCACGATGAGACCGACCGGCTGCTGGCCGATTTCGCCTCGTCCCTGCGCGAGCGCGGCTGGAAAGTGTGCGGCGTCGTCCAGCAGCAGTGCGGCGGCGGAGGCAAGGAAAACATCCAGCTCATCGACCTCGACAGTGGCGCATCCTTTCCGCTGTTCCAGCGTCTGGGCAGCGGCTCGACCTCGTGCAGCCTGGACGCTGGCGGCGTCGCGGCCGCCAGCGTCGCGCTGCGCCGCGCCCTGCAGGATGGCGCCGACCTCGCCATCGCCAACCGCTTCGGCGCCCTGGAAGCCAGCGGCAGCGGCTTTGCCGCCGAGATGCTCGCGCTGATGAGCGAGAACCGGCCGCTGCTGACCGTCGTCAACGATGACTACCTGCTCGACTGGCGCTGGTTCACCGGCGGCAGCGCGACCGAACTGCCCCCGAGCCTGCCTGCGCTCGAAGCCTGGTTTGCCGGCATTGCCGACGACTTGCGCCGGCAATGACACCGCCCCAGCCGGGCAGTCCGCCCACCGCATCGCAGCAGCGGCACCTGAGCGAAGCCGGCCTGCCGGCCTCCGCCATCGCCACCACGCTGCCGCGCATCCACCTGCGCTGGATCGTCGCCCCGCTGCTGGCGCTGGCAGCGACGCTGGTCGCGCTGTCGATCGGCCGCTATCCGGTGCCGGCCTGGGAAACGCTCCATTTCCTGCTGGCCGCCGCGGGCCTCGCGCCGATGGAGCCGGAACGCTACGCGCTGCTGCACAACCTGATCGTCGAGATCCGCCTGCCGCGCGTGCTGGCGGCGATCCTCGTCGGCGCCGCGCTGTCGGTCTCGGGCGCGGCCTACCAGGCCCTGTTCCGCAACCCGCTGGTGTCGCCAGGGCTGCTGGGCGTGCTGGCAGGCGCCTCTGCGGGGGCTGCGCTCGGCATCCTGCTGGACGGCAACTGGCTGCTGGTGCAGACGAGCGCATTCGCCATGGGGCTCGCCGCGGTCGGCATCGGCGTGGGCATCGCCCACTTGTTCGGCGGCGGCTCGATCATCATGCTGATCCTCGGCGGCATCCTCAGCGGCGCGCTGTTCGCATCGCTGCTGACGATGGTGAAATACGTCGCCGACCCCTACAGCCAGCTGCCGGCCATCGTCTATTGGCTGATGGGGAGCCTGGGCCAGGCCACCACCGGCAACATCGCCTGGGCCGCCGCGCCGATGCTGGCCGGCATCGTCCTGCTGTGCCTGATGGGCCGCGCGCTGGATGCGCTGTCGATGGGCGACGACGAGGCGCGGGCGCTCGGCGTGCCGGTGACGGCGGTGCGCCTGGTGACGATCGCGGCGGCCACGCTGATCTCGGCGATGACGGTGTCCATCGCCGGCATGATCGGCTGGATCGGCCTCATCGTGCCGCACATCGCCCGCCTGCTGGTGGGGCCGGGCAATGCGCTGCTGCTGCCGGCCTCGGCAAGCCTGGGGGCCGCCTTCCTGCTCTTCTCGGACGGCCTGGCCCGCAACCTGTTCACCACCGAGCTGCCGATCGGCATCGTCACCGAACTGCTCGGCATCCCGGTGTTCCTGATCGTGCTGCGCCGCGTGCGGCGAGGGTGGACATGATCCTCGCCGCGCGGGACATCCGCTTCGCCTACCGTGGCCGGCCCGTGCTGGCCGGCGCCAGCCTCGCCCTCGCCCCCGGCGAACTGGTCTGCCTGCTGGGCTGCAACGGCGCGGGCAAGAGCACGCTGCTCAGGATCATGCTGGGGCTGCAGCGCCCCGCACAGGGGGCGGTGACGCTCGACGGCCAGCCGCTTGCGGCACTGAACCGCCGCCAGTTGGCGCAGTTCATCGCCTACGTGCCCCAGGTGCATGTCGCCCCCTTCCCCTACACCGTGCAGCAGGTCGCGCTGATGGGCCGGCTGCCGGCCACCGGCATCCTCAAGGCGCCCGGTGCGGACGACCTCGCCTGCGTGCGCCGCCTGCTCGAACACATGGGCATCGCCCACCTGGCCGGACGCGCCTACACCGAGGTGTCCGGCGGCGAACGGCAACTGACCCTGATCGTGCGCGCGCTGGCGCAGGAAGCCCGCCTGCTGGTGATGGACGAGCCGCTCGCCGGGCTCGACTACGGCAACCAGCTGCGGCTCCTCGACCGCCTGGAAGGGCTCGCCGCGGAAGGCTACGGCGTGCTGATGACCACCCACGACCCGAACCAGCCGCTCAGCGGCTGCCAGCGCGTGGCGCTGCTGAGCGAAGGCCGCATCGCCGCCGACGGCCCTGCCGGCGAGGTGCTGACGCCCGACGCCATCCATCGCCTGTACGGCGTCCGCGTGGCGCTGATGCGCGGCGCCGACGGCCGCGGCATCGCCTTCCGGCCCGTTGCCAGGGAGTGCCGGCCATGAAGCGGCGCCCCGCATCCGGTTTTCCTGCACGAAATGACCAAGGGAGAAGATGATGTCCTGTCGCATACCGGCGGTTTCAGTCCTGCTGTTGCTGCCCACGATGACGCTGGCCCAGTCCGGCAGCACTCCGGTCCTGCCACCGGTGGTGGTGGATTCGGGCGTATTCACCGAACACGAGCGCGAGCGGGCCACCAGCGCCTTCCTGATCGGCAAGGAGACGATCGAGCATTCCTCCGCCGAGAACCTGAGCGAACTGCTGATCGAACAGGGCATCACCGTCGAGGCCACACCGACCGACCATGGCGAGAACACCACCTTGCTGCGCGGCTTCCAGACCGAGCACCTGATGACCGAGGCCAACGGCAAGCTCCTGATCCTCATCGACGGCCGGCGCTCCGGCGTCGCCAATACCCGCCAGATCGCCCTGCACAACGTGGAGCGGGTGGAAATCCTGCGCGGCCCCGAGATGTTCAAGTATTCCATGGGCTCGCCCGGCGGCATCATCAACGTCGTCACCCGGCGCGGCGGCCCCGACCGCATCAGCGGCTCCGCGCGGCTGGGCTACGGCAGCCACGACACCTCGCGCGCCGGCGTCGACATCGATGGCCAGTCCGGCGGCTTCGACTACGCTTTCGGCTACGAACACGGCACCGTGCGCAGGGACTACCGCGACGGCGACGGCAAGCGGGTGCACAACACCCGCACCGACGGCACCGAGCGCGCGAGCTTCAACCTCGGCTACAGCTTCAACGAACGCCACCGCATCGGCATCGACGGCTACCACTACGCCGTCGACAAGGCCCACCGGCCGTCCTATGTCGACGAGGAAGGCGAAATCCGCGACAACAGCTACACCGACCGCGAAACCCAGCTCCTGCACCTGAACTACGAAGGCGCCAGCGAAAACGGCCGGCTGTCGTGGCGCGGCAACATCGGCTGGGGCAAGGATCTGTACGAAACCTACGAGGCCAGCTCGCGCTACCCCAAGGGGCAGGAAGCACGCTCGAAGCGTGCCCAGGGCAGCATGACCTACACCTCCGAGCGCTTCGACCTCACCGGCGGCCTCGACTACATCAAGTACGAGCTCGACAACTCTTCCACCGCCCGCGGCGCCTTCCTGCAGCCGGGCGGGCGCGATCCCCAATGGGCGGGCCTGGGCTTTCCGATGCACTCGACCAGTTCCACCACGCTGTGGGGCGCCTTCCTGGTGGGCACGCTCAAGCTCGACGACGGACGCCTGAACCTGTCCGGCGGCCTGCGCTACGAGCACGCGCGGGCCAAGGACCTGTCGGTGGGCGACGAGCACTACGACCGCGTTCCCTATTTCACCAGCCGGGGCATCACCGACCGCAGCCAGTTGCCCACCAGCCGCAGCTTCGACCATGTGTCGCCGACTTTCGGTATCAGCTACCTGCCGGCCGACTGGCTCAAGCTGCGGGCCAACTACACCCAGGGCTGGCGCGCGCCGTCCGGGCGTCAGCTCTTCGCCAGCAGCTTCTATGAAGACTACGGCGCACCCGGCGACCCGCGGCTGAAGCCCGAATTCACCGACGCCTTCGAAGTCGGCTTCGACATCGCGCGCGAGCGCTGGCGGCTGTCTGCCACCTACTTCTATTACGAGGTCAAGGACAACATCTACATCTATCCCGGCGTCCGCGAAGACGGTTCAGGCGCGCAGGGCCGCGTGATGATGAACGTGGACCGGCGCATCCAGGAAGGCATCGAGCTGCAGGCCAGCACGAACCTGCGCGACATTCCGGGGCTGGGCGGGCTGGAGCTGCGCCCGTACATCAACGCCATCCACATGACGCGTAAGAAGGAAGTCATCGACGAGGGCGGCCCCGGGCTGCAGGGCAAGTGGTGGCCGATCACACGGATGCCGGACACCGCCGTCGGCTACGGCTTCGGCTTCGGCCATGCGG
This sequence comes from Thauera butanivorans NBRC 103042, assembly GCF_001591165.1. Lineage (GTDB taxonomy): Bacteria > Pseudomonadota > Gammaproteobacteria > Burkholderiales > Rhodocyclaceae > Thauera > Thauera butanivorans. The sequence goes on from NZ_BCUG01000001.1 coordinate 10,419, forward strand.
CGGCGAAGCTCTCCGGCAACCTCAACTTCAACTACTACGGCAAGCAGTACGGCGGCCGCGCCAACGTCGGCGACGGCCCGCTGGTCGGCTTCGGCAAGTTCACCGTGGCCAACCTGAGCGTGCGCAAGCGCCTGTGGGAAAGCGGGCCGTCCAACAGCGTCGATCTGAAGATGGACATCAACAACCTGTTCGACAAGACCTACTCCTATCTCGGCCGTGTCCCGGAGGATGCCTATGCCTACCCGGGGCGCAACATCCACGCCACGCTGATCTACAACTTCTGAGCGAGGCATGGCGGCGGCACACCGCACTCGCGGGGCCGCCGCCACGGACGGGAGCCAAGCATGAGGATCGGACGGAAGGCAGCGCTATGCAGCCTGGCACTGGCGGCCTGCCTGTGGGGCGCCGGCCCCGGCGCGGCGTCGGCGAGCGAGCCCGCGGGCTGCAGTGCCGGCGCCGGACAGACACGGCAGATCGTCGACATGGCGGGGCGGACCGTGGTCCTGCCGCCGACGATAGAACGCATCGCCACCATCGGCTCGGTGCCCGTGATCAACGGCTATCTGTTCGCTCTCGGCGCCGGAGACCGGATCGTGAACGGCCTGCCGCCGCGCTTCACACAGACCGCGCGCTGGCGGCTGCAGGGCGAGATCGCGCCCGGGCTCGCCGAGCGCCCCGTGCTGCAGGGCCAGGCGGGCAACGGAGTCAATCTCGAAACCCTGCTCGGCCTCGCCCCGGACCTCGTCATCACGATGGACACGCCCAGCGCGCGGGCGCTGGAGACAGCGCGGATTCCGGTGATCGTCATCGAATGGCGGCACGCCCAGGACATCGAGGCGAGCATGGCGCTGCTGGGCTGCGCGCTCGACCGCGTGCAGCGGAGCGAAGACTACCTGCGCTATTTCGAGGCCACGCTGCAGCGCGTCCGCGAAACGCTGGCGGACCTCGCGCCGGCCGACCGACCCAAGGTGCTGTACTTCAACCCGGGCACCATGGCCACGCCGCTGGTGATCGCCAACTGGTGGATCGAGGCGGCTGGCGGGCGCAGCGTCACCGCCGCGCTCGCCGGCGAGGGCAGCGCGCACTACACCCATGAACAGCTCCTGCTGTGGAACCCCGACGTGCTCATCGTCAATTCCCCCGAGCAGGTGGCCGCCATCCACCGCGACGAGCGCTTCGCCCGGCTTGCCGCGGTCAGGCACGGCAGGGTCCATGCCACCCCGATCGGCGCCCACGCGTGGGGACAGCGGACCATCGAGCAACCGCTCACCGTGCTGTGGGCCGCCAAGCTGCTCCATCCCGACAGGTTCGCCGGAGTCGACATGGAAGGCGAAATGGGGAGTTTCTACCGGCGTTTCTTCAAATACGGCCTGACTGGAGAGGAAGCCCGGTCGATTCTGGCCGGCAGCGCCCGATGATTCGGCACGCAAAAAAGCCGCCACGGGCAGTCGCAATGTGCAGGCAACGTTCCATGCGCGCGTTGCGGCCGTACGAAAGCAGCGAGCGGTTCGATACCCCTGCTCCCCGCCATTACGCGGAACAGGGTCTGTCCTCCGTCTCCATCCCCGTACATCCCAGTGAAGGAGCTTTTGATGAACGCCCAAGCAGCAATCGGACACACGGCATCGTCGCCAACCCGAGCGGCTCGACAACGACACCAAGGTCACCGACCACCCGCCAAGACCTTCCCGAGACTCTCGGTGCTGGTGGCCTGCCTGCTACCTGTCTTCGCCCAAGCAGAAGAAGCAGATCAAACCCTGGAGGCGGTCACGGTCAGGGCGGAAGCGCTCCAGGAGAGATCCAGCGTCGGCTCACGTGAGGTGGTGACACGCGAAAAAATCCAGACCTTCAACAACTTCGGCATGACCAACGCCTACCAGGCGATTTCCCTGGAGCCAGGGGTGGACGTCCGTCACAACGATCCGACGGGGACGACCGCCAACTACAAGATTCGCGGCAGATCGAGCCGGGGCCACGCCTTGATTCTGGAAGGACTGCCGTTCAAGGGCATCGGCATCGGTCAGCCGATCCAGGATCTGGTCGATATGGAGAACATTGAGACGATCACGGTCGAGAAGGGCGCCGTTCCGGCAAACGGGAGCTTCGGCTTCGGCAACCTGATCGACATGAAATTCATGCGCCCGACCGAAAAATCCTCGGCTACCGCCAAACAGGTGGTCGGCTCGCACGACTTCAGCAAGACTTTCGTCCGGCTCGATACCGGAGCACTCGGCGGCGGCATCCGGGCCTTCTTTTCGGCATCCCTGGCCGATACTGACAAGTTCAAGGGTTTCGGCAAGGGCCTCGACCGGGAGAATTTCTCTTTCGGCATCACCGGCGGCTCGCCGCAAGGCGTGGAGTGGGAAATTTTCGGCGTCTACAACGACGAGGAGCGAGACGCCTACAAAGGACTCAGCTACGCACAGAGCACCCATCTCGGCAGCAACTGGAAGCAGGATTTCAACCGCAGCCGGACTGGTGTCGCGGCACAGGACATCAATTATTACGCCTACAACCGGGAGGATTATCGAACCACTACGATCCTCGGAAAACTGAAGATTCCCTTCGGTCAGGACGCCACCCTGACTTTCAGGCCCTACTTCACGAACGACAAGGGCAATGCCTGGGCAGGAAGCAGCCAGACGCTGGTCGACCTCGTACCAAGGCAGAACGTGATCGTCGAATCGCTGCTCGACCGCGATACCTTCGGCGCCGTACTGGAATACGAGAAAAAATGGCAGGACGCCCGCCTCAACGTCGGTTACTGGCATGGAGAGCATGAACCGCCTGGGCCACCCACCGCCCGAAAAGCCCGCGACACCAATCTGAACTTCGTCGGCTGGGCAAATCTCTACGGGGTCGGGAAGCGGTACAACTACCGTGCGCCCTACGTAGCGTTCTCGAAAACCCTCGACAGGACGGTCATAGACACCGGCCTGAAACATATGAGCATCGCCTCGGCCAAGTTCGTCAGCTACGATACCATGGGCATCAGCGACGTCAGTTACGAGCAGGCCAGGAAACAGGCCAGCGGCGTGTTGTTCACCTTGCCGTCCAACACCCACGAGATATGGCTGCCGAGCATCGGCGCCACGCACCACGTAAACGAGACTTCCTCGATCAAGGCCAGCTACGGAAGAAATTTCGACTGGCCGGAGTTCGGCTGGGCCAGCAGCGCCATGAACTATTTCAGGACTTTCACGGTAGCCAGCGGCTTGGCACCCGCCGTAGCCGAGCAAAGGCTCCAGAACCTGTGGGCGAAGCGCATCCGCCCCATGGAGTCCGACGATTTCGATCTCGACTACCACTATTCGTCTGACCGGCTTGCGCTCACCTCCTCGCTCTACTACAAGCGGCTAAAATACGTCGGCACCAGCATCTACGATCCGACGGTACAACTGTCCTACACCCAGAACTCGGGTGAGGCGCGTTCTTATGGCCTGGAGTTCGGTTCGAGTTACCAGGCCTCCAACAAGCTGAATCTCAACCTGGCGCTCAGCTACAGCGACACGTCCTTCACGTCCGACGTCCAGACCGGCGTCAACACGGTGGTTGCCGCCAAGGGCAAACAACTCCCTGACCGGCCCAAGTTCTACGGCAGCGTTTCTGCCGTCTACGATCTGAACGGCTATCGCATCGCGCCCGTCGTGCGCTATCTCGGCAAGCGCTACGCGGATGTGTTGAATCAGTACAGCGTCGATGCCACCTGGCTTGCGGATCTGTCCGTCACGAAGGGTGTCGTCATGGGCCCGCACAAGCTGCAGTTTTCGCTGAGCGCGATGAATCTCTTTGACAAGAAATACATCTCGACGATCTCCACTTCCGATGTCAATACGAATCAGGGCGCACCGACCTATCTGGTCGGCGCGACGCGAAGCGTATTCGCATCGGCTCAGTACCAGTACTGAGATGGGCCGCACTGCATTTGCCATCGGGTTTGCGCTGACACTGGCACTGGCCTTCGGGCCGCTCGATGCCAGCCAGTGTCAGCGCAGCGTGCCGGACGCAACAGGCCGGTCTGTCTGCATTCCGGCGAGAATCGAGCGCATCGTCATCACCTGTTACGGCGGTGCGGTGCAGGAAATCGCCCTGTTCAAGGGCGGCGGCAAGATCGTCGCCCAGCCCGGCGTGGAAAGGTTCCCGCAATTCGTACGGATGTTTCCGGGGCTCGGTGCCTTGCCGGACGTGGGCAGCTTCGACAATGTCAATCTCGAATCCCTGCTGGCGGCACAGCCGGACATGGTATTCGCCAGCTTCTTCTCCTCTGCGACCAACGACAAGATCAGGGCACTCGGCATCCCTGTGTTCGCCCTCGGAACGGGAAGGCAGGATATCCGAACGATTCTGGAGGAGTTCGAGCACGTCGGCACGCTGTTGGGCGAGGAAAGCAAGGCCCACGACCTTGTCTCGCACTGGCGCGAACGCCTGGCCATGATCCAGGAAAAAATCGCCGGCACCGCAACACCAAAGCAGGTTCTCTACCTCGGCAGTTCGGGCGGAACGGACAATCGCCTGGGATGGGGAGATGCTTTCATCTCGGCCGCCGGTGGCATCAATGTCGCCCACGATCTCGATGCCAAGGGCCCCATATCGGCGGAGCAGATCCACATCTGGAATCCGGACGTCATCGTTTCATCCGGCAATGAAGGCAGCCGCACATCGGCAGCATCGATCAGGACAAAAGCTGCCTACCGCCAGCTCAGGGCCGTCGTCAGCGGACAGATCCATGCCGTGCCCATCGGCGGCTTCTGGTGGGACAGGCCGTCGCCAGAAGCCATTCTCGGCATTCTCTGGTTGAGCAAGCTTCTTTATCCTGAGCAGTTGAAGGATGTGAACCTGGAACAGGAGACCAAGCTGTTTTTCGAAAGATTTTACGGCTATGCGCTCCCAGACGACGAATACCAGCTTTTTTTCCAGCGTGCAGTGCGGTGAATGCGCGCGGGACAGCCATTCCGTCGCCAGGGGATTCATCTACACATGACTGAAATACGAAAATGACGAACATTCCGCAATCGCTCATGAACCTGCGCTGCCCGGAAGGAATCGGCACGATCGACGACATTCTGGAAAGCCATCAACGCTATCAGGTCTTGCTCGCCGCGCTGGACCTGGGTCTGTTCGAGTTCCTGAACAGGAAGGGTCCAGGCAACCGGAACGAGATTGCCGAAGGAATCGGCATCAACGGAGTGTTCTCCCATGATTTTCTCAATGTCCTGGTCGAGGCCGGTCTGATCACCCTGGACGGCGAGCTGTATTGCAACGCCAGGGCTGCGACGGATTTTCTCTTGCGCGGAAATCCGTTCTATCAAGGTGACGTAGTCCGCAACGTCATCAGGCATTCATCCTGGAGCAACTTGAGCGCAGCGCTGACCCGCAATGAGCCTGCGCAGGGCAAGGGAAGCAGCTCCACCGGCCCCAACACCACCTTCATTTCCGCGCTCGGCCAGCGGGCCTTGCGTGGGGAACTGCAAGCCGTGACCCGAGCCATCTCGGGCTGGCGGGGGTTCAGGGATGCCCGACGCATCCTCGACGTGGGCGGCGGGCACGGCCTCTACACCATCGCCTTATGCCAGGCCAATCCGCTCCTGAAAGGCATCGTGCTCGATCAGGCAAGTGTTGTCGATAGCGCGACGCACTACATCGCCGAGCATGGGCTCACGGATCGGATCACCGCCGTCACAGGAGACATTTGCAGTGACTCAATCGGTTCCGGCTACGACATCGTGCTCATTTCCCACCTGCTGTACAAATTCCGCAAGAATCTCGCCCCCATCTTCGAAACAGTGCGAGCCAGTCTGAACCCTCGCGGTCTTTTCGTGAGCAATCACTGGTTCTGTGCTCCAGGATGTGCAACCGGAGAAAGCGCCGTGCAGGGATTGTCGAAAGCACTCCAGAGTTTCAGCCATCCACTGTGTCGGGAAGAGGAATTCGACAGGCTGTTCGACGAAAAAGGATTCAGTCTCGTGACGACGACATCGGCCATGACGGCATTTGGACCGACGCGCCTGCAACTGGCGGAAAGGCGTGGAAATGCTCAATCAATTACCCCGTTTTCAAACGCAGGAGAATGAGATGGATACCATCATCGACAAGATCGACCCCGCCAATCCGGCGCCCCCGCCCGCGGCCGCCGCGCTGCGCGGCATCGCCGACGGCTTCAAGACTTTCCAGATCCTGCGCGCGGGCTTCGCCAGCGGCCTGTTCGACTGGCTCGGCGACAACGGGCCAGCGGAAAAATCCGCGATCGCCGCCGCCACCGGGCTGCGCGGCGCCCACCTGGGCGGCTTTCTGCAGGCGCTGGAAGACCTCGGCCTGCTGGCCCGCCGCGAGCACCGCTACACGCTGGCGCCAGGCATGGAGGCCGTGCTGTGCGCCAGCAGCCCGTGGTGCCAGGCGCAGGCGATCGACGACCTGCTCGCCCCCGCCAATGGCTGGTCCGACCTCACCCGCTTCCTGTCCGACGCCTGGCTGCCGGAGGCGGCATCGCTGCTGCCGCCGGCACAGCACCCCCTCCTCGGCGACGCCTGCCGCCTCGCCCGCCACCTGGCGGCACGCCGCGGCACGACGCCACCGGGCCGCCTGCTGTGCATCGATGGCAGCGACGGCCTTCTCGCCGCGGCCCTGGCCGGACACTTCCCGGACGCCGACATCACCGTTGCCGTCACCCCCTCCACACTTGCGCGCACGCGCCAGACCCTCGGCGCCTGCCCGTCCGGCGGCCGCTGCCGCATCGTCACCGGCTCGCCGTTCGAACTGCCGACGGACGTGTTCGATCAGGTCGTCGTGTTCCACGCCCTCTATCCGGTACGGCGCGCGATGTCCGACGCGCTGGCGGCACTGGCCGCCAGCCTGGCCCCCGGCGGCGAACTGGTGCTCGCCCACTGGTTCTGCCTCGAAGCCTGCGAGACCGCGCCCGGCGGCCTGCGCGAACTTGACAAGGCGGTACTGACCGACAGCCACCCGCTGTGCCACGTCGAAGGCTTTTGCGCGCGCCTCGAAAGCGCCGGCCTGAGCGGCGCCGAGCGCGCCGACCTGGAGAGCGACTACGGCGTCACCAAGCTACATTTCGCCCAATGCCCGGAACGCTGAGGAGAAAGCACATGAACGGCACATCCACCGTCGGCACGCTGAAGCCGGTACCCGGCGCCAGGCGGCCCGACACCCTGCTCGCCGAACTGCACGCCACCGTGCTCGAACGGCTCGGCGACGAGGCCGGCCGGCTGGCCATCGAGCGCGCTGTGCTCGGCATCTTCTTCACCGGCGTGAAGCTCTCCAACGGCGCCGGCGGCCTGTGCGCGACGCCGATCAAGGGCGTGCCCGAAGCGGTATGCTGCCCCAGCTCCGCCAAGGCCATGCCGACGCCGGGCAAGCTCGCCGGCCGCCTGGCGGTCCAGGTGCTCGAAGACCTGTACCGGCCGCAGGACCTGCGCCGTACACTGGCCATCGCCACGCTCAACGCCCTGGCCGAGACGCTGTGGCTGCGCGACGGCGGGCCGGCCTGCGCCGAACTGCGCGAGGGCGACGCCTTCGACGCGCTGAGCATCCTGCCCGGCCAGCGCGTGGCCCTGGTCGGCGCCTTCCCGCCCTACATGCGCGAACTGCGCCGCCGCGGCCAGCCCTTCCACGTGCTGGAACTGGCGCCGGAAACGCTCAAACCCGAAGAACTGCCGTTCTACGCCCCGGCCGACCGCGCGCCGGAAATCGTGCCACAGGCCGACGTCTTCATCACCACCGGCACGACACTGACCAACGACACCCTCGACAGCCTGCTGCGGCTGCTGCGGCCGGGAGCGGAAGCGGCGGTGATCGGGCCCACCGCCACGCTGATCGCCGGACCCTTCGCCCGCCGCGGCGTCACCGTGCTCGGCGGCACGCGGGTGCTCGAAACGGACGAACTGCTCGAACGCCTTGCCGAAGGCGGATCGGGCTACCACCTGTTCGGCAAGACGGTTGAGCGCGTCACGCTGCGCTTGTCGGCCACATCATGAAAGGAACGGCCGGATAGCGCCGGAGCGGAACGCAGCGGCGGGCAGCCATGCGCCACGGCGCATCGAGCTGCCTCCCGCCTTCGCTCAACCGCCGATCCTGAGCCCGGTCTTCTTGAGAATCCCTGCCGAGAACAGCACGTCGCGCCCCCGGCAGGCACCGCGGAACTCGCGTTCGAGCAAGGCGGCGATTTCGGCCACGCGCGCCAGCGCGGCGTCGCGCGAAGCGGCGTGCACCATCGCGAACAGGTTGTAGGGCCAGTCCGGCAGGTGGCGCGGGCGGCGGTAGCAGTGGGTGACGAATTCCAGCGCGCCGATGCGCTCGCCGACGGCGTCGATCAGCGCGTCGTCGATGTCCCACACACTCATGCCGTTGGCGGTATAGCCGATGGCGTAATGGTTGGGCACCGCGCCGATGCGGCGGATGCGGCCGCTTTCCAGCATGCGCGCCAAGCGCGCGCGCAGCGTTTCCTCGTCGCAGCCGAGCTGCTCGGCCAGCGCCGCATAGGGACGCGCCACCAGCGGCAGGCCGTCCTGGGTGGCGAGGACGATTGCGGCGGT
>NZ_BCUG01000002.1 GCF_001591165.1 Thauera butanivorans NBRC 103042
AAGCGCGCGCGCAGCGTTTCCTCGTCGCAGCCGAGCTGCTCGGCCAGCGCCGCATAGGGACGCGCCACCAGCGGCAGGCCGTCCTGGGTGGCGAGGACGATGCGGCGGTCGAGTTCGTCCAGCGGCGCGACATGGGCTGCAGCATCGGACGCAACAGCAACCGATGGAATGGCAGCGCGGGCGGGAGACCTGGCCTTGGATTTGGGCATCGTCATCAGGCCTCCAGCTTCATCTCGACGAAGTATTCGCGCTCCTTCGGGAACAGGCGCACCGGCAGGCCGGTGGCCGCCTCGATGCGGCGTGCCGCGTCGGCGATGCCCTCCGGCCGCTCGGTGGCGAGCACGAACCACATGTTCAGGCGGTGTTCGCGCCGGTAGTTGTGCGCGACTTCGGAGAAGGCATTGACCGCCTCGGTCGTGGCCTCCCACTGTGCTTCCGGCACCGCCATCGCCGCCAGGCAGAAGGCGCCGCCCATGCGTTCGATCTGGAACATCGGTCCGAAGCGGGTCAGCACGCGGTCGTCCAGCATGGCGCGGATGCGGTCGATGACTTCAGCCTCGTCCAGTCCGAGAGCGGCGGCAACGTCGGCGAAAGGCGTGGCGGTGAGCGGGAATTCACCCTGCAGGGCGTTGATCAGGCGCCGGTCGACCGCGTCGGGCTCGCGCGCGGCGGCGACGCCACGGCCGCCTCTGGCGCCGCCAGCGGAAGCGGGCCGTTCAGACATGGGCGTTTTCCTTTTCCGGCAGGTAGCGCGCGCCGGTCTGCTTGAAGCGGCGGCAGCTGAACAGCACGTCGTGCGGCGCCATGTCGAGACCCAGGCGGGCGGCGATGTCGTCGCGGGCGGCGAGCACTTCTTCCCGCGCGCTGCCGTGGATCATGCAGAACAGGTTGTAGGGCCAGCCGGGCAGGATGCGGCGGCGGCGGTAGCACAGCGTCACCGCCGGCTCGCGCGCCAGGCGGCGGCCCAGTTCGCCGACCTGCCCGTCCGCGATGTCCCATACGCACATGGCGTTGGCACCGAGGCCGAGTTCGTGGTGGCGCACCACGACGCCGAGGCGGCGGATGAGTCCTTCGTCCAGCCAGCGTTCGATCAGCTCGATCGCCATGCCTTCGCCCACGCCCGCTTGCTCGCCGAGTGCCGCATAGGGCCGTGCCACCAGCGGCAGACCGCCCTGCAGCACCGTGACAACCTTGCGTTCGATGTCGGGCAAGGCACAGGCACCACCCGCTGCCACAGCCGCAGCGTGCGGAACCGGGCCGGAAAGGTGGGGCGACGCCCGCTTCTGCTCGGAGCCGAGGTCGAAGCCGAGGTCGAAGCCGAGGTCGATGTGGTATTCCTCTTCCAGCGGCAGCACGATGACGGCGCAGCCGGTATCGCGCTCGATGCCTTCGACCACCTCATGCAGATGCTGCTCCGACGCGGCGGTGACGACGAACCACAGGTTGTAGTGGTGTTCGCGCTGGTAGTTGTGGTTGATCGCCGCTTCGCGGCTGACGCGGGCGGCGACCGCTTCGAGCCGTTCGGGCGGCGCAGCCAGCGCGGCCAGCGCGCTGGCACCCAGCCGGCGCGGCGCGAACACCGCACCGACGCGGCTCACCACGCCTTCGCCGATCAGGCGGCGGTAGGCGGCGATCACCTCGGCTTCGTCCAGGCCCACCGTTTCGCCGATGCGGGCGAAGGGGCGCGGTTCGCATGGAAAGCCGCGCTGCCATTCGTTGAGCAGGCGAAAGGCGGTCGCGTCGACCGCGCCGGGCAGGGTGATGGCGCGCGGCATCAGAAGCCCGTCCGCGCGGCGCGCGTGGTGAAGAAGATGCCGCTCGGGCTGGCGGATTCGAAGCCGCCTACTTGCTGCTTGGTGGCGGTGTCGTAGATGACGACCTTGTTGTCGTCGCGCGCCGACAGCCAGACCTCATGGCCCTTGGACAGGAACTCCATGTGCAGGATGCCGCGCCCCGGCTGCAGCGTGTGCGTCACCTTGCCGCTGACGGTGTCGATGACCTGCACCCAGCCGTTGTCGGGGAAGGCGAAGTTCACCCAGATCTCGCGCCCGTCGGGCCGCGCCATGACGAACACCGGCTGGCTGCGGACCGGCACGCGGGCCACTTCCTGCCATGTGCCGGTATCGACCACCAGCACCTCATGGCGGCCGATGGCCGGCAGGTAAGCCTTGCCGCCCGCCACCGACCAGCCGCGCAGGTGGGGCATCTTGAACACCGGCAGGGGCTCTTCGCCCTTGCCGTAGCCGGCGAGGATCTTGCGGCTGCCCTGCTCCGGATTCCACAGGTCGAGCATCGCCAGCCCGTCCTCGCCGAACAGGCCGGCGATGTAGTGGCGGCCACTGGGCGTGACCAGCGCGTCATAGGGCTGATTGCCGCCGGCGAAGCGCTGCGTCTGCGGCTTCTTCGGGTCGGAGAAGTCGGTGATCCAGATCTCGCCCGCCTCGAACAGCGAATAGATGAAGCGCCTGCCCGGCAGGTCGGCCAGGCCGACGACCTTGGAGCGCAGGCCGCCTTCGGTGACGGCCGGCACTTCGGCGAGCAGTTCGAGGGTGTCGGCGTCGAAGGCCTTGACCCCGCCCGGCGCGTAGTTCTGCGCGACCACGAGCCGCCCGTCGTGCGAGATCGAGCCGCCGATGGAATTGCCCGCCTGCAGCACGCGGCCGACGATCTTCGCCTGCAGCAGGTCGACCTTGGTCAGCCCGCCGTCGCGGCCGAACACGAAGGCGTAGCGCGCGTCGCGCGAGAACACCACCGAAGCGTGCGACAGGTCGCCCAGGCCCTCGACCGTGGCAAGCACCGAGCGGCCGCTGGTCTCGACGATCTTGACCCGCCCGTCGGCACGCTCGATGACCACGCCCAGGTCGCCGGTGCCACGCAGTTCGGCAGTGGGCGCGACGGAGGAGCAGGCAGACAGCAGCCAGACGATCGCCGGCAGGATCGCCGCCCACAGGAGGGGTGGCGCGAGACGTACCGTGCTTTGCGAGGACATCGGAAGACTCCGTTTGCGAGATGAATGCTGCGGTTGCAAGGCCAGTGGCTCAGCGCGCCGGCGGCAGGCCCGCGTCGGGCGGGAAGCCGCGCATCAGTTGGTCGACGATCCATTCGGCCTCGGCCTCGCTGACGATGCTGCGGAACGGCGGCATCGGCGTGCCCGGCCGGCCGCTGAAGACGGTGGCGACGAGGCCTTCGAAGGGCTTGTCGGCCAGCACCTCGGGCGTCAGCGCGGGGCCGAGTCCACCGGCCAGGGTCAGGCCATGACAGGAGCCACAGTCCTGGCGCACGATGTGGATCAGTTCGCGCGCACGCTGGGCCTCGGGCGCGGCCAGCTCGGGCGCGGCCGCGGCAGGCCGTGCTTCCTGCGCCGATGCCGACGCGAACGCGGCGACCAGCGCGGCACCGATGAAGACGGCGACATGGGCAAACAGTGGTGGGATTCTCATCACGCATTCCGTTGGCGAGGCAGTGCGTGAAAGGATGGCGCCGGAGGCGCGGCGATGCCTTGACTCGCATCAACCCTGACGCTGCCACGGTCTTGGCATGGCGGCATCAGGGCTCGACGACGATGAGGCCCTTCATTTCCGGATGCGGACCGCAGGTGTATTCGTAGCTGCCGGGCTGCTCGAACTTGCGCGACCAGCGCTCGCCGGGAAAGAAGCGCTCGGACTCCTCTCCGCTCCCCCTGAACAGCACCGAATGGCTGACGCGCTTCTCGTCGTTGATCCAGGTCACGGTGTCGCCGGCCTTGATCGTGAGTTCGGCGGGCGTGTAGGCGTATTGGACGATACGCACCTCATGCTCGGCCGCCCATGCTCCGCCCGCAGCCAGCGCTCCAGCCAGCATGCCCGCGCGCAGGCTGCGTGCAATCCATTTCGTCTTCATGCTTTTCTCCGGTCCGGGAAACGCACAACGGGAACCCGCGCACATGCACGGGTTCCCGTCCTCCTGCCGTGCGTGCGGCACCGACGCCGCACGCTGCCGTCCTGTCTTACTGCTTGGCGGCAGTGATGTCGGCCTTGGCGTCGATGCCGAGCTTGTAGCCCAGCGAAACGTGGTGGAAGCGGCCAGCCGCGCTGTCGTCATGGATGGCGAAGCCGAAGTTGTAGGTCTTGCCCGCTTCGAGGGCGACGTCGCCCTGCCCGCCACCCGCCAGCTTGCGAGTGAATACCACGGTCCAGTTGTCGCCGTCCTGCTTGCCTTCGGCGCTGACCAGCGCGCTGCCGCCTTCCATCACGCGGGTGTCGGCGACGTGGCCGTCGAAACCCTTGTTCTCGCCGCTGCGCCACTGATACAGGTCGTAGAACTTGCCACCGGCCAGCGATGCGTCCTTGACGTACTTGGTCTTGGTGTCGGCCGCACCCGGCATGGTGCGCGAATCGGTGTGGCAGGTCGCCCAGCAGCCGCTCTGATCGGCGAGTTCAACCTGGCCGGCTTCGAGCATGAACGCAATCTTGACCGGGTTCTTGTCGTCCATCTTGGCCGCGCCCGAGGCCGCGGGCTGCTTCCAGGAGAAGCGCAGATAGAGATTGTCGGCGTCATGCGCGGCCTGCACCTTCACCGGAATGAAGGCCGCCTTGCCGGCGATCGGGCTGGGTTCGATCTTCTGGCCGCTGGCGATCTTCTTGCCCATGTCGGCGGTTTCTTCATGGTGGCAGTCGGCACAGGTCTCGCCTTTTCGCAGCGCACGCGCACCGCCGTGCGCACTGCCTTTCTGGATCCATTCCAGCGGCGACACGCCCGGGTAGAACAGCGTGATGTCCTTGGCCTCGACCTTGCCCCAGTCGGGCGCCGCGGCCAGTGCCGATCCGGTGCCAAGGGCGAGAACGGTGCCGACGGCAGCTGCGATCATCGTCTTCTTCATGTTCGTTTCCTCACTGTGGATGGGTCGGGAAGAAAGCCGGGCGCCTGCAGCGCAGGCGCTCGCCGGATCATTCCTCGTCTTCGTCGGTCATGCCCTCGGGCTTGTGGTGGGCGATGCCCTTGTGGCAGTCGATGCAGGTCATGTTGTCTTCGATGGCCATCTCGTGCTGCTTGCGCGCACGCTGCTTCTGCTTTTCGGGATCCATGCTCTCGAAGCCGTGGCAATTGCGGCATTCGCGCGAATCGGCGGCCTTCATCCGTGCCCATTCGCTGCGCGCCAGCGTCAGGCGCTTGGCTTCGAACTTTTCGGGCGTGGAAATGCTGCCGGTGATCTTGCCCCACACCTCCCGCGAGGCCTGGACCTTGCGGATCATCTTGTGCGTCCACTCCTTGGGCACGTGGCAGTCCGGACAGGTCGCACGCACGCCGGTGCGGTTGTTGTAGTGGATGGTCTCTTTGTATTCCTGGTAGACGTTCTCCTCCATCTCATGGCAGGAGATGCAGAAGGTCTCGGTGTTGGTGGCTTCCAGCACGGTGTTGAAGCCGCCCCAGAAAAGCACGCCGAGCAGAATGCCGACAGACAAAAGGCCACCCAGCGAATACTTCGTGGAAGGCCGGCGCAGGCGAGCCATCAGGCCGCCGGAATCTTGTTGTTTGGAGCTGTCTCGATCTGTCATGGAAGTTCCCTCTCACCCCCGCGCCGAGGCGCGGGGGTCCGAGTCAATGATCGGCTAGGCGATCAATAGACGTCGTGCATCGTGTTATAGACGTTGAACTTGCCGGTCGGCGTGACGACTTCCGGATCGGTGATGACCTTCTTCACCTTCAGCGTCTTGTCGTCGTAGATGACGATTGCCGACTGGTCGACCTTGCCGCCCCACAGCGAGATCCACACTTCGTCGCCCGCCTGGTTGTACTCGGGCTGCACCGCACGGCGGATCGCCTTGCTCTCCGGCAGGCCGGAATCCTTGGCGACGTTGAGCTGCACCGGTGCCTTGGTGAGGTCGTTCATGTCGAACACATACACCGACTCGGCGATCTCGCGCTCGGGGTTCATCGGCGCATCGGCCCAGAAGTGCTTGGACTTCGGATGCGTCTTGACGAACAGGTTGCCCGCGCCCGGCATCTTCAGTTCCTGCACGACCTTCCAGTTGTTCTCCTTGAACTTGGCGAACTTGGGATCGTCGGACGGCGTCGAGATCAGCGACACCACTTCGTCGCCGAGGTGGCCGGTCGACCACACGGGGCCATACTGCGGATGGACGAAGTTGGCGCCGCGGCCCGGGTGCGGAATCTTGGCGGTATCGACCAGGGCCGCCAGCTTGCCGGTCTTGGTGTCGACCGCAGCGACCTTGTTCGAGGCGTTCGCCGCAACCATGAAGTAGCGGCCCGACGCATCCCAGCCGCCGTCATGCAGGAACTTGGCCGATTCGATCGTGGTGGTCTTCAGGTTCTTGATGTCGCTGTAGTCGACCAGCAGGATCATGCCGGTTTCCTTGACGTTGACCACCCACTCGGGCTTCTGCAGCGAAGCGACGATGGAGGCCACGCGCGGCTCGGGGTGGTAGTCGCCATCCACCGTCTGGCCGCGGGTCGAGACGACCTTGATCGGTTCGAGCGTCTCGCCGTCCATGATCGAGTACTGGGGCGGCCAGTAGGTGCCGCCGATCAGGTACTTGTCCTCGTAGCCCTTGAACTTCGAGGTATCGACCGAACGCGCATCCGAACCCAGGCGCACCGTGGCGACGGTGGTCGGTTCTTCGTACCACATGTCGATGATGGTGGTCAGGCCGTCGCGGCCGACGGTATACACGTAGCGGCCCGAAGCCGACAGGCGCGAGATGTGAACCGCGTAGCCGGTGTCGAGGATCTTCCAGATCTTGTGCGTGTCGCCATCGACCAGGGCCAGCTTGCCGGCGTCGCGCAGCGTGATCGCGAACACGTTGTTCAGGTTGACCTTGTTCATCTGCTTCTTCGGACGCTGATCAACCGGAACGATGAGCTTCCAGCTATCCTTCATGTCCTTGAGCGAGAACTCGGGCGGAATCGGCGGCTCGTTCTGGATGTAGCGCGCCATCAGATTGATTTCTTCCGGCGTCAGGATGTCGTCGTAGTTGACCATGCCGCCTTCGGTGCCGTAGGCGATGATCTTTTCCAGACGGTCGGTGCCCAGCTTCAGCGTGCCGCCTTCCATCTTGGTGCCATCGTCCAGCGTCTTGCTCCAGTGCGGCTCCAGGTTCTTGCCCGTGGCGCCCTTGCGCAGCACCCCGTGGCAGCCCGCACAGCGTTCGAAATAGATCTGTTTCGCCTGGTCCATCTCTTCCGGCGTCATTTGGGGCGCCGTCTGCGCCCAGGCGCTTCCCAGCGCCATCGGCAGAATCGCCAGCGCCAGGCCTTTGCCAATCCAGCTTCTGTCTTGCATTTCCCTCTCCTTAAGCACGGGACGTCGAAGTAGCACTGCGGCGCCAGTATCGAATCGCACCTGCTCCCCGATCCTTGATTTGAGTTAATTTTCCCTACGCCTTGTACGGATAAAGTGCCGTCACACGTTCAGCAGCGCCAAACCGTTGAGCGAATAAGCAAAATGGAATGTTGAGGCCGCGCATACACGCGGCTGTCGATCCCCTGCACAAGACGGAGTCGTCCCATGCACGCAGCCACTCTCGCCCCCGCGGCCACCTCCCAATCCGTTCAGGCCGCATCCGCTCGCCAGCCGGGCGGATACGAGGCACCAGGCCGGCCCGGTGCGCTGGCGCCGCAAATGGAAGACGAGCACGATGCCGCCACGTGCGGCTGTGTGTATCTGGTGGGCGCGGGTCCGGGCGACCCGGAGCTGCTGACGCTGAAGGCCGCACGCCTGATCGAGTCGGCCGAGGCGGTGGTCTACGACCATCTCGTCAGCCAGGCCGTGCTCAAGCTGATTCCGCCGACGGCGCGGCGCGTCTATGCCGGCAAGGAGGCCGGCAACCACGCCCTGCCCCAGCACGAGATCAACCGCCTGCTGGTCGAACTGGCCAGCGAAGGCCTGCGCGTAGTGCGGCTCAAGGGCGGCGACCCTTTCATCTTCGGCCGCGGCGGCGAGGAAATGCAGGCGGTACAGGCCGCCGGCCTGCACTGCGAGATCATCCCCGGCATCACCGCCGCGGCCGGCGCAGGCGCCACCAGCGGCATCCCCCTGACCCATCGCGAACATGCACAGACGCTGGTTTTCGCCACCGGGCACCTGAAGGACGACACCGTCGATCTCGACTGGGAAGCGCTCGCGCGCCCCAACCAGACCGTTGTCATCTACATGGGCCTGGGCGCGCTGGACATCATCTGCCGCGAACTGGCCGCCCACGGCCTGCCGGCCTGCACGCCCGCGGCAGTCATCCACGGCGCCACCACCGCCGAGCAGCGCAGCGTCTACAGCACGCTCGGCAAGCTGCCGGCAGCCGTGCTCGAAGCCGGCCTGCGCCCGCCGGCGCTGATCATCATCGGCGATGTCGTCACCATCGGCCGGAACGCGCTTCAGTCCGCCTGTACCCTGGCCGGCCAGGGCATTGCTGCGATGCAATGACTGCACTGCGGCCATGGGTATAATCCGCGTTTCATGACCCTGTCCCACGGATATCGCCCATGGCCGAAGAGAACCAGTTTTTCCGTCCCGTAAGAGACTTCTGCCAGCGCCAGGTCATGACCTGCGGCGCGGGCGACAGCCTGGTGTCGGCCGTCGCCGTGATGCGCGAGCGCAACATTTCCAGCATGGTGGTACTCGGCGACGGCATGCCCGAAGGCATCTTCACCGACCGCGATCTGCGCAACAAAGTCGTCGCCCCGGGGCGTTCACCGGTCGAGCTGACGGTGGGCGACGTCATGCACTCGCCGCTGGCCACGATCGGCGAGGACGACATGCTGTACGAAGCGCTGTACCGCATGTCGCGCCTGAAGATCCACCGCCTGGTGGTGGTCGATGAGCAGGGCGCGCTGGCCGGCATCATCACCGACACCGACATCCTTCGCCTGCAGGCGCACTCGCCGCACCAACTGGTGCTCGACATCGAGAAAGCCGCTTCGGTCGAAGACCTGCGCGCGCTGCACATCCGCATCCAGAACCTGGTGCTGCATCTGTCCGGCACCGGCGTGCCGATCCGCGACATGGTCAAGCTGATCGCCCACCTCAACGACCAGGTGCTGATCCGGCTCATCGCGCTGCTGCGCGCCGAGCGCTACGCCGATCTCACCGACGATTTCGCCTTCGTCGTCATGGGCAGCGAAGGCCGCGGCGAGCAGACACTGACCACCGACCAGGACAACGCCATCATCTACGCCGACGATCTGCCGGCTGCCGACGTCGCCCGCCTGGAAGCCTTCTCGCACGACCTCATCGGCGCCCTGATCTCGATCGGCGTGCCCGCCTGCAAGGGCGGCATCATGGCGCGCAATCCGGAATGGCGGCGCAGCCTGTCGGGCTGGAAAACGGAACTCAACCGCTGGCTGACGACGCCGAAGCCCGAGAACGTCATGACCGGCAGCATGTTCATGGATCTTCGCGCACTGTACGGCCGCGACGATCTGGTGCGCTCGCTCAGGGAGCACGCCTTCACCATGCTGAGCACCGATCAGGGCTTCCTGATGCGCATGGCACAGAACATGACCAACTTCCGGCCACCGCTGGGCTGGTTCGGCAAGATCAAGCTGGAAAAGAACGGCCCCCATCGCGGCAAGCTCGACATCAAGAAGGCCGGCATCTTCGCCATCACCGACGGCGTCAAGGCTCTGGCGATGGAAGCGCGCAGGCTCGAGGGCAGCACCCACGACCGCATCGAGATGCTGGTCGAGACCCAGGTTATGAATCCACAGGACGCCCGCAACCTGATCGCGAGCTTCGATTTCCTGGTCGCGACGCGCCTTCGCGGCCAGGTCGACGCCCTGCGCGCCGGCGCCGAGCCCAGCAACTACGTCGCCCTGGAAAGCCTCAACACCATGCAACAGGGCGAACTGCGGCTGGCGCTCGAGCAGGTGGCCCGCTTCCAGGACTTCATCAAGCACCACTTCCGCCTGCACCTGTTGCGCAACTGAGCGCGCCCGGCCGCGGGGCAGCGCTCAGGCCACCGGGTCGGCGTCCTGCACCGGAGCGCGCACCACGCACACCGCCGTCGCCCGCGGCACGATGCAGCGCCCGCTCGCCTCGACCGTCGCCCGGGTGAACGCGGCGCCGAGCAGCAGGATCAGCGACGAGTAATTCACCCACATCAGCAGCAGCACCAGCGAGCCCGCCGCGCCGTAGGACGACGCGGTGGCGGTGGTCGACAGGTACAGCGCGATCAGCGATCGCCCCAGCACGAACAGCAGCGCAGTCACCAGCGCCCCCAGCCAGACGTCGCGCCAGCCCAGCACCACGTCCGGCAGCACGCGGAAAATGGCGCCGAACAGCAAGGTTATGACAACGAGCGACACGATCCAGTCCGCCCCCAGCAGCACGAAGCCCGGCACCGGCAGCCAGTCCTGCGCAAAGGCCACCACCGTCCGCATCGCCACGCTCAGCGCCAGCGACACCAGCAGCACGAAGCCGATCGCCAGCACCACGGTCAGCGACAGCAGCCGTGTCTTCAGGTAATTGAGCACGCCGCTGCGCGTGGGCTGCGGCGCCACGCTCCAGATCGCGTTCAGCGCGCCCTGCATCTGCGCGAACACCGTCGTCGCGCCGAAGATCATCGCACCGAAGCCGGCGATGGTCGGCAGCAGGCCGCTGTGCTGGATGCGGCTGTTCTCCACCGCGGTCTGCACCGCGGTCGCCGCCTCGACCCCGATCGCCGCTTCGAGCTGCTGCACGATCTCGCCCTGCGCCGCACGTTCCCCCAGCACCAGGCCGACGATGCTCACCGCCACGATCATCACCGGCGCCACCGAGAACACGGTGAAGAACGCCAGCGCCGCCGCATGCACGAACACCTGCGCCTCCAGCCACACGCGCACCGTGGTTTTCGCCACAGCGACCCAATACTGCACCCAAGCCTTCATCGGGGGATTTCCATCGAGTTGAGCATGGAGTCATTTAGCGCATGACGGCGGCAGGAGGCAAGCTTTCGCTGCTCTTCCGCCAGCCGTCGACTGCGGTAAACTCCCGCGCACTGGAACACCTTACAACCGGAGCCCCCGATGAGCCTGCTGGCCCAACTGAAGAAAGATTCCCTGCTCGCGCGCAAAGCCGCCGACAGCGCGCGCGTCACCCTGCTGAGCACCCTGATCGGCGAAGCCGAGATGGTCGGCAAGAACGCAGGCAACCGTGAAAGCACCGACGACGAAGTGCAGCAGACCATCCGCAAATTCCTGAAGAACAACCAGGAAGCCCTCGGCGTGATCAAGGACGCCGAGCGCCGCGCGGCGCTCGAACAGGAGTCGACCATCCTGACCGCCTACCTGCCGCCGATGGCGAGCGAGGAAGAAGTGAAGGCCTTCATCGCCGGCACCGTGGCCGGCCTGGCCGACCGCTCACCCAAGCAGATGGGCGTGGTGATGGGCGCGCTGAAGGCAAAGTTCGGCACCAGCTTCGATGCCAAACAAGCAAATGCCTGGGTGAAGGAAGCGCTGGGCTGAACGCCTCCCCTGATCAATGCAGCGCAGCGTGGATCTGCTCGGCGAGCTTGCGGCTGACGCCGTCCACGCGGCACAAGTCTTCCACCGTGGCTTCGCGCACGCCGTCCAGGCCGCCGAAGGCGGCGAGCAGGTTGCGGCGGCGTGAGGGGCCGACGCCGGGAATGTCTTCCAGCTTCGAGCCGACACGCGCCTTGCCGCGCTTGGCGCGATGGCCGGTGATGGCGAAGCGGTGGGCCTCGTCGCGGATTTCGACGATCAAGTGCAGTGCCGCCGATTCGCCGCCCAGCGCGAGGCCTTCGCGGCCGTCGGGGAAGATCAGCGTCTCCAGGCCGGCCTTGCGGCCCTCGCCTTTCGCCACGCCGACCATCGCCACCGCCTCCAGGCCGATGTCGGCAAGAGTTTCGCACGCGGCGCCGACCTGGCCCTTGCCGCCGTCGATCAGGATCAGGTCGGGGCACACGCCCTCCCCGGCCGCGACCTTGCCGTAGCGCTTCTCCAGCGCCTGGCGCATCGCGGCGAAGTCGTCGCCGGGCGTGATGCCACTGATGTTGTAGCGGCGGTATTCGGCCCGCTTCATGGCGCCGGCCTCGCACACCACGCATGAAGCCACCGTGGCCTCGCCCATGGTGTGGCTGATGTCGAAGCATTCGATGCGCTGCGGCGCTTCGTCCATGCCGAGCGCCACCCGCAGGGCTTCGAGGCGTTGTTCGATGCGGCCGGCGTCGCGCGCCCGCGCCTGGATCGCCAGCCGGGCGTTCTTCTCGGCCATCTCCATCCAGGCCTTTTCCGCGGCGAAACGCGGCGAGACGATACCGGGCGGGCGCTCGGTGATCTCGGCCAGCGCTTCACGCACCGGCTCCGGCGGCAGGTTGACCAGGATGCGGGCCGGGATCGGATGCAGGCCATAGTGCTGTTCGACGAAGGCCAGCAGGCAGTCTGCCGCGCCCGACGACGCGCCTCCGCTGGGGAATTGCGGCCGGTCGCCGAGGTGGCGGCCGCCGCGCACCATGGCGATGTTCACACAGGTGAGGCCGTCTTCCTCGACGGCAGCGAGGATGTCGACGTCCTCGTCCTTGCGGCTGTCGACGAACTGCTTGTGCAGCACCGCCTGCAGCATGCGCACCTGGTCGCGGCAGGCGGCGGCCTCCTCGAAGGCCAGGCGCTCGGAGGCGGCGTGCATGCGCGCGGTGAGGTCGTCGATGACTTCGCTGGTCTGGCCGTCGAGAAAACCGGCGGCAAGCCTGACGTCGGCGGCATAGGCTTCGGGCTCGATCAGGCCGACACAGGGCGCGGTGCAGCGCTTGATCTGGTGCAGCAGGCAGGGGCGCGAGCGGTTGGCGAAGACGGAATTCTCGCAGGTGCGCAACTGAAAGGTCTTCTGCAGCAGATGGATGCTTTCGCGCACCGCCCAGGCGTTGGGAAAAGGCCCGAAGTAGCGCGCACCCTTGGCGAAGGCGCCGCGGTGGTAGGCCAGGCGCGGGAAGGCATCGTCGGAGAGTTCGATGTAGGGGTAGGTCTTGTCGTCGCGGAACAGGATGTTGTAGCGCGGCGCCAGGCTCTTGATGAGGTTGTTCTCGAGGAGCAGCGCCTCGGCCTCGGAGCGCGTGGCAGTGATGTCGACGCGCTGGATCTGCGCGACCATCATCGCGATGCGCGGGCTGGAAAGGGTCTTCTGGAAGTAGCTGGAGACGCGGCGCTTGAGGTTCTTGGCCTTGCCGACGTAGAGCACCTTGTCGTCCGCGCCGATCATGCGATAGACGCCCGGCTCCTCGGTGAGGGTGCGCAGGAAGGACTTGGCGTCGAAGGCGGGAGGGGTGGGTGTCGGATCGGTCATGCGGGTGGCTCAAGCGCCAGAGGTGTTCGACGGGCGACAAGAAGGGCGCTTCGGGATTATCCGTCCTTGCGCAGCATTTCGGTGCGCTGCTCGCCGATGCTGGCGGCGGTCATCGCCGGCGCAGTGCCGGCATCGTCGGCGATCGCGATCACCACCTGCCGTGCCTGGACGTAGGCGGGGTGGAGTTCGAGCCCGAAAGGGTCGGCCAGCCAGGCGGGAGACTCGGCGGCGGGGACGATCGCGGCCAGCCGGGCGAGGTTTTCCGCGTCGGGCACCGGCGCCCAGCGGTCGAGCAGTTCGGCGGCGAGGTCGGGCCGGTTGCAGACGAGCAGCATGTCGCAGCCGGCTTCATGCGCAGTACGGGCACGGCCGACGATGTCACCGGCGACGCGGGCGCCTTCCATGTTGAGATCGTCGCTGAAAATCACGCCCTGGAAGCCGAGGCGCGTGCGCAACACCTCCTTCAACCAGAACGGCGAGAAACCAGCCGGCTGCGGCGCCGGGCTGGGGTCGGCCCTGGGGTAGATGACGTGGGCGGGCATCACGCCGGCGAGCTGGCGGCCGAGGCGGTGGCGGTAGGGAGCGATGTCCTCGTTCCAGAGCGTGTCGAAGTCGCGCGTGTCTACCGGCACTTCGTGGTGCGAGTCGGCCTCGGCGAAACCGTGGCCGGGAAAGTGCTTGCCGACCGCGCCCATGCCCGCCTGTGCCATGCCGGCAACCACCGCCTGGGCCAGCGCGGCGACCGCCTGCGGATCGCGATGGAAAGCGCGGTTGCCGATGGCGCGACAGGTGCCATAGTCGAGGTCGAGCACCGGCGCAAAGCTGAGGTCGACGCCATGCACGCGCAGTTCGGCAGCCAGCACGAAGCCGGCGGCACGCGCGGCATCGAGCGCGGCGAAGTGGTCCTGCTCCCACAGCACGCCGAGGCTGCGCATCGACGGCAGGCGGGTGAAGCCATCCGAACGGAAGCGCTGCACCCTGCCGCCTTCATGATCGACCGCGATGATCAGCGCCGGATCGCGCAGCGCGCGGATGTCGGCGGTCAATGCGCGCAACTGCTCCGAGCCGGTGTAGTTGCGCGCGAACAGGATCACCCCGCCGACCAGCGGATCGAGCAGGCACTCGCGTTCTTCGTCGGTCAGCGCGGTGCCGGCGACGTCGATCATGACGGGGCCGCGGGGAAGCGAAACGGGGAAGGTCATCGAAAAAGCCTCATCAGGGCGCAAACGTGTCGTTGCGGTTCAATTCATAGGCCGTGCTGCGCCCACCGTCCGGCGTCTTGCGCAACACCCCATGTGCGATCAGTTCGTTGATGTCGCGCAATGCGGTATCCGGCGAACATTTTGCAATCGCCGCCCACTTGCGGCTGGTGAGCTTGCCGTCGAATCCATCGAGCAGACGATTGAGCAGCTTGACCTGGCGCGCGTTCATCGGCGTGTGGCTCCAGCGAAGCCAGAAACGGGCCTTGAAGAACACCGCATCGAGCGCAGCCTGCGCGTCATCGACCGCGTGCTGCAAGGCATCGAGGAACCAGCTCAGCCATTCGGTGACGTCCAGATCGCCCTTCTGCGTGCGTTCCAGCACATCGTAGTAGTCGCGCCGTGAACGCTGGATCTGCGCAGACAAGCTGTAGAAACGCTGGGGACTGGTATCGGCACGGGCAAGGAAAAGATCACCGATTGCACGGCCGATGCGGCCGTTGCCGTCATCGAAAGGATGCAGCGTGACGAACCAGAGGTGCGCCAACCCAGCCTTGACGAGCGCAGGTTCGCCACTGCCGCCGTTGGCCCACACCAGGAAACGAGCCATCTCCATCGATAAACGTGCGGCTGGCGGCGCTTCATAGTGCACCTTCTGTCGATAGGGTGGCCCGGCAACGACCTGCATCGGCCTTTTGGCATCATCCCGCCACCTGCCGACCGAAATACGGTTCAAGCCGCTGTAGCCGGTAGGAAACAGCGCAGCATGCCAGCCGAAAAGCCGTTCCTGGGTGATGGGCGCCTCGCAGTACAGCGTTGCATCGAGCACCGTCTCCACCACGCCTTCTACGTGGCGATCGACAGGGGCCAAGGCACCGATATCGACACCGAGCCGGCGCGCAATGGAAGAACGCACGGACTCGGCATTCAGGATTTCCCCTTCGATCTCGCTCGTCCGCAACACGTCTTCCGTCAGTGCGGCGAGGCTGGCCTGATCGCGCAGACCGACGCCGACATCAGCCAGGCGGCCGAGAAGGATGCCCTGGCTGCGGCTGACCGCAGCCAGCCGTTCCGCCAGCGCCGGCAAGTCGTAGCGCCATTGCGGCCAGTCGTCCGCCTGCCAGATGTAAAGCCCGTCTCCGCTCATCATGTGGCGATTGTGGAGGAGATGGCTTGCAGCAGCAAGTTATTCACCGCATGGTTTGCGGCGAACAGGACAAACAATCGCCGCATGGAACATATGGACGGGAATAAAGCGACAACTCAACCGGCACGTGTATCAGTAGTGCACTCGATCACCGCGAAAGCCACGACTGTATCGCCCTCGTCGCTGATGCTCAGGTGCGCGCTCAAGCCCTCGTCGCGCATGTGGGCGGCGAGGCGTTCGTCGTAGCGGTAACCGGGTTTGCCGAGCGCATCGTGGGCGACCGCGACCCCGTGCAGCGTGGCGGGCACGGCGACGCCGGTGCCGAGCGCCTTGCCGAAGGCTTCCTTGGCGGCGAAGCGTTTGGCGAGGAAGCGCGCCGGGTCGCGGTGGGCGCGCCAGGCATCGACTTCGGACGCGGCGAGGATGCGCAGCGCGAAGCGTTCGCCGTGGCGTTCCAGTGCGTCGCGCATGCGCTGCACATGCACGATGTCGGTGCCGATGCCGTGGATCACGCCGCCCTGCCCGTTCAGGCCGCTTGTGCGGCTTCGCGCATCAGTCGCTTCATTTCGGCCACGGCCTGGCGCAGGCCGACGAAGACCGCGCGGCTGACGATGGCATGGCCGATGTGCAGTTCGCGGATGCCGTGCAGGCGGGCGATGGGGCCGACGTTGTAGTAGTTGAGCGCATGGCCGGCATTGAAGCGCATGCCCAGCCGACGCACCGCTTCACCGGCGTCGCGGACCTTGGCGAATTCGGCCAGCACTGCCGGCGACTCGGTGTCGCGGCCAGCGGCGTGGAAGGCGTGGGCATAGGGGCCGGTATGGATTTCGCAGACGCGCGCGCCGATGCGCTCGGCGGCTTCGATCTGCTCGATCTCGGCGTCGATGAACACGCTGGTGACGATGCCGGCGTCGGCCAGGCGGGCGATGACGTCCTTCAGGCGTGCTTCCTGCGCGACGATGTCCAGCCCGCCTTCGGTAGTCACTTCGTGACGGCCTTCGGGCACCAGCATCGCCATTTCCGGCTTCGTGCGACAGGCGATGTCGACCATCTCGTCGGTCGCCGCCATTTCCAGGTTGAGCTTGACCTGGGTCAGCTCGCGCAGCCGTCGCACGTCGTCGTCGTTGATGTGGCGGCGGTCTTCGCGCAGGTGGATGGTGATGCCGTCCGCGCCGCCGAGATGGGCTTCGACGCCCGCCCATACCGGATCGGGTTCCCAGGTGCGGCGCGCCTGGCGCAGCGTGGCGACATGGTCGATGTTGACGCCGAGTTCGATCATCAAAGCTCCTGCAATTCCTTCAGCACCCGGCGCGACTGCAAGGGCTGGCCGCCCAGGGTGTGGTTGATCAGCATGCGCAGCAACTGCTTGGACTGGGCCAGCGTCTCCGCGCGGGAGAAGTCGTCGGCGGCCATGTCGAGCAGGGTCTGGCCGGACAGCAGCGGCTGCTCGCCCAGCGCTGCGGCCGCTTCACCGCCTCCGCTGTCGCGGACTTCCTCTTCGAGGACTTCCAGCCGCACCGGGCCGCGTTCGATTATATAAAGGTAGCGCCCATCGGGCCGCACCGGCTCGCCGCTGTCGGCCTCGTGCTCCAGGCCGGCCTCGTAGCCCAGATCCTGCAACAGCGCGAGTTCGAAGCGGCGCAGGATGGGCGGCTCGGGCTCGCCGCGGCCGAGCGCGCGCACCGCTTCGGCGTAGGCGGCGAACAGGCGCGGATGAGCGTCTTCACGCGCGGTCAGGCGCACCAGCAGTTCATTGAGGTAGTAGCCGCAGATCAGTGCACGCCCGGTCAGCAGCGGCTGGCCGCCCTGCCATTCGGCGCGCACCAGGGTCTTGACCTCGCCGCCGCCGGACCAATCCATCAGCAGCGGCTGGAAGGCCATCAGCACGCCCCGCAGCTGCGAGTGCGGCCGCCGTGCGCCCTTGGCGACGAGCGCGACACGGCCATGATCACGCGAAAGGATTTCGACGATCAGGCTGGTCTCGCGCCAGGGATAGGTGTGCAGCACCCAGGCCGTTTGCTGTTCGACACGCTGCTTGGGGGCTGCCATCAGCGATTCGCTGCTCTTCTACTTACTCGTAGCCGAGGCTCTTCAGCGCGCGCTCGTCGTCGGCCCAGCCGCTCTTGACCTTGACCCAGACTTCGAGGAAGACCTTGCCGTCGAACAGCTTTTCGAGTTCGACGCGGGCCTCGGACGAGATGCGCTTGAGCTTTTCGCCGCCACGGCCGATCACCATCGACTTGTGGCCCGGCTTGTCGACGATCACCGCCGCATGGATGCGGCGCAGCCTGCCTTCGACCTCGAACTTTTCGATCTCGACGGCAATGCCGTAGGGCAGTTCATCACCGAGCAGGCGGAAGAGCTTTTCGCGCAGAAACTCGGAGGCGAGGAAGCGCTCGCTGCGGTCGGTGATCTCGTCTTCCTCGTACATCGGCGCGCCGGCCGGCAGCAGCGGCGTGGCGGCCTTGACGAGTTCGTCGACGTTGCGGCCCTTCTCCGCCGACAGCGGCACGATCTCGGCGAAGTCGCGCAACTGGCGCACTTCGTCGATGAAGGGCAGCAGGCGGGCCTTGTCCTTCAACTGGTCGACCTTGTTGATGACCAGGATCACCTTCGACTCCACGGGGATCACCGACAGCACCTTGCGGTCGTCGTCGCTGAAGCGGCCCGCCTCGATGACGAAGAACACCAGGTCGACGTCGGCCAGCACCTGCGACACGGTGCGGTTCATCGAGCGGTTCAGCGCGTTGCGGTGATGGGTCTGGAAGCCCGGCGTGTCGACGAACACGAACTGCGCATCCGCTTCGGTCAGGATGCCGGTGACGCGGTGGCGGGTGGTTTGCGCCTTGCTGGAGACGATGCTGATCTTCTGCCCGACCAGGCAATTGAGCAGGGTCGACTTGCCGACGTTGGGGCGGCCGACGATGGCGACGAAGCCGGTGCGGAAACCATCCTCGGCCTGTTGGCCCCCCTCCTGCTGGTCCTGTTGCTGTTCGTTCATTTCGCCCTCAAGGCTGTCAGTGCGAGCTCGGCCGACTGCTGCTCCGCGATGCGGCGGCTGGGGCCACGGCCGAGCGTGCGGATGCCGAGCTTCGGCACTTCGCACGCCACTTCGAATTCCTGCGCATGCGCTTCGCCCAGCGCCTGCACCATCACATAGGTCGGCAGCGCAACCTTGCGCGCCTGCAGCCATTCCTGCAAGGCCGTCTTGGCGTCCTTGCTCGGCCGGCGCGGATCGACTTCGGCCAGCAGCGGCACGTACAGGCGGTCGATGACCGATCTGGCGGCGTCGAAACCGCCGTCGAGGAACACCGCGGCGAACACTGCTTCGAGCGCATCGGCCAGGATCGACGGGCGGCTGCTGCCGCCGGATTTCAGTTCGCCTTCGCCGAGGCGCAGGGCTTCGCCCAGATCGAGGTCGCGCGCGATGCGGTGCAGCGCGTCCTGCCGCACCAGCGAGGCACGCACCCGCGACAGCTCGCCTTCGCGCAGTTGCTCGAAGCGGGCGAACAGCGCCATCGACATCACGCAGTTGAGGATGCTGTCGCCCAGGAACTCGAAACGCTCGTTGTTGGGCAGGCCGAAGCTGCGGTGCGTCAACGCTTCGAGCAGCAATTTCGTGTCGGCGAAGCGGTATCCCAGCCGGTTCTGCAAGGTTTCCAGTGTCATGCCATCAACGCGCCCTGCTGCTGACGTGGAACTCGATCAGCAGGCTGACATTGGCCACCATCGGCACCACACGCTCGTAATCGACTTCGATGACGGTCTGGTTGCCTTCCCTGACGATGTCGAGATCGGTCGCGGCCACCGACGACACGTCGTCGACCTGGGCACGGCGGCTGAAGCTCTGCCTCAGTTCGGCCGGGCTCGCACCATTGTCGCCCTCGGTGGCGAGCACGCCGACGATGCGCTGGAGCGCCATGTATTCGGTGATGGCCGGTACCGTGCGGAAAACCATCAGCAGCACGAATGCGCCGATGGTCCCGAGCAGCAGCAAGCCGATCAGGCTCACGCCACGTTGATGCTTCAAGCCCATGCCTGTCTCCCTCAGTGGAAGCCGCCGATACGCTTCATGTCGTTGAAGTTGAACCAGATGAAGAAAGCCTTGCCGACGATGTTCTCTTCCGGCACGAAACCCCAGACGCGGCTGTCGGCGCTGGCGTCGCGATTGTCGCCGAGCACGAAGTAATGGCCCGGCGGCACGGTGCAGGCGACACCGCGGTTGGTGTAGGTGCAGCTCTCGCGCTGCGGGAAGTTCATCACCTGCGGGATGAAGGCCGGCGCCTCGCGCTCGATCAGCAGCGAATGCTCGACCGCGCCCAGCTTCTCGGTGAACTGCGGCGAGTAGTACAGCCGGTCCGGGTGCAGGTAGCTGCCCGCCTCGGCCAGCGGAACGGCCTCGCCGTTGATCGTCAGCCGCTTGTCGAGGTATTCGACGCGGTCGCCCGGCAGGCCGACGACGCGCTTGATGTAGTCCAGCGAGGGGTCGGCCGGATAGCGGAACACCATCACGTCGCCGCGCTGCGGCAGGCCGACATCGATGATCTTCTTGTTGATCACCGGCAGGCGGATGCCGTAGCTCCATTTCTTCACCAGGATGAAGTCGCCCACCAGCAGGGTCGGGATCATCGAGCCGGACGGAATCTTGAACGGCTCGACGACGAAGGAGCGCAACCCGAACACGACCAGGATCACCGGGAAGAAGCTGGCGCCATACTCGACCCACCACGGCGCGGGCGCGTTGGCGGCGCGCTGCTTACGGGCATGGAAACGGTCGAAGAACCACAGCACGCCGCTGGCCACCAGCAGCAGGAAAAGGATGAGGGCGAAATTCATGTGCTGACCGTCACTTGCCTTCGTCGGTGCGCAGCACCGCGAGGAAGGCCTCCTGGGGAATCTCGACGTTGCCGACCTGCTTCATGCGCTTCTTGCCTTCCTTCTGCTTCTCGAGCAGCTTCTTCTTGCGCGTGATGTCGCCGCCGTAGCACTTGGCGAGCACGTTCTTGCGCAGTGCCTTGATCGTCTCGCGGGCGATGATGTGGGCGCCGATCGCCGCCTGCACCGGCACGTCGAACATCTGGCGCGGGATCAGGCCGCGCAGCTTGGCAGCCAGTTCGCGGCCGCGGTACTGCGCGCTGGCGCGGTGCACGATCACCGACAGCGCATCGACCTTCTCGCCGCCCACCATCAGGTCGAGCTTGACCAGATCGGCCGTGCGGTATTCCTTGAAATCGTAGTCGAGCGAAGCGTAGCCGCGCGACACCGATTTCAGCTTGTCGAAGAAGTCCATCACGACTTCGTTCATCGGCAGTTCGTAGATCAGCTGCACCTGGCGGCCGTGGTAACGCATGTCGACCTGGTTGCCGCGCTTCTGGTTGCACAGCGTGATCACCGGGCCGACGTAGTCCTGCGGCAGGAAGATCGTCGCGGTGATGATCGGCTCACGGATTTCCTGGTACTTGCCCGAATCGGGCAGCTTGGCCGGGTTCTCGACGTGGATCACCGAACCGTCGTTCAGTACCACTTCGTACACCACCGTCGGCGCGGTGGTGATCAGATCCATGTCGAACTCGCGCTCCAGCCGCTCCTGCACGATGTCCATGTGCAGCAGGCCGAGGAAACCGCAGCGGAAGCCGAAGCCCAGCGCCTGCGACACTTCCGGTTCGAACTGCAGCGAAGCGTCGTTGAGCCGCAGCTTTTCGAGCGAATCGCGCAGTTGATCGTATTCGGACGACTCGACCGGATACAGCCCGGCGAACACCTGCGGCTTGATTTCCTTGAAGCCGGGCAGCGGCTCGGCGGCCTTGCGGTTCGCCAGCGTCACGGTGTCGCCGACCTTGGCGGCTTCCAGCTCCTTGATGCCGGCGATGATGAAGCCCACCTCGCCCGCGCAAAGCTGTTCGCGCGCGACCGAGCGCGGCGTGAACACGCCGACCTGGTCGCAGGGATACTGTGCGCCGGTCGACATCAGCAGGATGCGGTCCTTGGGCTTGAGCACGCCGTCGATCACCCGCACCAGCATCACCACGCCGACGTAGTTGTCGAACCAGGAATCGATGATCAGCGCCTTCAGCGGCCCGTCGATGTCGCCCTCGGGCGCAGGCACCCGTGCGACGATGGCTTCGAGCACGTCCTGCACGCCCAGACCGGTCTTGGCCGAGCACAGGATGGCTTCGGACGCATCGACGCCGATGACGTCCTCGATTTCGCTGCGTGCGTTGTCGGGGTCGGCCGCCGGCAGGTCGATCTTGTTCAGCACCGGCACCACTTCGACGTCCAGGTCGAGCGCGGTATAGCAGTTCGCCACCGTCTGCGCCTCGACGCCCTGCGAGGCGTCGACCACCAGCAGCGCGCCCTCGCAGGCGGCGAGCGAACGGCTGACCTCGTAGGAAAAGTCGACGTGCCCCGGCGTGTCGATCAGGTTCAGGTTGTAGACCTGCCCGTCCTTGGCCTTGTAGCTCAGCGCGGCCGTCTGTGCCTTGATCGTGATGCCGCGCTCGCGCTCGATGTCCATCGAGTCGAGCACCTGGGCCTCCATCTCGCGATCGGACAGGCCGCCGCAGAAGTGGATGAGTCGGTCGGCCAGGGTCGATTTGCCGTGGTCGATGTGGGCGATGATGGAGAAATTTCTGATGTGGTTCATGCGAAACGAAAAGGGTGCCTTGCAGCACCCGTTTTCGGAATGGTTGGCGTCGTCAAGCCCGCGATTCTAGCGGAAAACCAGTGCAGTAAGCGCGCACTGCCGCCTCGTCCAGATGGTAATGGCAGAGTTCCGCCCCCCCTGCCAGCAGGACCGGGACGAGTTCGTCCCAGCGTTCCTCCAGTTCGGGATGCCGATCGATGTCGATGACTTCGATCGCCCAGCCGTATTCCTTTGCGATGGGCTCCAGCGCCGCGACGAGATCGTGGCACAGGTGGCACCACTCGCGGCTGAGGACGGTGAATGTACGGGGCCGGCCGGCCATGGCTGCGCCGGCCGAATCTCCGCCGGCCACACTCATTTCCCTGCTCGCAGGCTGACGTAGGAGGTGGCTTCGCCGCGCATGACCAGCAGGGTCACTTTCTGGCCCTGCTCCACGCCGCCGATCAGGCGGTTGAATTCTTCCACCGACTCCAGCCTGATCTGGCGTCCGCCGAACACGATGGCCTGGATCACGTCGCCTTGCTGGATTTCGGCCCTGGCGGCCGCGCCCTGGACGCGATCGACGATGAGGCCGCCTTCGATGCCCCGCTCGCGCCGCTGTGCCGGCGTCGGCACCGACAGCGCAAGCCCGAGCTTGTTCGCCGCCGGAGGCGTGCGCGGCGCGGCGCTGGTAGCCGTTGCCTCCTTCGGATCCTGCCACTCCCCGACCTGCACCTCGAGCGCCACGGGCTTGCCGTCGCGATACATTTCCACCTCCACGCTCTCGCCAGGCTGGACGGCGGCGACGATGCGCGGCAGGTCGCTGGACGCATCCACCGCCTTGCCGGCAAAGCGCACGATGACGTCGCCCTGCAGCAGCCCGGCCCTGGCGGCCGGCCCGCCGGGCTCGACCGAGCTGACCAGGGCGCCCGACGCATCCGGCAGGCCGAAGCCGTCGGCAAGATCGCGCGTCACTTCCTGGATCGCCACGCCGATGCGGCCGCGCTGCACCCGCCCCTTGGTGCGCAACTGGTTCTGCACGTCCATCACGACATCGATCGGGATTGCGAACGACAGCCCCATGAAGCCGCCGGTGCGGCTGTAGATCTGCGAGTTTATGCCGACGACCTCGCCCCGGAGGTTGAACAGCGGACCACCGGAGTTGCCCGGATTGATCGCCACGTCGGTCTGGATGAAGGGCACGAAGTTCTCGTCCGGCAGCGAACGCCCCTTGGCACTGACGATACCGGCTGTCACCGACTGGTCGAAGCCGAAGGGCGAGCCGATCGCCACCACCCATTCACCCACTTTCAGCCGCTCCGGATCGCCCAGCACGACGTGCGGCAGGTCGCTCGCTTCGATCTTGATCAGCGCGACATCGCTGCGCACGTCGGCGCCGATGACCCTGGCGGTGTATTCGCGTTTGTCGGCGAGGCGGACGAGGATCTCCTCCGCCTCCTCGACGACGTGCGCGTTGGTCAGGATGTAGCCGTCATCGCTGATGATGAAGCCCGAGCCCAGCGACTGGTTGTCGGGATCGGCACCCGGATATTCGTGCCGGCGCGGGATGAACTTGCGAAAGAAGTCGAACATCGGATCCGACTCGTCGAGCCCCGGGAAAGGTATCGACGATTGCGGCCGTTCCCCGCGCACCTGGATGGCGCTGATATTGACCACGGCCGCACCCTGCTTTTCGACCAGGGCGGTGAAATCCGGCAGACTCGCTGCCGACACGAGCGGCACGAACATCAGAGCCGCGGCGAAAACCAGACTGCGGCGAAAGGCGACGAAGCTCATCGGGGTTCCTGAAGCGACTGCAGGCACACGGCCTGCGATGCGGTTTGATGGGACAGCCCTCGCCGGGGCAGCAACTCCATGCGCAGCTGTGAACGCCAGCCGCGGCTGCGAAACAGCAGGCGGTTGACGGCGAACGCCAGCACCAGGCCGGCAAGACCGCCACAGGCGGCACCGAGATCGGCGCTCCCTGGTCCGTCAGCCACGCTGCCGAGTGCCGCCCCGGCCACCAGCAGGACGGCGCCGAGCCCGTAGCTCGCCATGGCAGCCTTGAGTGGTGCGCCATCGGGGATGCTGACGAGGACGGTGTCGCCGGCTTCCAGCTTCAACCGGGTCGGCAGCACGAACTCGGCGCGGGGTCGTCCGAAGGCCTGGGTGATCTGCACCGAACGGCATCCGCCCGGCTCGTCGCAACGTCCGCAGCCGCCGCCCGCATCGGACACACGCAGCCGAACGCGCCCTGCCTCGACGCGCAGCACCTGCGCCACGGCCTGCATCACTGCCCGGAGGGTCGAATCGCGTCGCCGATGCGCTTGACCGCGCGCTCGGGCACTTCGCCGAGCACGGTGATCAAATGCCCGTCGAGCGATCGCTTGTAAACATTGATGGCACCGCTGGCCAGCGGCCCAAGGCCGATCGAAGCACCATCGGCAACCGGCTCGATGAACACCGATACCGAAGCCAGGCCATCGCTGAACACCATATGGACCGCCTGGCCGCGCTCGGGACCGAGCGGTCTGCGCATCACCGAGGTCAGCGCATAGCCGGGCACCTCTTCCGCCACTGCCCAGCCGCTGTCGGCACGCGCCAGATCGCTGCCGCGCGCATTCACGAAGCGCCAGTCATCGACATTCTGGAAACGGGGCGCAAGCAGTTCGTCGCCGATCTCGCCACCGATGCGCACGTCGCTGAAGGCGAATTGCTCGACCAGTTGTCCCTGCTCATCGACGGTGCGCGCCTTCAGCAGCAGACCCGACTGGACTTCCGCCCACAGCGTATGGCCGTAGCGCAGATCGTCTCTCGGCTCGAGGATGAGCGCCTGCGCTTCCATGCCCGCCACGCGGACGACCTCTCCCTTGCGAATGCGGTAGCTCTCGGCCAGACCGACGGGCGATGCAGGAATTCGCGCGGGGAAGGCACGCCGGCCGGCGGCCTCGTCGATGATGACGAGCTTCTGGTCCGGCAGCATGCAGCGCACTTCCATGCCTCTGCGGATCACTTCGCGCGGGCTGCCGTCCAGCGCCTCGAGGCGCTCGTACTCCACCCCGCCATCCACCCGGTGCGCGATGCGCGAAGTCTCGACATGCGTACCGGACTGGTACATGAAGGTGCCGACATAATTGAGCCGCTGCCCCGCCGACGCGATGCGCGCCATCCAGGACAGCGGGTCGCCCGGCGCTTCGGCCAGGGCAGGAAGGTGCAGCAAGGCGGCGCAGACGCCGAAGACGGCGGCCAGACGCCTCATCGGCCCGCTCCGCCCGATGCAGAGACGGTTCTCACATACTGCACGCCGGCCGGCATCGGTCCGCTGCTGACACCCTGATGGGCGAAAACGTATTCGCGCAGGGGATCGTCAGCCACGTGCTCGATGCCTGCGGCAAGCGGTGCCGCGGAAGGCGCGCCGACACTGGCAATGAGCGGTTGCGCCGCAACCCGCTGCACTTCCACGCCGGCGGGGCCGGCCGCGTCCTGCGAGTAGAGCGTCGCCGCGACCACTCCGACCGCAGCCACCCCCATCACCGAAGCCGCGATCGGCATCAGGGTCCGCACGACGCTGCGCCGGACGGCGGACGCATTGGACGCGGCAGGTGCGAAAACGACGGGTTCATCATCGAGACCAGCCATGACCCGCCCGACGAAATCCGCCGAACCGGCCTGCTCACCGCGGATGACGTCGCCGATCAGGCAGTACGCATCCCAATCCTTCCTCAGCGATGCGTCGCGTCGCAAGCCGTCGAAAACCTGGCGTATCGCGTTCTCGTCGAGGTCGCCATCGATCAGCGCCGACAATTTGTCCTTCATGCCTACACCTTACCAACGTTTGTCCGGGGCCGTGTCCAGCAACGGCCGCAGGCGTTCTGCAATCGCTTCGCGCGCACGAAAGATCCGCGAGCGCACCGTACCGATCGGACACTCCATGATGTTGGCGATCTCCTCGTAACTGAGGCCTTCGAGTTCGCGCAACATGATGGCCGTCCGCAGCTCCTCGGGGAGAGCCGCCATCGCATCTTCGACGGTTTCGCCAATCTGGCGGGTCATCATCAGCCGTTCGGGCGTGTTGATGTCGCGCAATTGCTCGCCGTCTTCAAAGGTCTCCGCCTCCTCCGAGTCGAAACTCGTCGAAGTCGGCGCCCTGCGTCCCTGCGAGACCAGCCAGTTCTTCGCGGTGTTGATACCGATGCGGTACAACCACGTGTAGAACGCACTGTCCCCGCGGAACGATCCCAGCGCACGGTAAGCCTTGATGAAGGTTTCCTGCGCCACATCTTCGACTTCGGCTGGATCGCGGATCAACCTCGACAGCAGGCGGTGCAGCTTGCGCTGGTACTTGGATACCAGCAAGCCGAAAGCCTGCTTGTCGCCGCGCTGCACGCGCTCGACGAGTTGCTGATCGATTTCGCGATCGGTCATGGAGTGTTCGTTCTTTCCGGATGTTCGAATGACAAAGCCGCCGGATTATAAGCGAGCACCCCAGCTCTCACCAAAGATCGAAGACACAGGGACAGACACGGCCCCCCGGGATTAGTTCATGCGCCGCACGGGCGATTCGGCCGGCTGCGTGCCGGGCGCCGGCACGCCCTTGAATGGCGCGCCACGTGCTATATTTTTGGCCCTTTCCCTTGAGCGCGAGCGACATCTTGCTGAAACAGTACGACGTACTCATCCTCGGCAGCGGTGCGGCAGGCCAGTCCATGGCCCTCAGGCTCGCCGACAGCCTGCGTGTCGCCCTCGTCACCAAGCGCGAACTGTCCGACAGCGCCAGCAACTGGGCCC
This sequence comes from Thauera butanivorans NBRC 103042, assembly GCF_001591165.1. Lineage (GTDB taxonomy): Bacteria > Pseudomonadota > Gammaproteobacteria > Burkholderiales > Rhodocyclaceae > Thauera > Thauera butanivorans. Next base: position 27,027 of record NZ_BCUG01000002.1, read on the forward strand.
AGGGCGGCATCGCCGCGGTACTCGACACCGCCGACAGCATCGAAGCCCACGTCCAGGATACCTTCACCGCCGGCGCCGGCCTGTGCGACCCCGAAGCCACCCGCTTCGTCGTCGAGAACGGCAAGCGCGCCATCGAATGGCTGATCGACCGTGGCGTGCCCTTCACCCGCGAAGCCGACTCCCAACTGGGCTACCACCTGACCCGCGAAGGCGGCCACTCGCACCGGCGCATCATCCACGCCGCCGACGCCACCGGCGCCGCGGTGCAATCGACGCTGTCCGCCCAGGTGCGGGCACACCCGAACATCGACATCTTCGAGCATCACATCGCCGTCGATCTGGTGCTCGGCGACAAGATCGGCCAGCCGGACGAAGGCTGCCTCGGCGCCTACGTGCTCGACATCGAAGCCGGCAGGGTGGTGACCTTCGCCGCGCGCAACACCGTGCTGGCGACCGGCGGCACCGGCAAGGTCTATCTGTTCACGACCAACCCCGACGTCGCCACCGGCGACGGCGTGGCGATGGCCTGGCGTGCCGGCTGCCGGGTGGCGAACATGGAGTTCATCCAGTTCCACCCGACCTGCCTCTACCATCCGCAGGCCAAGTCCTTCCTGATCTCCGAAGCCGTGCGCGGCGAAGGCGGCCTGCTCAAGCTGCCCGACGGCACGCGCTTCATGCCCGAGCACGATCCGCGCGAAGAACTCGCGCCGCGCGACATCGTCGCCCGTGCGATCGACTTCGAGATGAAGAAGCGCGGCCTCGACTGCGTGTATCTGGACATCAGCTACAAGCCGACCGAATGGCTGCGCTCGCACTTTCCCAACATCTACGCGCGCTGCCTGGAACTCGGCATCGACATCACCCGCGAGCCGATCCCGGTCGTGCCTGCTGCGCACTATTCCTGCGGCGGCATCGTCACCGACCTCGCGGCGCGCACCGACGTGCCCGGCCTGTATTCGGTGGGCGAATCCGCCTGCACCGGCCTGCACGGCGCCAACCGCCTGGCGAGCAATTCCCTGCTCGAATGCCTGGTGTATGGTGAAGCCGCAGCGAACGACATCCTGGCGAAACCGAAGCGCCCCGCCCCTGTGCTACCCGACTGGGACGAGAGCCGCGTCACCGATGCCGACGAGGAAGTCGTGATCTCGCACAACTGGGCGGAACTGCGCCGCGCGATGTGGGACTACGTCGGCATCGTCCGCACCACCAAGCGGCTGAAGCGGGCACAGCATCGCATTCGCCTGCTGGCACGCGAAATCCATGAGTTCTACTCGAACTTCCGCGTCACCAACGACCTCATCGAACTGCGCAACCTGGTGGTCACCGCCGACCTGATCGTCTCCTGCGCGCTCAAGCGCAAGGAAAGCCGCGGCCTGCACCACTCGCGCGACTACCCGGATCTGCTGCCGCGGGCGCGCGAAACCATCCTGCGCCCACCACGCAAGCGCCGAACCTGATCAGGCGCCGGCCAATGGCGCGGCCTTGTGCCGCAGCCACATCCGCAACAGCCGCCAATGCACCGGCGCCATGTTGGCCCGCAGCAGCATCAAACGGCGCTGGAGCCTTTCCGGGGAAGCGCCACTTTCGGCCACCGGGCCGACGAGCGGCAGCCATACCGCCCAGCCGAAATCGACCGCGCCGGGCGCGAGGCGATAGTCGTGAATGGCAGCGGCATCGCCATCGGCGCAGCATTGCACGCTCAGCCCGCCTTCGCCCCCAAGGACGAGCACCCATCCGCGCTTGGCGCGCTCCCGGGCAAGGGCATGGAACAGCGACAGCGGCAGCGCAAGCCCGAGTGCGACACCCAGCAGTTGCAACCGCGACCACGGCTCGCCGGACGGCATCAGCCCCGGCACATGAAAAAGCGCCAACCCCGCCACGGCATGCGCGGCCAGGATCGACGCCATCACGGCCCTCGAAGGGCCAAGCGGAACGCTCAGCGGAAAGTGCATGGCTTCACCATGCGCCTTCCACCTCAGACCTTGCGGAACACCAAGGTGCCGTTGGTGCCGCCGAAACCGAAGTTGTTCTTCAGCGCGACATCGATCTTCATCGGGCGGGCGACGTTCGCGCAGTAGTCGAGATCGCACTCCGGATCCTGCTCGAAGATGTTGATCGTCGGCGGCGAAATCTGGTTATGCACCGCGAGCACCGTGAACACCGACTCCAGGCCGCCTGCGCCGCCCAGCAGGTGGCCGGTCATCGACTTGGTCGAATTGACCACCAGCTTCTTCGCCGCATCGACACCGAAGGCGAGCTTGATCGCATCGGTCTCGTTCTTGTCGCCCAGCGGCGTCGAGGTACCGTGCGCATTCAGGTAATGGACCTGATCGGGCGTCACGCCGGCGTTCTTCATCGCGTTGACCATGCTGCGGCGCGGGCCGTCGGTGTCCGGCGCGGTCATGTGGTAGGCATCGCCGCTCATGCCGAAGCCGGCGAGCTCGGCGTAAATCTTCGCGCCGCGGCGCACCGCGTGCTCGTACTCCTCGAGCACCATCACGCCGGCGCCCTCACCCAGCACGAAGCCGTCGCGATCCTTGTCCCACGGGCGGCTGGCCGTCGCCGGATCGTCGTTGCGGGTCGACAAGGCCTTGGCCGAGGCGAAGCCGCCGATGGCGAGATTGGTGACCGTCGATTCCGCGCCGCCACAGACCATCACGTCGGCGTCGCCGTACTCGATCATGCGTGCGCTCATGCCGATGGCATGGAGACCGGTGGTGCAGGCGGTGACCACCGCCAGGTTCGGCCCCTTCATGCCGTACATGATCGACAGGTTGCCCGAGATCATGTTGATGATGGTGCCCGGAATGAAGAAAGGCGAAATCTTGCGCGGCCCGCCGCCGAGGAAATCGTCGTGCGTATCCTCGATCATCGGCAGGCCGCCGATGCCGGAGCCGATGTTCACGCCGATGCGATCGGCGTTGCTTTCATCGACCACGATGCCGGAGTCGCGAATGGCCTGTATGCCTGCGGCCATGCCGTAATGGATGAACACGTCCATCCGGCGCGCTTCCTTGGCGGACAGGTATTCGGTGACGTCGAAGTTCCTGACCTCGCCCGCGATCCTGGCCGAAAACGCACTCGCGTCGAAACGGGTGATCGGTCCGATGCCGCTCTTGCCGGCAAGCAGGTTTTCCCAGGCTTCGGGAACAGTATTGCCGACTGGCGAAATGGCACCCAGACCGGTGACGACGACTCTACGACGCGACACGGGCAACTCCGTTGAAATCGGTGGAATGAAGACATGCGTATCCGGACACCGCAACAGCGGCATCCGGACCGCGTTCGCTCAAGAGAAGCGAATTACTTCTTGAGGTGGGCGTTGACGTAGTCGATCGCCTGCTGGACGGTGGTGATCTTCTCGGCCTCTTCGTCCGGAATCTCGCACTCGAATTCTTCTTCGAGGGCCATGACCAGCTCCACGGTGTCCAGCGAATCCGCGCCAAGATCATCGACGAACGAAGATTCGGTCTTGATCTCCGATTCGTTCACGCCAAGTTGCTCAGCGACGATCTTCTTGACGCGCTGTTCGATGTTCTCCATGAACTAACTCCTTCCCTGAGGGTAACGGGTGTATTGAAAAAGCCGGCGTATTCTACCAAAACCCGGCCGAACCGCTATCCTGACCGATGATCAGGACATGTACATACCGCCGTTGACGTGCAGGGTGGTCCCGGTCACGTAGGCGGCAGCAGGCGAGGCAAGGAAAGAAACTGCCCCGGCGATCTCTTCCGGACGGCCCAGACGGCCCAGCGCGATGTTGCCCAGCAGCGCGTCGCGCGCAGCTTCCGGCAGCGCACGCGTCATGTCGGTGTCGATGAAGCCGGGCGCCACGCAATTGACGGTGATGTTGCGGCTGCCCAGCTCGCGCGCCAGTGCGCGCGTCATGCCGGCCACGCCGGCCTTGGCCGCAGCGTAGTTGGCCTGGCCCGGATTGCCGGCGCTGGCCACCACCGAAGTGATGTTGATGATGCGGCCCGTGCGGGCCTTCATCATGCCGCGCATGACCAGCTTGCTCATGCGGAAGACCGCGCGCAGGTTGGTGTCGAGCACCGCATCCCACTCGTCGTCCTTCATCCGCATCGCCAGGTTGTCGCGGGTGATGCCGGCATTGTTGACCAGGATGGAAATCGCGCCGAAGCGCTTCTCGACCTCGCCGACCAGCGCCTCACAGGAGGCCGCGTCGGTGACGTCGAGCGCCAGCCCGGCGCCCTTGATACCTGCATCGGCCAGCGCCTTGTCGATGTCGGCGGCACCGGCTGCGGAAGTGGCGGTACCGACGACGGTCGCGCCGAGACGGCCCAGTTCCAATGCCACGGCGCGGCCGATGCCGCGCGACGCGCCAGTGACCAGCGCGACCTGTCCTTCAAGCGAGAAACTCATATTCACCTCACCGCCGCAATCGACTGTTCGAGGCTCGCCGCATCGTGCGCCGAACCGCCTTCCACATCCTTGGCAATGCGCTTGGTCATGCCGGCCAGCACCTTGCCCGGCCCGCATTCGATGACGTGGCTCATGCCGCGCGCCGCCATCGCCTGCACCAGCTCGATCCAGCGCACCGGCGAATAGGCCTGGCGCACCAGGGCGTCGCGGATCTTCTCGGGATCGTCGTAGACGGCGACGTCGACGTTGTTGATGACGTCGATCTCCGGCCGGGCGATGACGATGTCCGCCAGGCGCTCGGCCAGGCGTTCGGCCGCAGGGCGCATCAGCGCGCAGTGGAAAGGCGCGGATACCGGCAGCAGCACGGCGCGCTTGGCACCCCTGGCCTTGGCGATCTCGCCGGCGCGCTCGACCGCGGCCTTCGCACCGGCGATGACGATCTGGCCCGGCGCATTCAGGTTGGCGGCCTCGACCACCTGCCCCTGCGCCGCTTCGGCACAGGCTTCGCGCACGGCGTCGGCCTCCAGGCCCATCACCGCGGCCATCGCGCCTTCGCCGGCGGGCACCGCTTCCTGCATCGCCTGGGCGCGGAAGCGCACCAGCGGCACGGCATCCTTGAAAGCCATCGCCCCGGCAGCGACCAGCGCCGAGTATTCGCCCAGGCTGTGCCCGGCCACCAGCGCCGGCTTGGGGCCGCCCGCGGCCAGCCAGGCGCGCCAGGCGGCAACGCCCGCCGTCAGCATCAGCGGCTGGGTGTTGACCGTCAGTGCCAGACGCTCGGCCGGGCCGTCGCACACCATCGCCCACAGATCATCGCCCAGCGCATCGGACGCTTCGGCGAAGGTTTCACGAATCACTGCGGATTCGCCGTAGGCGGCCATCATGCCGACCGATTGCGAACCCTGCCCGGGAAAAACCAGCGCAAATGCCATGCCTGCTCTCCGGTTGTCAGAAGTTGAATGAGGAATCAGAAATCGATCAGGGCCGCGCCCCAGGTGAAACCGCCGCCGACGCCCTCGACGACGATGCGATGGCCCGGACGGATCTGGCCGCCGCGCACGGCCTCGTCCAGCGCCAGCGGAATCGACGCTGCCGAGGTGTTGCCGTGGTGATCCAGCGTGGTGACGACCTTTTCCATCGACAGGCCCAGGCGCTTGGCCGTGGCCTGGATGATGCGGATGTTGGCCTGGTGCGGGATCAACCAGTCGATGCTGTCGGCGGTGACGCCCGCGATGTCTAGCACTTCGTGGGCGACTTCGCCGAGCACCTTGACCGCGAACTTGAACACCGCCTGGCCGTCCATGCGCAGGAAGGGGTCGCCGATGACCTGGCCCGAGGCGACGCCGCCCGGCACGCACAGGATCGGATGATGGCTGCCGTCGGCGTGCAGCGCCGACGCGCGGATGCCGGGCTGCGCCGAGGCTTCGAGCACCACCGCGCCGGCGCCATCGCCGAACAGTACGCAAGTGGCGCGATCGGACCAGTCGAGGATGCGCGAGAACACTTCGGTACCCACCACCAGCGCACGCTTGTGGCTGCCGGAACAGATGAACTTCTCAGCCACCGACAGCGCATAGACGAAGCCGCTGCACACCGCCTGCACGTCAAAGGCCGCGCCGCCGTTGCGGATGCCGAGCTTGGACTGCAGCAGCGTGGCCGTGCTCGGGAAGATGTAGTCCGGCGTCGAGGTGGCGACGATGATCAGGTCGATGTCCTCGGCCTCGCAGCCCGCCGCGTCGATCGCGCGCTCGGCGGCGATTCGCGCCAGATCGCTGGCGCCGACGTCGGCAGCAGCCAGATGGCGGCTGCGGATACCCGAGCGCGAGACGATCCAGTCGTCCGATGTGTCGATACCGCGTGCGACCAGATCGTCGTTGCTGACCGGTTCACCGGGCAGGTAGCTGCCCGTGCCCGCGATCCTTGCGTAGATCATGCCTTCACCTCGTTCATGCTCGCCATCCGTTCGGAAATCCGCTCAATGAGCCGGTTCGACGCCGCCTCGGCGGCGCGCGCAAGCGCAGTGCTGAAAGCGAGCACGTCGGCCGAACCATGGCTCTTGAGCACCACTCCGCGCAAGCCCAGCAGCGGCGCACCATTGTAAAGGCGATGATCGACCCGCTGCTTGAAACGCTTGAGCACCGGCAATGCCACGGCAGCCATCAGCTTGGTCAGCAGCGAGCGGCTGAACTCCTCCTTCAGCATCGCGCCCAGCATCTGCGCCAGCCCTTCCGAGGTCTTGAGCGCGACGTTGCCGACGAAGCCGTCGCACACGACGACGTCCACCGTGCCTTCGTAGATGTCGTCGCCTTCGACGTTGCCGTAGAAGTTGAGTCCGCTGGCACGCAGCAGGTCGGCCGCCTCCTTGACGACGTCGTTGCCCTTGATCGCCTCTTCACCGATGTTGAGCAGGCCGACGCTCGGACGCTCCTTGTGCTCGATGGCCGCGACCAGCGACGAACCCATGACGCCGAACTGCAGCAGGTGCTCGGCCGAACAGTCGACGTTGGCGCCGAGATCGAGCACATAGGTGTGCCCCCTCATCGACGGCAGCACGGTGGCGATCGCCGGCCGGTCGACGCCGGGCAGCGTCTTCAGCACGAAACGCGAGATCGCCATCAGCGCGCCGGTATTGCCGGCCGACACGGCGGCGTTCGCCTCGCCGGCCTTGACCAGGTCCATCACCACGCGCATCGACGAATCCTTCTTGGTGCGCATGGCGATCGCCGGCGGGTCGTCCATGGTGACGACCTCGGACGCGGGACGCAGCTTCAGGCGGGCGCCGAATTCGGATTGGGCCGTACCGAGCAGAGGCTGTATCGCCTCTTCCCGGCCGACCAGGATTACGTTTGCATCGGCATGGCTGCGCAGGAAGGACAGCGCGGCAGGCACGGTCACGGCCGGGCCGTGATCGCCACCCATGCAGTCGATCGCAATGGTGACACCCATCGGCATCTCGCGTGACTCAGGCGGAAAATGTAAAGAATGCGCGGAAAAAAAGCGGCGCAGGCGCAAAGCGCCATACGCCGCCTTCGCGTACCGGGAGCAGGATTACTCGCCCTTGGCCTTCATGACCTTCTTGCCACGGTAGACGCCGCTCGGGCTGACGTGGTGGCGCAGATGGACCTCACCGGTGGTCGGCTCGACGGCCAGCGCCGGAGCGGTCAGGAAATCGTGGGAACGGTGCATGCCACGCTTGGAGGGGGACTTCTTGTTCTGTTGGACGGCCATGAAAATACTCCTGAGACAAATTGATGCGCCTAGTCTGCGCGATGACTGCCTCGCAGCGACGCCAGCGCAGCGAAAGGCGATTCTTCGTTGGCCCCGTTGACTCCCCGGGGCGCCTCACATTGTTCGTGTCGCGGTGCAATCGGCAGGGCCAGCAGGATCTCTTCCTCGACCAGCGCCAGCACGTCGAGACCTTCCTCGATCTCGATCGCATCGACTTCGTCGTCTTCGAGTTCCTCGTCGGGAATGGGCTGCCCCGCCCTCACCGGCTGCAGCATGGTCTCGACCGCCAAGGGCCAGCCGAAACCCGCCAGGCAGCGCTGGCAACGCAGATCCAGCCGCCCTTCGAGCACCAGCCTGAGCCGGGGTTCCCGCCGGCCGGACGAGCCACCTTCGGCAAGCGTCCGTTCAGCCAGCGAGCCTTCGATCTTCCAGCCCACCACGCCCGCATCGCTGGCCAGCACATCGGCCAGGCGCGGCAATTCCGCCACCTCGACCTCGCCCGACAGGGTCCGTGCCTCGGCGGCGAAACGGAAGGGATCGGCAATCCTGCCGAGCGACGCGCCTCGTTGCGACATAGCCGTGCATGATATTATTTTTTCGGGCTTTGTGTCAAAGCCATTGAAGGGAAAGACGCCCCGCACTCTCCTCTCCCCGACCCGCAACGGGGCGCTCCGAAACCGGGCACCGCCAGCCAGGCGCCCTGATGTCGGACGCCCTCCCCGCCAGGAAGAAGAGGAGCGGAACCACACTCGGGACGACCACTCGATCGGCCCGCCATCCCCGCCCACCTGCCGAACCACGCAATGAAGCTGATCCTCGCCTCCACCTCCGCCTACCGGCGGATGCTGCTCGAACGCCTGCTCATCCCGTTCGAGACCGCACGCCCCGACACCGACGAAACCCCGTTGCCGGGCGAAGCCCCCGACGCCACTGCCGAACGCCTCGCCGCCGACAAGGCGCGCGCCGTGGCACCGGCCTGGCCGGACGCACTGATCATCGGCAGCGACCAGGTTGCCCACATCGGTGACCAGGTGTTCGGCAAACCGGGCAGCGAGGAGCGCGCCATCGCCCAACTGCAGCAGATGAGCGGCCAAACCGTGAGCTTCCACACCGCGCTCGCGCTGCTCAATACCCGCACCGGCCGCCTGCAGGTCGAAGGCGTGCCGACGCGCGTGCGTTTCCGCAGCCTGAGCGAAGACGAGATCCGCCGCTACGTCACCGCCGAGCGCCCGCTCGACTGCGCCGGCAGCGCCAAGGTGGAGGGCCTGGGCATCACCCTGCTCGAAGCGCTGTCCGGCGACGATCCCACGGCGCTGATCGGCCTGCCGCTGATCACGCTGTCGCGCATGCTGCGCGCCGAAGGCGTCGCCCTGCCATGAGCGCCGCCCACTCCCCGGCCGGCGAACGCGGCACGCTCTTCCTCGTTCCGGTCGCCCTCGGCGACACGCCCTGGCCCGGCTTCCTGCCCACCCAGGCGCAGGCGATCGCTGCCGGCCTGGAACACTTCGTCGTCGAAAACGCCCGCGCCGCGCGTGCCCACCTGAAGCGGCTCGACTACCCTCGTCCGCTGCGCGACACCGACATCCGCGAACTGCCGGCCGACCCTGCGACCGCGCAGGATGCGGCTTTCGACATGCTGCTCGCGCCGGCGCTGGAAGGCCGCGACCTGGGCCTGATGTCGGACGCCGGCTGTCCCGCCGTCGCCGATCCCGGCGCCCGCCTGGTGGCGCGCGCCCACGCGCTGGGCATCCGCGTCGCACCGCTGGTCGGGCCCTCGTCCATCCTGCTCGGCCTGATGGGCTCGGGCCTGAACGGCCAGAGCTTCGCCTTCCATGGCTATCTGCCGGTCGACGAAGCCGGCCGCGACACCGCGCTGCGCGCGCTGGAAGACGAATCGCGCAAGCTCGGCCGCACCCAGATCTTCATCGAGACACCCTACCGCAACGAACGCATGTTCGACGCGCTGCTGAAGACGCTGAAGCCGGACACCCGCGTCTGCGTCGCCCGCGAACTCAATACTGCCGAGGAGGCCATCCATACGCGCAGCGTGCGCGAATGGAAGAAAGCCATCCGCCCGGTGCTGGCGAAGCGGCCTTGTTTGTTTCTGCTGCTGGCTTAGGCTGGCGCCCATACGGTCGCCGCAGGAGCGGCCGCGAATGCAGCCGTGGAAGCATCAGCGAGGCCCTGTTCGCAGCCAGGCGTCCCGGCTGAAGCCGCTACGGGAAGAGGCCTCCCGGCACCGTGAAGGCAACAAACTAGGCACGCTCCAGCAGCCAGCGCGCCATGTCGCCCGGCGTGCGCACGCAGGCCAGCGGCCGTTCGGCCTCCAGCACTGCCAGCGGATGCGCACCGAAGCCCACCGCCAGGCCGGCTACGCCGGCGTTGCGCGCCATCTGCATGTCATGGGTGGTGTCGCCCACCATCAGCGTGCGCGCCGGATCGGCACCGAGTTCGTCCATCAACTGTTCCAGCATCGCCGGATGCGGCTTCGAGAAGCACTCGTCGGCGCAGCGCGTCGCGAGGAAATGCGCGCCCAGCCCGGTATGCGCCAGCGCCCGATCCAGGCCGACCCGGCTCTTGCCGGTGGCCACCCCCAGCATGCGGCCACGCCCGGCCAGCTCGGCGATCAACTGCGGCACGCCGTCGAACAAGCGCAGTTCGTGGTCCATGGAGAGGAAATGATGGCGATAGCGCTCGATGATGCGCGGATAGTCGGGCTCGCGCAGCGCCGGCACCGCGTGGCGCAAGGCTTCGCCCAGCCCCAGCCCGATCACGTAGCGCGCCTGCTCGTCGCTCGGCTCGGGCAGACCGAGATCACGACAGGAAGCCTGGATGGCCTGGGCGATGGCCGCCGCCGAATCGAGCAGCGTACCGTCCCAGTCGAACACGATCAGATCGAAACCCTCAACCATTCGCTCAGCCACTCGTCTTCTCCGCGACGCCCAGGGCGTCGATGAAGGATTGCAGTTCCGGCGGCAGCGCCGCCTCGAAGGACAGCGCCTCGCCAGTCAACGGGTGCTGGAACGAGAGCCGCGCCGCATGCAGGAACATGCGCTTCAGCCCCTCGCCTTCCAGCCGCTTGTTGAGGGCGAAGTCGCCGTACTTGTCGTCGCCGCACAGCGGAAAACCGAGATGCGTCAGATGCACCCGGATCTGGTGGGTGCGGCCGGTCTTCAGTTCCACTTCGAGCAGGCTGTAGTCGCGCCAGCGCTTCACCAGCCGCACGATGCTGTGCGAAGGCTTGCCCTCGTCGCCGACGCGCACGCGGCGTTCGCCTTCGGCAGTCAGGTACTTGAGCAGCGGCGCCTTCACGTGCTGCAAGGGGTTGCTCCAGCGCCCCGCCACCAGGGTCAGGTAGCGCTTCTCGACGCACCCTTCGCGCAGCAGGTCGTGCAGCGCGGTCAGCGCGGAACGCTTCTTCGCCACGATCAGCAGGCCCGAAGTCTCGCGGTCGAGCCGGTGCGCCAGTTCGAGCATGCGCACTTCAGGCCGCTGCACCCGCAACTGCTCGATGACGCCGTAGCTGACGCCGCTGCCGCCATGCACGGCCTTGCCCGCCGGCTTGTCGATGACGATCAGCGCGTCGTCCTCGTACACTACCGGCAGCGGCTTGCCCGCCGGCGCGGGCGCGCTGCGCACGGGTTCGGCGACCCGGATCGGCGGAATGCGCACTTCATCGCCTTCGGCCAGGCGGTAGGTCTGCTGCACCCGCCGGCCGTTCACCCTCACCTCGCCGCTGCGCAGGATGCGGTAGATATGGCTCTTGGGCACACCCTTGGCGATGCGCTGCAGGTAATTGTCGATGCGCTGCCCGGCCGAAGCCTCGTCGATGCGCTCGTGTCTTACCGCAATGCTTTTGCCTTCGATAGTCGTCATGAAATATACTTTCGGGCGGTCGACCCGGTCGCTGCCAGCCAAGTGCATCAGTCGAGGCTCCGTACGTCGAAACGACGGGCCTGAAGACGACGGCAAACTGCTGGCGATGAGCCCTGAAGAGCGCTCCCGGCGTCGCCGCTGCGTGCCATCCAATGCCAAAAAAGGCGCCGATGGTAACGCAATCGCCAACTTCGATACACCCGTCCAGCCCCTGGGTTGGATTTTGACGCGTTACTCGCACTTGCAGGATCAAATGTTCCGGCCCGGCAGCCCCATGACCGGCCCGCTGGCGGGAACAAGAGAATATCGACCAGCCGACCCATCACAGCCCGACTAACCCACCGGATGCAAACAGAAGCCCAAGCCAATCGCTCCTGAAGCCGGAAAGCGCGATGGTGCGCGCCGTTCGTCCTGCCCGTGCTTTTGACGCGGGAGAACGATCCAAATGAAGCGCATGCTTTTCAATGCGACGCAGGCCGAGGAACTGCGCGTCGCAATCGTGGATGGTCAGAAACTGATCGACCTCGATATCGAATCGGCCTCGAAGGAAGAACGCAAGAGCAACATCTACAAGGCGGTCATCACCCGCATCGAGCCCAGCCTCGAGGCCGCCTTCGTCGACTATGGCGCCGAGCGCCATGGCTTCCTGCCGTTCAAGGAAATTTCCCGCTCCTACTTCCAGCCCGGCGTGGACGCCGGCAAGGCCTCCATCAAGGAAGCGCTGAAGGAGGGCCAGGAACTGATCGTCCAGGTCGAGAAGGACGAGCGCGGCAACAAGGGCGCAGCGCTCACCACCTACATCTCGCTGGCCGGCCGCTACCTGGTGCTGATGCCGAACAACCCGCGCGGCGGCGGCGTGTCGCGCCGCGTCGAAGGCGACGAGCGTGCCGAACTGCGCGAAGCGATGGACCAGCTCGACGTGCCGCAGGGCATGAGCCTGATCGCCCGCACCGCCGCGATCGGCCGCAGCGCCGAAGAGCTGTCATGGGACTTGAGCTACCTGCTGCAACTGTGGCGCGCGATCGAAGGCGCGGCGCAGAGCCAGAGCGGCGCTTTCCTGATCTACCAGGAAGGCAGCCTGGTGATCCGCGCGATCCGCGACTACTTCCAGCCCGACATCGGCGAGATCCTGATCGACACCGACGACGTCTATGAACAGGCCTGCCAGTTCATGGGCCACGTCATGCCCGCCAACGTCACCCGGGTGAAGCGCTACAGCGACGACGTGCCGCTGTTCTCGCGCTTCCAGATCGAGCACCAGATCGAATCGGCCTACTCGCGCCAGGTCGGCCTGCCCTCGGGCGGCGCCGTCGTCATCGACCACACCGAGGCGCTGGTGTCGATCGACGTCAACTCCGGCCGCGCCACCAAGGGCTCGGACATCGAGGAAACCGCCTTCCGCACCAACTGCGAGGCGGCCGACGAAATCGCCCGCCAGCTCCGCCTGCGCGACCTCGGCGGCCTGATCGTCATCGACTTCATCGACATGGAGTCGGCCAAGAACCAGCGCGAAGTCGAGAACCGCCTGCGCGACGCGCTGCGCCACGACCGCGCCCGCGTGCAGACCGGCAAGATCAGCCGCTTCGGCCTGCTCGAACTGTCGCGCCAGCGCCTGCGCCCGGCCCTGGCCGAAACCAGCTACATCACCTGCCCGCGCTGCAACGGCACCGGCCACATCCGCAGCACCGAATCGTCGGCGCTGCACATCGTCCGCATCCTCGAAGAAGAAGCGATGAAGGACAACACCGGCGCGGTGCACCTGCAGGTGCCGGTCGACGTCGCCACCTTCCTGCTCAACGAGAAGCGCGTCGACATCGCCCGCATCGAGATGCGCCACAAGGTGCAGCTCATCATCGTCCCCAACCGCCACCTCGAAACGCCGGCACACGAAATCATCCGCCTGCGCCACGACCAGCTCAACGCCGAGGACATCGCGCTGGCGAGCTACCAGATGGTGCAGAAGCCCGACGAGGACGTCGCCCGCCTGCCAAGCAAGAACAACGAGCGCCCCGCCCGCCAGGAAGCCGCGGTCAAGAGCATCGCCCCGGCCCAGCCCGCGCCGGCCGCCGCCAACGCTGCACAGCCGGCCGAGCAAAGCGCCGCCGCAGCCGAGCCGAAGGGGCTGCTGGCACGCATCATGAGCTGGTTCTCCGGCGCCAAGCCGCAAACCGCCCCGGCCCCCGACCCCGCCGCCGAAACGGCGCCGAAACGCGAAACCCGTGCACGTGGCGAGCGCACTGGCGAAGGACGCCGCAACGGCGGCAACCGCGGCCGCCGTGGCGAACGCGATGGCGACGCACAGCCCGGCCGTAGCACGCGCGGCGAACGCCAGGAACGCGCCGAGGCCGCCGACAAGCCGCAGCGCGCCGAAAAGGCCGAACGCAGCAGTGAACGCACCGAAGGCCGCGGCCGTGGCCGCAGCCGTGGCGAACGCAGCAACGAACGCGCAGCCGAAACCCTGCCGGCCGGTGCCCTGGCAGCCGAGGGCAACGACGAACTGCTGAAGTCCGCCGCCGCATTGACCACCGTTGCCGCCGCCACCGCTGCTGAGGCCGCCCCGGCCGACGCCGCCAGCGGCGAAGAAGGCGCGTCCGGCGAAAAGCGCCGCCGCCGCGGCCGCGGCCGTGGCCGCCGCACGGGCGAAGCCCTGGCGGATGCCGCAGCGCAAGGCAGCACGGAAACAGGCGCAGCAGGCGAAGACGCTGCGACCGCCGAAGACGCCAGCGCCGCTCCTGCCGCTCCGGTCGAGGAAAGCCCTGCCGCGGAAGCCGCGCCCGTCGCTGCTGAAACCGCTGCAGAGGTGATCGAACAGCCGGCCCAGGCCGAAGCGCAAGCTCCGGCTGAACAGACCGAAGCCTCCGCAGCCGAAGCAACGCCGGCCGAAGCACCGGCCGTGGCTGAAGTGGATACGGCCGAAGCAGCCACTGCCCCGGCAGCAGGAGCTGTGCAGACAGCCGAAGAAGCCGCAGCGCTGCCGGTCGTCGCCGTGACAGTTGAGGCAGTCCCCACTACGCCGGTCGATACCGCGCCGGTCGATACCGCGGTGACCGAGGCGGAAGCGCTGGCCCCGGTCAAGCTCGCAAGCGAAGTCGAAGCAGAACAGCCGGCAGCAATCGAGGCAGCGGCAGACGAAGCTCCCGTAGCGCAGGCGCCGGTCGTAGAGCTCGCCGCTCAGCCGGTCGCCGAGGAGAGCACGGCAGTCGAAACCGAAGCGCCAGCCCCGGCCGACACGGTACCTTCGCTGATCGAGCGCGCAGCCATCGCCGCCCGAACCACCAATGGCGAGGCGACGAGCGCCGAAGCCGCTGCAAGCCTGGCGCCGAGCGCCCCCATCTCGGTTCCGGGAGAAAACGGCCTGGTCATGATCGAGACCGATCCGACCAAGCGCGCGGCATTCGGCACCGGCGCCCCGGAGCAGCCGGTCCGCCTCGGCCGCAAGCCGCGCCCGGCTCCCGTCATCATCGAAGAGCCGCTGCAGCAGGTCGAAACGCGCAATTGAGCGCGGGTTCGATCCGCACATGCGAAAAGGCCACTCCCTTACGGGGGTGGCCTTTTTCTCATTCAGGCGCCGATACGGCGCACGGACCGCTCAAGCCTGGGTCGTCACGCTCTCCAGCAAGCCGCGCACGCCGCTCTCGCACAGATCCAGCACGGTGTCGAAGCCCTTGGGGCCGCCGTAGTACGGATCGGGCACCTCGTCGAGCTCGCTGCCGCGTGCATAGCTCATGAACAGGCCCAGGCGCGGGAGATAGACCTCCGGGCACATGCGCTGCATGTACTCCATATGGCCGCGATCCATCGCCAGCACGAGGTCGAAGCGCTGGAAGTCGGATACGTGCAGCTTGCGCGCACGCAGGTCCGACAGATCGTAGCCGCGCTGCTGCGCCGCCTTGCGCGCGCGTGGATCGGGCGCCTCGCCGACATGGTAGCCGTGCGTGCCCGCGGAATCGACCTCGATCAGCCCGCCGAGCCCGCCTGTCTGGATGTAATGCCGGGCGATGCCCTCGGCGGTCGGCGACCGGCAGATGTTGCCGGAGCACACGAACAGGATTTTCACCATCTCTCCTCCCCTCCTCGTCAAACGCTGCCGTGCTGGTCTGCGCCAAACGCGCGCTGGCGAAGCTTGAACAGCTCGTCGCGTGCCGCAGCGGCTTTCTCGAACTCCAGGTTGCGGGCGTGTTCCTGCATCTCCTTTTCCAGGCGCTTGATCGCCCGCGCCAGTGCCTTCTCGTCCATCACCGCATAGTCGGCCTCCTTCTCGGCCACGCGCGCGGTGTCGCGCTTGGCGCCATCCGAATCATAGACCCCGTCGATGATGTCCTTGATGCGCTTCGTCACCGATTTCGGCACGATGCCGTGGGCTTCGTTGAAGGCGATCTGTTTCTGGCGGCGGCGTTCCGTCTCGCCGATCGCCGCCTTCATCGAGTCGGTCATGCGGTCGGCGTACAGGATGGCGGTGCCATGCAGGTGGCGCGCGGCGCGGCCGATGGTCTGGATCAGCGAGCGCTCGGAACGCAGGAAACCTTCCTTGTCCGCATCCAGGATCGCTACCAGCGACACTTCGGGAATGTCCAGGCCTTCGCGCAGCAGGTTGATGCCCACCAGCACGTCGAACTCGCCCAGGCGCAGGTCACGGATGATCTCGACCCGCTCCACGGTGTCGATGTCCGAATGCAGATAGCGCACGCGGATGCCGTTGTCGGCCAGGTAGTCGGTCAGGTCCTCGGCCATGCGCTTGGTCAGCACGGTGACCAGCACACGCTCATTCACCGCCAGCCGCTTCTTGATCTCGGACAGCAGGTCGTCGACCTGCGTCATCGCCGGGCGCACCTCCACCAGCGGGTCGATCAGCCCGGTGGGGCGCACCACCTGCTCCACCACCTGGCCCTGGTGCTCTTCCTCGTACTTCGCCGGCGTCGCCGAAACGAAGATGGTCTGCGGCATCAGGCGCTCGAATTCGTCGAACTTCAGCGGCCGGTTGTCCAGCGCCGAAGGCAGGCGGAAGCCGTAGCCGACCAGGTTCTCCTTGCGCGAGCGGTCGCCCTTGTACATGCCGCCGACCTGGCCGATGGCGACGTGCGATTCGTCGACGAACAGCAGCGCATCGGCCGGCAGGTAGTCGATCAGCGTCGGCGGCGGCTCGCCCTGCCCGCGGCCGGAAAGATGGCGCGAGTAGTTCTCGATGCCCTTGCAGAAGCCCATCTCGTTGAGCATCTCGAGGTCGAAGCGGGTGCGCTGCTCGATGCGCTGCGCTTCCACCAGCTTGCCTTCGCGCTGGAAGAAGGCGACGCGCTCGCGCAGTTCGTCCTTGATCGCCTCCACCGCCTTCAGCACGGTGGCGCGCGGCGTCACGTAGTGGCTGGACGGGTAGACGGTGAAGCGCGCCAGCCTGTGGCGCAGGTGGCCGGTGAGCGGGTCGAACAGCGTCAGGTGCTCGATCTCGTCGTCGAACATCTCGATGCGCACCGCCAGCTCGGCGTTTTCCGCCGGAAACACGTCGATGACGTCGCCGCGCACGCGGAAGGTGCCGCGGCGGAAGTCGATGTCGGCGCGGGTGTACTGCATCGCCACCAGGCGCTGGATCAGGTCGCGGTGCGCCATGCGCTCGCCTTCGCGCAGGTGCAGGATCATCGCGTGGTAATCGACCGGGTCGCCGATGCCGTAGATGCACGACACCGTGGCCACGATCACCACGTCGCGCCGCTCCATCAGGCTCTTGGTCGCCGACAGCCGCATCTGCTCGATGTGCTCGTTGATCGACGAGTCCTTCTCGATGAAGAGGTCGCGCGAGGGCACGTAGGCTTCGGGCTGGTAGTAGTCGTAGTAGCTGACGAAGTACTCCACCGCATTCTCGGGCAGGAACTCCTTGAACTCGGCGTACAACTGCGCCGCCAGCGTCTTGTTCGGTGCCAACACCAGCGCCGGCCGGCCCATGCGGGCGATGACGTTGGCCATCGTGTAGGTCTTGCCCGAGCCGGTCACGCCCAGCAGGGTCTGGTACATCAGCCCGTCCTCGACCCCTTCGCACAGCAGGCGGATCGCCTCGGGCTGGTCGCCGGCGGGTGGAAACGGCTGGTGCAGGCGGAAAGGACTGCCTTCGTAGCTCACCACCTGCGGTCCGTTCGCCGGGCTGCCGGACGCGGTGCTTCCTTCGCTGTTGCCATGACTCGTCATGCTAATATTTCGCCTTGCGTGTGCGGTGCACCAAGAACGGCGCGCCGGACGAAAACGCCGATTATTTCCCAAATCGCGCGACAAGGCACGGCCCATGCCGTTCCTGTTACGCGGCCTCGCCACCGTAGAACCCCTGGAGTCCTCATGTCTGCTTCGATCTTCGCCGCCGTCGAGATGGCGCCCCGTGACCCGATCCTTGGCCTGAACGAGGCCTTCGCCGCCGACACCCGCGCAGAGAAGGTCAACCTCGGCGTCGGCGTCTACTACGACGACAACGGCAAGATTCCGCTGCTGGCCGCCGTCCGCGCGGCCGAGAAGGCTCGCCTCGAAGCCCAGCCGCCGCGCGGCTACCAGCCGATCGAAGGTCCGGCCGCCTACAACGGCGCCGTGCAGAACCTACTGTTCGGCAAGGACTCCGCGCTGGCCACCAGCGGCCAGGTCGTCACCGTCGAAGCACTCGGCGGCACCGGCGCGCTGAAGGTCGGCGCCGACTACCTGAAGCGCCTGCTGCCCGGCGCCAGCGTCTACATCTCCGACCCGAGCTGGGAAAACCACCGCGCCCTGTTCGAATCGGCCGGCTTCCCGGTGCAGACCTACGCCTACTACGATGCCGCCACCCGCGGCGTGAACTTCGCCGGCATGAAGGCCAGCCTCGAAGCCGCCCCCGCCGGCTCGATCATCGTGCTGCACGCCTGCTGCCACAACCCCACCGGCGCCGACCTGTCCGACGCCCAGTGGGACGAAGTCGTTGCCGTGTGCCGCAGCCGTGGCCTGGTGCCTTTCCTCGACATGGCCTACCAGGGCTTCGCCGACGGCATCGACGCCGACGCCGTGGCCGTGCGCGCGTTCTCGGCCAGTGGCCTGCAGTTCTTCGTCTCCAGCTCGTTCTCCAAGAGCTTCTCGCTGTACGGCGAGCGTGTCGGCGCGCTGTCGATCGTCACCGCCAGCAAGGAAGAAGCCGGCCGCGTGCTGTCGCAGGTCAAGCGCGTGATCCGCACCAACTACTCCAACCCGCCGATCCACGGCGGCGCCATCGTCGCCGCGGTGCTCAACTCGCCCGAGCTGCGCCAGCAGTGGGAAGACGAACTGGCCGGCATGCGCGACCGCATCCGCGCCATGCGCACCAGCCTGGTCGAGCAGTTGAAGGCCGCAGGCGTGGCCCAGGACTTCTCCTTCGTCATCAAGCAGCGCGGCATGTTCTCCTACACCGGCCTGAGCGCCGGGCAGGTCGAGAAGCTGAAGGCCGATTTCGGCATCTACGCCGTGTCGACCGGCCGCATCTGCCTGGCCGCACTGAACTCGAAGAACATCGGCTACGTCGCCAAGGCCATCGCCCAGGTCGTCAAGGGCTGAGCAAGGATCGAGACGGAGCGGTGAAAGCAGGAAAAATCACCGCTCCACCTTGACGCGACACGACACCATTCCTATAATGCGCGCCTCTGTTCCCCGATAGCTCAGTCGGTAGAGCGCCGGACTGTTAATCCGTAGGTCCCTGGTTCGAGCCCAGGTCGGGGAGCCAAAGCTTCAGAACCTGCCGTTTCACACGGAAACGACAGGCAGCAGCAAACACCGAGTTTCAGCACAAGTTTCAATTCCCCGATAGCTCAGTCGGTAGAGCGCCGGACTGTTAATCCGTAGGTCCCTGGTTCGAGCCCAGGTCGGGGAGCCATGTTACCCCGCACTGTGAACCGCCAATGGCATTCACAATGCTTTCAGGCCAGTAATCCAGCGCCACTTCGGTGCCGCGGATACTGGCCTTTTTCATTCAATGCTTGGTCAGGAAGTTCTGCAGCATTTGCGGCTTCAATATCGAATGGAGTGGCAGCGCGGAATTCGCAGACGGGGTATCAATACCCTTGGCTCGATACGAGCTTCGTGCCAAAGAGCATCAAGGACGTTCACCTGGATTCCGGCGTATGCTAACCCCCCAAGAGATTGGCTTATCTTGAGGCATACCATGGACATCGACCTCGCCGCCTTCCGTCTCAACGCCCTCGCCCTGCTGACGCGCGCCGATGCCAGCAGCGGGGCCGCAAGCGCCGGCCAGGCCGGCCTGTTCGAGACGCTGCTGAAGCTCCAGAGCGCGCGCCTGCCCGGTGCCTCGGGCGCCGGCATGGACGGTATGCTGCCGGGCGGCACATCGGCACGGATGCAGTCAGTGCTTGCCCAGCTCGAAGCGAGCAACAGCGCCTTCCTGCGGCGCTACAACACGCGCGTCGAGTCGATCGGCAACGAAGCCGAAGTGCTGACGCGCCTGCGCGAGCGGCTGGCCGAACTGGGCAGCGCCGGCGATGGGCTGAAGCAGCTCACGGCGGCCAGCGCGGACGGTGACATCAAGGCTGCACTCAGGGATTTCATCGAGCGCTACAACCAGTGGGACAGCGAATTCGATCCCTATTTCGAGGACGGCGCGCTGCTCGACGGCAACCAGGCGGGCGAAGTCGCGCGCTTTTCGCTGCGCCGCGAAGCCGGTTCGATCTTCCATGGCGCGGGCAACGGCGGCTTCGCCCTCGGCCTCACCGACATGGGGGTGGGCTTCACGCCCGATGGCCAGCTGCAACTCGACGAACAGGCTTTCGATGCCGCGCTGCTGGCCGGGCGCGAAGGCGCGCTGCAGACGCTGCACAACGTCGCCGGCGCTTTCTCCACTGCAGCCGAGCTGCTTGCCGCCGATGGCCATCTGCTGGATCGGCGCATCGGCAACGCCGGACGTGCCGTGGCCTGGGCAGCGGAGAACCAGGGCGCGCTGATGGCCGAATTCGGCCCGAACACCGCCGCGGCAAAACTGGCGAAATGGTATCGCTGACGCCCATCGCCCGGCCTGATTCGTTCCGCTTGACTTTCCCCCTGCATCGCATACACTCGCGGCCTTCAAGGGGAGTAGCTTCTCAAGCCGCAACATCGTCATCACGGCAGCCTGTCGCCAGACATGCTCCCGGTGCTGCGGGCAACCGGATCATCGGAACATCGATTCGTTGCAAGCGAGACCTTGCCCAAGGGCAAGGTCCGTGCACGCAAAACAGCTGCAGGGTCTGTGTCCTTCGGGAACAGGCCCTTTTTGTTTTGTGCGGAGCACGCAATGGAATCGATCGGTACGTGGTGGTTGTGGGCGGTGTTTGCCGCCATCGTGGTGGTGATGCTGCTGGTGGATCTGTTCGCCTTCGGCGGCGGCAAGCAGCATCGGGTATCGCTGAAGGAAGCGGCCGGCTGGTCGGTGGCCTGGGTTACGGTGTCGCTGCTGTTCGCCGGCGGGCTGTGGTGGTATCTGGACGGCACCATGGGCCGCGCGATCGCCAACGAGCAGGCGCTGGCCTTCGTCACCGGCTATCTGGTCGAAAAATCGCTGGCGGTCGACAACGTCTTCGTCTGGATGATGATCTTCAGCTTCTTCGCCGTGCCGCTGGAACTGCAGCGCCGCGTGCTGCTGTACGGCATCGTCGGCGCGATCGTGCTGCGCACGATCATGATCTTCGCCGGCAGCTGGCTGATCGCCGAATTCCACTGGCTGCTGTACGTGTTCGGCGTCTTCCTGGTGATCACCGGCATCAAGATGGTGTGGTTCGCCGAGCACGACCCCGACCTTGACAAGAACCCCTTCGTCCGCTGGATCCGCAACCACTACCCGGTCACCGAGCGCCTGGAAGGCGAGCGCTTCTTCGTCGTCCGCAACGGCGTGCGCATGATCACCCCGCTCTTCCTCGCGCTGGTGCTGGTCGAGATCTCGGACGTGATCTTCGCGGTCGACAGCATCCCGGCGATCTTCGCGATCACCACCGACCCCTTCATCGTGCTGACCTCGAACCTGTTCGCCATCCTCGGCCTGCGCGCGATGTACTTCCTGCTCGCCGACCTGGGCGACCGCTTCGAGCTGCTCAAGTACGGCCTGGCGGCGATCCTGATCTTCATCGGCACCAAGATGCTGGTCGTCGAGTGGATCAAGATCCCGGTGCTGGTCTCGCTCGGCGTGGTCGCGGTGATCCTCGCCATCGCCGTCGGCGCGAGCCTGTGGCACAGCGCGAAGAAGAGGTCTCAGGCCTGATGCGTATCAATCGCGCAGCCAGGAGACCGCCTCGGCAGCAAAATGCTCGACGAGGCGGTCGAACACCAGCCTGATCCGCGCCGCCACCGGTCCGCGCTGGGGACGATAGACCGACAGCCCCCAGGGCTCGGGGCGGAGCTCGGGCAGCACCTCGACCAGCCGGCCGGCACGCAGGTGCGGCTGGGCCAGCGGCGCCGCCAATTGACCGAAGCCGATGCCGGCCAGCACCGCATCGGCTTCGGCGCGCGTGTCGTCGGTGGCGAAGGCCGGCGCACGCGGCAGCCATTGCTGGCCGCGCGCGAGGAACCACACCCAGGGCTTGCCGGTGTTCGGGTCGATGACGGCAGTGGCCGGCCGCTCGCCCAGCTCCTGCAAAGTCCGCGGTGTGCCGACCCGCTCGATCAGCGAGGGCGCGCCGACGATGTGGAAAGGCACCTGCGCCACTGCACGGGCGACGAAACGGCTGTCGCGCAGCGAGCCCAGCCGCACGCCGATGTCGATCTGCTCATCCACCACGTCCACGAACTGGTCGGACAGGCGCAGATCCAGCTGCAGCCCCGGATGACGGGCACACAGTTCGGCCAGCACCGGCGTCAGCCAGTCGCGCTGCAGCGCGCGCGGTGCGGTGATGCGCACCAGGCCGCTGAGGCCGCTGTCCTGCTCCTTCGCGCTTCTCTCGAACAGCTCATCCACGCCCTTGACGCTGATGCGCGCGCGGGCCGCAAGTTGTTCGCCGAACTCGGTGATGCGGGTATGGCGGGTGTTGCGGTGGAACAGCAGTTCGCCGACGTGGCCTTCGAGTTCCTTCACCGCCCGCGTCACTGCCTGAGGCGACACGCCGAGCCGGGTCGCCGCCTCCTTGAAGTTGCGTGTTTCGGCCGCGGTGCAAAAGATCCGCAGCATTTCCAGGCGGTTCAGCATCGTGTGTTTCCTGTGTGGGGCAACTCCCCTGATTATTCCATTTACCGGAATTCTGAAATCAAAAACTATTCATTCATTGGATCAATCTGTCTTGGAATACTCATGGGTTCCGACGCTTGGCCTCCTGCGGCCAGGCTGTACAGAAGAACGACAGGAGCCCGCAGCCATGACCATCAAATCCCGTGCCGCCGTTGCCTTCGCCGCCGGCGAACCGCTGAAGATCGTCGAGATCGACGTCGAACCGCCGCGCAAGGGCGAAGTGCTGGTGAAGATCACCCACACCGGCGTCTGTCACACCGACGCCTTCACGCTGTCCGGCGACGATCCGGAAGGCATCTTCCCCGCCGTGCTCGGCCATGAGGGCGCCGGCATCGTGGTCGAAGTCGGCGAGGGCGTGACCAGCGTCAAGCCGGGCGACCACGTCATCCCGCTGTACACCGCCGAATGCGGCGAATGCCTGTTCTGCAAGAGCGGCAAGACCAATCTGTGCGTGTCGGTGCGCGCCACTCAGGGCAAGGGCGTGATGCCCGACGGCAGCACCCGCTTCTCCTACAACGGCCAGCCGATCTACCACTACATGGGCTGCTCGACCTTCTCCGAATACACCGTGGTCGCCGAAGTGTCGCTGGCCAAGGTCAACCCGGAAGCCAACCCCGAGCACGTCTGCCTGCTCGGCTGCGGCGTCACCACCGGCATCGGCGCGGTGCACAACACCGCCAAGGTGCAGGAAGGCGATTCGGTGGCCGTGTTCGGCCTCGGCGGCATCGGCCTGGCGGTGATCCAGGGCGCGCGCCAGGCCAAGGCCGGCCGCATCATCGCGATCGACACCAACCCGTCCAAGTTCGAGTTGGCCAGGCAGTTCGGTGCCACCGACTGCGTGAACCCGCAGGACCACGACAAGCCGATCCAGCAGGTCATCATCGACATGACAGGCTGGGGCGTGGACCACAGCTTCGAGTGCATCGGCAACGTCAACGTGATGCGCGCGGCGCTGGAATGCGCGCACCGCGGCTGGGGCCAGTCGGTCATCATCGGCGTGGCCGGCGCGGGTCAGGAAATCTCCACCCGTCCGTTCCAGTTGGTCACCGGCCGCAAGTGGATGGGCACCGCCTTCGGCGGAGTCAAGGGCCGCAGCCAGCTGCCGGGCATGGTCGAGGATGCGATGAAGGGCGACATCGAGCTCGCACCCTTCGTCACCCACACCATGGGGCTGGAGAAGATCAACGAAGCTTTCGAGCTGATGCACGAAGGCAAGTCGATCCGCTCGGTCATTCACTTCTGATCCAGACAGGGAAGCAAGCATGCAACGCATCGAACACCGCGCCTGCTTCGGCGGCTGGCAGGACGTCCATCGCCACCGCTCCGAAGTGCTGGGCTGCGAGATGAACTTCGCCGTCTACCTGCCGCCGCAGGCGGCGGGCGGAGCGAAGCTGCCGGTGCTGTACTGGCTGTCCGGCCTGACCTGCACCGAGCAGAACTTCGTCACCAAGGCCGGCGCACAGCGCTACGCTGCCGAACACGGTCTCATCATCGTCGCGCCCGACACCAGCCCGCGCGGCGACGACGTCGCCGATGCGGACGGCTACGATCTCGGCAAGGGCGCGGGCTTCTACCTCAACGCCACCCGGCAGCCCTGGGCGAAGCATTACCGGATGTACGACTACATCGTCGACGAACTGCCGGCGCTGGTCGAAACGAACTTCCCGGCCAGCACTGCACGCGGCATCAGCGGACATTCGATGGGCGGGCACGGCGCGCTGAGCATCGCGCTGAAGAATCCCGGCCGCTACCGCAGCGTGTCGGCCTTCTCGCCGATCGTCGCGCCGACGCAGGTGCCCTGGGGCGAGAAGGCGTTCTCGAGCTACCTCGGCGGCGACCGCGAGGCATGGAAGCAGTACGACACCGTGGAACTGGTGGCCTCGGCCAGCGAGAAGCTGCCGCTGCTGGTCGATCAGGGCGACGCCGACGAATTCCTCGACAGCCAGCTCAAGCCGCAACTGCTGCAGGCCGCCTGCGAGGCCGCGGGCCATCCGCTGACGCTGCGCATGCAGCCGGGCTACGACCACAGCTACTACTTCATCGCCAGCTTCATCGGCGACCACCTGCGCCATCATGCGCAGGCGCTGCTTGGGAAGGCCGCCGCCAGGTGATTCTCATGGGAGCGGCTTGCCGCGAACAGAGCTGCAATAGCGGCCCTTCCCGATCGGGCAGGCCTGCGACCTGTATTCGCGGCTCGGCGCTCCTGCGAGGGCTTGTGCTGTTTGTTCGGAAAAATAGAGACGGCCCCCCTCCATGTCCTTCTCCCATGATCTGCCGCTGACGTCGAACACGACGATCCGTAACGTTCGCCGCGACTTCAGCGAATGGCATCTGGGCCGTCCGTACTACCTGCTGTGGGCGCTGGATGTCGATGTGGCGCCGGTACGCCGGCGCGTGGCCGCGGCCCGGCGGCACCTGTCCGGGCTGCTGCTCGACGGCTATCTGCGCCAGCCGCACATCACCGTCGGCCTGTGCGGCTTTCCGAGTCCAGAGCCGGTGCATGCCGACGATTTCGGCGCCGAACTGCTGCACAGCCAGATCGATGCGCTGAACGGATTGCGGCCCGAAGCCTTCGACATCGAAATCGGTGCGCTGGACGGCTTCACCTCCGCGCCCTACCTCGCCGTCCATGACAGCGGCCGGCACATCGAAGGTCTGCATGCCTGCCTGAACCTTGCTCCTCAGCTGCCGGCGCACACCGACTACCGCCCGCACGTCACCGTGGGGCTGTACCGCGGCGCATGGCCGCTGGATGCCGTCCATGCCCGGCTGGCGGCGTTCGCACCCGGCGGCACGCTGCCGCTGCGCATCACCCGCATCAGCCTGCTCGGCTACGCCAGCAGGGAAATCGGCGGCCGGCTGCGCCGCATCGCCGACTACGACTTCGCCCACGCCCGCTGCATCCCCGCGGCGGGCGGCGCGGAGCTGCTGCCCTTTCCCCTGCCCTGACGCGCGCCCTGCCTCAGACGCTGTGACGCCGGCGATGCTGGCGCGAGCCCACTGCGCCTTCCGCATCGGCATGGGCGTGGCGCGCGGCAGTCATCTCGGCCAGCACGGCGGCGACCTTGTGGTTCAGCGTGCCCTTGGGAATCACGCCCTTGGCGTCGGGTTCGCCCGCTTCCACGCCGGTCAGCACGGTCATCGCCTCATCGACCGTCTTCACCGCATGGATGTGGAACAGGCCCTGCTCCGCCGCCTGCACCACGTCCTCGCGCAGCATCAGGTGGCGCACGCTGGCGGCGGGGATGACGACGCCGTGGCTGCCGTCCAGCCCGCGCGCCGTGCACAGGTCGTAGAAGCCTTCGATCTTTTCGTTGACGCCGCCGATCACCTGCACTTCGCCGAACTGGTTCACCGAGCCGGTGATGGCGAAGCGCTGTTGGATCGGAATCTGCGTCAGCGCCGACAGCAGCGCGCACAGTTCGGCCAGCGAGGCCGAATCGCCTTCGACCGGCGCATACGACTGCTCGAACACCAGGCTGGCCGACAGCGACATCGGCTGGTGGCGGGCATAGCGCGCGGCGAGGAAGGCCGACAGGATCAGCACGCCCTTGGAATGGATGGCGCCGCCCAGTTCGGTCTCGCGCTCGATGTCGACCACATCGCCCTCGCCCATGCGCACGGTCGCGGTGATGCGCACCGGATGGCCGAAGCGCTCGCCCGCCAGCTCGACCACCACCAGGCCGTTGATCTGGCCGGCACGCTCGCCGTCGGTGGAGATCAGCGTCGTGCCGTCGAGGATGGATTCGCGCACACGGGACGGGTAGCGGTTGCAGCGCCGCGCGCGCGCCTCCAGCGCGGCTTCGACTTCGGCACGGCCGGTGGCGGCCAGGCCCTTCAGCCGCGCCTGGTGGTCCGCTTCGCGCATCAAGTCGGACAGCGCGCGGGTGTTCAGCGACAGCCGGCCGGCATCCTCGGCCAGGCGCGCGCCCTCCTCCACCAGCCGCGCGACGCCGCTGCGGTCGATCGGCAGCAGCTTGGCGCTGCGCACCAGCAGCGCCATCAGGCGGGCGTACTCGCATTCATTGTCGGGCGTGCGCGGCAGGTCGTCGTCGAAGTCGGCCGCGACCTTGAACAGGTCGGCGAACTCCGGGTCGTTGTCCATCAGCAGGTAGTAGATGTCGCGGTCGCCGATCAGCACCACTTTCAGCGCGCTCGGTACCGCCTCCGGCTCCAGCGTCAGCGCACCGCTCCAGCCCTGCGCCTCGGCCGGCGGCTCGATGCGGATCTCGCCCGCGCGCAGGCAGCGCTTCAGGCCTTCCCAGGCATAGGGCTGGGTCAGCAGGCGCTCGGCGTCGAGCACCAGATAGCCGCCATTGGCGCGGTGCAATGCGCCGGCGCGGATCAGATTGAAATGGGTGACCTGGTTGCCCTGCTGCACGACGTGCTCGATGCGGCCGATCAGGTTGCCGTAGCCGGGGTTGTTCTCGAACACCACCGGCGCCCCCTGCGAAGCCGAATGATCAACCAGCAGCTTGACCTGGTAGCGCTGGTAACGGGCTGCCTCCTCGGACTCGGTGGCGTCCTCGTCCATCTCGTCGAGCATCGTGCCCCGGATCGCGCTGTCGAGCACGTCCTTTTGCACCGCATCGAGAAAACCCAGCACTTCGGGCAGGTCGGCGTGCGCCTCGCGCACTTCGCGCAGCAGATGCGACACCGCCGGCCCCAGCACTTCGGCTTCGGCGCGCTCGATCGACTCGCGCACCGCCTTGCGCCAGCCGGGGAAATCGTTGAGCAGGTCTTCGAGCTTCTCGCTCCAGGCGGTGACGCGCGCCTCGATGGCCTTGCGTTCCTCCTCGGGCAGCGCCTCGAACGCTTCGGGCGACATCACCTCGCCCTCGCGGGTGGGCGCGAAGACGAAGCCTTCCGGCGTCTGCAGCAGCGAGATCGATTCGGCGCCGCAGGCTTCGCCGAGCTCGCGCAGCGCGCCGTCCTCGCGCGCCTTGTGGGCATTCTGCAGCGCCTCGACGCGCTCGCTGTGGGCCTCGCTGTCGAGCGCCGCGCCCAGTGCCGGGCCGAGCTCGCGGATGAAGGTCTGCATGTGGCTGCGCAGCGTGGCGCCGCGCCCGGCGGGCAAGGCAAGCAGCCTGGGCTTCAGCGCCTCGTCGAAGTTGTGCAGGTAGCACAGGTCCGGCGGCACCGCTTCGGTCGCCGCGCGTTCGCGCAGCAGGCGGAAGGTGGTGGCATGCTTGCCGCTGCCCGGCTCGCCCAGCACGAATACATGGTAGCCGCTGTGGCCCATGGCGAGGCCGAACCTGATGGCCTCGACGGCGCGCGCCTGGCCGAGGTCGCCGGCGTGGCCGCCGGATGGATCGTCGAGGGATTCGGTGGTGTCGAAGGTGAAGCAGGCTGGGTCGCAATAGGTACGCAGTGCCGATGCCGGCAGGGCCACGGGTTCGGCCATTGTTGTCATTCTCCAGAAGCCGGATTCGATCCGGAGCCGAATGATACACCGTGGCCACCGGCCTCCCTCCGCACCGCCGGCCAAACCCGGCCTCAGCGTCTTCCGCCGATTACGCGGCGCCTGGAACCATGACACGACCTGTCGTGCCGCCTCGCGATACTGGCTGCCCGAACAGCCTTCCTTGCCAGGAGTCGAACATGGAAACCACGCCCACCCCGATCCACGCGCCAAACCGCCATGCCACGCCGCAAGAGCACGAACACGCTCTCATGGTGCTGCGCTCCCTCGGCAGCGGTCTTGCCATCGGCCTCGTCCAGTTGTCAGCCTGCCTCGAACCGGAAGAAGACAGCCCGATCCTCGTCACGACCGATTTCGACGACATCGGTGACGCCACCATCCTGCTCGTCCCACCAGGCGAATACCCGCTTGCCCCCGACACCCTGGAGCAGGTCACACATCTCATCGGCCTGGGCGAAAATCCGGACTCGTACCCGGTACTCATCCTCGAAGGCGAGGAAAGCGAGGCCATCAACCTGGATACAGAGGACTCATCCCCCATGCGCATGTTCCAGTCGGATACCTGCTTTGCCAACGTAGCGCTGCAAGCAAGCGAACAGACCGTGCTGGAAACATGCTTCGGCATCATGGACGACAAGCAGTTTTCCGACATGTTCTTCAACGTCGAATGGCACGGCGAGATCGATGCGCTCAATACCGCCATGTTCACCTTCCTCCACGGCAGGGACTGGGCACTGGAAGCCTACGGCAGGGAAAGCTACCGGGCACGGAACAGGATCGAAAGAGGACTGGATTTCGTCCATCAAGGCATGATGAACGCCATCGACAATACCTTCCGGCCTCTTGTGCGTCTGGGCGAAAAGCTCGACAACATCCGCGGGCTGAAGTGACAGGCAGCGAGCCGCCTAGCCCACCTGTCAGGCGTTGCGATCAGGTCGGGGAACTCATCACCCATCGCCTCGCATCTTCAACATCCTGCTCGGTGATGCCGAACTGCTGCAACTTGTCGCGGACGGCCTGTGCGCGCTGGACGCGCACCGGCGTCAGCACGATTCGGCCGTTCTCGACGACCACATCGAAGTACTCGGCAGCGTCCACTGCCGACACGACGGCCTTGGGCAAGGTGATCTGGTTCTTCGAGGTCAATTTGGCAAGCATGGCAACCTCCAGGAAATCGTGAACTCACGGAAACCTTGCTTCCTTTCTTCAGCGACTGCAAGCGGCCGTGTGCGGCAACCTTGCGGCCATTGCCACACGGCCACAAAACGGGCAGGGGCGCATCACATTGGTCACGCGGCAGCCCTGATCTCAACTTTCCTGGATATTTCCCCAAGCGCCATTTAAGATGGTCATCTCGGATGACCTACTGGAGCACCCCATGCAGACCGTCAGCGTCGCCCAGGCCAAAGCCCACCTGAGCGCCTTGCTCGATGCCGTGCAGGCCGGAGAAGAGATCATCATCACCCGGCGCGGCCAAGCCGTGGCCCGCCTGCAAGCCGAACAACCGGCCAAACCCGATTTCAGCGTCTTCCGCCAATTACGCGGCGCCTGGAAAGAAGGCATGCGCATCGACCGTGACGCACTCCACGAGCGCGACTGAGCACATGACCGAACGCGCTTTTCTCGACACCAACATCGCGGTTTACCTGCTGGCCGACAACCCGGCCAAGGCTGAACGGGCCGAGGCGCTGCTCACCGCCCGGCCCTGCATCAGCACGCAGGTGGTCAATGAATTCATCAACGTCTGCACGCGCAAGCTTGGCCTCGACCGCGCTGCCGCCCACGCCAGCGCCCGCTCCCTGATGGCGCATTGCGAGGTCGTGCCGGTTTCCGCCAGCACCGTGGGCGAAGCCATGCGGCTGGGCGAACGATACGGCTTTTCCCATTGGGACTGCCTGATTCTGGCTGCCGCGCAACTCGCGGGCTGCACCATGCTGTACAGCGAGGACATGCAACACGGCCAGCAACTGGACGGCCTGCTCATCCACAACCCTTTCCGATGAGTCTCGAAGCACACGACCGAACTCGACCAAAAGCACAGCGGCGACTCGCGCAGCTTGTTGTTCCACAACATCGGTAAATGTAAATATCTACCGATAAAAAGGAACCTGACACAGTTCCCCAACTACCCATAAAGCAGGGCTGAACGTAGTCGCCCCTGCAATATTCATATTGAAGCCCTCAAGCTGAAGCCCTCAAGCGCTGCTGGTGCGGCAGCGTGCCGCCTTCGCTGCCGTACAGCGCTTCAGCAAAAGCGAGACGAGCGGACGAGCGGAATCTTTTTCATGATATTAGCATAGAAACTAATGTATTTGGATTATAGCGATTGCAAATCGTTACAACTCACCGTGGGGCCGCCTACGTGCATGAGGGCGTGACACGGTTCACAAGACTGCACACATCTCGCCGCACTGCTCTTCGTTGCGCCGCCCGTTCCTTGCGCCGCGCTGCGCCACTGCCGATAATCCGCACACTCTGAACAGCTGCCGCACATGAAAGTCATCCCGATCCACCACACCCCGACCCCGCCGCCAGCCGGCGGGCCGGCACAGGCTCCCGCCACGGGTGCGGTGCTCGACCGCCGCGGGCGCAGCATGCGCGACCTGCGCATCTCGGTCACCGACCGCTGCAACTTCCGCTGCGTCTACTGCATGCCGCGCGAAGTGTTCGGCGACGATTACGCCTTCCTGCCGCGGCGCGAGCTGCTCAGCTTCGAGGAAATCCTGCGCGTGGCGCGGCTGTTCGTCGCCCGCGGCGTGCGCAAGATCCGCATCACCGGCGGCGAGCCGCTGCTGCGCAAGCACCTGGAAAACCTCATCGAGATGCTCGCCCGGCTCGACGGCGTCGAAGTGACGCTGACGACCAATGGCGTGCTGCTGCCGAAAATGGCCCGCCGCCTCAGGGACGCCGGCCTGAACCGCGTCACCGTCAGCCTGGATGCGCTCGACGACGCCCTGTTCCGCCGCATGAACGACGCCGACTATCCGGTGGGGAAGGTGCTGGAAGGCATCGCCGCCGCCAGCGATGCCGGCCTCGGCCCGATCAAGATCAACATGGTGGTCAAGCGCGGCACCAACGACGGCGACATCGAGGCGATGGCGGCGCACTTCCGCCACAGCGGCCACATCCTGCGCTTCATCGAGTTCATGGATGTCGGCGCCTCCAACGGCTGGAAGATGGACGAAGTCCTGCCCTCGCGCGAAGTCGTCGCCCGCATCGACCGCCTCCATCCGCTGGAGCCGGTGTCGCCCAACTACAGCGGCGAAGTCGCCCAGCGCTGGCGCTACAAGGACGGCGCCGGTGAGATCGGCGTGATCTCGTCGGTGACGCAGGCCTTCTGTTCGTCCTGTACCCGCATCCGGCTGTCGACCGAAGGCAAGCTCTACACCTGCCTGTTCGCCCAGCACGGCCACGACCTGCGCGGCCTGCTGCGCGCGAATGCGGACGATGCCCAACTGGACGCCCGCCTCGACGCCGCGATCGCCCAGGTATGGCTGCAGCGCGAGGACCGCTATTCCGAGATTCGCACCGCCGAGACCGCGGCGCTGCGCAAGATCGAGATGTCCTACATCGGCGGCTGAAACATGGTTCAGCCTTCGTATCCGACATGCGGCGATGCTCTGTCCGGTTCGATCCGGCCTCGCCGGCATTGCAAAATGCGGATCTGCCCCAATCTGGAACCAGCGTGTTCTCGACACCCGCGATAGGCTTTCGAGTTCGCATGCCCGATAACGAATCTGATACCCGACCGGAGAACAACCGATGCGCCAAGCCGAACGCGCCATCTTCGACCTGCGACGCGGCCTCCCCATTCTGGTGCGCGACAATGGCAGCACCACCCTGATCCAGGCCGTCGAAGGCCTGGACGACAAGGCGCTGGCCGAACTGCAGGCGCTCGGCGGCAGCCTGCCCCGCCTCGTGCTGTCCAGCCACCGCATGGCGGCGCTCGGCTTCGGCGACACCGAACAGCCGGCCGCCGTCTCGCTGTCCCCGCTGCCCGACAGCAAGGGCTTGCACGATCTGGCGTGCATGCGCGATGCCCGCCTGCCTGACGGCGCCCGCCAGGCGCCCGCCGGCAAGGTGGACCGGGCGGCGATCCGCCTGCTGTCGCATGCGCTGCTGGTACCCGCCGCCGTCGCCTGCGACGTCGCCGCTGCCCAGGCCGGACGAGTGGAAGCCGAAGTGGCGAACGGCAACCTGCTGGTGGTCGATGCCGACATCGCGCTGAAGCTCGGCGCCGGCGGCGCCGGCGGCCCCGGCGCGCTGAACCGCATCAGCGAGGCCCGCGTGCCGCTGGCCGAAGCCGAAAACAGCCGCTTCGTGCTGTTCCGCGAAGCGGACGGCGTCCATGAACACGTCGCCGTCGTCATCGGCGACCCGGCCAAGTGGCCGGAGGACGTACCGGTGCGGCTGCATTCGTCCTGCCTCACCGGCGACCTGTTCGGCAGCCTGCGCTGCGACTGCGGCGAACAGCTGCGCCGCGGCGTAGCCGCGATCAACGCCCAGGGCGGCGGCGTGCTGCTCTACCTGTCGCAGGAAGGGCGCGGCATCGGCCTGGCCAACAAGCTGCGCGCCTACGGCCTGCAGGACGAAGGCCTGGACACCATCGACGCCGACCAGACGATCGGCTTCTCGAAGGACGAGCGCAACTTCCGCGTCGCCCACGAAATGCTGGAGCAGCTCGGCGTCTCGCGCATCCTGCTGCTGACCAACAACCCCGGCAAGGTCGAAGCCCTGCAGCGTGCCGGCATCAATGTCGTCGCCCGGCAGGCGATCTACGGCGAAGTCACGCGGCAGAACCAGCGCTATCTGGCGACCAAGGCCGCACGCCACGGACACTGGCTGCACGAGCTGCTCGACGAGCAGGACGAGCCTTCGTCGCAACAGCCCGAAAGCCTACCTGCCCCCGAGGCAGCTGCACGCAACTGAAACCGGCACATCGCCGAAGGCGCGCACGATGACCTCTACTCGGCCGCCCGACCGCGGCGATGGTGAACCTCCGCCAGCAGGCGGCCCCTCGTACAGGTGCCGCATCAGGCCACTGAATGCTGCGATCGCGGCGGCCTGCCTGCTCGCCGTCGCGGCGCTGTGGCTGATCACCCTGCAGCGGATCGCCTTCGAGCGCGACCAGGCCGTGGCGGCGGCGATGAAGTCCAACTCGAACCTCGCGATCGCCTTTGAGCAACAGGTCTTCCGCACGCTGAAAGCGGCCGAGCAGGTCGCGGTGTTCGTGCGCGACCGCTATCTGCAGCAGGGGCCGGCCCTCGACCTGCATGAGCTGATCGACCAGCAGCTCATCCGCGAATCCTTGTTCAGCATCGTCAGCGTGGTGAGCGAAGACGGCAGCATCCTCAGCAGCACCAGCCACCGGGCCAGCAGCGCCATCAGCTATGCCGACCGCGAGTTCTTCATCGCCCATCGCACGCCGGGCACGGACACACTGTACATCAGCCAGCCGGTGCTCGGCCGCGTCTCCAACCTGTGGCAGATTCCGATGTCGCTGCGCATCTCGCGTCCGGACGGCAGCTTCGGCGGCGTCGTCGTGATGTCGGTGCCGCCGACCGATTTCACCGACTTCTATCTCCAGGCCGACCTCGGGCAGCAAGGCCTGCTGGAACTGAGCAGCCTCGATGGCAGGGTGCTGAGCAGAAAGACCGGCAGCCGGAACGAATTCGGTCTGGACGCCGCCGCCCTCGCCTGGTTCCAGCATCGCCTGGCCAGGCCCGAGGGTAAATTCGTCGACGACGGCAAGGCCATCGACGGCGTGGCCCGCATCGTCAGCTACCGGACCATGGCAGGCTACCCCTTGATGGTGACCGTGGGCACGGCCTACGAAGACGAACTCGCACCGACCCGCCAACGGGAAAGCAGTTATCTGCTGATGGCGAGCGGCGCCACGCTGGCGCTGCTGATGCTCGCCTGCCTGCTGGTCCTGATGCTGGCACGCCAGCGCACCGCCGTCAGTGCCGTGCAGGCCAGCGAAGCCCTGTTCCGGGCGACCTTCCACCAGGCGGCAATGGGCATCGCCCACATCGCCACCGACGGGCGCATCATCGGCGCGAACGAAAAATTCTGCCTGATGCTCGGCTACGGCCAGGATGAGCTGCGCACACACACGATCTTCGAACTGGGCGACAAGCACGAGGAAGAACGCGTGCGGCAACAGATTCTGCAGCGCCTGTCGGCGCCGCTCGCGCCGTCCTCCCCCGAAATCGAGAAGACCTATCGGCGCAAGGACGGCTCCATTCTCTGGGTCTGCGAAGCGCTCAGCTCGGTCACCGACCCCGACGGCCGGACCAGATTCCTGGTGGCGGTCACCCAGGACATCACCGCCCGCAAGGCGCTCGAAGAACGGCTCTCGCACGCGGCCCTGCACGATCCGCTGACCGGCCTGCCCAACCGCCTGATGTTCATGGACCGCTTCGACCAGGTGCTGGAATCGGCGCGCCGCCATGGCGGGCTTGCCGGCATCCTGTACATCGATCTGGACGGTTTCAAGGAAGTCAACGACAAGCTCGGCCATGCGACTGGCGACCAGTTGCTGTGCGAAGTCGGCCGGCGCCTGCAGAGCTGCGTCCGCGCCGAGGACACCGTGGCGCGCTTCGGCGGCGACGAATTCGGCGTCGTGCTGGCCTCGCTGGGCAGGGCCGCAGACTGCGAGGCCGTGGCATGGAAGATCATCGATGCGATGGCCGCCCCCTTCGGCCTGGGCGCCGACAGCACCGTCATCCGCGTTTCGGCCAGTGTCGGCGCAGCCGTGTATCCGGTACACGGCGCCGAGGCCGCCATCCTGCTGAACCTGGCCGATACGGCGATGTACGCCGCCAAGAACGCCGGCCGGAACCAGTTCAGCTGGGCGCCGGGCAGCCTGCCGGCGCTGCCCTGAAGCCCCCCGGCCCGCGTTCAGCGCCTGACCGGCCTGACCTTGCCTGCCGCCAGCGTGGCGCGCTCGCGCGCCTCCGCGACGTCTGCGCCATTGGCGACTGCCACGCCCATGCGGCGCCTGTCGAAGGCTTCGGGCTTGCCGAACAGGCGCAGGTCGCTGCGCGGCACGGCCAGCGCCTCGGCGACGCCTTCGAAGGCGATGCCGGCCGCATCCATGCCGCCATAGATCACCGCCGACGCCCCCGGCTCGCGCAGCGCGGTATCCACCGGCAGGCCGAGGATGGCGCGCGCATGCAGCTCGAACTCGGAGAAGCGCTGCGAGCACAGCGTGACCAGGCCGGTGTCGTGCGGCCGCGGGCTGACTTCCGAGAACCACACCTGGTCGCCCTTGACGAAGAGCTCGACGCCGAACAGGCCGCGGCCGCCGAGATTGCCCGTCACCGCTTCGGCCATGCGGCGCGACTCGGCCAGCGCCGCCGCGCTCATCGGCTGCGGCTGCCAGGATTCGACATAGTCGCCCGCCACCTGCCGATGGCCGATCGGTTCGCAGAAATGCGTCCTGACTTCGCCGTCCGGGTCGCGCGCACGCACCGTCAGCAGCGTAATCTCGTAGTCGAAATCGACGAAGCCCTCGACGATCACCCGCCCCTGGTTCACGCGCCCGCCGGACACGGCGTAATCCCAGGCCTTCGCCACGTCGTCCGGGCCGCGCAGCGTCGACTGGCCCTTGCCCGACGAGGACATCACCGGCTTGACGATGCACGGATAGCCGATGCCGCCGTCGATGGCGGCCTGCAGCGCTTCGAGCGAATCGGCGAAATGGTAGGGCGACGTGGGCAGGCCCAGTTCCTCGGCGGCGAGGCGGCGGATGCCCTCGCGATTCATCGTCAGTTGCGCGGCACGCGCGGTGGGAATGACTTCGGCCAGGCCGGCGGCCTCGATCTCGGCCAGCATGTCGGTGGCGATGGCCTCGATCTCGGGCACGATCAGATGCGGACGCTCGGCCTCGACCAGCGCACGCAGCGCAGCACCGTCGGTCATCGGCATCACGTGGGCGCGATGCGCCACCTGGTGGCCCGGCGCGTCGGCGTAGCGATCGACCGCGATCACTTCGACGCCGAGGCGCTGCAGCGCAATGGCGACTTCCTTGCCCAGTTCGCCGGCACCGAGCAGCATCACGCGCAGCGCGCTGGACGACAAAGGGGTACCCAGCTTCATGCAATCACTCCTTGAAATGGGAATCACGGCGCGGAACGGGGACGGGGCCGCGGAGTGTGCATGGTAATACGGCGGACGCCGGTTTCGTTTCCGCTCAGTTCGCCTCGGCCTCCGCCGCGCGTTCGTAGCGGTAGAGCAAGGTGTTGCATGCGGTGCAGGACACGATGCGGCGCGCATCCTGCCCGGAGCCGAGGCCTTCGTCCTTCAATTCGGTCTTGCCGCAGGCATGGCAGCTCGGCTCGGCTTTGCCGTGCGTGGCGAGAAAGTCCTCGCGCAGCGGCAGGGCGCGCTTCTGCTTCTCCTTGCGCTGGTGTGCATACAGCAGCAGCCACATGAAGAAGAACAAGCCCATCAGGAACAGCATCGGCACGAATTTGGACATGGGCATCAGCCTCGCAACGCGAAAAAGCGGGAAATTCCAGTTTAGGCAGGCAGGCCGGGCCTGTACCTGTCAGGGATCAAGTGCGGGAACTGACCGCCGCTTCGGGCACGGGTTCCAGTTCGTCGAAGCGCGCCGACTCGATCTTGTGGAAATGCGCGCTGATCTTGCGGCTGGAAGTCTGCACGTCCTGCACGTCGCGGCTGGCCTGTTCGATGTGGCGCGCCAGCGCCGCCATGCGTTCGTCGAAGCGCTGGAAATCCTTCGCCAGCTTGCCCAGCGCATCCTGGATGACGTGGATCTGCTTGCGCGTCTCGACGTCCTTCAGCACCGCGCGCGCGGTGTTCAGCACCGCCATCAGCGTGGTCGGCGACACGATCCACACCCGCCTGAGCTGGGCATGGGCGACGATTTCGGGATGGTAGGCATGGACCTCGGCGAACACCGCTTCGGCCGGCAGGAACATCACCGCGCCATCCGAAGTCGTGCCGGGCAGGATGTACTTGCCGGCGATGGCATCGACGTGGCGCCTGAGATCGACGCGGAAGGCGCGCTGCGCGGCATCCCGCTCCGCCGGCCCGGCGGCGTCGAACATGCGATGGTAGTTCTCCAGCGGGAACTTGGCATCCACGGCGATGCTGCCGGTCGGCTCCGGCAGGCTCAGCAGGCAATCGACGCGCGTGCCGTTGGGCAGCACCTGCTGGAAGGAAAAGGCCTCGGGCGGCAGCATGTTGCGCACCAGGGCTTCGAGCTGCACTTCGCCGAAGGCGCCGCGTGCCCGCTTGTCGCCGAGCAGTTCCTGCAGGCTGACGACGTTGGTGGTGAGGCCGTCGATCTTCTTCTGCGCCTCGTCGATCGTCGCCAGCCGGGCCATGACATTGGCGAAAGTCTCGTTGGTCTTGCGGAAACCTTCGTCGAGCCGCTGGTTGACCTGGCCCGACAAGGTGTCCAGGCGCCCGTCCACGCTCTGCGTCAGCGCCTGCATGCCGCGCGACAGCTGCATCGACGCCGCGGTCAGGCCGCGCTGCAGCAGTTCGCGGTCGGCCCGCGCATGCTCGCCGATGCGGTCGGTCTGGCGCGCCATGCCTTCGTGCAGGTCGCGCAGAATCTCGCGATGCTGGGCGCCAAGCTGCTGTTCCATCGCCTGTTCCAGACAGTCCACCGCACGCTGCGGCAGTTCCCGCTCGATGCCGTGCAGGCGCACCAGCACCCACACCAGCAGCAGCGCGACACCGCCCAGCGCCGCCAGCAACAGTTCGGTTTCATTCATCATCGGCATATCGGCTGGCATCCCTCCGGACGATGCCGCCTATCGCCGGCAGCGGCGGTGTCCGCCGCATTGTAGAATTGCGTTTTCACCTCAAGATCCCCGCTCCCGCCATGGCAGCCTTCATCACTGAAAAAATCCTCTCGGTCCATCACTGGAACGACACCCTGTTCTCCTTCACCACGACACGGGATCGCGCACTGCGTTTCGAGAACGGGCAGTTCGTGATGATCGGCCTGGAAGTGGACGGACGACCGCTGATGCGTGCCTATTCGATCGCCAGCCCCAACTACGAGGAAACGCTCGAATTCCTCAGCATCAAGGTGCCCGACGGCCCGCTCACCTCGCGCCTGCAGCATCTGCAGCCGGGCGACAGTCTGCTGGTTTCGCGCAAGCCGACCGGCACCCTGGTGCTGCACGACCTGCACCCCGGCAAACACCTGTACCTGTTCTCCACCGGCACCGGCCTGGCGCCCTTCATGAGCGTGATCCGCGACCTCGACGTCTACGACCACTTCGAAAAGGTGGTCCTGATCCATGGCGTGCGCTACGTCAGCGAACTGGCCTACAACCACTACATCACCCACGAACTGCCCCAGCACGAATTCCTCGGCGAGGCCATCAGCGAAAAGCTGATCTACTACCCCACGGTCACCCGCGAACCCTACCGCAACCAGGGCCGCCTGACGACGCTGATCGAAAGCGGCAAGTTGTTCGAGGACATCGGCCTGCCGCCGCTGGACCCCGCGGTGGACCGCGTGATGATCTGCGGCAGCGCGGCGATGCTGAAGGACTCCCGCGACCTGCTCGACCGCCGCGGCTTCAAGGTGTCCAAGCGGATCGGCGAGCCGGGCGACTACGTGATCGAGCACGCCTTCGTCGAGAAGTGAAAGAGCTTTCCCGTAGGAGCGGTTTTAGCCGCGAACACCCACCTTTCGCGGCTAAAGCCGCTCCTACACCACAAGAGAATCTCCCAAGCCAGCATCGACGCTAGGCCAGCGCGCGCAGGCTGGCCAGCGGCGGCCGCGACAGTAGCCGGCGGGTGCCCAGCCAGCCGCCAGCGACGACACCCGTCGCGCCCAGCAGCACCGCCACCACCACCGGCAGCAGCGCCGGTACGTAGGCCATCTTGAACACCTGCTCAGCCAGCACCCAGCCGATCGCGCTGGCACCGATGCCGGCCAGCACGCCCGCCACCCCGCCGAGCACGAGGAATTCCGCCAGCAGCGCCTGCCGCACCTGGCGGTTGCGCGCCCCCAGGGTGCGCAGCATCGCCAATTCGTACTCGCGCTCGTCGTGGGTGGCCTGCAGCGCCGCGTACAGCACCACCAGGCCGGCCAGCACCGCAAAGCCGAACACGAACTGCACGATGACGATCAGCTTGTCGGTCATCGCCTGCACCTGCGCCAGCACTGCGGCGATGTCGATCACCGACAGATTGGGGAAAGCGCCGACCAGCCGGGTGGTGAAGTCGTGGTTGGCAGCCGGCAGGTGGAAGCTGGTGATGAGGCTGGCGGGATAGTTCTCCAGCAGCCCATCCGAGGCGATGAAGAAGAAGTTCACCCGCATCGAATCCCAGTCGAGCTTGCGCACGCTGGTGATCGGCGCCTCGACGCGCTCGCCGGCAATCTCGAAAGTCACGCGGTCGCCCAGCTTCAGGCCGAAGGTCTGCGCCAGCCCCGCCTCCACCGAGAACTGCGGCGTGCGCTCGCCGCCGTGCCAGCGGCCGGCCTGCACTTCGTTGCCGCCGGGGAGCCGGGCGGAATGGGACAGATTGAACTCGCGCTCGGCCAAGCGCCGGGTGCGTTCATCCTCGTAGCGTTCGAGCTCGACCGGCTCGCCGTTGATCGCCACCATGCGGCCGCGGATCATCGGCTGGATGTCGGGCACCGCCATTCCTTCGGCAGCGAACAGTTCAGCCACGCCGGCACGCTGGTCGGGCTGGATGTTGATGACGAAGCGGTTGGGCGCATCCGGCGACGCCATCGCGTGCCAGTTGTCGAGCAGATCGGCGCGCACCAGCGTCAGCAGCAGCAGCGCCGTCATGCCCAGGCCCAGCGCCGCGGCCTGGATCACGCTGCCGCCCATGCGCCGGCCAAGCGCGGCGATGCCGTAGCGCCAGCCGCCGCCGCGCAGGCTGCCCTGCCCCTTCAGGCTGCCCGCCAGCTTCAGCACCCACCAGGCCGCCAGCGCGAACACGCCCAGCGCCACCGCGAAGCCGGCCGCCACCATCGCTCCCAGCCGGACATCGGCGGCGATCCAGAAAATCAGGCCGAGCAGCGCGACCAGCCCCAGCACCCAGGCCGTGCCGGACAGCGGCTCGGCGAAGTCGAACTCGCGCCTCAGCACACGCAGGGTGCTGACCCTGCCCAGGCGCAGCAGCTGCGGCAGCACGAAGCCGGCCAGCAGCGCGATGCCGACGACCACGCCGTGCGCCAGCGGCAGCAGCGAAGGCGCCGGCAGCTCGGTGGCGAGGATCTCGCGCAGGCCGCCCGCCAGCCCCCATTGCACCGACCAGCCCAGCGCGGTGCCGGCCACCGCGGCGGCGAGGCCGAACAGCAGGAATTCGCCGACCACCACGCCCAGCACCTGCGCCTGGCTGGCGCCCAGCACCCGCATCACCGCGCAGCCGTCGAGGTGGCGGGCCATGAAGCGCCGCGCCGACAGGCCGACCGCGACTGCAGCGAGGATCACCGCCAGCAACGCGGCGAGGCGCAGGAAGCGCTGTGCCTGGTCGAGCGCCGAGCGCACTTCGGGGCGGGCGTTTTCCACCGTCTCGACGCGCTGGCCGCGGCCCAGATTGCCGTCCGCCCACTTTTCGTAGGCTTCGACTGCCTGCGGCGTGCCCGCCACGTGCAGCCGCCAGGTGGCGCGGCTGCCTTCGACGATCAGGCCGGTGGCGTCCAGGTCCTTCAGGTTGAAGAGCGCGCGCGGCAGCAGGCTGAAGAAGTTGGCGCCGCGGTCGGATTCGAACGTCACCATCGCACCGACGCGGAACTCGACTTCGCCGAGGCCGACCCTGTCGCCCACGGCGACGCCCAGCTCGGCGAACAGGCGTTCGTCGAGCCAGACTTCGCCTGCTGCCGGCACGCGCCCGGCGACTTCGTCCGGCTGGTTGGGGCCGGCTGCGATGCGGATCGCGCCACGCAGCGGGTAGCCGTCCTCGACGACCTTGACGCCGGCCAGCACCGCCGCCTCCTCGGTGCTGGCCATGCTGGTGAACAACATCGTTTCGGCGGTCTGCAGGCCGCGTGCGTGCGCTTCGCCGGCGACATCGGCCGGCCACGGCCGGTCGGCGCGCAGCAGCAGGTCGCCGCCCAGCAACTGGTTGGCCTCGCGGTCCAGCGCGCGGCCGACGCGGTCGGCCAGGAAGCCGACGCTGGTCAGGCTGGCCACGGCGATGACGATCGCCAGCCCGAGCAGGTGCAGTTCGCCCGCACGCAGGTCGCGCAGCATCATGCGAAAAGCCAGGCGCAGCGTCTTCATCATCATCCGCCTCAGCGCGCCGCCGACAACAAGGTGCGCGCCAGCTGGCACCAGTAGGCGACGCCGGTCGGCAGCACCTCGTCGTTGAAGTCGTAGTGGGGATTGTGCAGCGTGCAGCCGCCCTCGCCCGGCCCGTTGCCGATCCAGACGTAGGCGCCGGGCTTCTCCTGCAGGAAGTAGGCAAAGTCTTCCGCGCCCATGCTCGGGCGACGGTCGGTGAACACCCGCTCCGGGCCGGCCACCGCGCGCGCCGCCTCGGCGCACAGCGCGGCTTCGTCGGCGGTGTTGATCGTCGGCGGATAGCCACGCCGGTACTCGAAGGCAAGCTGCACGCCGTGGCTGGCGGCGATGCCTTCGGCGACCTGGCGCAGGCCGCGCTCCAGGCGGTCGCGCACCTCCGCCGCGAAAGTACGCACCGTGCCGCACAGCTCGGCGCGGTCGGGAATGACGTTGTAGGCCTCGCCGGCATGGAACTGGGTCACCGACACCACGCCGGCGTCGATCGGGTCGAGCGTGCGGCTGACCAGGGTCTGCGCCGCCTGCACGAAAGCTGCGCCGGCCACCACCGGGTCCACGCCCAGGTGCGGCATCGCCGCATGCGCGCCAACGCCGGTGAAGCGGATGTCGAAGCGGTCGGCGCTGGCCATCACCGGGCCGCTGTGGATGGCGAAGCTTCCCGCCTCCATGCCCGGCCAGTTGTGCATGCCGAACACGGCTTCCATCGGGAAGCGGTCGAACAGGCCATCGGCGATCATCGCCGGCGCGCCGCCCTCGCCTTCTTCGGCAGGCTGGAAGATCAGATACACCGTGCCGTCGAAGTCCTTGCGCGCGACCAGCGCCTCGGCGGCGCCGAGCAGCATCGTGGTGTGGCCGTCGTGGCCGCAGGCATGCATGCAGCCCTGGACGGTGGACCTGTGCGCGAAGCTGTTGCGCTCGGTGATCGGCAGCGCATCCATGTCGGCGCGCAAGCCGATCGCGCGCAGGCTGCGGCCGCCGCGCACGACGCCGACCACGCCGGTGCCGCCGATGCCGCGATGGGTCTCGATGCCGAGCGCTTCGAGATGGCGGGCGACGAGCTCGGCGGTGCGGTGCTCCTCGAAAGCGAGTTCGGGATGGGCGTGGATGTCGCGCCGGATGGCGGTGAGTTTGCCGTGCAGGGGACGGACGGATTCGATGACGCTCATGGCTGCACCGTACGGAATTCCATTGGGGGAGAAAGTGTATTCTGCCTCAGCGCACCGCTGGCAGCGGAATCTCGTCGCTGCGCCGGGCGCCGGCGGCAAAGGCACGGCAATCGTCGAGGAAGCGGCGGATGGCCGCGCTGTGGTACTTGCCGCGGTGCCAGGCGAAGCAGAAATGCCGTTTCAGATCCAGTTCGGGGGTTTCGAGCGGCACCAGGCTGCCACGGCGAAAGGCGTCGCGCAGCGACAGGCGCGACAGGCAGCCCAGCCCCAGCCCGCTTTCCACCGCACGCTTGACCGCCTCGGTGTGCTCCAGTTCCAGCCTCGGCAGCACGCCGCCCGGCCAATGGCGCAAGGCCTGATCGAAAGTCTCGCGCGTGCCCGAGCCGCGCTCCCGCAAAATCCAGGGTTCGCAGGCGATCTCGCTGAAATCCACCGTCTCGCGCCCGGCCAGGCGGTGGCCCGGCGCGCAGAACACCACCAGTTCGTCCTCCACCCATTGCTCGGTCTCCAGTTCGCGGTCGACCACCTGCCCTTCCATCAGCCCGAGGTCGATCTCGTAGCGCGACAGCATCCCGGTGATGGTGGCGGTATTGCGCACTTCGAGCTTGACCCGGCTTTCCGGGTGTCGTTGCAGGAACTCGGAAACGATCAGCGGCAGCAGGTAGTTGCCGATCGTCAGCGTGGCGCCGACGCGCAGGCTGCCCAAGCCGCGTTCGCCGCGCAGCAGCGCATCCATCTCCTCGGCGCGGTCGAGCAGTTCGACCGCGCGCGGCAGCAGCAGCCTGCCCTGCTCGTTGAGGCGCAGGCGCCTGCCGTGGCGGTCGAACAACTGCTGGTCGAACTGGCCTTCGAGTTCGGCCAGCGCGGCGCTGGTGGCGGACTGCGACAGGCTCAACACCTCCGCCGCGCGCGACACGTTGTCGTTGCTGGCGATGGCGACGAAGACCTGGATCTGGCGCAAGGTGAATCGCATATCTAATTTACAGGTAACTCATATGAAGATTATCCACCAAACAAGTAAGCCAGCGCATCTAGAATGCAGCCCATTTCCATTCGCCCAGCAAGAGCGCCCACCATGAGCAACCTGCTTACCGAACGTGTCATCAGCGTCCATCACTGGAACGATTCGCTGTTCAGCTTCCGCACCACCCGCGACCCGGGTCTGCGCTTCGAGAACGGCCAGTTCGTGATGATCGGGCTGGACGTCGATGGCAAGCCGCTGACCCGTGCCTACAGCATCGCCAGCCCCAACTACGAGGAGCACCTCGAGTTCTTCAGCATCAAGGTGCAGGACGGCCCGCTGACTTCGCGCCTGCAGCACCTGCGCGAAGGCGACCCGGTCATCGTCAGCAAGAAGCCCACCGGCACCCTGGTGCTGCACGACCTGAACCCCGGCAAGCATCTCTACCTGCT
The DNA here is from genome assembly GCF_001591165.1 of Thauera butanivorans NBRC 103042. Classification (GTDB taxonomy): domain Bacteria; phylum Pseudomonadota; class Gammaproteobacteria; order Burkholderiales; family Rhodocyclaceae; genus Thauera; species Thauera butanivorans. Next base: position 70,941 of record NZ_BCUG01000002.1, read on the forward strand.
CGCCACCGGCACCGGCCTGGCCCCCTTCCTGAGCGTGATCCAGGATCCGGAGACCTACGAACGCTTCGAGAAAGTGGTGCTGATCCACGGCGTGCGCTTCGTCTCCGAGCTCGCCTACACCGACTTCATCACCCAGGAACTGCCGCAGAACGAGTTCTTCGGCGAACAGGTGCGCAAGCAACTGATCTACTATCCGACCGTCACCCGCGAGCCCTTCCGCAACACCGGCCGCATCACGCACGTGGTCGAGACCGGCAAGCTGTTCGCCGACATCGGCCTGCCACCGTTCGACCCGGCGCAGGACCGCGTGATGATCTGCGGCAGCCAGGCGATGAACGCGGACTGCTGCGCCATGCTGGACGCACGCGGCTTCAAGATGTCGCCGCGCATCGGCCAGCCGGGCGACTACGTGATCGAGCGCGCCTTCGTCGAGAAGTAAGCGCACAAACTTTTCCAGCATGCGGGGCTCAAAGCACCTCCAACCCTCTCTCTCCTTAAGGAGGCCCCGCATGTCTTCTTCTTTCTACGACATCGAAGTCGAACGCCTGGCAGGCGGCCGCACGACGCTGAGTGAATACGCCGGCAAGCTGCTGCTGATCGTCAATACCGCCAGCCAGTGCGGCCTCACCCCGCACTACGCCGGGCTCGAAAAGCTGTACCGGACCTACAAGGATCGCGGCCTGGTGGTGCTCGGCTTCCCGTGCAACCAGTTCGGCGCGCAGGAACCCGGCAGTGCCGAGGAAATCGGCGCCTTCTGCGAGAAGAACTACGGCGTCAGCTTTCCGATGTTCGCCAAGATCGACGTCAACGGCGACGGCACCCACCCGCTGTATGCCTGGCTGAAGCAGCACGCCAAGGGCGTCCTCGGCACCGAGGCGATCAAGTGGAACTTCACCAAGTTCCTCGTCAGCCGCGACGGCCAGCGCATCGAGCGCTACGCGCCGACCACGACGCCCGAAGAGCTGGTGAAGGACATAGAAGCCTTGCTGTAGCCAATATCGGGCCGCCCATAGGCGAAACTGCGGTGCTCCCACACAGCTTCGTGGTTCGAGTGAGCTCTCGCCAGAGCATGTCATCCGAGAACCTACGGGGGGCCTATCACTCCAGCCCCCCAAGTCCTGCTCCTGCTTGACAGGCTATGCCCCGACAATATAGCCTGCATTCCGCATAGTCATTTTGACTTTTCAAAAACCAGATCCAAGCAAATGTCAATATCGATCAAGACCTCCTTTCGGGATGATGAACTGATCTTCGACGATGAGGAAACCAGGCTGATTCTCAAATTCTTCTGGCCCGAGCAGGCCTCACGCATCAATGCCATGGTGGTCACGAACGATGCACGCAGACTCGCACAGGGCGTGTTGATGGCCTCAATTGACGCGAGCCATGCCATGGGATTCATCGCTGCCTTGTTCAAATCGACAGCAGGGCCCAGCGCCTCTCTTCAACAGATCGCGCGGAAATTCGTGCGTAGCGCGCTGCAACATCATTTCAAGCATGCCCGGGCAAAGGATCTGGAGGACATTCAGATTTACGAAAGCATCCGACGGGAAGTGTCGCGGAGCTGCAGAAGCAGGTTCGAACAGGTCGTGAACGGCATGGAGCTCAGCCTGATTCCGATACTGCTCCACCTCGGCACTCTCAACTCTGCAGCAGCATGAGTATCAGAAATAAACTCATGCTGCTCGGTGGCATTGCTGCCATCGGGCTGGCCGCCCTTGGAGCAAAGGGGTTCGACGAGATCAGCGGATACGGGGTCAACCGCCTGATCGTGTGTATTGAAAGCGCACCTGCACCCATCGATTGGTCGTGCGGCCAGATGCTCGAACACAAGCTCAAGTCAGTCGAGTTTGTGGCCGACCTCAACGCCAATGCAGGAGCGCTGTTTGCCGTGCTTGCCGATGACGCCGAGTTGGGGCGCAAGCTGCTCACATCGTTCATCGAACATGGGGTTGACATCAACGCGACCGATCGGAGCAGCGCCAGCGCTTGGTCAGCCCTGCACATCATGGCAATGGATTCGCTTCAATGGCCGGTTGAGATGCTTCTGGAGTTTGGCGCAGACCCGAGTCTCGTAGACGCCAATGGCATGACAGCGCTCGATCTAGCGCGCAAGGTACAAAACGAAGCCCCCGAACCGGGACGGCTCGGCATCATTCAGATGCTCGAGGGAAGACAGGCGCCATAAATCAAAGGCCCGCTCTTTGCGTGCACCATGCGTGAGGATATCGAAACGCCTGCAGCTCTGCGGCAGAAGCAATGACCTGATGGTATTCTTCGCGGTTCATTCCCAGTACCCAAGAAGCTAACCCGATGGCCCAGTACGTGATGTCTATGCTCCGCGTGTCCAAGATCGTTCCGCCCAAGCGGCAGATCATCAAGGACATTTCGCTTTCCTTCTTCCCCGGCGCCAAGATCGGCCTGCTCGGCCTCAACGGTTCGGGCAAATCCACCGTGCTGCGCATCATGGCCGGCGTGGACAAGGAGTACGACGGTGAAGTGCAGTGGCTGGCCGGCCAGCGCATCGGCTATCTGCCGCAGGAGCCGGAGCTCGACCCCGCGAAGACGGTGAAGGAGGAAGTCGAATCCGCGCTGGGCGAGATCATGGAAGCGCGCCAGAAGCTGGAAGAGGTCTACGCCGCCTACGCCGAGCCGGACGCCGACTTCGACAAGCTCGCCGAAGAACAGGCCAGGTACGAGAACATCCTGGCCACCGCCGGCAGCGACATCGACAATCAGATGGAGATCGCCGCCGACGCCCTGCGCCTGCCGCCCTGGGACGCCGTCATCGGCAATCTGTCGGGCGGCGAGAAGCGCCGCGTGGCGCTGTGCAAGCTGCTGCTGTCCAAGCCGGACATGCTGCTGCTGGACGAACCCACCAACCACCTCGACGCCGAATCGGTCGAATGGCTGGAACAGTTCCTGACCCGCTTCCCCGGCACCGTGGTGGCCGTCACCCACGACCGCTACTTCCTCGACAACGCCGCCGAATGGATCCTGGAACTGGACCGCGGCCACGGCATTCCGTGGAAGGGCAACTATTCGTCCTGGCTGGAGCAGAAGGGCGAACGGCTGGCGCAGGAGGCCAAGCAGGAAGCTGCGCACCAGAAGGCGATGAAGCAGGAACTGGAATGGGCGCGCTCCAACCCGAAGGCGCGCCAGGCCAAGTCCAAGGCGCGCCTGGCGCGCTACGAGGAGATGGCCAGCGTCGAATACCAGCGCCGCAACGAGACGCAGGAAATCTTCATTCCGCCCGGCGAGCGCCTGGGCGACAAGGTCATCGAATTCAAGGGCGTCAGCAAGGCTTTCGGCGACAAGCTGCTGATGGACGACGTCAGCTTCAGCATTCCGCCCGGCGCCATCGTCGGCATCATCGGCCCCAACGGCGCCGGCAAGTCGACGCTGTTCCGGATGATCGAAGGCCGCGACACGCCGGATTCCGGCACCGTGGAGATCGGCCAGACGGTGAAGATCGCCGCGGTCGACCAGAGCCGCGAAGGCCTGGCCAACGACAAGACGGTGTTCGACGCCATCGCCGACGGCGCCGACGTGCTGACCGTGGGCCGCTTCGAGATGCCGAGCCGCGCCTACATCGGCCGCTTCAACTTCAAGGGCGGCGACCAGCAGAAGATCGTCGGCAAGCTGTCCGGCGGCGAGCGCGGCCGCCTGCACCTGGCCAAGACCCTGATCCAGGGCGGCAACGTGCTGCTGCTGGACGAGCCGTCCAACGACCTCGACGTCGAGACCCTGCGCGCGCTGGAAGACGCGTTGCTGGAATTCGCCGGCTGCGCGCTGGTGATCAGCCACGACCGCTGGTTCCTGGACCGCATCTGCACCCACATCCTGGCGGCCGAAGGCGATTCGCAATGGACCTTCTTCGCCGGCAACTACCAGGAATACGAGGAAGACAAGAAGAAGCGCCTGGGCGAGGAAGGCGCCAAGCCGAAGCGCATCCGCTACAAGCCGATCGCGCGCTGATACAGGCAGTGTGGGGGGTGTGGGGGGGCATCTCATTTGACACAGAGGCCAGGGAGCCGGGAGGGTGGCGGGAGGCCGCGCGGGTGCTGGGATTCAGGCCGATTCGGGGCGGCAGCGGATTTGCGACGGATTTCGAGCAGAGTGCGCAAAAACCGGGCAGATTTGCATCGAATTTGACGTGATGGTGTTACTGGTTCGCGCAGAAACGAGCGCGGCCAGGAGCAGTAACGGGCCGTGGGTTATCCACAGGCCCGTTTTTTACGGGCGCGACTCTGCGCTCAGGCTGAGCCGCCGCGCCGAGTGGCGGGGATGGGCGCCGGAGCGCCTGCCGCCTTGAGAAACTCCAGGGTGGCCGCCATGCTGAGCAGGCGGACCGTGAGGTCGGGGTAGCCGCGAGCAGCATCGAGCCAGGCGGGGGCGCCTGCGAGCCCGGCGGCGATGGTGTCGGCATCGACTGCGCCCTGCTCGATCCGGTGCTCGGCCACGCGCAGCACGGCTTCCAGCATGGCGCGGCGGCCATCGAAGGCGCCATCGGGCGCCGGTCGGGCCTGCCCCTGCCCCTGGCTCTGCTGCGCCGCCAGATCGGCGCGCGTGCGCGGCGGGCGACCGGTGGCCAGCCAGTCAACAGTCACGCCTCCCACGTTCGCCATCGCGACCAAGTTTTCTAGGCCAGGCTGTTTCGAGCCTCTCAGGTACGCACCTAGAAGACTGTCGGAGAACCCGCACTCCTGAGCAAACCGCAACAGCGTTCGCTCCCCGATCGCCTCCCGCAAGCGGTCTTTGAACTGTTCCGATTCTTTTCCGGGAATCGGAACAGTGGCGTCTTTCGAATCGGAACAGTTCCGATTCGGGCTTCCTGTTGATTCATAAGGGGTTTTCGTCATTTTCGCTGCTCCGCTCAATAAAGCGGAATCGGAACGCTCAATAGTTATTGACTTACCGCTCTATTGAGCGAATAATCCAACGTACCAAAACCAACAAATACGAAGGTTAAGCGATGAAAGAAGGGGTTTCCAGCAAAAAACGCCTGCGCTCGCTCAAGGAAGCGAGAGCGGCCTTCCTGCGCTCGGGCAAGAGCGTGACGGGGTGGGCAAGAGAGAACGGCTTCACCCCCGCGCTGGTGTTCCTTGTGCTGGGCGGCAAGCGCCCCTGCCTGCGTGGGCAGAGTCACCGCATTGCGGTGAAGCTGGGCATCAAGGACGGCGTGATCGACGAGTGAGCGCCGGGCAATCACACAAGGAGAAGGTCATGACACGGGACGATTTGCAGGTGAATGTGGAGCGGTTCTATCGCGATGCGCTGTGGGCAGGCTGGGGTTATGCGGCCGCCCGCGCTCTCTGGGCGCTGGCTGGCAAGCCGGTGCCGACCGACCCTGGCGCGTGGGGCACGCTGCCGATGAAGACGGTGCGCTATGGCGAGCTGGCGCCGCGGCTGTGCGGCCGCCAGCGCTTGGCGGTCGTCAATGCGATCGAAGGCCTGGATGGCGTGAAAACCAGCGGGGTGGTGCTGTTGGCGATGGCGCGGCAGATTTTTCTGCCGCAGCTTGCTCGGGACCATGCATTGCGCGGAGCGGCTTCCAGGCTGCTCGACGCGCTGGCCGGCTACCTGCTGGACGGCCAACCGGCCGAGAGCTACATCGTCGAAGCGTATCGCTTTCGCACCGACCCGGCGTTCGATGGGCGCGACGGGCGCGACGCCTTCATAGCCGCGCTGCCCGCTGCCGGCCTTGATTTTGCGCTCGCGTCCGGGGGCTGGAATCTGTCGATCCGCTGGCGCTCGTTCGGCTCTTTCATGGCGAGTGGCAACCGCGCCTGGGGTGTCCTCAACGAACTGGCGGCTGATGCCGGTGAAGCGTCCTTTGTGGACGGCGACGACGCCGCAGATGCCGAAGCGCGCGCCGAGCTGGACGCCCTGATCGATGCACGCCGCGATGCACTTGCAGAAGAAGCTCTAGCGGAATTCGATGACTTCCTGGCCGATCTAGTGGACGGAATGCTGGTGACGCTGTGCAGCCCGTCGGCACGGCAGGGCTGATCGCGGGGAGCACGACCATGCTTGATCCGAGCAAAGGCTGGTACAGCGCCCAAGAACTGGCAGGACTGCCGGGGATGCCGTCGACAGATCGCGGCGTAAAAAAGGCTGCGCAAAAAAATTTGTGGTCAAGTCGCTCAAAAGAGCGAGGAAAGGGCATCGAATACGCCCTCATCGCCCTGCCTGACGAGACACAGAAACATATCCTCGGCCTGGCGATGGATGCGGCGGGCACGAGCGAGGCACTGCCCGTGCCGGCGGCACGTGCCCTGCCGGCGGTGAAAGCGCCGGGCGATGTCGTGGTCGTGCGCGGCCAGGTGCGCAAGTCGGCGGCGGTGGTGCAGATGGACGACGGTGGGCGAGCCTACCAGGACGCGGCGCTGATCCTGTGCCGTGCCGTGGAGGCGGCGATGGCGGCAGCCGACTGCTCGACGAAACGCGCCTGCGCCGAACTGGCCGAACGCCTGGTGGCGGGCGATGCGCGCCCCGAACTGCAGGATGCGGCGCTGCGCACCTACCTGAAGCCGCGCAAGGACAGCGGCCTGCTGGGCGGCGTGACGGCGCAGATCGGCCGGCTGCAGCGGATGATGGCCTTCTACGAGCAGGGCCGGCTGGCCGGCGACGTGGGGCTGTACCTGGTGCCGGGCAAGAAGGAAAAGACCGGCCACGATCCGGTGCATGTGGCGGCCTTCCTGTTCTTTTTCTGCCGCCCTACCCGCCCGCCGGTGAGCGAGGCCTATCGGAAGATGGTGCCCTATCTGGCCGAAAAGGGTCTGCAGGCGCCCAGCTACGCCACCGTGACACGCATCGAGAACAGTCTTCCGGTGACGGTGAAGTACCGCGGGCGCGTGACGGGCAGCGAATGGCGGGCGCTCAAGCCCTACATCGAACGCGATGTGTCGATGTTCCACAGTAACGACATCTGGGTAGGTGACGGCCACAGCTTCAAAGCCAAGGTGCAGCACCCGATCCACGGCCAACCCTTCGCGCCCGAGATCACAGTGATCATCGACTGGGTGAGCCGCAAGATCGTGGGTTGGAGCGTGGCGCTGGCCGAGTCGACGGTGGCGGTGTCGGACGCGTTTCGGCATGCGCAGCAGGTGACCCGCGCGCGGCCGCTGGTCTATTACAGCGACAACGGCAGCGGGCAGACCGGCAAGACGATCGACTGCCCGGTGGCGGGCACGCTGGCGCGCCAGGGCATCGCCCACGAGACGGGTATCCCTGGTAACCCGCAGGCGCGCGGAATCATCGAACGGCTGTGGCAGGTGACGCTGATCCCGCTGGCGCGCACCTACCCCACCTGCACTTGGCGCGGGGCGGACGAGAACGCCACCACCAGGATGCTGAAGCTCTTGAACCGCAAGGACCAGGGCGGCATCGCCATCCCCACCTTCCGGCAGTTGTTGGACGACGTGGCGCGGGTGGTCGATGAATACAACCTGCACCACGCCCATCGTGAGCTGGACGGCAACGCCCCCGAGGACGAATACCAGGCGCGGCTGGACCGCGACTCGATCGTGTTCGGCCCCTCGGATGCGGAGCTTGCCGCGCTGTGGATGCCCGAGGTGGTACGCACGCCGCAGCGCGGCCGGGTGAGCCTGTTCGGCAATACCTATTGCAAGGGCGAACTGGTGGGAACGCTGCCCGAGGGCGCCCGCGTGCGCGTGCGCTACGACCTGCACGACGCCGCCCGGGTGTGGCTGCTGACGATGGACGGCGTGTATCTGGGTGAAGCGCGTTGGGACGGCCACCGCGAAGCCGCCTTCCCGATCCCGAAGATGGACCAACTGCGTGCCCAACGCGCAGCGGGAAAGATCCGGCGCGGCGAAAAGATCATCGCCGAAGCACAGGCCGAACTGGGCGCAGTGCTGGATGTGGCTCCGGCCGAACCGGCGGTACCGGTGTTCGACCTGTCGATGGAGCTGCACGGCGACGCCTACGAGCGCGCCGAGGCTGCACGCATCGAGGCCGAAGCGGCGGCCCGTGCCAACCCCCTGCCGTTACCCGAACTCGATGAGCCGGCGCCGGTTACGCCCGAGGCCGAAGCCAAGGCCGAAGCCAAGCCCGAGGCCGAGCCGTTCGACCTGTCGCTGTACCTGTACGGCGACCTGGTCGACGCCGAGGACGAAGAAAACGGCCACAGGCCGTCTTTTAAACGGGCCGCCGGGTGAGTTGCCGCTCTCCCGACAGCCCTTGTGAAACACACAACACGCAGGAGTTTAGACGATGAAACGGCTTTTTGTAAAAACCGAGAACGCCCGGCGGTTCCGAACCGGCATTGCCATGCTTGAGAGCCGCGGCGCGGCTGAATCGGGCCTGATGCTCGTCTCGGGCCGGCCCGGCGAAGGCAAGACCACCACGGTGATGAACTGGGCCGCCGAGGTGGGCGCGGCTCAACTGACGGCCTACCCGAACTGGACGCCCGGCTGCGCCATGCGCGAACTCGCCGCCGCGCTGTCGGTGCCGGTCGAGCGCGGCTACGAGGCGCGCATCGGCGAACTGATCGCCGAACACGAGATCCCCATCATCGTCGATGAAGCGGGCTATGCCCTCGCCAAGAACGCCGCCGCCCTGGAGCGCCTGCGCGCCATCACCGACAAAAGCGGCACGGTGATGGTGATGGTGATGATGGAACAGCACTACGCCACGCTGTCACGCATCGGCCAGCTTGCCAGCCGCATCACCTGGTCGGTGGAGTTCAAACCCTCGGGCCTGCCGGACGTGGCCGCCGCCTGCGCCCAGCTCGCAGAAGGCGTGACCTTTGCCGACGACCTGATCGCCCGCATCCATCACGAGACGGGCGCCCGCATGCGGCTGGTGATGCAGGCAATCTCCCGCTGCGAGGCAGTGGCGCGGCACAACGGGCAGAACACCATCAGCCTGGCCGACATGAAGGGCGCCCCGCTGTGCGAGGACTTCCACGCCAGGCTGACGAAGCGCGGGGGGCGGCTCTGATGCGCGCCACAAAGCGCCCGATCGCCCAGCCGCTGCTGGCCCTGCTCGCCGCGCTGCCCGACGGCACCGGCGCCCGCGCCGAGCTGGCCGAGCGCATGGCGCGCGCGCCCAACGTCATCACCACGGCGGCGCTGATCCTGCGGCGGCGCCACCTGGTGGAGACGCCCGCGCGCGGCCTGTACCGCATCACCTCCGCCGGACGGGACTGGCTGGCATCGGGCCGGCAGCTCACCGACCGCCCCGAGCGGCGTCGCGTGGCACGCACCACCGGCCTGCGCGAGCGCGCCTGGTGGGTGATGCGCAACGCGCGCAAGTTCACCGTGGCCACACTGCTGGACACCCTGTCGGACGGCAGCGAACGCGACGCCGACGGCAACCTGAGCCGCTATCTGTGCGCGTTGGAAAAGGCCGGCGTGGTCGAGCGCACCGCGCGCCGCGTGCCTGGCGCCGCACCACAGTCGCGCGGGCATGTGGTGTGGCGCCTCAAGCGGGACCTCGGCCGGCTGGCTCCAGTATGCCGGCAGCGCCACGGCACGGTGTACGACCCCAACAGCGGCGAAGTGCTGCCGCCTCCGGCGGAGGGCGCGCAATGAGCGACTGGCTCTCCCTGCTGCGTCAGGCCGTCGACGCCGACCCGCGCGGCAAAGCCGGCGTGGCCGAACGCCTGGGCTACAGCCGCCCGGCCATCAGCCGCGTGCTCTCGGGCAGCTACGGCGACACCGGGCGGCTCGCTACCAAAGTGCTCGCCACCTATGCCCGCATCGACTGCCCGCACCTGCTTGCCAGCCTCGCGCCCGCCGAATGCGCCGCCTATGCCGGACGTGCCTATGGCGCCATTGCCGCCGCCGACGTACCGCACTGGCGGGCCTGCCGCCGCTGCCCTCACAACCCCATCAATCCGGAGTCCCCGCAATGAACGCCTTCTTCGACCGTCTCCACGACATCAGCGGCCGCATCCTGCTGCCCCTCGTCATCGCCTTCGGCCTCGGCCTGGTTGTCGCACTGGAGACCACCCAATCTGAGGTCGAGCACTGGCGCGCCGCCGCGCGCCGTGCAGGCGATGCGGTCGAGCATGTCCGCATCGCCTGCGGCCTGCAGCCCGACCCCGCTGCCGTGGCCGAAATGCTCGCCCTGCAGGAGACCCGGCCATGAACACGCCCCTTTACCCCGCCGAGGACTACATCGTGCAGGAATGCCAGTGCGACGACGGCGCCGAGCTGCGCTTCGTGCTCGACGGCACCGGCGCCCTGGTCATCATCGACGACGGCGAAATCATGCAGATCGCCCCTGCCGACGTCCGCCGCCTGGCCCGTCTGCTGGCTACGCAGGAGGTGCCGCAATGATGCGCCGCCTGCCGCCCGGCACCCTGCGCCGGCTGCGCATCAAGTGGTTCGTGCTGGGGCTGGCGCTGGGCACCGGCTCCATGGCAGCGCTGGCGATGTATGCCGCCGCCGTAATGCCGCCCGAACTGGCCTACCGCAGCCCGGCGCGCAACGTGGCGCCGCTGCCGCCCGCGCCGCTGCCCCTGGCCCCGGCCGTCGAACTGCCGCCCTGCACCGGGCAGGGCAAGGATTGCTGGGACGACGACGCCCCCGCCAGCCGCCCGCGGCGGCTTGCCCCGCCGGCAGTCATGCCGCCCGGCTACAGCCCCGTCCGCACCGTGCCGGAACCTGCGTCTGCCGCCCTGGTGTGCCTCGGCCTGGCCGCTCTTGCCCTCACCCGCAAATCCCGCAACCCCGTCACGGAATACACATCATGAACCTCGCCCCCTCCGTCATCCCCTCGCTGGCGCAGCAGGTCTATGCCGCCGCGGCCGACATCGAGCGCCGCCGCGCCGAAAAAGCGCTGGGCCAGAGCGCCGGCGACGAGGCGCGCGAACTGTTCGGGCGCCGCACCACCGCGCAACGCGCCGCGCACTGCACCTGGATGCTCGATGCCGCCCGCGCCGCCGCGCCGTGCAGTGTCCAGCAGATGCGCGACCACGCCCGCGTCTGCGGCGACGACATCATCAATCCGAGCACAGCGAAACTCATCGCAAAAGGGCTGGCCGACCGCGGCTGGATCGAGCACACGCATGAGCGAAAGGGCAGCAACGGCCCGCACCTCTACACCCTCACCCCCGCCGGGCACCGCGCCCTGGCAACCCTGCGCCGCATCGTCGGCGTGTAACCCACCGGAGCCCGCAGACATGCACATCCCCACCCTCGACGACATCCGCGCCGCGGCCGACCGCCTGGCCGTCGCGCACATGGCCACCACGGCCCGCGCCGCCCTGTGCCAGGACGAAATCAAGGCCGCCGTCCAGCCCATCTACGACCGCCACCGCGCCGGCATGGACGCCGCCGCCGAAGAAGAGGCCGCCGCCCACCGCGCGCTGCTCAACCTGCTCGACGCCGCCCCGCAGCTCTTCGACAAGCCGCGCAGCATCAACGTCAACGGCGTGCGCGCCGGCTACCGCAAGGCCGAAGACTCGCTCGATTGGGGCGACGACGCCGCCCTCATCAAGCGCATCCGCGCACTGCTGCCGGCCCAGGCCGACCTGCTCATCCGCACCGAAGAGACGCTCGTCCTCGACGCCCTGGCGCAACTGCCCGCCGCCGCGCACCAGAAGTTGGGCATCAACCGCATCACCGGCGCCGACAACCCCTTCGTCACCATCGGCGCCGCCGACGTCGAAAAGCTCGCCCAGGCACTCATCGCCGACGCCATCCGGCGGCATGGCGAAGAGGACAAGCCCGCGGTGCGCAAGGGCAAGGCCAAGGCGAAAGCGAAGGAGGCAGCGTAATGGCTTCCGCCCCCCTCGCTGTGGTCACCATTGGCTACAAAACCTACCTGCTGTCCCGTGCCAAGGCCACCAAGCTGCTCGAACTGATGAGCGAAGCCGTTGAATGCGACTGGGACTTCTCGGGTTGTGTCCGTAACTACGTCGTCGGTGAGGCACCGAACGTGGAGCTGAGGTTCATCGAACCCAGCCAGGTCGTGATGCCCGACGGCGTTTCCTCCCCCGCACCCGCCAGCCGCCGCACCGCCAAGGCGATCACACGGCAGCCGCTGCGCCTCGCCAACAAATAACCGCATTACCGCAGGAAACCGACGGGCACATATCGGAACCAGCCGGCACGGAAAAAGCAAAGGCCCGCCTTGGCGAAAGCCGCAAAGGGCGCCGGGAACCGGCAACCCCCCACGACCAACGGAGCAACACCATGAACAAAGCTGCACTGATCGACGCCATCCACGGACGGCTCGGCACCAACAAAACCACCATCGGCGCCGTGCTCGATGCGCAAGCCGCCGTCATCGGCGACCACCTGGCCGGCGGCGATGCTTACATCGAGCGCGAAGCCGTCCTCCCTGGCCTTGGCAAACTCAAAACCACCGAGCGGGCCGCACGCACGGGCCGCAACCCGCAGACCGGCGCGCCGGTGAGCATCCCCGCACGCACGGGCGTGAAGTTTTCGGCCAGCAAGGCGCTTACCGATCTGCTCAACGCTTGACCCGCCTGGCTCGATGGCCTGCCCGGTAACGCGGGCGGGCCATCCGGCGAGTCTGGTAACGACCACAGGAGACAACCATGCCACTGCTCGAACGCATCGCCGACCTGATCGCCGCCATCCTGCAATGGCTCATGCCCATCGAGGACGAATGAGCATGCCCGCCCAATCTCCCGCAGACCGCATCGCGCTGCGTCGCCGTGCCATATTCGCCGCCTGCAAGGCCGCTGGGCTGGATGACGGCGCCCGCCGCCAGCTCGTGCGCAACATCACCGGCTGCGCCAGCCTGGCCGACTGCACCATCGGCCAGCTCGGCGAGGTGCTCGACCACCTCAACCGCGGCAAGCAGGGCTACGCCGGCCGCAAGCGCAGCACACCCAGCGCCGACCGCGCCCCGCTGCTCGGCAAGATCGATGCACTGCTCGCCGAGCTGCACCGCGTCACCGGCCAGGTGCATACACTCAAGTACGCAGACGCCATCGCAAAGCGCAACGGCTGGGCCGAGTGCGTGGATTTTGCCGATGCGGCGGCGCTCAAGAACATCGTCGGCGTGCTCAACCGCACGCTGCAGTACAAGATCGCAGGCAAGTAAACCATGAAGCGCCGCGCACTCCCCATTCTGGAATCCGACCTGCCCGCCACCGCGCAAGACCTGGTGCGCCTGGTCGGCTGGGCCAAGGCCGAGGCGCTGATCCGCGAGATGGGCGGCATCCCCTTCCCGGTGCCCAAGGGCGCGGCCAACAACCCCGCCGGCGCGGCCCGCTTCGAACGCCTGTCCGAAATCGTCGGCCAGCGCGGCGCCGCGCGCATCGTCGCCGAGTACGCCGACGACATCCTCTACATCCCCAAATGCAAGCTCGCCATCGCCCGCGCCCGCATGCGCGCCATGAAGGCCCGCTGCGACGCAGGCGCCACGCTCGAAGAGATCGCGCTGGAGTTCGACTGCACCACGCGCTGGGTCAGCATGGTGATGAAGCGGCCGGACGATGCCGACGGGCAGGTGCTGGAAGCGGGTGGGCAGATGGGGCTGTTCTGAACCGACACCACAGGAGCCTTGCCATGAAACACAACGCCACCCTGCGCCAGCAGGTACTCACCCACCTGTATGCCGACCGCGAAGCCGCCCCGCGCGGCGGCTGGGTCAGCCTCTTCGACCTGCGCCAGGCGCTGGGCGAGGTCGAATTCGCCCTGTCCGTGCTCGAAGAACTCGGCCACGTCCGCCGCGACGGCAACCGCTACCGCATCACCGGCCACGGCGTGGCGGCGTGTGAAGCCGGCCACGGCGTTTGATAACGGGCCGGGCAGGCAGGAATGTTCTGATGGCAAAATCCACGGTTCATCAAAAGGGGGAAGCCATGAAATCCATCATCATCGCCTTCGTCTTCGCCGGACTGTCCGCGCCGGCAGTGGCGCAGGTGTACAAGTGCACCGAGGGCGGAAAAACGGTGTATTCGCAGATGCCGTGCCCCGTTCCCAGTCAACCAGCCGCTCGCGCGGCAAGCCGTGCAGCGGTCGAGCAGAGTCCCGAGGAAATGCGCCGCGAGGTCGAGGCGGAGTATGCGCGGCTGCGTGCGGAGGCGGAGAAAGAAGCGGAGGTCGAGGAGGATGGTGACCGCTCCCTGCCGGTCCCGCTGTCCCCAAGTGAATCACGTTATAGCGCGCGTTCGCACTACACGCGGGCCGAGCTAATGCAAATGGTTGGCAATGGGCGCTTTCCCGAGCAGGGGGCCGTCTCGACAAAGGTGGATGCCATGAGTTTTGACGCATGTATCGTTGCTGCAGATGCCGTAACGAAGCCCTTGCGCGGCGCTTATCCCGTCATCACCGTTGTAAATACGAGCGTGATGTACACGGTCAAGCTCTGGACAAACGATGCCGCAATGACAATTACGTGCAGCGCTTTCGACGGCAAAATGATCGTTACTACGGCTCCATATCTCTGAACCAGTAGTCTTGACAGCTATGCCAAATAGGGCGCAAACTCCGCAGCGGTGCTCAACACACCATCCGCTAGCGGCCTGCCCCGCGCCCGAAAGTCGTGGCTTTTTTACGTCCATAGGTTTCCTATGGCCGGGTGGCGCGCAGCCATACAACACCCGCACAAGCGGGGAAAACTGCGGGCTGTCTAGCGGCAGTGTTGAAGCACCCGGCCGCCCTCTCAACAGGGGCGGTCAACTCAACAAATCCGCTAGGAGGCCATTATGGCTGCTCAATCCCTCGCTGTTTTCCAGTTCCATACTCACGCCGTGCGCGTGTTCCCGACCGATGATGGTCAATCGTTCATCGCCGTCGCTGCTGACGTAGCCCGCGCTCTCGGATTCCAGGACGCCCGAGACATGACGCGGTGCGTTGATGACGAGGACAAAGGGTCGGCAGAAGTGCCTACCCCTGGTGGCACGCAGCGCATGCTGACCGTCAACGAGTCCGGCATCTACGCCGCGACCTTCCGCAGTCGCAAAGATTCGGCCAAGGCCTTCCGCCGCTGGATCACCGCCGAAGTCCTCCCCAGCATCCGCCGCACCGGCGCCTACGGCCAGCCCGCCATGCCTGCCAGCCTCGACCTCGCCCGCGAGATCGGCGCCCTGCGCGACGAACTGCGCACCCAAAGCGGCATGATCCTGGACCTGTACCGCAAGCTCGACGCCGCCCGGCGCGGGCACATCGCCGCGCAGCGCGGGCAGCTTGCGGCGCTACGCGAAGTGGCCGCGGTGCGCAACGCCCAGCACGCCCAGGCGGTGCAGGACGGCATCGACGCCGTGCTGCGCATGGAGGCCGAAGGCATGCCGCGCGACGAAATCGCGCGGGCCACCGGCAAGACGCGCAACTACATCCGCCAGATCGTCTTCCGCGCCCGCAACGGCCGCGGCGGCGAGCATGGCCCGGCCGACCCGGCCGGCCAGGGCGAACTGGCGCTGGAGGGCTGAGCCATGTGCGAACACGTCTCCCGCGAACAACTCTCCGGCCTGCTCGCCGAAGCGGCCCGCATCGGCGGCTGCATCCGCTCGCTCTCCACGGCTGCCGAGCTTGTGCAAACCGGCAGCGGCCTGCCTGATCAGAGGCTGGCCGATACCATCGTGTACGATATTTTCACCGTCATCGGCATGCTGGCCGGACAGGTGGAGGAGATGAGCCAATGAGCATTTCCGACGCCTATAAGAGCTGGACCGGTGTGGCGAGCGGCCTGGCCAGCGCGCGCGCCGTGGCCCAGGTGCTGATCGAGTGCACGCCCGGTCCCGGCTGCACGGTGGACGAGAGCAACCTTGCCGCCGACCTCGCGGGCGCCATCCAGTTGTGCCTGGATGCCGCCCAGCAGGCTTACAATGAGGTGCCAGCGCCAGACTAGGCGCCTCGCCACAATACGGCCGCCGCCTCTGCCCGCTGCTCAGCGGGTACGCGGCGGTTCTCATTCCCCCTCGAACTGATTCACCCTCCGGCGCGCGGTAGCCCCGCCGCATCATGCGGCCATGAAATCCGGCCGCCCATGCTCCCGCTGCATCCACTTCACCCGCCCGCCCGATGACCGCATGGTCGCCCTGGGCTGGGGGCGGTGCGCGCATCAGCCCGTCGGGCACTACACGTCGCCGCACGCGGCGTGCCGCTTCGACCCGCCGCGCTGGCGCGAGGCCCGCCATGCGTAAGCCGGCCATCGGTCTCGTCGCCAGCGCGGCACTGGTCGCCAGCCTGGCGGGCTACGAGGGCTACCGTGCTGCCGCCTACCGCGACAGCGTGGGCGTTCCCACCATCGGATTCGGCGCCACCGCCGGCGTGGCCATGTCCGACCGCACCGACCCCGTCCGCGCCGTGCAGCGCCTGGCGGCGGACGCCCAGGCGCACGCGCGCGACGCCGCGCGCTGCATCGGCGACGTGCCGCTGTACCAGCACGAGTTTGACGCCTACGCCAGCCTGGCCTACAACATTGGCACCGGCGCATTCTGCGGCTCCACGCTCGTCAAAAAGCTGCGCGCCGCGCCGCCCGACTACCCCGGCGCCTGCGCCGAAATCCTGCGCTGGACCTACGCCGGCGGCCAGCGCCTGCCGGGCCTGGTCAAGCGCCGGGCGCAGGAATACCGCCTGTGCATGGACGGCTACCCACAATGAAGCCCGAATACCTCGCCGATCTCGCAGGTTTGCTCGCGCTGATCCTCGGCGCCGCCCTGTGCGCCTGGCTGGGCTACCAGGTTGGCCAGCGCGACGTCGACGCCCTGCGCGCGCAGTACGCCCGCGGTCTCGCAACAGCGGCCGAGCACGCCAGCCGGAAACTGCTCGACGCGGTCGAGCGCGGCGACTTGCTCACGCTGGAGCTTGCCGCCGCCCGGCTGGCGGCCGAATCCCACTCGCAGGAACTGCACCATGACATCCCCCGCGTTACCGACGGCCGCGCTTGCCTGCGCGAGCCTGCTCTGCGCCTGCTCGACCGCGCCCCCGGTCTATCAGTGCATGTGCCCGCGCCCGCCAGCGGCGCTGCTGCTGCCGATGCCGGCCGCGTTGCCACCGATGCCGACGTCTCACACTGGGCCATCGACGCCGGCGCACAGTACGCCGAGTGCGCCCGCCGCCTCGACGCCCTGATCCGCTGGCACGCCCAGCCCGCCGATAGCGAGTAACGCCATGGCCCTGCACATTGCCCTCGACCCCGTTCTGTATGTCGGCCGCGGCTACACCCAGCCCGACGGCTGGGCGCAGCAGGCGCCGTTCGAGCTGGTGTTCAGCGTGTTCATGCTTGGCGACGGCCGCGCGCGCGTGTTCGGCGCGCACGGCACGCTCGACAAACCCACGTTGCTCAACCTGGCCGCCGAACTGCGCAGGCTAGGGGTGCACACCGTGCTGATGCAGCGCCACGGCGTCGAGCGCGAAATCGACATCGCCACCCCGGAAACCGCATGATCATCGAAATCAACTACCTCACCATGATGCTGATCGCCGCCGTGCTGTCGGCACTGGGCGGCGTGCTGTGGGCCATGGGCCGCAGCCTGCTGCAGCAGTACGGCAACATGCTGCGCGACCAGCTCGCCGCCCACCGCGCAGACAGCCACGCGCGCCAGACCGACATCACCGACCGGCTCGACAAGATCGAGCACACCCTGGCCGACCACGCCACGCGCCTGGGCCGCGTCGACGCCGACCTGGCGCGCGTGCCCACGGACGAGGACCTGGAAAAAATCTACGCCCGCATCAACACCACGGCCAACGACCTGGCCGAGGTCAAGGGCAGCCTGCGCGGCATCGACCAGACGCTGCGCACGCTGATGAGCCGCATCACCGAAAGGGGGCTGCAATGAGCACCATCGCCCAGCGCGAAGCCGAGCGCATCCGCCGCCGCGCCATCCTGGCCCTGCTGTATTTCGCCGCCGGCCAGACCCTGAGCGCCCGCCGCCTGCGCGACGAGCTTGAAGCCACCCACGGCCAGGTCGCCACTGTCGACAAAGTGCGCGGCGACATCCTGTGGCTCGACGACGTCGGCCTGCTCGCCCGCGCCGGCGATGCCGCCACGCTGACCGAGCGCGGGCGGGATGTGGTCATGGATCGGGCGGCGATGCCGGGGGAGGCGTGATGTGGTTGCCGACATGGACCAACATACGGCGCACGCCTGGTGTGCTGCTCGTGCGCGCGCCGCTGCTCATGCTGCTGTGGAGTCTCCGCGGCATGGGTGAGTGGGCCGAGGGGGCATCTCACACCGTGGCTGCGGCCATCCCTGGCTGGGAGCGGGATGACGATGGCGCACCCTGACGAAACCCGCCGCGCCGTGCGCGCCGCGTTTGTCTTCGACCAGCTCGGGCTGGAAATCGCCGCCGTCAAGCACGACGTGCCCGTCGCCACCGCCCGCCGCTGGAAGAGCGAAGCCAAGCGCGCGGGCGATGACTGGGACAAGGCGCGCGGCGCCCAGATGATCGCCGGGGGCGGCATCGAGGACGTGGTGCGTCAGACGCTGGCTGTGGTGGTGCAGCAGGTGCAGGCCACGGTGGAAAGCATCCAGGCCGCCGAGGACATGGACCCGGCCACCAAGGTGCAGCTGCTCGCCAGCCTGGCCGACGCCTACAACAAGCTGATGGCCGTCTCCAAGCGGCTGATGCCCGAAACCGACAAGCTCGCCGTGGCCATGGACGTGATCCAGCGCCTGGGCGAATACGTCGCCAAGCGCAAGCCGGCGCTGGCGGGGGAGTTTGTCGAGCTGCTGGAGCCGTTCGGAGATGAGATTGCGAGGGCGTATGGATAAGCGCCGCCGCGCCGCGCTGCGCCGCCACATGGCGGAGTGCCCGTTTACGTCTGCACTTGGGCGCGCCCTGTGGCGTGCGTTGTTCTGATGACCACCAGCACCCGTAAATCCTTCCTCGCCGACCTCGCCAACCTCGCCGCCACCCTGCGCACGCGCATCGAGGCCGAGGTCACCGGCTTCGACCCGGACCCGGCGCAGTGCCAAAAGCGTCGCAAACAGGCGTGGGACGATTTCGAGTTTTTCATCGGCGCCTACTTCCCGCACTACGTGCGCAGCCCGCACAAGAGCGAGCTGCACCGTTACCTGTTCACCCGCCTGCCGGAGATCGTCGCCAGCCCCAAGGGTGAGACGGACGCGATTGCCGCGCCCCGCGGCGAGGCCAAATCCACGCTGGTGTCTCAGCTCTTTGTGCTGTGGTGCCTGGTCACTGCCCGCAAGCGCTACCCGGTTGTCGTCATGGACAGCATCGACCAGGCGTACCCGATGCTCGAAGCCATCAAGGCCGAGCTGGAATTCAACCCGCGCCTGCAGATGGACTTCCCCGAAGCCACCGGCCAGGGCCGCGTGTGGCAGGCCGGCACCATCGTCACCGCCAACAACGCCAAGGTGCAGGTGGCCGGCTCCGGCAAAAAGCTGCGCGGCCTGCGCCACGGCCCCTACCGGCCCGACTTGTGCGTGCTCGACGACATCGAGAACGATGAACAGGTGCGGAACCCCGACCAGCGCGACAAGCTGCATGGCTGGCTCACGAAGACGGTGCTGCCGCTGGGCGGTGCGGATGCCAAGTTCGACGTGGTGTATATCGGCACCATCCTGCACTACGACTCGGTGCTCTCGCGCACGCTGGCGAACACCATGTGGCGCACGGCGCGCTTCAAGGCGCTGCTGCAGTGGCCGGACAACATGACGCTGTGGGACCGCTGGGAAGAAATCCTGCGCAACCAGGGCATGGATGAAGCCGACGCCTTCTACCAGGCGCACGCCGCCGACATGGAACGCGGCGCCCGGGTGAGCTGGGCCGCGCGCCAGCTGCTGGCGCTGATGAAGATCCGCGCCCGCGACGGCCACGACACGTTCGACAGCGAGTACCAGAACGACCCCGTCGCCGGCGACAACGCCCCCTTCGCCGGCATCATCCAGTTCTGGGTCAATCGGCTGGCCGAGTGGGTCTTCTTCGGCGCCTGCGATCCCTCGCTCGGCAAGGCCGGCGCCAGCCGCGACCCGTCCGCGCTGCTGGTGGGCGGCCTCAACCGCCAGACCGGCGTGCTCGACGTGGTCGAGGCCGCCATCAAGAAGCGCCTGCCGGACCGCATCATCGAAGACGTGATCGCCTACCAGGCGGAATACCGCTGCCTGCTGTGGGTCATCGAAACGGTGCAGTTCCAGGCTTTCCTGTACAGCGAGCTGGTCAAGCGCGCCGCCGCGCGCGGCATCCCCGTGCCGGCGCGCGGCGTGCAGCCCATCAGCGACAAGCTGCTGCGCATCGAGTCTATCCAGCCCCACGTCAAGAACGGCCTGATCCGCCTGCACCCCAGCCAGACCACGCTGATCGACCAGCTCCGTCACTTCCCCAAGGCCGACCACGACGACGGCCCGGATGCGCTGCAGATGCTGTGGATGGCCGCTACCACCATGTGCGGCGGCGTGGAAGGCTTCCGCAGCCTGGGCCGGCACGGCGCCAGCCGGGGCAGCGGCGATGACTGGGGCGGGCGGGATTCGAGGAGGATGTTTTGATGAGCAGGGAAGTAACCGAGCGCGACTTCCGCATGCCCGAATTCCGGGATGCGGACCCGAAAGACTACGAGTTCCGGCGCGACGGGAAGGTCGTCCGCAAGGATCGGTGGGAGCGAGGCGTCCACAGCATCAGGTATGCCATTGGCGATGACCGCAATGAATTCGAGATTGAGGACATCGTGAATGCGGTCCGCGCGCTTGTCGCGGCTATTGCCCCGCCTCCCGAAGAAGAGGAAGAGATTTGATGCTCTATCGCAACCTGAAAACCGGCGCCGCCGTCCGCCTGCTGGCGCACGGTACCGACACCACCCCCGGCCGCGGCGCGGCGCTGGTTGCCATCTACTGCCCGGCCGACGATGAGCACACCGTCCACGTATGCGACCTCGACGCCTTTGAGGCCGGCTTCATCCCACTGCCCGCCGGGGAACTGTCGATATGAGCACCCCCGCCAGCCCGGCGCCGGCGTGCTGCCAGCGCTGCGTCCATCTCGTCACCCTGCACACCGCTGACACTGCCCGCACCGCCTGCCTGCGCGCGCTGCCGCTATCCGCTGCCTGCGGCTGGTGGCGGCCGCGCCAACCGAGCTTTGCCGATACCCGCCGCCCATGAAAATCCTCGACCAACACGGCAACCACATCGACACCGGCCTGCTGCGCGAGCCGCAGACCGCGCGTGTCGCCACGCTGGCGCATACCGTCATCCAGAGCCAGCTCGACGGCCTCACCCCGGCGCGCGCGGCGCGCATCCTGCGCCAGGCCGACGAGGGCGACATCATCGCCCAGCACCAGCTGTTCGACGACATGTACGACCGCGACGCGCACCTGCGCTGCGAGTTCGACAAGCGCGCCAGCGCGGCGGTGGGGCTGGACTGGAGCATCGAGCCGCCCAGTAACGCCAGCCGTGCCGAAAAAAAGGCCGCGGCGCGGGTCGAGGTCATGCTGCGCGATACCGTCGACGACCTGGAAGACGTCATCCTCAACATGATGGATGGCGTGGGCCACGGCTTTGCCGCCATCGAGCTGCAGTGGGAGCGCTGGGGCGACGACTGGATCCCCGCGTTTCACCCGCGCCCGCAGACCTGGTTCCGGCTGTCGCAGGACCGGCGCGCGCTGCGGCTCAACGACGGCAGCCCGGACGGCAGCGAGCCGCTCAGCATGGGCTGGATCATGCACCAGCACACCAAGGTCAAGACGGGCTACCTGGGCCGCATGGGGCTACACCGCGTGCTGGTGTGGCCGTTTTTGTACAAAGCGTATTCGATCGGCGATTTTGCCGAGTTCCTGGAAACCTACGGCCTGCCCATCATCGTCGGCAAATACATGGCCGGCGCCAGCGCGGAGGAAAAGTCCAGCCTGATGCGGGCGGTGTCGGCCCTGGGCCACGACGCCCGCGCCATCATGCCCGACGGCATGAGCCTGGAGATCCAGAAGATCACCGGCGGCGGCGAGGGCAGCCACCACTTGAACATGGTGCAGTGGGCCGACGGCGCGCAGAGCAAGGCCATCCTGGGCCAAGTGCTCAGCGCCGAGGCCAAGGCTACCGGCCTGGGTAGCGGCGTGGCCGACCTGCATGCCGATGTGCGGCGCGACATCCTGTTGTCCGACGCGCGCCAGCTCGCCGGCACGCTGACGCGCGACCTGGTGTATCCGCTGCTCGTGCTCAACGGCGGCGGCATCGACAGCTACCGCCGCTGCCCGCGCTTTGTGTTCGACCTGGGCCAGGCCGAGGACATGGCCGCCTACGCCACCGCGCTACCCGCGCTGGCGCGCGGCGGCGCCCGCATCCCGGTGAGCTGGGTGCACGAAAAACTGCGCATCCCCGAAGCGGCCGAGGGCGAGCCGGTGTTTACCGACAGCGCCCCGGCCGCCCCGCCGGCAGACCCGGCCGGCCCCGACGTGCCGCCCGCCCCCGCGGCCGCATTGCGCGGCGCGTGGCGCCAGGTGGCCGCACTGGCCGCGGGCACCGCGCGCCCCACGCCCGACGCCGCGGACCTCGCCACGCCCGCGCTGGGCGCCCAGGCCGAGGCCAGCATCCTGGCCTGGCTTGAGCAGATCCAGGCCATGCTCGACCAGGCGGAGAGCCTGGAGGCGTTCCGCGAGCAGCTGCTGGCCCGCTACGCGGACCTGCCGCAGGTCGATCTGGTGCAGGTGCTGGCCTCGGCCCTGGCCGTCGCCGAACTGGCCGGGCGCAGCGAGGTTGAAGATGGCCGCTGACGCTCGGCCAGCGAGGGCTTGACGATGGACCGCACGCGCTTCGAGGCCGCTTTCGCGCTGCCCTTCGTCGAGCAGATCGCGTTTTTCCGCGCCAAGCTCAACCTGCCCACAGGCCGCTGGGACGACATCTGGCAAGCGGCGCACGACCGCGCGTTTGTCGTGGCCGGCGCCACCGCGGCCGACTTGCTCGATGACCTGCGCACGGCCATCGACAAGGCCATCGCCACCGGCACCAGCCTGGAGACGTTCCGCAAGGATTTCCGCCGCATCGTTGCCGAGCGCGGCTGGACTGGCTGGACCGGCGAGGGCACCCGCGCCGGCCAGGCCTGGCGCACCCGCGTCATCTACGAGACCAACCTGCGCACCAGCTACGCCGCCGGCCGCTGGGCGCAACTGACCAACCACCAGTTGCTCGCCGTGCGCCCGTACTGGCGCTATGTACACAGCGACAGCGTCGCCAACCCGCGCCCGCTGCACAAACTGTGGGGCGACCGCCGGCTGACGCTGCACCACACGCACCCGTTTTGGCGGCAGTTTTTCCCGCCAAACGGCTGGGGCTGCCGCTGCTATGTCGTGGCCGTGGCCGCACCGCGCCCGGGCGACATGACCGACCTTGGCGATGGCTGGGAGCTGGTCTTGCCCGCCACCGGCGCCCCGGCCGGCATCGACAAGGGCTGGGCCTACGCGCCCGGCGCCAGCGCGGCCGACGCGCTGCGCCAGCTCATCGACACCAAGGCCGCGGCGCTGCCCGCACCGCTGGCCGACGCCTTCCGCCAGGCCGTGGTCACGCTGCCGCCGGCGCCGCAGTCATGACCGACCGCATCACCGTCGAGCTGGACATCGCCCCGGTCGTCGCCCGGCTCGATGCGCTGCTGCGGCAACTCGGCCCCGGCGGGCTGGACGCGCCGCTGCGCGAGATGGGCGAAGACCTGGTGGAATCCATCAAGCGCCGCTTCGAGACCAGCACCGGCCCCGACGGCACGCGCTGGGCGCCCAACAGCATGGCGACGATCATGGGCTACCTGGAGCAGACCAGCGGCAACTACCGCAAGGATGGCCGGCTGTCGAAAAAGGGCGCCGGCCGGGCGATGAGTAAAAAGCCATTGGTCGCCAGCGGCATCCTGCAGGGCACCATTCGTTACGAGGTTGCCGGCGACAGCCTGTTCGTCGGCACCAACCGCTTTGCGGGCGACTGGGATGGCGGCGCGGCCGTGCTGCACTTCGGTAGCAAAGACGGCAGCATCCCGGGGCGGCCGTTCCTGGGCGCGGACGAAGAGGACGTGCAGCGGATGCTGGATGTGTTGGAGCGGTATTTTTCCGGGTGATGTAAAAAAGGCCCGTAGCGGGCCTTTTGATGTGCGGGTAGGGGTAGGTATCACCTTGAGGGTGTTTTCCTCTCCTGCCGCGTTACTGGGAGTTACTGTTTGACTTCTGCGCGGGAGTGTCGGCGGTAAAGAACTGGTACGGGTCTGCAAACCCATACGCACCGAGCGCGAGCACTTGGCGCATGACCGTCGTTTCCTGGTTGTGGGTGCCGGCAGTCATGATCGGCCCGAATAGCACCTCTTTCTCCCAGACCGTCTTCGCAATACCGAGAGACAGCATCCATTCATGATCCAGCCGGGACGAAGTTACAGGCGCAGGGGTGCGGCCTGGATTCTTCGGCCGCCAGCTGTTGCCGGCGCCCCACAGGTTGCGCGTATCCCCCAAGTCGCGGCCGAGCACCAGCGAGACAGCCGTTTCCGCCAGCAGCCGCTGCGGCCGGGTCAGCGACTTCACCGGCACGCCGACCATCAGTCGCAAGGGCATGTCGGTAGTGATGTTGAGCGCGCTCATGAATTGCGGTTTTTTGCCCTCCCCCGCGTAGATCGCAGCCCCGAACGCTCTGATGAACCGGGGGATGTCAGGATGGTTGTGGTCGCCATCGAAGAGCGCGGCAACGGAGAGGCAGGCGATTCGTTCGCTCACGGCAGCGCTCCTTTACGGTCGCAATGGGGGTAAAGCGCGTCGAGGTGCCGGCGGGCATCGTCCAGGCAGACAGCCACGGCACCGATCAGGTCGCCCAGGTGATCGATCTGCTTATTGAGCACGGGGTCGCGTGTGCATGGCAAGAAATCGGTCAGCGCCGAAGCCACCGCGCGGGCAGCGCTGATGCTGGCGCACGTGTCGTACCAGATGTTTGAAGGGAGAAGGGGCGTTGCAGGCGCGCTTTGGCTCATGATGAACCTCCGTAGGATGCGGTTGTATTCCCGCCACCCCCTGCCAAGAGGGCGGACGGAACCGGGCGAGGTTGGCAGACCGGCCCTACGGAGCCGGCACGCCCGAAGGCGTCCCCGCTCGGCCCGCCCATTGACATCATAATCAGGCGTGCGAGCGCTGCGCACAAAAAAGCCGCTTCCTGATGAAAAGGATTGCGGCGTTCATGCGCCGTAGAGTTCCGAGCTGCCAAGCTCGTGCTGCCGTTGGTGCGGCAGCGATTGGATTTTGCGCGCTATTTGGCACAAGAGCAAGCCGTCGAATAAAATTGAATCCCAGAGTCATTTTGCATCTCGCTCGGCTCGGGTCTGCCGTCGCCTGCCGTCAGGCTGCTGGCAACAAAATCACATGCCTTGATATTTGGAGGAAGGATGGCAGCGCAGCCCATTAAATGCATAGGCGGAGACTACATCGGCAATGGAAGTATCCATTTTGGCGTTCTGTGGCTTGGCCCCAAAGCGGACAAGTTCCAGGGCTTCAGCTTCTCCATGCCCAAGCAAAGATACGCTCCATCTGATGTCGTGAAGCTCACCGAGATGGGGCAAGAGCAGGTCAAGTCTTTTCTCGGGGCATCTGTTGCAGCCGGTGCAGGCGCTTTGCTGCTCGGTGGCATTGGCCTGGTCGCCGGCGCGCTTGCCGGTGGAAATAAGCATAATGCGCTCGTAGCGGTCGAGTTCGCTGACGGCAAGAAGGCCGCGTTCTCAATTGACCCAGGCAATAAGCCTTATATCTGCTTCAAACTGTACGCGCTTGAGAGGGGGCTGGTGGAGCATGAATTCTAGGCTGTCATCGCCCTCCGAATAGTTTCACCCCCCGCCTGACCCCGCCCGGCGCCGATCATCGGCGCCATGGATCACACAGTCCGCGTCGCCCTCTCTGCTGCCTCCCATCCCGCCTTGGCCGTTTGCACGCTGCGCGTGTATCCGGGGCAGGAATACATCCGCCTGATTCCGGACGGTGAATTCCACGCCCCGCGCGGGGCGATGGAAGGCGCCGGGCCGTGGCGGCTTACGCCGCAGTCTGCGGCGCGTGTCATTGCCGCAAACCGCAACCGGTCGGCGGACATCCTCATCGACTTCGAGCACCAGGCGCTGCTCAGCGAGCGCAACGGCCAGCGCGTGATCGCCGCGGGCTGGGTCGATCCGCGCTCGCTGGAATACCGCCCCGATGGCGCCGAGCCCGGCCTGTACGGCCGCGTCAAGTGGGTGGGCGACACGGCCGAGCTGCTCGAAGCGGACCTGTTGCGTTACCTCTCCCCGGTTTTTCCTGCGGACCCCGACACCGGGGAGCCGCTCGATCTGTACCACGCTGCGCTGACCAATGTGCCCGCCATCGACGAGCCCATCAGCGCGGCGCTGTCCGCGCGTTATCGCCCCCACACCACACAGGAGGATCCCCAGATGGACCTGCTCAAAAAGCTGCTTGCCGCGCTCGGTCTGCCCGAAGCGACGAGCGAAACCGATGCCCTGGCCGGCGTCGCCGCACTGAAGGCCAAGGCCGACACCGGCCAGGCCGAACTTGCGGCGCTGAAGGCCGCCCCGCCGGCCACGCCGGACCCGGCCAAGTTCGTGCCGGTCGAAACCATGCAGGCCATGCAGTTGCAGATCGCCGCGCTGTCGGCGCGCGTCAATGACGACGAGTCCGGCCGGCTGATCGACGGGGCCATGGCCGAAGGCAAGCTCACCGAGGCCCAGCGCCAGTGGGCGGCGGACCTGGGCAAGAAGGACATCGCCGCGCTGCGCGCCTACGTTGCCAGCGCGCCCGCCATTGCGGCGCTGAAGGGCATGCAGACCGACGGCAAGGACATGGGCAAGCCGGTGGCCGGCAAGCTGACTGACAGCGAGCTGGCCGTGTGCAAGGCCATGGGCATCTCTGCCGATGAATTCCTGAAGCACAAGGGAGCGTGACATGGCCGCGCAGACTGCAGACCGCAACACTCCGTACCGCACGGCGGAGGACTTCGAATTCCCCGTCGCGGCGGCAACCAAAATTTTCGGCGGCGCGCTGGTGTGCATCAACGCCAGCAGCCTGGCCACCAAGGGCGCCACCGCAACCGGGCTCAAGTGCGTGGGCATCGCCCGCGACGTGGCCGACAACTCGGCCGGCGCGGCCGGCGCCATCCGCGTCAAGGTGCGCCGCGGATGCTTCCGCTTTGCAAACAGTGCGGCGGCGGACCTGGTCGCGCTGGCCGACATCGGTGCCGATTGCTACGTCGTCGATGACCAGACCGTGGCGAAGACCAGCGCCAGCAACACTCGATCCATCGCCGGCAAGGTGCGCGACGTCGACGCCGACGGCGTGTGGGTCGAAATCTGATTCCTCCATTGGAGATACGTTAATGATCGTCAACCGCGAAAACCTCAATTCCGTCTACACCGGGTTCAAAACGGCGTTCTCTCAGGCGTTTTCTGGTGTGGCGCCGTCCTGGGGGAAGATCGCCACGCTGGTGCCCAGCGCCACCAAAACGGAGGATTACGCCTGGCTGGGCCAGTGGCCCCAGTTGCGCGAATGGATCGGCGACCGGCACATCAAGAACCTGCAGGCGTCCGGCTACCAGCTGACGAACAGGAAGTTCGAGAGCTCGGTGGGCGTGCCGCGTGACGACATCGAGGACGACACCTACGGCGTGCTGACGCCGCTGTTTGCCGAGATGGGCTATGCCGCAGCCTCTCACCCGGACGAGCTGGTCTTCGCGCTGCTGGCCGCGGGCCACACCACGCCATGCTACGACGGCCAGTACTTCTTCGACACCGACCATCCGGTTGGCAGTGGCGTCGTCAGCAACAACCTGGGCGGCTCCGGCACGCCATGGTTCCTGCTCGACAACAGCCGGCCGCTGAAGCCGCTGATCTTCCAGCGCCGCCGCGACTATGCGCTGAAGGCCATGACGGACGAGAAGGACGAGGCCGTCTTCATGCGCGACGAATACCGCTACGGCGTTGATGCGCGCTGCAATGTGGGGTTCGGCTTTTGGCAGATGGCAATGCGCAGCGCGCAGACGCTGGACGAGACAAACTACGCCGCCGCCCGCGTTGCGCTCATGAACATGAAGAGCGACGAGGGGCGCCCGCTGGGCGTCAAACCCGCGCTGCTGATCGTGCCGCCCAGCCTGGAGGGCGCTGCGCTGAAGTTGGTGCAGGCCGAAGCCAACGCCGCCGGCGCCAGCAACATCTACCGCAACACCGCCCAGGTGCTGGTCTGCCCCTGGTTGTCGTAACGCATACCTCCCCCCCCCCTGGGGCGTTGATCGCGGGCGGCTGGCAGCCGCTGCCCGCCGGGAGCCCAGTGACTGCCTTCGGCCGGAAACCTCGGGCAAGGGGTTGGATAACCGGCGACCTGGTTGGTTTAGCCCCTTGCACCAGACATGGAGCCCACGATGAGCAAGAAAGCCGTTACTGCCGTAGCCGAGATCGCCGTGCCCGAGCCGGCGCCCGAGGCAGCGGCGCCGGTCATGACGGTACGCTGCACGCGCCTGCGCGGGGTGTGGCGTGCCGGGCGGTTCTGGCCGCCGGAGGTTGTCCGGGTGTTTGCCGGCGATCTGAGCGATGAGCAGCTCGCGGCCGTGCGTGCAGAGCCGCTGCTGAGCGTGCGCGAGGTGGAGCATGAGTGAGGCGTTCCGGCGCAAACATCAGGCGCGGCAGTCGGCGGACTGGGCGCTGGATAACGATGGGTCGGTGATGGGGTTGATCGGGCCGGGCGAGCAGCTGCTGGTGCCGGTCGTTATGCCTGGCGAGGGCGGCGGCGGCGGCATCAGCTCGGACTCGGCCCTTGCGCTGCCGTTTGCGCTGCGGCAGGAGCCCAATAAAGGGTGGCCCATCGAGCGGCCGAATCACCCGGGGCCGTTGATCCTGATCGGCTGGGATGATCCCCCCGCGTGGACAGGGTCGCAGTACGACCAGTGGATCAAAATTCCCCGCGTGCATGTCCCCCTGGTCGAAACATTTGCGTCGCAACCCCTTGGCCCCGTGCCTGCAGATGAGTTTGCGCAATATTGGGCGGCTGCGTATGCGCCGGTGGAGATCGCCGAGCACCCCCTCTCCTCGGGGCGTGTCCTGCGGTTTGTCGGGCCGGGAGGTACTGCGCGCGGGGTGATTGTATTCGAGCGGCTCGGGGCTGAAACAGACCAGGATATGCTGGCGCGCGTCATCCGCCCGGCCCCCGCGAACCTGAACCAAAACGCAATCGGACTGATCGTCCGCGCCAGCAAAATAGGCACATCACGGGCAGGGTATTTACTCAATGTGCGTAGCACGAGCCCGGCTGAGATCACTCTCACGAAATTCCAGGGCAACGTCAGTACCACCCTGGCAACCCTCGTGCTCCCGTCTGAGCTGTCGTCTGCGGTCAAAGCGGCGGCGGCGGTCGTCATGATGCGCCTGCGGGCGGTTGGCTCCGAAATCACGGGGTCAATCTGGCTTGCTGGCGCGGACGAGAGTACAGCGTCGGTGCTCACAGCAACTGATAACGGTGTCGTGAGTGGGTATGCTGGTGTGACATCTGCCTCGGGAAATTATGAGGGGCTCGTGGACTATGTTGCCATTGCATACGGGGGTAATGTCGCACCCATTGGGGCCGGGGCATGAGCCTGCAAACTGCATTCGAGCTGGGGGGGTACGCCGAGTGGACGCCGCTGGCGGAGGAGATGGCGTATCTCGACGCTGTGGTCGCACTCGGCCCCCGGGTGCGCCTGCATACTGCGCAACTCAGTGCGGGGGGGCTCCCGGTGCGCGTTTTCGAGGTGTCGACGTCGCAGGACGCACCCAAGGGGGCCATGCTGCTAGTCGGTCAGCAGCATGGCCCAGAGGTTGCGGGGCGCGAGGCGTTGTTGGTGTTGTTGCGAGAGTGGGCAACGACCAGCGACCCGGCGGTGCTGGCATATCTCGACCAGCACCGCATCTACGTCATCCCGACCGCTAATCCAGACGGGCTCCCGAAGCCGGGTCTGCCCAACGGTACTCGGGGTAATGCAGATGGGGTGGATATAAACCGGGATCACTGCGCGCTGCTGTCCCCCGAGGGGCGTCTGATACAGCGGATGATTACGGAGCATCGCCCAGGAATCGTGATCGATTCGCACGAGCAGGCAGGTACCGCAGGAACCCGTATTGAGTACCTGCGCGGAGTTCACCCGATGGTGGCCCCTGAAATCGAGCGACTGCAAGCGCGGTTGGAGCAGGAATTGATTGCGATGGCAAACACATACCCCGGGTGGTCTGGGCGTCAATTTACACTGGCCCCCGACCCCAACCCTACCCTTGCCCGGACGGCTGTGCTGCGAAACGCTCTTGGGATTTTGATTGAGTCGTGCGGCCTGGACCCCACGCCCCGCGTGGATCGCTATCGGCTACAAAAAATGAGCTTTGAGCTTGTGCAGAGGTTTCATGCGCAGCATTCCGCCAGGATTGCTGCGGCATGTGATGCTGGCCGAGTGCGGGGAGTCGTACGAGCGGCCGATCCCGCCCGCATCTACGACTGGTGGACAGCGCAATCCCCTGCAACGCCCGGCGGTTACTTTGTAACGTCCGCACAATACGCCGATCATGGTTATGTATGGGACGCGTTCGGCATCGCCCCCGTGACAGTTGCCGGAGGCTACGAAATCGGCATTGACAGCGAATTCCCGCTGTTAGCGACGCTGCTCGACAGCCGATCGTACTCTCCGGCGTTTGTCGCCACTCCGCTTGCCGGTGCCACTTCCGATCTGCGTCTGATCAACCCCGGCACCGGCTGGGTGCCGTGCACTGCTCATGCGTTGATTGCCGGAGCCTGGCAGGCCCCAGAATAATTTCATCCCCCTGCCTCCACCGCCGCGCACCGATGATGACGCTATTCCGTCATCGGTGCGCGCGCCATGCCTTATTCGTCTCAATCAGATCTGATTGACCATTTCGGCCTCGACGAACTCGTCGAGCTGACCGACCGCGCCACGCCGCCGGCCGGGGTCATCGACGTTGATGTGCTCGCCCACGCCCAGGCGACGGCCGATGCCGAAATCGACGGCTACATCGGCCTGCGCTATCCGCTGCCGTTTGTCGTGATCCCGCCGCGCCTGCGGGATCTGGCGTGCGACATCACGCGCTACCACCTGTACATCCACGCAGCGCCCGAGCTGGTCATCGAGCGCTACAAGCGCGCCATCGCATTCCTGATTCTGGTTTCCGATGGCCGCGCCACGCTGGGCCTGGCCGAAGAAAGCGGCAGCGCCGGCATGGGGCTGGCTGAGATCAGCACCGGGCGGCGCCTGTTCGCGCGCGGAGACCGCCGGTGACCACGCTGCTGGACGACTGGCTGGCGCCGGGCGACCGCATCGTTACGCGCCTGGTTGAACAGGTGCCGGCGCTGCGCATGGTGGAAACCATGAGCACGCTGGCCGCCGATGCGATCGAGCAGCGCATCAAGGCGCAGGCGCCAGCCGCCATCGTCGTCTACATGGGCGATCGCATCGCCCCCGACCCCCGCGCCCCCCGTGTGAGCGCCGGCGCGCAGCGCTGGTGCGTGGTGCTGGCCGTGCGCAATGCGCGCGCGGGCGGCAATAACGCGGCGCTGTCCGGCGAGGCCGGCCCGCTGCTGCCGCTGATCCGCCACGCGCTGGCCGGCTGGATGCCGCTGGACGATGGCCGTCCGCTGCGCCCCACGGCCGGCATGGCGCCGGGCTTCGGCGTGGCGTTCGGCTACTACCCGCAGATGTTCGAGCTGGATTTTGTCACCGTGCCGCGCTGACGGCCGAACCCTGGAGTAAGCAAAATGGATGTTCTCGAGTATTTCTCCGGCCAGGCGAAAATCTTCGCCGGCCAGCGGCGCAGCAACGGCCTGCCGGGCCAGATGCGATGGGTCGGCGACGCGCTGATGGAGTTCGGCTTCACGCCCAACGAGACCAAGTTCAAAGAGAATTGGACCGGCCAGCGCGGCGACGGCCTGGTGCTGCCGGGCGACACCGAGGCGAACCTGACGATCACGTTCCTGCAGTTCAACAACGAGAATTTCGCCTTGGCTTCGCGCGGCGAGGAAGTCACGCAGTCGGTGACGGCGGTTACGGATCTCGTTGTTGCCGAGACGTTGCCGGCCGTTGGCGACATTCTGTCGCTGCAGCATTTCAACGTGTCGTCCGTCACGCTGGAAGACTCGACGACGCCGTCGGCCAAGACGCTGACGCCGGACGTCAACTACCGGCTGAACCCCAAAACGGGCAGCGCGGAGATCCTCGACGTAACGACGGGCGGGCCGTTTGTGGCGCCGATCACGGCCGACCTGACGCCCGGCGCGGCCAGCTTCATCCGCATGATGAGCGGCACGGCGCGCGAGTACTGGATCCGAATGGAAGGCGTTAATACCGTGCCCGGCGCCACATTCAAGAATTTCGTCGCCGAGTTCTACCGCTGGTCGCCCCCGCCGTCCGAGTCGTTCTCGCTGATCCACGACGGCCAGAGCCGGCTGGAATCGCCCATCGCCGGCGCAGTGCTGGCGGACACGACCAAGGCGGCGGATGGCCCGTTCGGCTATTACGGCCGTCTCGTGATGCTGCCGTAAGCCATGACGCACGACCCCGTAGCCGCACAGCTCGACGCGCTGTTCGCCGCCCCGGTGCATGTCACCGTGGGCGGCCGGTGCGTTGCGGTGCGCGGCGTGTGGCTGGGCGAGCTGGCTGAGTTCCTGCGGCTGTATCAGTCCAACCCGGGCGACAACGCCGACCAGGTCGAGCCCGAGGATGCGCGGGTCTGGATGGGCAGCGTCACCGCGATGCTCGCCCGCCTGTGCGGCGAGCGGGCGGAGTGGATCGACACCCTGCCCGAGGCTGACCTGGACGCGTTGTTCGGCGCAATGTGGGAGGCCAACCGCATTCTGTTCGACGCTCGCGGCCGCAGCGGCCCGCGCAGCGGCGAAAAGATCAGCTGGGCCACGGCCGCGGCGGTGCTGGTTGAGGCCGGCCACCGCCCCGCCGACATCGAGCGCTACACCCTGGTGCAGGTCGAGCACTACATGGCCGCGCATGCGCGCCTCGAGGCCGACCGCAAGATTTCCGCGCTGTCGATCGCCCGTGCGGCGCGCGCCAGCGAAAAGGGCTATCGCTCGTTCGCGCGCGCGCTGGAGTCGGCGCGCACAAAGCTGGGGAGGTAAGCCGTGGCGGACAGGTCGCTGGACTTTTCGATGCGGGTGTCGGCGGACACGCGCGAAGGGCGTGCCGCGCTGGCTGCGCTCAGGCAGAGCCTGAGGGAGGTTGGCGCAGGCAGTGGCACAACGCTCGATCCTTTCACCGCATCGGTGGCGCGCGCCACGGGCGGCATTCGTGATCTGAACACGAGCCTCGGGCCGCTGAAATCTGCGCTGGCTGGCGTGACTGCGGCGATCAGCGTCGGCAAAATCCTGTCGATGGCCGAGGAGTACCAGCAGTACACGGCCCGCCTGCGCCTGGCGACGCAATACACAGGCGCCTTCGTCGAGATGCAGGCCGCGCTGCGCGACGTGGCGCGCGATACGCGGGCGCCGATCGCGGAAACGGTGGATCTGTACACCAAGCTGGCGCCGGCGCTGACGGGGATGGGGCGCACCGGCCAGGCGGCGGCGGACATCATCGGCACGGTGAACAAGGCGATCGCGCTGTCGGGGGCGTCGGCGGGTGCATCCCAGGCGTCGCTTGTCCAGTTCGGGCAAGCGTTGGGTTCGGGCGTGCTGCGCGGGGATGAACTGAATTCGATTCTGGAGCAGACGCCAGCGCTGGCCGACGCGATTGCCGAAGGCCTGGGCCGCACGCGCGGCGAGTTGCGCAAGATGGGCCAGGACGGTCAGCTGACGGCCGAGGTTGTGGTTGCCGCGCTCGAAAAGGTCAAGGACCGCGTCGACAGGGACTTTGCGACTACGGCGAAAACCAGAAGCCAGGCGATGAATCAGCTACGCAATGAAGTTGTCGAGCTGATCGGTGGCATGGATCGCGCGTTCGGTGCGACCAAGGTTGTCGTCAACGGCCTGGTGCTGATCGCCGACAACATCGAGGCCGTGGTCCAGTACGGCGTGCCGTTGCTTGTCGCCGCGCTAGTGCCGATGATCTATCGGCTTGGGCTGACAGCAGCGGCAGCAACGCGGGCGGCGATCGCGCTAGCAGTATTCAATCCGGCTGGGATCGCCATCGGCGTCGCAGCCGCTGCGGGGGCGTACTACGCGCTCAACAAGGCGTTGGAAGAGGTTGCCGAAAACCAGGGCAAGCTCAACGCCGAAGAGCAGGCGGCCAAGGTCAAGCAGGACGCCAATGCCCGGCTCAAGCTCGAAGAAGACCTCACCGCTGCTACCGTGCGGCTGCACAAGCTGCGCGCCGTTGCTGCAGGTAAGGCCAATGCGTCGATCCTGCTGACGACGAAAGAGGCTATCGAGAAAGGCGCCGAGATCCAGCGCAAGGCCATCGAAGCCCAGATCAAGGGCTATGAGTCGCTGGGCGACACACTCAACAAAGTGTGGGGCGATGCCATCGAAAAGGCCCGCTCGCTGCGCGCCGAAGCGGTCAAACTGCAGCAGGACGCCGCTGCCGCGCGCACCGCCGGCGCCGACAAGGCGCAGGACCGCCGCATGCGCGGCTGGACCGACGAGGAAAAGGACAGCTACGCCCGCCGCCAGGCGCGCGACCTGCGCGACCAGGCGAGCCGCAGCGCGACGTTTGCCCAGAATGCCGCGCTGCGCGGTGACCTGGAGCGCGCTGCCCAGCTTGCGGCCGAGGCGGCGAAGTACGCCGAGCGCGCCGAGAAGTACGGCGACATGATCCAGGACGATGATGTCGCCGCGAACCTGTTCGAGGAGCTGGGCCGCATCCGCGAAGACGCGCTGAAGGCGCAGTCGCAGATCAAGCAAGCCGAAGCGAAGGCGCAAGAAGACCTTGCCGCCGCAGTCACCGAGCAGATCGCGCAGAACGAAGAACGTCTGAAGGCGTTGCGCGCCGAGCTGGAAAAGCCCGCGACGCTCCAAGCCGACATCACTCAGGCCGAGGCGCAGATCAAGCAGCTGCAGGCCCAGCTCGACGCGCTGAAAGACAAGACGATCACCGTGACGGTGAACACCGTCAGCACCGCGCCCGCAGACACGCGCGGCATGTCGCGCGAAGAGCTGATCGAAGCGATTCCGGGCCGCGCCTACGGTGGCCCGCTGCCCGGCCGTGCCCCGCACGACCGCGCCGACAACGTGCTCTACCGCGGCACCCCCGGCGAATGGGTCATCCAGCGCCCGGCCGTGCGTTACTGGGGCGCCAGCTTTTTGCGGGCGATCAACGAAATGCGCATGCCGCGCTTCGCCTACGGCGGCGAGATCGGCGCCGAGCAGCGCGCACCACTGGCTGCGGCCGGCAGCAGCGAGAGCCGCACGCCCGTCGTGCTGCAATGGCCCGACGGCAGCCGCTCGCCGCTGTCGGCACGTGACGACGTGGCCGATGAGATCGTGCGCGTCTTTCAACGTGCCGCGCTGCAGCGGGGGCGCCGATGAGCCGCCGTCAGCCGGACCTGACCATCAACGGCCTGCGCCTGCCGCTGCGCATCGGCGGAGAGATCCAGCAGAGCTACGAGGACATCGGCGGTTTCACCCTGCTGCGCCTGGGCGCCGGCGCGGCCGTGCCGCAGCAGAGCTGGCGCAAGCTGCGCACCACGCTGTCCGCACAGGGCATCGCCCCGCCCGGCCTGGCTGCCGTCGACTGGACGCAGCCGGTAACGCTCGGCTGCATCGCCGCGCGCTCGATCCAGTCTGCGAGCAACATCATCAACATCCCAGCCGGCCGCCGCACCGATGCGCCGCCCTACGGCTGGGCCGTGATGCCGGACGGCCTGCTGCGGCCCACGGCCGTGGCTGTGGCCGGTAACGTCGCCACGCTGACGGCCATCGCTGGCGCGGCAGGTTACCAGGTGCTGTGGTATCCGCTGCTCAGTGTGTATGCCATCGCTGGCGTGCAGGCGAGCTATGACGCGGCCGGGGCGGTGGCGGGCTGGGAACTGGTGGCCGAGGAGGTATAGCGTGGCCGGATCGATATCGTTTTCTGTTCTGCCGGCCTGGCGGGATGATGTCATCGTCACCATCACCAAGGTGGAGGCGCGCATCGGCGGCGCATGGGTCGATTACACGGGCGCGAGCGTCACAGAGGGCGGCGAGAGCAATTTCGCGTCGTATGCGCCAGGCGTTGGGTATGTGAGCGCGCCGGGTGAATGGTGGTGCAATGTCCATCTTGATGCGCTGCCGCCGGCGACGCCCCTGCCGACGCAGATTCGCATCACTGTTCGCGTGTCGGAGGCCGTGTCGTCGGCCGAGGTGTACGCAAACATTTATGGCGAAGAGGGTGCGGCGGGGGGTGGTACAGAGCTCGATCTGGACACATCGCCCGCAGTCGTCACGTTCGATGTTGAGCGCGACTTTGTTGGCGCCCCGTGGCAACCCTCCGTCGAGTTGCCAATCGAGGTGACGGTGACGCGGCCGGTCATGGATTTTGTCCAGATTCATGCCATCGTGCCCGCCGGGTCGATCATCGTCACAAAGATCGAAACCGAGCAAGCAGGGGAGTGGACGGACAGAACCGGCGAACCTGTCGTGCCCGCGCCCTGGCTTGGGGGGCTGGTCGAATACGGCCCCGATGGCTACGTTTTCGGCGACGGTACCATTTCCGGCGTCCCTGGGATTACCACGCTGTCCCCCTCGCATATCACGGGGTTGCGGGTAACGTGGTATCGCCCCGGCCCAGGCGTGACTATCGGGTTCGGCGTCGTTGCACGCAGCGGCGCGCATTACAGTGTCGGCCTCGTAGAAGAGTTCGTGAGCAGCGCAGGGAGTAGCGCCGCTGCGCCGATCGTCACTATGATAACCGGCCTGGATTTCACCGGGCTCGCAGTGTCGGACGACGAGCCGATCGATGGCTATATCGCGCTACCCGTATCTGTGTCGGTGTCTGCGCCGCTGGCGTCACGTGTCGAGTTGCCCATCCGGCTGCAGGTGGCCGCGCCGGCGCTGATCGAGCTGCCCGTCCAGCTGCAGGTGGCCGCGCACATTGCTCCACCGGGGGCAGCGCCCTGGCCTGCCGCGCCCGGCGGCGCCTGGCGGGCTGTAGTGGTTCTGGGCAGCGCGGACATCAGCGCGCAGCTGTCGGGCCGGGTCAGTGTGTCGCATGGCGACAATCAGGCTGCGATCGCGGAGTTTTCCATGCTGCCCACCGCGGCGCCCGACCTCGATCTGCTGGTCGGTCGGCCGGTGCGCATTGCGTTCGCTGCTCAAGCCAATCCTGTGGCGCACACGATCTACACCGGCGTGGTCGACGTGGCAGCGATCGACATCAACACGGGCATCGTCACGTGCCGATGCCACGATCAGTTGCAAGAGCGGGCATCAAACCTGTCGCGCGCCTGGATCGATGCTGAGGTCGGCGGCAGCTGGCACGTGGCGATCGACGGCGAGCCGGAAAACAGCCGGGACTACCTGGAGCAATGCATCCAGAGCGTGCCTGCATCGTACGCGATCGACCCGCTCGGCACGTTTCGTGTGCTGCCGTGGCGCGGTGCAGGACTGCGCCATGAGATGATCGCAGCCGCCGACTGCGTCGACGGCTCGTTGTCGCTCGACATGCCGCGCCGTGGCGAAATGGTGACGCGCGTCGAGGTCCGCAGCGAGTACCGCTACGAACGCCTGCGGGCACGTGGCGCGCTGGCGCAGTACCAGCAGCCGATCGCGTTCTACCAGCCGCTGATCTCGCCGAGTGGGGCAATGGTGCGGTCGGGCAAGCAAATGCTGATGACGGCAATGGTACAGGGCGCGACCGATTCGATCGGTGGATGGATTCTCACGGGGCGGGAGATCGATCATCCGCCCGCCCGGAACTGGAACTTGGGGACCGGGCTGGACCCGTACAACTGGTTCATCACTGCGGCCGCGGCGCCGTCGTTCGCGCTGGGGTTCCGTGCGTGGTTCGCGACACGCTGGACTCAGACGGTAACGGAGGACTACACGCTGACGGTCGTATGCACCGCGCTCGAGGACCGTCTGGGCATCCCTGTATCTGAGCAGATTGGCGCTTCGCTGCAAGCCGAGTTCGACGGCGCCAATTGGTCGAGCGATGCGAGCATCACGCCGCTGGCCATTACCGACAGAACCCGTTTCGTCGGCGATCGAATCACAGCCCACCAGCCCGCCGGCGCCGCTCCGGCAGATCGCGATGCGCTGCTACGCGCACTGCTCGACCGCGCCCGGACACGCATCCATGCGAGCACGCGCACGGGGCGCGCGGCGTTTGAGCTGCCGTTGCGGCCGGATATGTGGCTCGACTGGCATGTCACGCTGGAGTCGTCGCGCGTCCGGGTTGCCGGAAAGGTCGCAAAAGTCTCGCACGAGATGGACATCGGCAGCGGCGCGGCGATCACCTCGGCCGAGCTTGTGTTCGGGCTGCCGGGGAATGCCGATGCGGAGCGTGTGCCGTGGGTTCTGCCGGCGACCCCGCACGATTCCTACTCCCCGCCTGCGAGCGCGTTTTCGTGCGAAATCGGTACGTTCGTCGGCGGTGGTGTGTCGTCAGCGCCATGGGACGACAGCGCGATGATCGGATTCTCGACGAACTATCAGCAAAGTGGCGAAGAGAGCGATGCGTACGAGTTCTACCCGCATCAACTGCGCGTACAGGCGCCAGCGCTGGCGGCGGAAGACCGCGACCCACGCGACTTACCCGTTGCTGCGCAGTACGAAATCGACATACCGACCGATCTACTGGAGATGATGTGATGAGTGTGAGCTGGCAGTTTTTTGCGGATGCGGGCAAGACAGTCCCGTTGGCGACCCTATCGGTTGCAGTGTCGACGTTCGGGGGGGTACAGGAGGGCGTCGTCTATTTCGGTTCAAATGCCGCCGGGCGCCAGCTCCAGGCTGCATCCGACCCGGGGTCCGATCCCATCGAGATCTGGGCGCACGACACTGATCCCGAGGCCGGGCTGACGGCTGGAGCGGTCAAGCTGGCGCTGAGCGCCGGAGGGCTCGACGGAGCATCGGCGGGCGATCCGATCACAGTGGGGACGACGATCAGTAGCACCACCGTGATTGCTGTTCACTACCGCATCACGGTGGCCGCGATGGCCGAGGCCGTCTATTCCGACGTCCAATTGCGCACTTCCAGCGTCATCGAGCTGGACGCATAGCCATGGCGGCTGCACCGAACTCTAGTGCGCTCGAAAAGGCGTTGCAGCGGCTTCTTGAACGTGAGCCGGGCTGGAAGCACTTTGTCCGGCCCGAGGCCAAGGGCGCACGCCCCGCGGCTGTGGGCACCGGGGTGCCAGCGGATGGTGGGGCGCAAGGCGGCGGCGTATTTGATGAGGCTGACGCTGCGTTGCGCACGTACTATCCCGCTCGGACGCTGACCAGCACAGATGGCCTGTTTACGTTCCGAATCGAGCCAATCAAATCGCTACGGCTCACGTCTGGGCACAATGCCACGTTCAAGGATCCGGCATGAGTCTCGATCGGAACGCTCCCTATAATCAACTGCTTGGCAGGATTGTTCGCTTCGGCGATACAGCGCACGGGTTGTATCGCGAGAGCACGGGCAAGATCGAGACGCCATCTGGCGTCGAAATTGCCTGCCCTGGCGTGCGGCCGGTTGCGGGGGATAGTTTCGTTGTGCGCGTGCCTGGCATGCCCTCTATCGATCGTTCGGCCGACGAGGTGGCCGCCGACGCTGCGGCCGGCCGGGAGTGGATCAATTACGGCATCATCGCGGGCATCAATCATCGGCTGTACGGAGTTCCGCTCGACACGGTTCAACGGGAGGGGGGCTGGATTTACGTCGCGGACGACGGTAGCCGCTGGCTCTGCCGGTTGGTTTTTCTCGTGAACGGCGATCTACGGCTGACGTTTCGCGAATTTGGTGTGGTGCGCGATGCAGCCACACCGTCACCCGTCACTCAGACGGTAGTCATCCCCCCCGCGCAACATGGGTTCGGTGTGCATGCCCAGTCGTATATACAGCGGGTCATCTTCGGTGCAACCCTCACTGACACGTCAAGCGCGGTTGTGATCGATGCGATCGCCAGCAGAGGACAACGTGTTGCGCTGCGTGGTCTGTCGTTGCTCTTCGAGGGGGGCTTGCCGCGTCTCAACAACGCGCAGGCCTTTATGCCCCTGTATACAAACTCCAGCGGACCCGCCGTCAACAACATTGCCGAGATTTCGATCAGCGGTGTTCCGCCCGCGGCGGTCTGCGTGACCACGCTCAAGCTGCCTCCACTTTTCGTCGGTAGTGATGAGCGGCTGGTTTCAGACGTGCGGCACTACATTGGAGTGATCAAGTATTTAGGAGAGGTCAGCGGGTTCTCATCGGCTGAGGTGGTTAGTGGGACGTTCGAGTTTGACGGGCGGACTGCAGAAGCGCTGTTTCGCGAGCTGCATCCGCCAATCGATCATGTTCGCGATTCGGAACTTCTGTTGACGGCAGCAGTGGACGGTGAGGGCGAGTTGTCTGTGCGGCGGCTCGCTGGCTGCTACTACGACGACGATGATTTGCTGCAGCTCGCGACTCTCGACGTAACCATAGCAGTCTCGACCACCGTCGCGCTGGACGCAGACGTTGAAGTCGCCGAGGGGGCCTTGGTCAAGAAGGACGCCTGGTGTAACGTCAATACAGAGATGGTGGCGACCGCGAGAATGAATTTTGCGCCGGATGTGGTCTGGTCCAGTACGGCCAACATGGTAACGGTTGAGGGGCCGACTGGGCGGCAGGTTGAGATAGCGTGGTCTGGTGATGGCGGTAGCTGGACAGGATCGGTCGCTTCTTCAACGAAGATATTTACCTCGCGATCTCATAGCAGAATCAATTCCACCCACGCCTCGCGCTACACGAGCGACGGGGTGCCGATAGGCGTGCTGCAGTGGTCCGGCGGAGGGGTAGATTCGTGCATGATCGAAATGAGCGGGAGCGGCAACACCCCCGATGATCAGCGCGTCTCGTTCGACGTTATCCGTCTGAGCAATCGGACATGGGGGGTACGGGCACTGGGTGGGATTGGTGCCGAGACCTATGATCGGATCATCAGCCTGATCTCCCCCGGCGACCATGTGAGATTCAGTCCGACCGCGCCCCCGGCTGTCGCCGATCTATGCGCGTCAGCGCATCCGGTCACGGGGGAGATTGCGTACAGCCTGGACGGTTACGTCTGCTGGGTGTAGCGCCCTCGGGCAGCTGCTACGTTGCTTTTGTCTGGCGCAATTCCTTTGCGCACCGCTCAAGCGATCGATTTGCCATTTATCGCGCAAAACGATGCCATTTATCGCGCCGCGCTACAGCAGGCGGCGAGGCAGACGGCGGGACGGGCGGCGCCGTCGCTGGTGCCGCCGTTCAGCGCTTCGTTTCCGCCATCTGCAGGATCAGCAGCGCCAGCCGCCTGCGCAAGGCGGTGCGCCGCGCCCCTTCCGCCAGCCCCGCGATCTCGCTGCGCAGCCGGGCGATCTCCTTGCGCAGGCCGATCTCCGGCGGGCAGAAGCCGGCGTTGCGCAAGATCGTGTTCGCCATGCGCTGCTCGGGCGGCACCAAGGCCTCATCGTCCGGCATGAGCGGCTTTCCCGCTCCCGGCAGGTGGTCGAAGTCGCCGCGGCGCAGGGCATCGGCGATACGCTGCTCGGCGAGCATGTCGTAGATCGACGCCAAGATCAGGGCCCTGCCGCGGCACCGTAGGCGTGGGCCTTCAAGGTGTCGAGATCGACGATCCGCAGCGCGGCTTCGTGGGTCGCCTCCAGCACCACCGGCGGTGCCACACCGGCCTGCCAGGCCTCCTTCCAGCGCAGGGCGCACAGGCACCAGCGATCTCCCGCCTTGAGTCCGGCGAAGCGATACTCGGGTCTCGGCGTGGACAAGTCGTTGCCGACGCTGCGCGAGAAACGGAGAAATTCGTCGGTGACGCGCACGCAGACGACGTGGCGGCCCAGGTCGTCCGCCCCCGTCTCGCAGCAGCCGGTACGGAAGAAGCCCGTCAGCGGGGCGTAGCTGCAGGCGAGCAAGGGCCCGCCCAATACGTTTCTCGAAGTGTTCATGCCTGTTCAGATGCTTCCATGCGGATATTCCGGCAGCAAGCATTCCTTGCTCCGGTACGCGGACAGGATAGGGTTTCCCTTCCGGAATGCGCCTGCCCGATACGCATTTTCGATTAGATTACATTCGGATTTGCGACTGCATGGCGATTGCTGTTATTTTAGCCCTTTTACGAAATCTGTCGGATTCCCTGCTCATGGCGCGCAACACTGACTCCAATCGCGAATTCATCAGTACCGCCCAAGCCGCTCGCCAGCTCGGTCTGTCGCTCGGAGCCGTTCAGCAGATGGTCGAAAGCGGTGCGCTGGCCGGCTGGAAGACGGCCGGCGGCCACCGTCGCATCCGCCAGGACTCGGTCGACGCCCTGCTCGCCCGCAGCCAGCAGGGCAGCGCGCCTGTCCGCCAGCGCAACGAAGGCAGCAAGCTCCGCGTGGTGGTGGTCGAGGACGACAGCCTGCTGCAGACGCTCTACCGCGAAACCTTCGCCAGTTGGCCGATCGAGATCGAGCTGTGCGTGCTCGACCACGGCCTCGATGCCCTGGTCGAACTCGGCCGGCAACCGCCCGACCTGCTGATCGCCGACCTGCGCATGCCGGGTCTGGACGGTTTCGAGATGATTCGCCGCCTGCGCGAGAACCCGGTCGCCAGCGAAACCGCGATCGTCGTCGTCTCCGCGTTGACCGCCGACGAGATCGAGGCCGAAGGCGGCCTGCCCGAAGACGTGACCGTCTATCGCAAGCCCGTCCCCTTCCACCAGTTGCAGGGCTACATGCAGGCCCTGGTCGCCCAGCACAAACGGATACGCTGATTCCTTCGCGTCAGCGGGTTCGCGAATGCGCATTCTGTCCCTGGTCGAGGCGCTGAGCCTGCGCGCGAAGCTGATCGCGATCTTCGTCGCGATCAAGGTCGTGCCGCTGCTGCTGCTCGCACTCTTCGCCTGGGGCGCCACCAGCGATCTGGCCCGGCGCGTCACCTACCGCGTGGTATCGATGTCGGATGCGATGCGCGAAACCCAGCGCATCACCGGCAAGACGGCAATCGACGACGCCATCGAAGCGCTCGACAATCGCTCGCGCGAAGCCATCGAGGAGCTCACCACCGGCATCGCCCACGAAGTCGCGCAATTCCTTTACGACCGGGACCAGGACATTCGCCGGGCAGCCGCCATCGAACCCACGACGGCCCGCTACCGGCGCTTCATCGACAACCACCACCGCCTGCTCGAGGATCACGGCGCCTACCGGCCGAGCGATGACGGCAAGGGCTGGGTCGAAGTCGATCCCCCGGCGCCGGACACCCGGCTGGTGCGGGCGCCCCTGCCGGACAACGCGCACAACCTCCACTATCGCGCGCCCAGCACCGCTGCCAAGGTCCAGCCGCGTCCGCTGTTCCTCGAGATCACCTTCATCGGGCTCGACGGCGTCGAGCAGGTCAAGCAGTTGAGCCCGAGCGGAGCGCGCCTGCTGTCGCCCGAACTGCGCGACATCAGCCGCCCCGAGAACACTTTCGTACGCGCCGAGCGCTACTGGCCGGCGCTGAAAGCGCTCCAGCCCGGGGAAATCCACGTCTCGGACGTGATCGGCGCCCAGGTCCGGACCCAATGGATCGGCCCCTATACGCCCGAGGCCGCGCGCGGGCAGCAACGGCCCTTCACCCCCGAGCAGTCCGGCTACGCCGGCCTGGAAAACCCCGTCGGCAAACGCTTCGAAGGCCTCATCCGCTGGGCGACGCCGGTCGTGCAGCACGGCAGCATCATCGGCTACGTCACGCT
This sequence comes from Thauera butanivorans NBRC 103042, assembly GCF_001591165.1. GTDB lineage: Bacteria > Pseudomonadota > Gammaproteobacteria > Burkholderiales > Rhodocyclaceae > Thauera > Thauera butanivorans. The sequence continues at coordinate 114,598 of NZ_BCUG01000002.1, forward strand.
CGCGCTCGACCATGCGCATCTGATGGCCTTCACCGACCACGTGCGCCCGACTGCCGCGCGGCGTGCGCCGATCGCGGACCCGGAATCGGGCAACTACGCCTTCATGTGGGATTACCTGGGACGCAACATCTCGCACGCCCGCGACTACTTCATCCACGGCGTCGACCCCGACACCGGCCAGCCGGCCCCGCCGCTGCTGGACACCGAGCTGTACGACGAATGGCAGGCCAGCGGCCTGCCCTGGCACGCATTCACGCTGCGCGTCGAACCCTATCGCGACCAGCGCCTGACGCGCGAGGCCCACCCGGCATCGGTCGCGTCCGGCTGGGTTTCGCTGGACTGCCGCTACCTCAACTTCTCACCGCAGTGCCGCGGCTGGCACGACCTGACCGAATACGGCGGCTCGGGCTCGTTCAGCATCTTCTTCAGCGGCCTGAACAAGCTCACCACAGTGGCGACGATTCCCTACTACACCGGCAATTACGGCAGGACGCCACGCGGCTTCGGCTACGTCACGATCGGCGCCAACGTCGATGAATTCCATCGCGCCGCCACCGAATCCGGGCGCCGCATCGCCGACATGATCGCGCTGGCCGACCGGAAGACCCGCGACGAACGCGACGCGCTGATCGCCGACATCCACCACAACCTGCACCAGACCACCATCGGCATCACGATGTCCACGCTGCTGATGATCGCCGCCGTGATCCTGATCGCGATCTGGATGGCCCACCTGCTGACGCGGCGCATCACCAACGTCATCGGCGGCATCTACCGCTTCCAGCACGGCGACCTCGATCACCGGCTGAAGGTCCGCGGCCAGGACGAGATGGCCCAGTTGAACCACTCCTTCAACCGCATGGCCGATGCCGTGCAGGCATCGATCGTGCACCTCGAGGACGCCCGCCGCACCGCCGAGCAGGCCAACCGCATGAAAAGCGAGTTCCTCGCCAACATGTCGCACGAGCTGCGCACGCCGCTCAACGGCATCATCGGCCTGGCCGAAGTGCTCAGCCTCGAGACCGCCGACGACAAGATGCGCGAGCATGCGGAAACCATCCGCGACAGCGGCCAGCACCTGATGGCAGTGCTCAACGACGTGCTCGACCTGGCCAAGATCGAGGCCAACCGCCTCGTGCTCGACGTGCAGCACGTCGCCATCACCCCTCTGCTGTCTACCATCGCCGCGCTGCACCGCGTCGGCACCAGCGCCAAGGGGGTCGAACTGGTCACCGAACTGCCCGACACCGCCTGTGAGGTCGACGCGGATCCGGTCCGCCTGCGCCAGATCATCGACAATCTGCTCTCCAACGCGGTGAAATTCACCCACGAAGGCCGTATCACGATCCGCGTCCGCGAACAGAATTCGCATATCATGATCACGGTCGCCGACTCGGGCATCGGCATTCCGGCAAACGAGCTGCCGCACATCTTCGAGCCCTTCTACCAGGCGGAGAACTTCCTGACGCGGCGCCATCGCGGCACCGGCCTGGGCCTGTCCCTGGCGCGCCAGATGACGGAAATGATGGGCGGCAGGCTCGACGTCGAATCCACACCGGGCGCCGGCTCGGCGTTTACCGTGACCCTGCCCCGTAAAGCCGCATCGAGCGAGGCACGCAACGCATCATGAACATCTCGACACAGCTTGCTTTCGTCACCGACGACAACGACATCAACCTCAAGGTCGCCAGCGCCCTGCTCAACCGGCTCGGCTGGACGGTCGAAACCTTCGACAGCGCGCCCGCCATGCTGGCACGGCTGGAAGAGGTCCAACCCGCGGCGATACTGCTCGACATCTCGATGCCGAACATGGGCGGCGAAACCGCATGCGCACTGATCCGCGCCCGGCCGGAATGGCAGGGCATCCGCATCATCGCCTACACCGCGCACGCCATGACCGAAGATGCCGAGCGCTTTCTGAGCAGCGGTTTCGATGCCACGCTGATCAAGCCGATCAGCATGGCATCGCTGACGCAGGCGGTCGGCAGCCCGGAGCGGGGCTGAATGCACCCCTCTCCATACACCCACTTCGACCCCCAGGCCCTGCTCGCCGACCTGTTCGGCAATCGCGAGATCGTCCGCACGGTGCTCGGCGCCTTCGGCGACTGGCGCAGCACCGCCGAGGGCGAACTCCGCGCCGCGGCCGACGCCGGCAGCGCGCCGCAGCTCGCGCGCATCACCCATGCGCTGCGCGGCACGCTGGCGCAGATCCACGCCACTGCGGGGGCGGACATGGCCAGCGCGCTCGAACAGCGCTGCAAGTCCCCGGCGCCCGGTTTCGTGCCCGGGCCGTCCGACATCGACGCACTGCTGCATGAACTCGGCGCCGTCGCCGGAGAAGTCGCCGACTATCTCGAACGCAACTGAGCCGCGGATTCGCCTGCCTCCCGGGACGGCAGCGTCACGCGAAAATCCGGAGGTTCGTCAAAATCTTCTTCCCGATTCCCGTTCGGGCGACTATAATCGCCGGCTTCCCGGACAGGTGGATGAGTGGTTTAAGTCGCACGCCTGGAAAGCGTGTTCAGGGTAATACCCTGACGCGGGTTCGAATCCCGCCCTGTCCGCCAGAATCATCGAAAAGGCCCTGCTCCCTCCTGGGGTCTTTTTTGCATCGGCCCCGTATGCCTTTCAGCCTGAGCAAGCACTCCCTCCCGGAACTGGAGACGCTGCTTGCCGAGATCAAGCAGGAAATTGCAGTGCGCGAAAGCGCGGCCCAGACGCCCGCCATACCGCCTGCAGTCGAAGCCGTGACCGAGGCAGCCCCCTCCCCGACGGATGAAACGCCTCCGCAGCCGGAACAGGCCGTGGTGAGCGGAAGCACGCCCGTGATCCGCTACGTGCATCCGGCCAGCCGCACGCTGACCTGGAGCGGCGAAGGCCCGACGCCCGACTGGGTCACCGCCTACCTGGCGCACGGCGGCTCCTGGAGCGCGATGGAAAACGCCGCGGAAAAGCTCGCCGCCAGCCATCGGCCGGTGAGATCGCTGTTCCCGACGCGCAGCCAGTGACGTAGATGGAGCGACACGCGCGGACCCGCTTGCGGAGCCGTCGTATCATTGCGCAGTCGCCCTCCACGGTTTCTCCATCGACTGCGCACATGGCCGTTCCGACTTCCCCCCCAGCAGCGCCAGCAAGCCGCACATCGCCATTGCAGGCCCTGGTGCCGCTTCTGCTGCTGTTCGGCCTGATGCTGCCGGTCACCGGCATGGTACCGGTGCTGTCCTCGTTCACCGCCCAGCGCTTCGACGGCCTGGGGCAGTTCGGCAGCCATTTCTTCATGTCGATCAACATGATCGGCGCCCTCATCGGCGCCCCGGTCGCCGGCCTGCTGTCCGACCGGCTGGGCAAGCGCAAGAAGCTGGCGGTAACCGCACTGATCCTGAACGGGCTCACGCTGCTCGGCATCGCCCTCGCCTATCGCCAGTTCGACAGCTACGCCCTGCTGCTTGGCCTCCGCCTGCTCGAAGGTTTCGCTCACATGTCGGCGCTGTCGCTGCTGATGGCGCTGGGTTCGGACCAGGTCGGGCGCGGCGGACTGGGTGGCCGCATGGGCGCGATCGGCGCCTCGATCAGCCTGGGCGTGGCCACCGGTGCGCCGCTCGGCGGCGTGGTCGGCGGCATCGACCCGCTATGGGTGCCGCTGGGCGGCGGGCTGCTGTCGCTGGCGTTGGCGGTGGTCGGCGCCATCGGCCTGCGCGACGCCACGACGGCGCGGCCGCGCATGGCGATCGGCGAAATCCTCGACACGCTGCGCACCCGCCGCGCGCTCGCGGTACCGCTCGCCTTCTCCTTCGCCGACCGGCTGACCGTGGGTTTCATCGTCTCCACGCTGTCGCTCTACTTCGGCCTCACGCTAGGCTTCGATGCCCGCGCCATCGGCATGGCGATGGCCGCTTTCCTGGTTCCCTTCTCGCTGCTGACCTGGCCTGCCGGCCACCTGTCGCGGCGCTGGGACCCGTTCTCGATGATGGTCGCCGGCAGCATCCTGTATGGCGTGTTCCTCGGCGCGCTGGCTTTCGTGCCCGCGGCCTGGATCATCGGCACCATGGCCGCCGGCGGCGTGATCGCGGCGCTGATGTACGCCCCCTCGCTGGTGCTGGCCGCGCACTACGGCGGCGAAGACTGCCGTGCCAGCGCGCTGGCTGCGTTCAACATGGCCGGTTCGCTCGGTTTTGCCGCCGGGCCGCTGATCAGCAGTCTGCTGCTGGCCTTCTACAGCAGCTTCAGCGCCAGCCCGCATGCACCGGTGTTCGTCAGCATCGGCGCCATCGAGGTCGCGCTGGCGCTCGGCGTCTACGCCCTCCATCGCCGCGACACGCTCGGCACCCGCTCGTCCCTGGAGCTTCGATGAAGTTTTCCCGCCTCTGGCAGCCGCGCAATCCGGCGTTCTGGATGATGCTGGTGCTCAATGTGCTGTCGTCGGTCCTGGCCTGGGTGCTGCGCAGCTATCCGCTGGTGCCGCTGGCGATGGCCGTGGTCGCGGGTTTCGCACTGATGAATGCCTGGCTCGGCCTGCGCCTGGCCATCGGCCTGATGCGCGAAGACAGCCCGCCGGGCGATCAGACGTCCGGCGTCAGATAGATCCGCTCGACGTCCAGCGGCGAGCGCGCCTTGCCCGCGGGCGCCACCGGAAGCGGGCGCGCCTCGGCTTCGCCGACAGGCAGCGGCGCCGCGGCCTCCATGCCCCAGTGCAGGACCTCGATGCGGCCGTCGTAGTGCTCGACGACGGCGCTGCAGGTATCGACCCAATCGCCGCAGTTCAGGTAGCGCACCTTGCCGATACGGCGGTCCGACGCCGAATGGATGTGGCCGCAGATCACCCCGTCCACACCGCGCTGCTGCGCGGCATGCGCCACCGCGTCCTCGAAGTCGAAGATGAAGCTGACCGCGCGCTTGATCTTCTGCTTGGCATAGCCCGCCAGCGACCAGTAGCCGGGAACGTGCAGGAAGCGGCGCACGCGCGACAGCACGATGTTCAGCCGCACGAGCGTGTTGTAGGCCACGTCGCCCAGCACCGCGACCCAGCGGTGATGGCGCGTGACCTGGTCGTATTCATCGCCGTGGATCAGCCAGTAGCGCCGGCCGTCGATGGTCTCGTGGACCCATTCGCGTTCGATGCGGATGTTGCCGAAGGCGGCGCCGACATATTCGCGCAGAGTCTCGTCGTGGTTGCCGGGAATGAAGAACACCTTGCCGCCCTGGCGCGCGCGGCGCAGCACCTTCTGCACCACGGTGTTGTGCGCCGGCGCCCACTGCACGCTGCGGCTCATCGCCCAGAAGTCGATGATGTCGCCGAGCAGGTAGAGGTACTCCGACTCGTACTCCTTCAGGAAGGCATGCAGGCGCTCGGCCTGGCTTGCCCGGGTGCCGAGGTGGACATCGGAAATGAAGATCGTGCGAACGGCCGGCATCAGCTTTCCCCTCCCTGGATACGTAACGAGACTCGACCGTCATGGGCAAGGGCCTTGCCCCGCCAGGCACTCAGGAGGGCTTCGGCGAAATGGTCGCAGACCCGCTCCCAATCGATGCCTTCCGCGGTGCGCCGCGCCTCGCGGCCGATGTCGGCACGCAGCCCGTCCGCACAGGCCAGCTGGACGGCGCGCTGGATGAAGCCTTTCTCGTCGCCACGGCGCACGATCGCACCGTTGTGCAGGTCGCGGATCACCTCGGCGGCGGCGGCATAGTCGTAGGCCACGGTGCACAGCCCGCTCGCCATGCCTTCGAGCGTGACGTTGCCGAAGGTCTCGGTCAGGCTGGGAAACAGGAACAGATCGGCCGATGCGTAATGGGCTGCCAGATCCTCGCCATGCCGCATGCCGGCAAGCACGGCATGCGGACATTCGCGGGCGATGGCGTCACGCATCGGCCCGTCACCGACGATGACCATCCGCGCGTCCGGGCGATGCTCACGGATGGCAGCGAAGGCGCGCAGGGTGAGCCCGAGGTTCTTCTCCGGCGCCAGCCGTCCGACGCTGACGACCGCGATCCCGCCCGGCGCCACCTCCCACTGCCGGCGCAGCGCCTCGCTGCGGCGTGCAGGGGAATACTGCACCGTATCCACCCCGCGCGAGACCACCTCGACCCGCTCGTAGCCCTGGGCGGCCAGCGATCCCGCCAGTTCGGAGGTCGGCACGAAGGTGGCGGCCGTGCGGTTGTGGAAGCGGCGCAGGTAGGCGGCGACCGGCTGGCTCAGCCAACCCACGCCGTAGTGCGTGCTGTAGTGCTCGAAACGGGTATGGAAGTCCGACGTGACCGGCAGGTGCAGCTTGCGCGCGGCCGATACCGCGGTCCAGCCGAGCGGCCCCTCGGTCGCCACATGGACCAGGTCGGGCCGCTGCCGCGTCCACGTGCGCACCAGGCTGGACTTGGCCGGCAGACCGAACTTCAACCCGTCGTAGCGCGGCAGCTTGATCCCGCGCGACAACACTTCCTCCAGCGCGCCGCCATGGGTGGCGACATCCCCGATGGCCTGTTTCGGGCGGATGAGCTGGATGCTGTGGCCCCGCCGGATCAGGCCGTCGACCATGCGCTTGAGCGTCATCGCCACGCCGTTGACTTCCGGCGGCCAGGTCTCGGTCACCAGTGCGATGCGCAGGCGGGAATCACGGCAGAGCTCTTCGGTCGTGAATTCGATCGCTTTCATGCACCGCAGCATAGGCGGCGAAAAAGACGACTACGTTACGCCCTCATGTACAGGGCATGACAAGATGGCCTGCGCCCGCAGCATGATCCGCTTCGCTTCAGCGGACGGTGCCTCGCAGCGCCGCCAGCACCGCCGCATCGCGGGCGTAGATGTCGGGCCGGAACTGCATCTGCCCGTCGTCGTCCAGGCCCGTGGTGGCGTAATGCAGCAATACCGGCAGCTTGCGCCTCACCGTCACCGTGCGCGTCTTGCCGGTGGTCAGTGCCTCCTCAAGCGCCTCCGGACTCCAGCGCTGCGCATCGTCCAGCAGCAAGGTCGCCAGTTCGAGCGGCTTCTCGACCCGCACACAGCCCGAGCTGAGCGCGCGCGTATCACGCCTGAACAGCGCGCGCGCATTGGTGTCGTGCAGATAGATGAGATAGGGATTGGCAAGCGCGAACTTGATGCGGCCGAGCGAGCCGTCCGCGCCCGGGTTCTGCTCCACCAGGTAAGGAAAGCCGTGCCTGCGCGCGGCCTCCCAGTCGATCAGTTGCGGATCGAGCTCTTCCCCGGCGTGATCGACCACCCGCATGCGGCGCTTGGCGAGGTAGTCCGGATCGCGGATCACGCCAGGGATCAGGTCTTCGCGCAGGATCGTCGGCGGCACCACCCACTTCGGGTTCAGCACCAGATACTGCACGCTGTCGAGCAGCGCAGGCGTCTCGCGCGCGGGCCTGCCGACGATCACCCGCGACGACCAGGCAAGCTGTCCGCCGCGCTGGAGACGAGCCTGGTAGCCGGTCAGGTCCACCAGCAGGTGGTCGCCTTGCATGTCCTGCGCCACCCAGCGCAGCCGTTCGAGATTGACGCGGATCTGCGCCACGCGCTGCGCCGGCCCCAGGTTCAGCGCCTCCACCGTCTGACGGCCGATCGCTGCATCCGCCGCCAGGCCGGCGCGCTGCTGGAAGCGCTTCACCGCCGCGGCCAGCGCCGGGTCGAAAAATGGGGCGTCCGCACTCCAGGCCAGTTCGGTCTCGCCTTCGGCCACCAGGCGCGTGCGTACTTCGACCACGCGTGCAGCGCGCTCGCCCGGACGCAGCGTCGGGCCTGCCGACACTTTTGGCCAGTCACCCGTTTCCGCCGTGATGCTGCGGTATTGCTTCAAGGCAAGCTGCAGTTGCCGGTACAGCTCGAGGTCAGGCGCCTGCGCCAGCACCGCCGCCGCCAGCCCGGACCGCTCCGTTCCCTCTGCCCTCCCGCTTCGCGGCGTGTCGAGCAACTGCGCGAGGCGTTCAGCCTGCTCCCCGAGCGGCGCCGGCCGGGAAAAATTCCAGTCCCGATACAGGCTGCGCGGATCGACCTTGCCGTGGCGCAACTGTCGCAGCAGGCGTGCAAGCGTGTCGGTGAACAGCAGTTCGCGCTCCGCCACGCTGTCGGGCGGCAGTTCCTGCGCCGGCCGCAGCGCTTCGGTACGCAGCATGTCCGGCGCAAAATCCGCCGGATCGAGGCCATGCTCGTCGACCGCCTCCACCGCCTCGACCAGCCCCTGCAGCAGTTCCGGCCGTGTCCATGCGGGCAGGAAGCCACGCTGGCGGTAGAACAGCAAGGTAACGTCGTCGGCCGCACGCATCGACATCGCCAGACGGTTTTCGATCAGGCCCGGCAGGTCTGCGGCGCCAGGCTCCAGGCCGCCATCGGCGCTGTCCTCCACCACGCGCTCGTCCACCGGCCCGGTGCCGAGCGCCTGCGCCGGCTGCGGACAGGCCATGGCCAGCACCAGTGCGGTGCCGGCCGAGGCGAATGATTTGCGCCAATCGATCAGGAGTTCAGGTAGCATGCCGCCTTCGAGTCTGTTTGTGCCGGTTGAAGAATATCCATGGTCTCGACTTCCCACCATCATGCCTGCGCGCATCGCCGCCTGTTCCTGAAAGGGCTTTCCACGCTGCCGCTGGCCTTGCCCTTCGCATCCGCCCATGCCGCCACGGACCGCCATCTGGCCTTCCGCCACACGCACACCGACGAACGGCTCGAAGCCCTGTACCGCAACCGCAATGGCTACGTCGAACCCGCACTGCGGAGCCTGAACCGGCTGTTCCGCGATTTCCGCACCGGTGAAATCGCCCGCATCGACCCCCGACTCTACGACATCCTCCACACGCTGAGTGTGACGTGTGGCGGGGGTACCTTCGAAATCATCTCGGGGTACCGCTCGCCCAAGACCAACAACATGCTGCGCCGCACCGGCGGCGGTGGCGTCGCCAAGCGCAGCCTGCACATGGACGGCAAGGCGGTCGACGTCCGCCTGGTCGGCTGCGACACCGCACGCCTGCGCGACGCCGCCCTGGCGCTGGGAGCCGGTGGCGTGGGCTATTACCCGGATTCGGACTTCGTCCATATCGACACCGGGCCGGTCCGCAGTTGGGGCCCGAAAACCGCCTGAACCCCCAGCCAGGCCCACAAGACCCAAGCTGACGGGCAAAGGGCGAGCCCGCAAGCGCGCGGCCCGGACACCCCCGGGCATTCAGCCCAGCAGCACCAGCCCCCACACCACCGCGACGTTGATCAGGGCGACCATGACCGCGGCGCTGCCGACGTCCTTGGCGCGCTTGGCCAGCGGGTGACGTTCCAACGACACGCGGTCCACCGTCGCCTCGACGGCGGAATTCATCAGCTCCACGATCAGCACCAACAGCACGCTGCCGATCATCAGGACGCGCTCGACCGCGTTTTCCCCCAGCCACAGCGCCAGCGGAACCATCAGCAGCGTCAGCAGCGCCTCCTGGCGAAAGGCATCCTCGTGGCGCCAGGCTGCCCCCAGCCCATCCAGTGAATAGTGAAAGGCGTTCCATACCCTGCGCAGGCCGGTCTTGCCTTTGAACGGGCTTTCCATCGATCGCTTCCGGATTGAAGTGGTGTGGTTTGAAGAGCGCGCGATCATTACACAAAAACGCACGAAAAGCGCTCAGGCGGGGTCCAGGCGCAACACCCGCCCATCGCTTTCGTCCAGCAGCCACAGATGGCCATCCGGCCCCTGGCGCACGTCGCGGATGCGCCTGCCGATGTCCAGCCGTTCCTCATGCACCACCTTGCCGTCCTCCAGCACCAGGCGCGCCAGCAACTGGAACTTCAGCGCGCCGACGAACACGTTGCCTTTCCACTGCGGGAACACGTCGCCGGTGTAGAAAGCCATGCCCGACGGCGCGATCGACGGCGTCCATTGCTTGATCGGCGGCTCGACGTCGGCACGTTCCGTGCCTTCGCCGATACGAGTACCGACCACGTATTCGCGCCCGAAGGTGATCACCGGCCAGCCGTAGTTGCGGCCCGGCAGCACCCGGTTCAACTCGTCGCCTCCCTGCGGGCCATGCTCGTGCGCCCACAGCTCGCCGGTCAGCGGATGGAGCGCCGCGCCCTGCACGTTGCGGTGGCCCCAGGACCAGATCTCGGGCTGCGCTTTCGCTGCGCCCTCCGCCTGGCGCGCGAACGGATTGTCGCCGGGCACGCCGCCATCCAGATCGATACGCACGATCTTGCCGAGGTGGCTGTCCAGCGCCTGGGCACGGTCGCGCGAATGGAAACGGTCGCCGAGCGTGACGAACAGCCGGCCTTCGCGGTCGAACACCAGCCGCGAACCCCAGTGATGGTTGCCCGAAGGGTCTTCGTTCTGGGCGAAGATCACTTTCACGTCGTCCAGCTTCAACGCCTCGGCATCCAGCCGCGCCCGCGCGACGGCGGTGCGTGCACCGGCAGCGGTCGGCTGCGCGAACGAAAACACGATCGTCCGGTCTGTTGCAAAATCCGGACTCAAGGCCACGTCCAGCAGGCCGCCCTGTCCGCGCGCATGCACTTCGGGCACGCCCGCCAGCGGTTCCGAGACCGTACCATCCGCGCCCACCAGCCGCATGCGGCCGGGCCGCTCGGTCAGCAGCAGGCGACCGTCGGGCAGGAAGGCCATGGACCACGGCGTATCCAGGCCGCGCGCCACTTCGACCAGCCTGACCTGGCCGGACTCGGTACGCAGCACGGCATCGGCCGCAAGCACTGGCCCGCAGACGAACACACCGGCGGCAAGCACGGCCGCCGACACCAGACCGCGAAATCCTTTCATCGCCCTCATTCCTTCAGCCTCCCCTCATTCCATTCGATACCGGCCCACACCATTTCGTCCGACTGCCCATGACCTCATCCGTTCGCACGATCTTCCGCCTCGCCTTCGTCGCCGCACTCATCGCCGTGCTCTATCTCGCCCTGATGCCGGCACCCGACATCGTGCAGATCGTGTCCTCGCAGGACAAGATCGAACATGCAGCGCTGTTCGCCGCACTCGCGCTGCTGGCGGTGGCGGGCTGGCCGGATCACCCGCTGCGCATCGCCATCGGCCTGCTGCTCTACGGTGCGGCGATGGAAATCGCCCAGGGCCAGACCGGCTACCGGACCGCCGACCCGTGGGACTGGGTCGCCGACGCCATCGGCCTGCTCGTGCTGATCCCGGTCGTGCTGTCCAGACGCCGCACCGCCGGGCAGGCCTGAATGCATTCCGCAACGGCCTGCTGCTCGTCAGCACACTGGCCTGTTGCTATCATCGCGGCCTTTCCAATCAGGCGTTTGCGTACCGAACGCCGACGAAGCGCACCATGAGCCCTCGCCACACCCTCGAACTCCTCGCCCCGGCCAAGACCGCCGATTTCGGCATCGAGGCCATCAACCACGGTGCGGACGCGGTGTACATCGGCGGCCCCGCCTTCGGCGCCCGTTCGGCGGCCGACAACAGCGTCGAGGACATCGCACGGCTGGCGGCGCATGCCCACCGCTACCATGCCGAAGTCTTCGTCGCCACCAACACCATCCTGTTCGACCACGAACTGGAACCGGCACGCAAGCTGATCCGGCAGTTGTACGACGCCGGCGTGGACGCGCTGATCGTGCAGGACATGGGCCTGCTCGAACTCGACCTGCCGCCGATCCAGCTCCACGCCAGCACGCAGACCGACATCCGCGACGCCAGCAAGGCGCGCTTCCTGCAGGACGTGGGCTTCTCGCAGATCGTGCTGGCACGCGAACTGTCGCTGGCCGAGGTGCGCAAGATCGCCGCCGCCACCTCCTGTCAGCTCGAATACTTCGTGCACGGCGCGCTGTGCGTGGCCTTCTCCGGCCAGTGCTACATCAGCCACGCCCACACCGGCCGCAGCGCCAACCGCGGCGAATGCTCGCAGGCCTGTCGCCTGCCCTACGACCTCAAGGACAAGGACGGCAACACCATCGCCAACCAGCAGCACATGCTGTCGATGAAGGACAACAACCAGAGCGCCAACCTGCGCGCGCTGGCGGCGGCCGGCATCAGTTCGTTCAAGATCGAAGGCCGCTACAAGGATCTGTCCTACGTCAAGAACATCACCGCCCACTACCGCACGCTGCTCGACGAGATCATCGAGCATCCCGATGCGGACGGCCCCGTTTATCGGCGTGCCTCCAGCGGGCGCACCACCTTCCTGTTCACGCCGCAGGCCGACAAGACCTTCAACCGCGGCTACACCGACTACTTCGCCAACGAACGCCGGCACGGCATCGAGGCCTTCGAGTCGCCCAAATTCGTCGGCGAACCGATCGGCCGGGTGACGAAGATCGATACCAAGGGCCGCAAATTCTTCGACATCGAGCGCAGCGCGCCCATCCACAATGCCGACGGCCTGACCTGGTACGGCCCGAAGGGTGAGCTGGCCGGCCTGCGGGTCAATCGCTCGCAGCCCGATGGTGGTGGCGCAGGCATCGACCGCATCTTCCCGGCCGACGCCCTGCCGCCCGAGCTGGTGCCCGGCACTTCGGTGTTCCGCAACCACGACCACGAATTCGAGCGCGCGCTGGAGAAGAAATCCGCCGAGCGCCGCATCCGCGTCGATGCGCATTTCGCCGCCACCGATGACGGCTTCGCGCTGACGCTCACCGACGAGGACGGCGTCAGCGCCACCGCCACGCTCGCCGCCGCCTTCGAGCCGGCGCAGAACGCCGAACGCGCCCGGACCACGCTGCGCGAGCACGTCGGCAAGCTCGGCAACACCCTGTTCGTGCTCGACGAGCTGACGCTGGCGCTGCCGGCGATGCCCTTCCTGCCCGCCGGCCAGCTCAACGCGCTGCGCCGCGATGCCGTCGAACGGCTGGAAGCAGCGCGGCTCGCCGCCCATCCTCGCCCGCCGCGCGCCGCGCCGATCGAGCCGCCGGTACCCTATCCGCAGGACGCGCTGAGCTATCTCGCCAACGTCCTCAACGACAGGGCGCGCGCATTCTACGCCCGCCACGGCGTCAAGCTCATCGACGCCGCCTTCGAGGAAAACCAGCGCACCGACGAAGTCTCGCTGATGATCACCAAGCACTGCCTGCGCTACAGCTTCAACCTGTGCCCGAAGGAAGTGAAAGGCATCCGCCCCGAGCCGATGCAGTTGGTCAACGGCAACGAGACGCTGACGCTGCGCTTTGACTGCAAGCGCTGCGAAATGCACGTGGTCGGCGCGATGAAGCCGCACATCGCCAAAATGCGCGACAGCGTGGTGGCGCAAAAGGTGAGCTTCTTCCCGAACAGGCCGGCAGCCGCTCGAGCCAAACACGGGGCCGCGCAAGCGAATCCCTGATGTCCGCGCTACTTCCGCTCAAGACCCTCCTCAGCCACCCCCGCCTCGCCGACGGCCCGCTGGTCGTCATCGCACTGTGCGCGGAGTGGTGCGGCACCTGCCGCGAATTCCAGCCGGCGCTGGAGCGCATCGCCGCCGCCCATCCGGACATGCTGACGGCGTGGGCGGACATCGAGGACGATGCCGAGATCGTCGGCGACATCGACCTCGACAGCTTCCCCACGCTGGCCATCTTCAGGCATGGCGAGCCGCTGCATTTCGGCCCTTCGCTGCCGCTGGAGGCGGTGCTGACACGCCTGATCGAACGCATCGTGCTCGATGGCGGGACGCCGCAGCACATCCCCGCCGAAGTCGCCGCGCTGGGGCGATGGCTGGCGGGCTGAGGCCCCGCCGCCACTGAAAGCACAGACCGCACAGTCCTTCGGGCGTGGCCCTCAATGGCCGAGGAAACGCCTCAACCGTCCCATCTCGCCCTGCACCGTCGGCAACGTCGCACGCAGCACCGCTGATTCGTCGACCAGCACCCGGTCGTCGGCGCCGCTGACCTGTATCGCGGTGAAGCTGCCGCTGCCGAAGGGCAACACCACTTTGTAATCCTCGCCCAGGAAAGCCAGGCGGTCCCAGTCGCCGGCCAGCAGCACGCGGTTCGGCTGCGGGTCGAACAGGCTGTGGCCGATGGCGTAGTCGGACGGCGGATTGGTGACGCCGAGCAGCGGCAGGATCGTCGGCAGCAGGTCTGCATGGCTGGTGCGGGCATCGATGCGCCGAGGCTCCCGGCCCGGCACCCACAGCAGCAGCGGTACGCGCACCTGCTCATCGACGAAGGTGGAGTTGTGCCCCCAGCGGCCCTTTTCCATGAACTCCTCGCCATGGTCGCCGGTGATGACCACCAGCGTGTCGTCGAGCAGGCCGCGGCGTTCGAGATGCACCATCAGCTTGCCGAGCTGGCTGTCGAGATGGTGGACCGCGTTGATGTAGCGCTTGTGGATGCCGCCGATGTCGCGCCGCAGCTCCATGTCGGCATAGCTGAAATCTTCGAGATAGCCCGGCTCGATCGCCGACTCGGGCGGGAAGTTGTAGTTGGCGTGCGGCGACTCGAAGAACAGGAAGGTCATGAACGGACGCGCGGGATCGCGCTGGTCGACGAACTCGATCAGGCGGTCGACGTTGCGGCGGTCGCGCATCCAGGTTTCGCCTTCCGAATCCTCCACCATCTGCTCGCGCGGCACGTCGACGAACACGGTCTTGTCGAATTCCGGGTAGGTGAAACGCGCGCTGGTGAACAGCCGGATCTGATAGTCCTGATGCTGCAGCGCCTGGATCAGCGGGCTGCCGACGCGCGCGTCCAGCACCGGGAACCACAGGTTCGCCGGCAGGCTGTAGAACTGGCTGAAGACGCCGATGCGGGTGCCGTTGCCGCCGGAGAAATGGCGGGTGAAGTGCTGCGCCCGCTCGGCCAGCGCATGCATCTGCGGCATAACGCGCCGATCGAGCGTGTCCGCGCGCCACGACTCGGCCACCAGCCAGACGATGTTCAGCGGTCTGGCCGGCGGCTCGATGCGCAGCCGCGCCTGCGGATAGCGCAGGTTGCCGTCGAGTTTGGCGGTCGCCAGCGTGAGCCGCTGCGGACGCTCCCAGCCGAACTGCTTCTCGAACAGGCCGCGCATCGTCAGCGGCTGGTAGAAAGGCACGCGCTGGGCGTTTTCCAGCAGCGGCGTGTAACCGTAGAAATGGCTCACCGCATAGCCCAGGCGCTCGCCGACGGTGACGACGAGGAACAGGGGCAGCACCCATGCCAGTCGCGGCACGGGCACGGAGCCCCGCGCCAGCAGGCGTGCGGCAAGGAAAACCAGGATCTGCAGCACGAGGAAGCCGGCGGCGAGCAGCGCGAAGTCGCGCTCGGTCGAAGCCGACGAGCCCAGTGCGGCGATGCCCCCCGGCGTGGTCAGGATGTTCCACACGAAGCCGTTGAGATGGAAGCCATACAGCGTCCATAGCATGTGATCGCCAAACAGCGCGATCTGCACGACGCCGGCCAGCACCACCGCCAGCACCGCCGCCAGCCGGGGGGCGAAACGGCCCGCGACATGGACGACGAGCCATACCGGCGCCACGAACAGCAGGGCATAGCTGCCGACGAGGGCAAGCTGATACACCAGCAATCCGGACGGCGCGGCGAAATCGAAGAAGCGGCCCAGGTGCAGGGCAAAGACGATCCAGGTGAGGAACCAGTACAGGGCGCACTGGCGGCGGTCGGAAACGAACACGATGGGCTTTTTCCTCAGGGCGAAAGCATGGATGAAAAACAGGCGTGTCAGATTACCCGAGCGAATGTCGGGAAAACGTAAAAATTCTCATCCGTCAGCGCAGCCTGAGCTGCACCCCCGCCGGCAGCGGCACGGCAGTGACGTTGTTCTGCGGGCTGCCGTCGATGAGCCGGTCGCTATAGACGAGATAGACCAGCGTGTTGCGCCTGGCGTCGGCGATGCGCACGATCCGTACCTTCTTGAACAGGATCGACGAACGCTCGGAGAACACTTCCTCCTGTGGCTTGAGCGCTTCGATCAGGCTGATTTCGCCGACCTGGCGGCAGGCCACGGAAGCGTCGGCCGTATCCTCCGCCAGTCCCAGCGAACCCTTGATGCCGCCGGTGCGGGCACGCGACACGTAGCACGACACCCCTTTCACCTTCGGATCGTCGAAAGCCTCGACGACGATCTGGTGGTTGCGGCCGATCAACTTGAACGCCGTATCCACGGCACCGACGGTTTCGGCCTGCGCGCAGAACGGCAGCAGCGATGCGGCGCCGATGGCGCCCAGCATGATCCTCTTCAATTTCCTGGACTCCCACTGAAAGTGGCCGCAAGTATCGCACCGCGCGGCGCAATTTACCCTGGGTCAAGGCGCACGCGCCCGGACCGGCGGAAGATCGTGATTCTCCACGCCCCATGCCTGTCTGCGCCACTGCCATGTCATACGCCGCCACCGCCCTGCCGCACTCCCCGCCCGCCGAAGGCCCTCCCCCGGGCGGCCCTATCCCGGGCGGCCGCATCCCCGGCAGCAAGGCGATGTGGGTGGGCATCTTCTGCGAAGTCACCGAGTTCGCGCTGATGTTCGCGGTGTATTTCATCGCCCGCGCCCACTACCCCGAAGTGTTCCACGCCGGCCCCGAGCAGCTTTCGCTGCTGGCCGGCACGGGCTACACGCTGATGCTGCTGACCAGCGGCTGGTGCGTGGCCCGCGCGGTGCACTCGATGCGCGCAAACCGGCAAAGCGCCTGCCTGCGCTGGCTGATCGGCGCCTTCGTGTTCGGCGTCGGCTATCCGGTCATCAAGCTGTTCGAAGTGCGCTGGAACCTCGCCCACGGCCTCAACGGCGAAGCGGGCATGTTCATCGTCACCTACTACTACCTGACCTTCAACCACCTGATCCACGTCTTCTGGGGCCTGCTCGGCATGATCTGGGTGATGCTGCGCACCGTGACCGGCACCTACTCGGCCGAGGAATACTCCGGCCTGGAATCCTTCGCGGTGTATTGGCACACCACCGACATCATCTGGCTGATGATCTTCCCGCTGTTCTACGTGCTGCGATGAAAACGGAGAGCACGACATGAGCGAAACCCGCAAACTCGACCTGGCCTGGTTCGGCCTCGTGCTGCTCAGCGTGGGTGGCGCGATGCTGGGCGGAGGACAGGGCCACGGCTTCGGCGTCACGGTGCTGGTCGCGCTGGTGATGGGGCTCAAGGTCCGCATCGTCTGCGGCTACTATCTCGAGCTGCCCACCGCCACGCGGCGCATCCGCCGGGCGATGTACACCTTCTGCTACGGCATGCCGATCGTGGTGATCCTGACCAGTGTCTTCGGCGACACCATCGCGCGCGTGACCGGCGCGCTGCTGTGAGGCGTACCGGAGCCCGCGCGGCTGTGGCAAGCTTCACGGTTTTTCATCTCTCCCGAACCGGCCATGACAGACTTTCCCAAGGACATCTACACCGAACCCGAACCAGACCCCGATACGCTTGCCAATCTGGGGCCGCTGACCGGCATGGCGGGCATCTGGACCGGCGCCATCGGCCTCGACGTCAATCCGAAGGCCGACGGCCCGGAACGGCAGGCCTTCATCGAGCGCATCGAACTGCAGCCCATCGACGCCCAGACCAACGGGCCGCAGCTGTTCTACGGCCTGCGCTACCACACGCGCATCGTCAAGCCCGACGACGTCGAGACCTTTCACGACCAGGTCGGCTACTGGCTGTGGGAACCGGCGACCGGCGCCGTGATCCAGACGCTTTCGATACCGCGCGGGCAGGCGGCGATGGCCGTCGGCAAGGCCGCGGCGGACGCGAAGTCCTTCCGCCTGCAGGCGGTGCGCGGCTCCGAGATGAATGGGATCGTGTCGAATCCCTTCCTGGAGTACGCATTCAGAACGGACAGCTACACCATCACGGTGTCGATCAACGCCGACGGCACCTGGTCCTACGAGCAGGAAACCGTGCTGATCATCCCGGGCCAGGCGGAACCCTTCCGCCACACGGATCACAACACGCTGCACAAGATCGGCGAGCCCACGCCCAATCCCACCGCACAGGCGGCGGCCAGGAAGCAGGCAGAAGCCCAGCCGCAATGACGCCAGTCGGGCCTGGCGCTACCAGTGCGGCGGGATCTCGTCTTCCGGCCGGCCGGGGGCGCCGGGCTGGATGGTCTTGAGCTGCTGCGCGAGCTGGCGCACATGTTCGCGCAGCAGGTCCAGTTCCTGCTGCTGCCGCCACACCGTGCGGTTCAGTTCGTCGAGTTGGTCCTCGGCCGACATCATCTTGGTTTCGAGCGATTCGAGGCGGTCTTCCATGGGCTGTCCGGGTCTGGCGGTGAAAGGCATCAGGCGGCGATTCTAGCCGGGGGCGCCTAGCCGGGGGCGCCTAGCCGGCTGCCGGGCGGCCATGCTGCGCCAGCGCCCAGGCAACGTGCTCGCGCACCAGCGCCGACGGATGGTCGGCGCGGGACTGCAGCGCGGCCAGCACTTCCGCCGTGGTCGGCGCGTTGCCCAGTGCCACGGCGATGTTGCGCAGCCAGCGCTCGTGGCCGATGCGGTGGATGGGGCTGCCAGCGGTACGCTCGGCGAAGTCCGCCTCGCTCCAGGCGAACAGCTCGGCCAGGCCGGCGCTGTCCAGCCCATGGCGCGGCGCGAAATCCGGTTCCTTCGTCATCCTGGCGAAACGGTTCCACGGGCACACCAGTTGGCAATCGTCGCAGCCGTAGATGCGGTTGCCGAGCATCGGCCGCATTTCCTCCGGAATCGCGCTTTTCAGCTCGATCGTCAGGTAGGAGATGCAGCGTCGCGCATCGACGCGGTAGGGTGCGACGATGGCGCCGGTCGGACAGGCGTCGATACAGGCGGTGCAGCGGCCGCAGCGCGGCTGCACCGGCTCATCGACCGGCAGCGGCAGGTCGGTGAAGATTTCGCCGAGGAAGAACCACGAGCCGGCGCCGCGATCCAGCAGCAAGGTGTGCTTGCCGCGCCAGCCCAGGCCGTTGCGGCTGGCCAGTTCGACTTCCAGCACCGGCGCGGAGTCGGTGAACACCCGGTAGGTGTGCGGCACTTCGGCGGTGATGCGCTCGGCCAGCTTCTGCAGCCGGTTGCGCAGCACCTTGTGGTAGTCGCGTCCCAGCGCATAGCGCGACACATAGGCGCGCGTGCCGTTGGCCAGCGTGGCACGGGCTTCGGCCGCGCCGGGCCAGTAGTCGAGCCGCAGGCTGATCACGCGCAAGGTGCCCGGCTGAAGTTCGGCCGGCCGGGCGCGCTTCATGCCGTGGCGCAACATATAATCCATCTCGCCGTGGAAACCGGCTTCCAGCCAGGCGGCGAGTCCGGGTTCGGCGCTGCCCAGATCCACGCCGGCGACGCCGACGGCGCCAAAGCCCAGCTCCACCGCCCACTGGCGGATGCTCGCCAGCAAGGCGCCGCCGTCCAGCGTGGCAGCCGGCCCGTTAACCTGCCCCACGTCCAAGCCTGAATCCAAGCCCTTCACCGCCATCGACAAGAGGATTCCATGATCGAGTTGCTCAACGCTGCCGATGATAACGGCGCCTGCCTGCGCGCGCACTTGCCGACCGAAGCGGATACCGAAGCCATCGGCGCCGCGCTGGCCGAAGTGCTGCGCCCGGGACTGAAGATCTGGCTGCAAGGCAACCTCGGCATGGGCAAGACCACGCTCACTCGCGGGCTGCTGCGTGCACTCGGTCACGAAGGCAAGGTGAAAAGTCCGACCTACACCTTGATTGAACCTTACGTAGTTTCTAGATTAAACTTATATCACTTTGATTTTTATCGCTTCAATTCGCCCGACGAATACTCGGACGCGGGGCTGGACGAATACTTCGCCGATCAGGGCGTGTGCATCGTGGAATGGCCGGACAAGGCCCTTCCACATTTGCCGCTTCCCGACGTCGAAATCCGGCTCGACGCGCGGGATGCAGGGCGATTTGTGGAGATCGACGGAAGGACGGATGCGGGGCGAACATGCGTGATCGAACTGGTGAGAGCATTGCGGGGCGCGAACCCGGCGCCCGAACCGGATTGAATTCAGAAACCGACGCCGGCCGCCGCGGCACCGATCGCCGCAGCCTGCTGAAGTTCGCCGGCGCCACGCTGGCGCTGCTGGTCAGCCCGGCCGGCTTCGCCGCGCCCGCCAGCCTGCTCGCGGTGCGCGTCTGGCCCTCGCCGGAATACACCCGCATCACGCTCGAAGGCGCGAGCAGCCTGCGCTACACGCACATGCTGGTGCCGAACCCGGACCGCCTCGTCGTCGACCTCGAAGGCGTGCAGTTGAACAGCGTGCTGCAGTCCCTGCCCTCCAAGGTGCTGGACTCCGACCCCTACATCCGCCTGATCCGTGCCGGCCAGAACCGCCCCGGCGTGGTGCGCGTGGTGGTCGAACTGAAGGCGCCGATCAATCCGCAGGTGTTCACGCTGGCGCCGGTCGGCGACTACGGCCACCGCCTGGTGCTCGACCTGCACCCGACCGAAGAGCACGACCCGCTGCTGGCGCTGATCATGAAGGACTCGCCGATGGACGCCGCCGCCGGCGACACGGCGCAGAGCAGCAGCCAGGCCAGCACCGCCAACACCCGCCCGGCGCCGCAGCAGCGCAGCACCGCCCGCCGCGCCGAACCGGCGGTCAAGCGTCTGTACACCGTAGTGCTCGACCCCGGCCACGGCGGCGAAGACCCCGGCGCCATCGGCCGGGCCGGCAGTTACGAGAAGAACGTCACGCTGTCCATCGCCCGCCGCCTCAAGCGCAAGATCGACGCCGAGCCGAACATGCGCGCAGTGCTGACGCGCGACGGCGACTACTTCGTCCCGCTCGGGCAGCGCGTCGCCCGCGCGCGCAAGGTGCGCGCCGACCTGTTCGTCTCCATCCACGCCGACGCCTTCGTCAAGCCCGAGGCCAACGGCAGCTCGGTGTACGTGCTGTCCGAGCGCGGCGCCAGCAGTTCCGCGGCGCGCTGGCTGGCGCAGAAGGAAAACGACGCCGACCTGGTCGGCGGCGTCAATCTCACCCGCCAGGACGGCCACATCGCCCGCACCCTGCTCGACCTGTCGCAGACCGCCACGATCAACGACAGCCTCAAGCTCGGCCGCGCCATGCTCGGCGAGATCGGCGGCATCAACCGCCTGCACAAATCCGACGTCGAACAGGCCGGCTTCGCGGTGCTGAAGGCGCCCGACATCCCCTCGGTGCTGGTCGAGACCGCCTTCATCAGCAACCCGCAGGAAGAGCGCCGGCTCAATGACGAGGCCTACCAGGACAAGATGGCCAACGCCCTGCTGCGCGGCATCAAGCGCTATTTCGAAACCAACCCGCCGGCCGGGCCGGCCCGCGTCGCCAGTCTGGGCTGAGCGCGGCCGCCAGCACGCAGCCGAATCGGCAAAGCCTGTACTTTGCCGTTATAATTGCGCCTTTTTCAGGCGCTTATGCGGGTTTTTCGCGGGATTCCCGAGCATGCCGACACGGCCACGGTACTCACCATCGGTAACTTCGATGGCGTCCATCTCGGCCACCAGGCGCTGCTCAAGCTGCTTACCGACAAGGCACGTTCACTCGGCCTGCCGGCGGTGGTGCTCACCTTCGAGCCGCATCCGCGCGAGTATTTCGCCCCTGCAGATGCGCCTGCGCGCCTTGCCTCGCTGCGCGAGAAGCTGCTGCTGCTCGGCGCCGCCGGCGTCGATCGGACCTACATCTGCCGCTTCGACGCCCGCCTTGCCGCGCAGTCGGCGCAAGCCTTCATCGATGACACCCTGGTACGCGGCCTCGCCGTGCGCCACCTGTTCGTCGGCGACGACTTCCGCTTCGGCACGCGCCGCCAGGGCGACTTCGCCATGCTGCAGGCTGCCGGCGCGCAGCACGGCTTCACCGTCGAATCCATGCCCACGCTGGCGGTAGCTGGCGAGCGCGTATCGAGTTCCGCGGTGCGCTACGCCCTCGCCGCGGACGATCTGGCCCATGCCGCGCACCTGCTCGGCCGCCCCTACAGCATCGCCGGCCGCGTCAGCCACGGCGACAAGCTCGGCCGCCAGATCGGCTTCCCGACCGCCAACATCCAGATGAAGCACCGCCGCCCGGCGCTCACCGGCGTCTATGCGGTCAGCGTCGAAGGCCTGGCGGACGGCCCTGTCGCCGGCGTCGCCAACGTCGGTGTGCGTCCAACCGCCACGTCGAGCGGCCGCGCACGGCTGGAAGTGCATCTCTTCGACTGGACGCGGGAATGCTACGGCGCCCACATCCGTGTCCATTTCCTGCACAAGCTGCGCGCCGAACGAAAATTCGAATCCTTCGACGCGCTGCGCGCCCAGATCGCGCTCGACGCCGACAGCGCACGCCAGTGGCTCGCCGACAATCCCGACCGCCTGCAACCCTGACGCCTGCAAAGCAAACTGCCCGCGCCCCACAGACCCACGAGACCGACCTTCCCGCCATGGCCGACTACCGCAAGACGCTCAACCTGCCCGACACCTCCTTCCCGATGCGCGGCGACCTGCCCAAGCGCGAGCCGGGCTGGATTGCCGACTGGCAACAGCGCAGGCTCTACCAGCGCATCCGCAAGGCCAGCGCCGGCCGGCCCAAGTTCGTGCTGCACGACGGCCCGCCCTACGCCAACGGCAACCTGCACATCGGCCATGCGCTGAACAAGATCCTCAAGGACATCATCGTCCGCTCTAAGACGCTGGCCGGCTTCGATGCGCCCTACGTGCCGGGCTGGGACTGCCACGGCCTGCCGATCGAACACAAGGTCGAAGTCACCCACGGCAAGAACCTGCCCGCCGACAAGGTGCGCGAACTGTGCCGCGCCTACGCCGCCGAGCAAGTCGAGATCCAGAAGCAGGAATTCATCCGCCTGGGCGTGCTGGGCGACTGGGACAATCCCTACCTGACGATGAACTTCGCCAACGAAGCCGGTGAAATCCGCGCCCTGGCGGAAATGGTCAAGGCCGGCTACGTGTTCAAGGGCTTGAAGCCGGTGAACTGGTGTTTCGACTGCGGCTCGGCACTGGCCGAGGCCGAGGTGGAATACGCCGACAAGCAGTCGCCGGCCATCGACGTGGGCTTCCCCTGCGCGGAACCCGAGCGCCTGGCCGACATCTTCGGCGTGGGCATGCTGGCCAAGCCGGTGCTGGCGGTGATCTGGACCACCACGCCGTGGACCATCCCGTCCAACCAGGCGCTCAACCTGCATCCGGAATTCGACTACGCGCTGGTCGACACCGGCGAGCGCTACCTGCTGCTCGCCCACGACCTGGTCGCCGCCTGCCTGGAGCGCTACGGCCTCGATGGGCGCATCGTCGCCTCGGTGAAGGGCGCCCAGTTGGACCGCGTGCGCTTCCGCCACCCATTCTACGACCGCGAGTCGCCGGTGTTCCTGGGCGACTACGTCACCCTGGACGCGGGCACCGGCATCGTGCACAGCGCGCCGGCCTACGGCCTGGACGACTTCCAGTCCTGCCGCGCCAACGGCATGCAGAGCGACGAATTCCTCACCCCGGTGACCAGCGACGGCCACTTCGCCGCCGACCTGCCCTTCTTCGGCGGACTGAACATCTGGAAAGCCGGCCCGGCGATCCTCGACAAACTGCGCGAAGTCGGCAGCCTGCTCGCCGAAGCCAGGATCACCCACAGCTACATGCATTGCTGGCGCCACAAGACGCCGCTGATCTACCGCGCCACCGCGCAGTGGTTCGTCGGCATGGACAGGACGGTCGCCGACGGCTCCACGCTGCGCGAACGCGCGCTGCGCGCGGTCGAGGCCACGCGCTTCTTCCCCGCCTGGGGCCAGGCCCGCCTGCACGCCATGATCGCCAACCGGCCGGACTGGTGCATCTCGCGCCAGCGCAACTGGGGCGTGCCGATCCCCTTCTTCCTGCACAAGGAAAGCGGCGAACTGCACCCGCGCACCGTCGAACTGATGGAAGAAGTCGCCCAGCGCGTGGAACGGGAAGGCATCGAAGCCTGGTTCAAGCTCGACGCTTCTGAGCTGCTCGGCGCCGAGGCCGCGCAGTACGACAAGATCAGCGACACGCTGGACGTCTGGTTCGATTCCGGCACCACGCACAAGCACGTGCTGCGCGGCTCGCACGACGACGGCCACCCCGAAGGCCCGCGCGCCGACATGTATCTCGAAGGCTCGGACCAGCACCGCGGCTGGTTCCATTCCTCGCTGCTGACCGGCTGCGCCATCGACGGCCACGCGCCCTACCGCAGCCTGTTGACCCACGGCTTCGCGGTCGACGGCCAGGGCCGCAAGATGAGCAAGTCGCTGGGCAACGTCGTCGTGCCGCAGGAAGTCACCGGCAAGCTCGGCGCCGAAATCCTGCGCCTGTGGGTGGCCTCGACCGACTATTCCGGCGAACTGTCGATCTCCAAGGAAATCCTCGACCGCGTGGTCGAAGTCTACCGCCGCATCCGCAACACGCTGCGCTTCCTGCTCGCCAACACCGCCGATTTCGACATCGGCCGCGACGCGGTGCCGCTCGAACAGTGGCTGGACATCGACCGCTACGCGCTGGCCTTCACCCGCAAGCTGGCGCAGCAGGCCGAAGCCGACTATGCGCGGATGGAATTCCACCGCATCGTGCAGGCGCTGCAGGTGTTCTGCGCCGAGGATCTCGGCGCCTTCTACCTCGACATCCTCAAGGACCGCCTGTACACCACCGGCGCCGACAGCCTGCCGCGCCGCGCCGCGCAAACCGCGCTGTGGCACATCACCCAGACCCTGCTGAAGCTGATGGCACCGATCCTGTCCTTCACCGCCGAGGAGGCCTGGGCCAGCCTGAATCCGGCGAAGGACGGCGAGGAGCCGGACAGCATCATGCTGCACAGCTTCCATGCGCTACCGGCGCAGGAAGGCGAAGCCGGCCTGGTCGCGCGCTGGGAAATCATCCGCGCCGTGCGCGCCGACGGCCTCAAGGTCATCGAGGCGCTGCGCACCGAAGGCAGGGTCGGTTCGTCGCTGCAGGCCGAACTCGCACTGGCGCTGAGCGTCGACAAATTCGCCGCCATGAACAGCCTCGGCGAGGATCTGCGCTTCGTCACCATGACCTCGGCCGCCACGCTAAGCGAGGCCGCCAGCGCCGAAGACGAGCGCATCGCCGCCACGCCGAGCGAAGCGCAGAAATGCGAACGCTGCTGGCACTACGTCGAATCGGTCGGCAAACACGCCGAACACCCGACGCTGTGCGGCCGCTGCGTGAGCAACCTGTTCGGCGATGGCGAAACCCGCAGCCATGCCTAAGGTATTGCCCGCAATGCACAAAGCCTCCACCCCGCCTGCAGCGGCCAGGATGGCGCTGTGGGCCGCACTCGCCATCGTGGTCGCGGTGCTCGACCAGCTCAGCAAGCAATGGGTGCTGGACAGCCTGCACCTCGGCCAGGTGGTGCCGGTCACCGGCTTCTTCGACCTGGTGCTGGTATTCAACCCCGGCGCGGCCTTCAGCTTCCTGGCCGACCACGGCGGCTGGCAGCGCTGGTTCTTCACCGGGCTGGCTGCGATCATCTGCAGCTGGCTGCTGGTCGAGACCTGGCGCCATCGCACCGAAACGTTGCTGCCGACGGCGTTTGCGATGATCATCGGCGGCGCCGTCGGCAACGTCTACGACCGCCTGGTGCATGGCGCGGTGGTGGACTTCCTGCATTTCCACTACGCCGGCTACAGTTGGCCCGCGTTCAACCTGGCCGACTCGGCCATTACCGTCGGCGTGGTGCTGATGCTGTGGGGACAGTTCCGCCATGGCCGTCCGCCGTCCCCGGAGAAGCCATCGTGAGCCAGACCGTCCAGGCCAACAGCCTCGTCACACTGCACTACCGCATCTCGCTGCCCAACGGCCAGCCGCTGATCAGCACCTTCAACGCCACCCCGGCCACGCTGCAACTCGGCGCCGGCGAAATGCTGCCGGCCATGGAACAGCTGATGATCGGCCTCTCGCCCGGTACCCACCACGTCTTCGAGCTCGAAGCAGAACAGGCTTTCGGCCCCCACCGTGCGGAGCTGATCGAGCGCGTCAAGCGCGAACACATGCCCGACGAAGACATCGAAGCAATGAGCATCATGGAATTCACCGCGCCCGACGGCTCGCGCTACTCCGGCCTGGTGCGCGAGATCGACGAACAGTCGGCGCTGATCGACTTCAACCACCCGCTCGCCGGCAAATCCATCCGTTTCGAGGTGGAAGTGATCGGCGTGTCGTGAGCACCGCCCCAACCCCGACAGAGATGCGAACATGAGCGACAAGGAAATCCTGCTGGCCAACCCGCGCGGCTTCTGTGCCGGCGTCGAGCGCGCCATCGAGATCGTCGAACGCGCGCTGCAGCGCTTCGGCGCGCCGATCTACGTGCGCCACGAAGTGGTGCACAACAAGTTCGTCGTCGACGACCTGCGCAACAAGGGCGCCATCTTCGTCGAGGAACTGGACGAAGTCCCCGCCGGCAACACCGTCATCTTTTCCGCCCACGGCGTGTCGCTGGCCGTGCGCGACGAAGCGGAGCAGCGCGGCCTGCGCGTGTTCGACGCCACCTGCCCGCTGGTCACCAAGGTGCACATCGAAGTCGGCCGCATGCGCGAACAAGGGCGCGAGATCATCATGATCGGCCACAAGGGCCACCCCGAGGTCGAAGGCACGATGGGCCAGGTCAAGACCGGCATCCATCTGGTCGAAACCCCCGAGGACGTCGCCCACCTGCAGGTCGCCGACCCGGAACTGCTGGCCTACGTCACGCAGACCACGCTGTCGGTCGACGACGCCACCGCCATCGTCACCGCGCTGCGCGAACGCTTTCCCAGCATCGTCGGGCCGAAGAAGGACGACATCTGCTACGCCACGCAGAACCGCCAGGACGCGGTCAAGTTCATGACGCCGCACGCCGACGTGGTGTTCGTCGTCGGCTCCCGCAACAGCTCCAATTCCAACCGCCTGCGCGAAGTCGCCGAACTGCGCGGTGTGCCGGCCTACCTGGTCGACAACGCGGCTGGCATCGACCCCGCCTGGGTCGAAGGCAAGCGCCGCATCGGCGTCACCGCCGGCGCCTCGGCGCCGGAAGTGCTGGTCGCCGAAGTCATCGCGCGGCTGAAGGAACTCAGCGGCGGCTCGGTGCGCAACCTGGACGGCGTGCCGGAAAAAATCACCTTCCCGCTGCCGAAGGAACTGCAGACACGGGAGACGGCAGACCGGCAGGCGTGAAGCCTCAGAACATCAGGCCCGGCAGGCGAATGTCCGCTTCCTGCCCGAGTACGGACTGCGCCTGCTGCAGCATCTCCGCGCTGAAGTAGCGCAGCCGTGCCGGGTCGAACTCGAACGCGGGCAGCCAGGACAGGATCATCTGCGTGACCAGCACGGCCTGTGCACGATCGCGGGATTTCTTGACCGGCTCCCGATCAGGCCTTTCCGACAACCACGCCTTATGCAAGGCAAAGGCGCGTGGATCGGGTACCCGCATCATCACCGGCCGCCCGTCGGCCGCCACGGCGACAGCATCGTACTTGGGCGCATTGACCAGCCAATGCAGATTCGGAATCTCGACTGCAACAAGATCGTTCTGGCCGAATGTCACTTCCGCTGCATCGCGAAGATCTCGCTCTGGAATCACCAGATCGACCATGAAACCTTTGTCGTTGGCCGCACGGAAAGGCTGGTCGTTCAACGGTGCGAAGCTCGGGTCCACTTTCCGGAGCAGTCCGAGCAGACCGCTCCCATCGAGCTTTCGGGCAACGATGGAAAGCTGCCGGCGCGGATCGTAGAGCAGATCGACATCGCCCGAGGCCAGCAGCTCCATGCGGCAATGCACGCCGGCCATCGCTTCGAAACCGTGGATTGCATGCGTACCGACGACGCAAAAATCGTGCTCCATCCGCGCCGCCGCCAACCCGAGCAGGATGTCGCCGACGATGTTCGGCAAACGCCCCAGCCGCGCGGCCCGATTGAGCCGTGCCTGCTCCTTCATCCGGGCAGCCAGCGACTTCAAACGGGCCTCGGCCCTCACCTTCCCCTCGGAAAACGCCGCGAACAGCGCCTCGGTATCTGCATTGCGCGGGCCGAGTGACTTGCCATTGCCGCGTGCATCATGCAGACGCACCAGATACTGCAGCCCTTTCGACGAGGTCCAGCGCATGCCGTAGCGGTAGCTGCGCGCATGGTGCAGTGCATCTATCCATGCGCGGTACACCTGGTCCGACTCGACCATGAAGAGCTGCTGCTGATGTGCAAGTGCCTGCACGGAAGTTTTCCTGTAAAAAATAGAATTTCAATTTAACAGGAAAACTCTTTATATATCAATCACGAACAATCACTCTCAGCCGCGTGCAGGCCATGTCAGCCCGCGGTCTCCTCCAGCGCCGCCAGCACCACCTTGCGCTCGATGCCGTCGAGCGCGGCCTCCAGTTCGGCGGACGACAGCGCCCGACGCGCGGGGTCGTACAGAAACTGCACCATGTGCCGCGCAGTAGCGTGGCCGCGATTGGCTGCGCGGGCAATGAAATCGATGCCGCGCTTCTCGTCCGCCATCACACCCTGCCCCGCAATCAGGCAGCGCCCGAGCCAGTGCATCCCTTCGGGGTAATCCTGCCGCACCGACGCCTCGAACCAGCCCAGCGCATCTTCCGCACGCCCCTGGCCCAATAACAGCAGACCCAGATCGCACTGCGCTTCGGCATCCCCGCCATCCGCCGCAAGGACCAGCGCACGGTCGTCCGCAGCCAGGTCGAGCGGAGATAGCTTCAGTGCATCATCGAGACAGACGCGGGTCTGTGGATTTGCGGGGGGGGGGATAACAGAATTCACTTCCGTCCGCAAGACCCCATCGGCAATTCGCCGCCACAAGGTGCGCTTGCTCAGACCGGTCAGCGAAATCGCCGTGTTCAGGTTGATGAAATCCATGCCGCTTTTCCCAGGCTCCTGCAGGTGCGGCAGTGTAGCACCGCCCTTTCGCCGAGTTTGCCGAGCACGCCAAGTCAACGCGCGCCGAAAACGTCTGCCAACGTGCGTGCATCCAGGATGTTGTCCGCCCAGCATTCGAGGTCGGCCGTCAGGCCACTCCACCAGCAGCGGCACGTCCGGTTCGTGGAAGCGGTCGCCCAGGTGTCAAGGGGAGCGCAATTTTCCTCAGTGGCGGGAATTGAAATTTCCCCATCCCGTTCACGCTTCGGCCTGTTCCGGACGGACGAGGCCGGCCTTCAACTTCTCTTTCAGTCGATACGAGTTGCCGCGGATGTTCAGCGTGACGGCGTGATGCAGTAGCCGGTCGAGGATCGCGGTAGCGATCACCCGATCGCCGAACACCTCGCCCCAGGCGCCGAAGCTCTGGTTGCTGGTGAGGATCATCGGGCCGCGCTCGTAGCGGCGGCTGATCAGCTGGAAGAAGAGATTGGCGCCCAGCCGGTCGATGGGCAGGTAGCCGATCTCATCGATGATCAAGAGCCGCGGCGTGGTGAAGAACTTGAGCTTCTCATCGAGCCGCCCTTCGTTGTGCGCCTTGGTGAGGGTGGCGATGAGGTTCGCTGCGGTACTGAACAGCACCCGGTAGCCGGCCTCGATCGCCTTCAGTCCCAAGGCCACCGCCAAGTGGGTTTTGCCCACGCCCGGCGGACCGAGCACGAGGACGTTGTCG
The DNA here is from genome assembly GCF_001591165.1 of Thauera butanivorans NBRC 103042. Classification (GTDB taxonomy): domain Bacteria; phylum Pseudomonadota; class Gammaproteobacteria; order Burkholderiales; family Rhodocyclaceae; genus Thauera; species Thauera butanivorans. The sequence continues at coordinate 143,993 of NZ_BCUG01000002.1, forward strand.
CCGTGCTCGATGAAGTGGCAGGAAGCGAGCGTCTGGACCTGCTTGCGATCGATCGAGGGCTGGTAGGAGAAGTCGAAGCTCTCCAGCGGCTTCACGAACGGGAAGCGCGCCATCGAGGTGCGCATCACCACGTTCTTGCTCGTCTTGGCGGCCACCTCCTCGGCGAGCACCTGCTCGAGGAAGTCGGCGTAGGCCAGTTCCTGCGCGGCGGCCTGCTGCAGGAGCGCTTCGAGGCGCTCGCGGCTCTTGAACAACCTCAGCTTCGTGAGATGCTCGGTCAGGCGTTCCAGTTGGGCGGGATTCATGCGGCCTCCAGCATCTGTTCGTAAATCGCCAAGTCACGCACCTCGACCTCCTCGTGGGCAGGGGGCGCCGGCCTTTCGAGCGGCTCGGCGAAGCGTTGGCGAGCATTGCGCGCCAATGCGCCCGGGCCGTGGGCCGGATCGATGCTCGACTGATGACGGCCGGCGAGCACCGGGTGCTCGGCCACGAGCTCGCCGCGGTAGCGGATCTGCCAGGTGCCGCCGGCGCGCACCACCTGCACGCTCTTGCCGATCAGCCGGCACGGCACCGAGTAGCGGTTGGCGTCGATCGAGACCAGCCAGTCGTCGGCCACGACCCGCTCGCGTACCATCGCCTCGAGGAAGCTTGCCTGGCCGGCGGTGGCAACCAATGCGGGCGCTTCCTCGGCGAAGCGCTCGATCGGACGCTGGTGCGTCGTGCCGTGCACGCGCAGGTCGGCCACGTCCTGCGACCACTGGTGAAGCTGCGCGTTGAAGTCGTCCAGATCCCGAAACACGCGGCCCGGCACGAAGTTGCGCTTGACGTACTTCACCCCCGATTCGACCTTGCCCTTGGTCTGCGCCCGATAGGGGCGGCACAGCCGCGGTTCGAACCCCCAATGCTTGGCAAAGGCATCGAAGGTGGCGTTCCACACCGGTTTGCCGTCCTCCGTGCCAAGCACGACGGTGCGCATGCGGTCGTACAGCAGCTCGGCGCAGCGTCCGCCGAAATGCGCGAACGCGTGTTCGTGAGCGGCCAGGAGCGAGCTGAGCCGTTCGTGCTCGAAACCTTCGACGTAGGCGCGCCGCGAGTAGCCCAGCGTCATCACGAAGACGTGAACCCGGGCGACTTCGCCGCCCAGCCTCACCTTCACCTGGCCCCAGTCGACTTGCGCCTGCTGACCCGGCGCCGTCTCGAAGCGGCGCTGCGTCAGCGAGGCGGCCACCGCTTCGGCCCGCAGCGGCCTTACGGCGTTCTTCACCGTGTCGTAGCCGCCTACGTAACCGCGCTGGGCCACCAGTTCCTGGTACAGGATGCGCGCCGAGTAGCGCACCTGCGTGGCACGCGCCTCAAGCCACTCCAGATGCGGGGTCAGCAGCGTTTGCGCGACTTCCTCCCGGCGGTATGGCTGCCATTCCGACTTCGCCAGCCAGCCTCTGACCGTCTTGCGGTCCAGATCCAGCTGCCGCGCGATCGCCGACACGCTCAAGCCGGACTGGCGCAACCGCCGAATCTCCTCCCAACGTTCCTTGCCGACCACCGCCGTCTCCCCGCCGTGTGCCAAGGCGGGCAGCGTAGCGCGGGCGCCGACGGTGTCGGCCCGAGGGCCGACACCGTCGGCCACTTCGTTTCCTTCCATCTTTGAACCCCTCATCAAAGGTGGGTGGGGAAAATTCGTTTCCCATCACTGGGGATTATTGGAGTCCTACTGACACCCAGGCGCTCCTTGAGCTGTTCCTGGCGGATCGGGGTGATGCGCGCGCTGTCATCGATGCCCTGCGCTTCGGCCTGGGCGAAGAACTCCAGCGCCTGGCGCGGGTAGTCGAGGATCAGCTTCTGCGTGCCAGCAATGCCCTCACTGTGCCAACTCTTCTCGTGGCACAGCCCAGCCCATGCCACCGGGCGCGGACGCCCTGCCCCACGCCGTGCCAGCCCTAAAAGTCCGTGAAATAGCTCACGCAGAAATAGCTGGCACGGCAGTTGCGATAGGAAAGCCGGAAGGTGACGAAAGCATGACTGCTCAGGCACCCCGAAATTACAACCAACCAGGAGCACAAAATGAAAAAGGTGCAAAAGGGTTTCACCCTGATCGAATTGATGATCGTCGTGGCGATCATCGGCATTCTGGCCGCTGTGGCGATTCCGCAGTTCAATGAATACCGTGCCAAGGCGAATGACGCCACTGCCAATGCGGACGCCCGGAATGGCGAAACCGTAATGATGGCTGCGCAGATTTGATCAATCAAGCTTCGAAAGGAATTCAATCATGAAGAACAAACTGCTCGTGCTGTTGCTTGGCGCCGCTTTTTCGTCAATGTCGCTTGCCGACCCGGTCGTGCTTTCGCCTGGAGAAGTCAATACGATTGCTGGTATTGGCGGCGATGGAGAGCTCCAGTGCGACCTGCTGAGCGAAACGGTCCGCGTCGGGCTCTCTGCCAATGTTCGCGGAGTGATCGAATGCAACACCGAGGATAGCGTCACAGCAATCGCCACCTGCCATACTGCAGGTCGAAAGGTTTTCAATGCCCCCATTACCGATGCAGAAACGGGAGCCGTTACGCCGACTGACGTAACGCAAGGCATCATTTTTACATCGTCCTCGCTGGGCGGAAAAATTGGCGTCGTGGAAGGTGATGGATGCACAGGCGATGGGGGCCTCACAACGGCCTCTGCTGAGGCTGCAACCCCTCCCACCCCATAACATAGGCATAACTGCTTAGCGTACAGAAGGGGAAGGCCGGCACACACCGGCTTCCCCTTTTATCATGAATTGTCCAATCCATTCCGTACCTACGGCATATAACAACTAGCGACTTCCAGTGCCGGAGTTCTCTCATGTCACTCCACCATACTGGTTTACTGATCATTTTCGTCCTTCTCCACGGCAATGCCATCGCCGCACCAGTCGTTTCCGGGGAAATCATCACCGCAGGCAGCAGCGGGGATTGCGCGCTGCTGCAAACCGGGATCACGCTCCATCTGTCGCATCAGGTCAAGGGCGCCTACCTGTGCGGCACGGCAGCCATCGGCTTATCGACCTGCCATCCGGGCGGCAAGCGCACGCTGACACTCAACGACGGTTCGAGCAGCAGTACCGGCGTCGTCTTTCAGGCACTCACGGGGGGCGGCAAGATCACGCAGGCAGCAGATTGCCCGCCAGGAAACGAGCAGATTCCGGACAGTCTGGTGCGGTCGGACACACCGTGAGCACAAAAACACAATGATCCGCTTGACAGATTTCTCCGTCGGCATCCGCCTCACGCTGCGCGCCCGCTTCCTCAGCATCTCGCTGTGGCTGCTGGCCGCCGTGCTGATTGCCGCCTTCATGGCCGCGCAATTCAGCGGCCGCCAGCCCGCTACCCTGGCACTGGACGTGGGGCTGTCGCTGATCCGCATCACCCTGCCGATCTTCGGCGTACTGATGCTTCAGGAACTGATCTCGCGCGAGTTCGAGCGCAAACTCTTCCTGAGCACACTGACCTACCCCCGCCCCCGCCATGCCTTTCTGCTGGGCCGCCTTGCCGCGCTGGGGCTGCTGATGGCAGCGTTGCTGGCTGTGCTGGCCGCTTCGCTGGCCGCGCTCACCCACTGGATCGGTCAAGGCTATGCGCAGTCCACGCCGGTATCGCTCGGTCTGCCTTATCTCATCACCATCGGCTTCATCCTGCTCGACCTGTGGGTCATCCTCGCGCTGGGCGCGCTGCTGGCGGTGGTGGCGTCCACGCCCAGTTTCGTGCTGATCGGCACGCTGGGCTTCATGCTGGTGGCACGTTCCTTCTCCACCATCGTCGCCTTACTGCAGCGCGAAAGCTGGCTGGTGGAAAACGCCGAAGTTTATGGCGGATCGCTGGGCCTGCTGGGCTATGCGCTGCCCGACCTGGCCGCGCTGGACGTGCGCATGATCGCGCTGTACGGCCAGATGGACCTGCTGCCGGCACAGTGGCCGTGGCATGTGGCCAGCGCGCTGGCCTATTGCACGGCATTGACGGCGGTAGCGGTGTGGGCGCTGACGCGCAAGCGCTTCGCCTGACGGGGCGCACATGACTGCAACACACGCCAACAAGGCCCTGCTGATCGCCCTCGCCGGCTTCGGTGCGTTTGCCGCGCTGGTGCTGGGCCGAGGCCCCTTGCAGGCGCCACCGCAGCCAGCCGTGGCCGACCGGGTGGTGATTTCCGCGCCGGTGCAGGTGCTGCTGGCAGGCGGCGACCGCTTTTTGGCCGCGGATTTCGAAGCCATCCGTGCAGCGGCAACGGCCGACGACAGCACCGCTGACAACGAGGCCAGTGCCTCCTTCCGCATCCGCGCGCATCGGGTGGTCGCGCAGTTGAATCCCTGCCACGAGGACAACTACTACATCGCCAACGCCATGCTGTCCTGGGGCGGCGCACCGTCCGAAGGGCTGGACGTGCTGCGCCGGGCGACGGATTGCCGGATGTGGGACGAATACCCAGCCTTTTACCTCGGCTTCAATGAATGGTTTTTCAACCGCGACGCCGCCGCCGCCCGCAACGCGATGGAGCTGGCCAGCGACCGCGCCGCCGACCCGCAACAAGCCGCCACACTGCGCCGCATGGGCGTGATGATCGAGGCCGGCGAGTTTGCCGACCAGCGCGTCGCGCTGGCCTTTCTACGCCAGGAGCGCGCGCAAGCCGGCGACGACAAACTGCGCGAAATGCTCGACAGGCGGATCATCCGCCTGGAAGGCTTGATTGCTTTGCGCGATGCCCAGGCACGCTACGAAACGCAAGCCGGTCAGCCCTTGGCTCACCCGCAAATGTTGCTGGACGAAGGCTTGCTTGATGCTTTCCCCAACGATCCGTTACGGCTGGGTTATGAGTTTACTGACGGGCAGTTTCGGTTACGGGAAGTGAAAGTGCCCGGGATGAAGCGTGGACGGTAGGTGGTGCTTGCTTCACGGACTATGCCATCTCACGCGGAAGTCAGCGGGGACTCTGTGGTTAATCGGCGGGTGAGTGAACGGCTGCGATCGACCGATGCTGTTGAAAAACCCGGCGGTAAAATATGTCCTATGGATTGATGCGCTGGGGTGGCCAGGATGATGGGGCAGCAGAAGGGCAATCAGGACAGGCTATTCTACAGCTTCAACCTGGAGGATCACATTCCCGCCAACCACTTGCTGCGGGCCATTGACCGCTGCCTGGACCTGAAGGGGCTACGCCCCCACCTGGAAGACCACTACAGCACCACCGGGCGCCCCTCGGTCGATCCGGAATTGATGATCCGCATGCTCATCATCGGCTACTGCTATGGCATCCGTTCCGAGCGCCGGCTGTGCGAGGAGGTCCATCTCAATCTGGCTTACCGCTGGTTCTGCCGCCTGGGGCTGGAGGATGCGCTCCCCAACCACTCCACCTTCTCCAAGAACCGGCACGGGCGTTTCCGGGAGAGCGACACCTTCCGCTGGCTCTTCGATGAAGTGGTGCGCGCCTGCATGGCGGCCGGCCTGGTCAAGGGAGAAGGGTTTGCCATGGATGCCAGCATTGTGGCGGCCGAGGCGAGCACCAAACTAGCCATGCCGGGGGACGAGCCCTACGTCTGGCAGAACCCGGCTCATTGCAGCCGGGCTGTGCGCGAGTATTTGGAGAACCTGGATGATGAGATGTTTGCCGAGACCGTTCCCAAACGGATTTCCCTGAGCGACCCGCAATCCCGCTGGACAGCCGCCCCGGGCGGGCCAGCCTTTTTCGCCTACTCCACCAATTACCTCATCGATGTCGCCCATGGTGTGATCCTCGATGTGGAGCCCACGCCGGCCCACCGGACGGCAGAGGTGGAATCCACCAAGACCATGGTGGAACGGGTCGAGGAACGCTTCGACCTCACCCCGCACCGACTCATCGGCGATACCGCTTATGGCACAGCGCCGATGTTGGGCTGGATGGTCGAGGAGAAAGGAATCGAGCCCCATGTGCCGGTCTGGGACAAGAGTGAGCGTCGGGACGACACTTTCCCCAGCAGCGATTTCTCGTGGGATGCAGAGAAGAAGGAATATCGTTGCCCGGCCGGCAAGGCGCTCAAGCACAACTGGCGCCCCTTCAAGAAGCCGCGGAGCCATATTACCCAGGCCGATACCGTTGTCTATCGCGCCAGCCAACATGACTGCGCAGCTTTGTATTGACCCAGTGAAAACCTGCTCACGTCATAATCGAGGAAATGACGATGAGCACGAAGATGGAAGAAGACATCAAACGCTGGACGGCCAAGCGCAAAAGCGCGCTGGTGCTGGACATCATCCAAGGCAAGACGACAGTGGCCGAGGCGAGCCGCCAGTACGACCTGTCACCATCGGAAGTCGAGCAGTGGGTGGGTGACGGCAAGCGGGGTATGGAGAACGCCCTGCGAGCCAGCCCGCAGGATGTCCGTGAGCAGTACGAGCGCCAGCTTAAAGAGCTGCAAGAGGCGTACGGCGAAGCGATGCTGGAGCTGCGCGCCAGAAAAAAATTGCAGTCCCTGCTGGGCGAGGACGAGAAGTGATCGAGACGATCCGCCAGGGACTGCAAGCAGATGGCATCACCGTCTCGATCGCCAAGCTGTGTCGCTGGTTCGGTGTGCCGCGCCGCACGGTGTACTACAAACCAGTTAAGTCCGCGCCGAAGGTTGACCCGAAGTTCGCCACGCCGATCAAGGCGATGATCGAGGAGTCGCCGTCGTTTGGATACCGGACCGTCGCGCACCTGCTGGGGTTCAACAAGAACACCGTGCAGCGCGTGTTCCAGTTGATGGGCTGGCAGGTTCGTAAGCGGCCGATCGGCTTCAGGCCTCGGATCCAGGCGCTGCCATCGGTGGCAACGATGCCTAACGAGCGCTGGTCCACGGACATGTGCCGGGTGTGGGCTGGCCGGGACGGTTGGGCAACGCTGGCGCTGGTGATCGACTGTCACACGCGCGAACTCTTAGGCTGGCACCTGTCTCGCAGCGGCAAGGCCTGCACCGCGGGCAGCGCTCTTGAACATGCCTTGATTGCGCGCTTCGGGACATTAGGCCGTGTGCCGAAGCCGTTCCTGTTGCGCTCGGATAATGGGCTGGTGTTCACGTCGCGCAGCTACACCGCACTGGTACGCGGCTATGGGTTGCGCCAGGAGTTCATCACGCCGCATTGCCCTCAGCAGAACGGTATGGTCGAGCGCGTGATCCGCACGCTCAAAGAGCAGTGCGTGCATCGGCATCGCTTCGAGACGATCCAACATGCCAACCGCGTGATCGGCGACTGGATACGCTTTTACAACGACCGGCGACCACACCAGGCGCTCGGCATGAAGACCCCGGCTGAGGCATTTGCTTTAGCCGCTTAACCTGAGCAGGTTCTGCTGGGTCAATACAGCTTGCCCAATGAAGGCCAAGTGCTGCCCGAATACCCCCATGCGGAAAATCGCCCGTAGCATCCATGAGGATGCCCGGGAAATGGCTCGGTGCATCCGAAAGACTGCCCAATACCAGCAATCCCGGTGTGAGCGGAAAAAAGTCGAGATGCTCTTTGCCCATCTCAAGTGCATCCTCAGACTCGACCGCCTGCGACTACGGGGCATGAACGGCGCCCGGGATGAATTCACCTTGGCGGCTGCAGTCCAGAATCTGCGTCGGCTGGCCAAGCTGGCCAGTCCTCCGCGGCCCTTTGGCGGGCAAATTGCGTCCACAGCGCAGGAAATTGGGTGAAATGACCTAGAAAACCCGCTTCGCCATCCAGAAATCGGGGGCTTAACCCGAAAAAACGTCCTCGGGGCGGACGGCGGTCGCTCGGGAAGCTGGTTTTTCAACAGCATCGACCCGAAGCTGACCTTCAGCGCTCGGGCGAAGGTGCGACTACCGGCTTGCCAGCGGCTATTTCCTTGAGCGAAGGGCTTTGTGCCACGATTCGGTCAATTGCTTCGTGCCTCAGCACGATGGTGCCCGCGCTGGACCAGAAGGCGCAGTATTTGTCCCCGCATATAACCAGTTTGGCGAGGTAAGGGGTAGGAGCTTGAGACGAGAACAGTTGCACGCTTGTGGCTTTCCCGCCTTGAAACTCTGCCGCCTCCTTTTCTGCCTGTTGTCGGCCGCTCTTAGCTGAGAACGCCGCCATCAGCAGGAGAAGTAATACGGCGAGGATGAATCCAGATACGTACCCATACACAGTTGCACTCTTGTCGATGAGATCACCTGCTACAGGAGGTGTGATTGCCTTCGGACAACGACAAACCATCCATGCCCTGATGCGAGTGACTACGGACTGAACCCGTGCTGTTGATGACAGTACAGCGGCAACAGCTACCAATATTACAAATGCACCGAGGGCTCCAATTGCGTACAGACCTGCAGGAAATGTAACCGTCACAAGCGAGAAAAGCCTGTGAAGAGTGCCTTGTCGCTTGCGAGGGGGAATACCGAGTCATCGATTCCAAATGCCGCAAGATAGCCCTGATGGTAACTGAGGCCAAGTAAGTACAGGCCGGCAGTCAGCACTGGTAGCACGGTTAGCAGCGTTTGAAGTGCAGGGTGTGGCTTCATGATGTGCAACGTGAAAGTGAGCGATCTGTGCGGTTTTTACGCAGGTCCGCTCAACTGTAAAGTTATGCCGCTTGCGCGACACTGCTGCTTTCCTTAGGCATTGTCCTGCTGAGCAGGGAAATTGCTTTGGCAAAATTGCTGCCCGATCCGCAACGGGACAGTTGCAGGACTTCATTCAATCCCGATTGGCTCGACAGCGCAATTTCTTCATAGCAACAGACCGGTAGTTCCTTGTTGTTTTTAAATCTGCGATCTGGACCGCCAGACTTGTTGACGTACATCCAAGTACGGCCAACAACCTCGGCATCACGAGGAACGGCATCGCTCTCGATGAACCGGGTTGCGCTTACGTCAACGCGTAACTCCGAATAGCCAACGGCACCAACGCCATTTGCGTCATAGACAAGAATGCGGTCGGGAAAGAAATGTAGCGTCTGACGCCCCACGCCAACTGCGATAGTTTCGATGTTCGTTTTGACGTAGGGAGGTTCAGCCCTCTGGATGGATGTGCTCTTTCGGCGAACAAGATTGCTTGCTCCCGCATGGTATTTTCGGTCATGAACCTTCCCAGATGCCTCGATATGCCATGCAGCAGCACAGTTGGCGAGTTGGCTGGCTGCGCTGTGAAGTTGAGCGTAGGCGGCCTCCATATCGGAATCAAAATCGTAGAACAAGACAGCAGTCTTTTCCAAAGCATCGCGGCTGTGAGCTATATATGTACCAACTGCGCCAGCAACAAGAAGGACAGGCAGTAACCATGTTGGCCAATTTGAAGATACACCCAAACCGAGTATCGCGACAGAGGCAACCGCTACAACAGGCCACCGTCGCATCTTTGCGCGCTTTCGGTTCAGCTCATCGAGAAGTTCACGGGAGGACGAGTCGACGATTTGCGATACATGTGCTGACTCAATTTCTTCGAGCGGTGCGTGAGTTCCCGACGGTATCTGAGGAGAAGAGGGTAAGTCGGGTTGAATAAGTGGCTTACGGGGGGCCGAAGACGGCGGAAGTGTGGCCCGGTAGTACAGGCCACCGCGTCCCATGTGGACATAGTTGCCCCGTGGCCCGACGCCGAATCGAAGGCCCTTTACCCCAGTAGAAACTCCAATGCCGGACTTCGACAGATTGAATCGTAAAGGGCCAACACTGATGCTCTTTCTTAGGTAGAACCCCATTAGCTAAATCTCCCGAGTAGCTAATATGTATTTGGTATAACAACTAATAACGATGCATCAACCATGCTTCCGGAGTAATCTGTGGAGCAAGGAGCCTCGGTGGTGTCCGTATAACGGCTTCAATAATACGGACACCGTGCAATGCTAGTTGGGATGTCTGCTATCGGGAAAATTCCTCAACGACCGCTCCTGGCCGTCTGAAGCCATCCATTGAAACCGAATAGAGGATAGTCCAGCGACCAAGAACTCTGCGTGAAATATTGAACACAACAATGACTTCTGCACCACCACAGCATGTGGAGATATAAACTCCCAGCCGAATTATCCCCACCGCGTAGCGCTGGCAAACCCGGGAGGCACCAGCCACCAGCAGAGCTTACTGTGCCCCACGAACAGGACGGACTCTTCAACAGCGAGCCGAGCCTTGGCCTTTCCGGCCCCCGATACTACAGTACAGCCATCCCCCACCACACGGCCCGACTGTCACCCATGAGCACGATCGAACGCATTTCACTGCGGAAAGCCGAAATCGGAGAAGGCTTGGCCATTTTCCGCGCCTTGCCCACGCGCCAGCGCCGGATGGTGGGGGCGTGGTGTTTTCTCGACCACGTCGGCCCGGTGAATTTCGGTGCCGGCCAGGGCATGCATGTGGGCGCCCACCCGCATACCTGTCTGCAGACTTTCACTTGGATGATCGAGGGCCGCATCCTGCACCGCGACAGCCTCGGCAGCGAGCAGGTGATCCAGCCGAGCCAGGTCAACCTGATGACCGCCGGCACGGGCATCGTGCATACCGAGGATTCGCTGCCGGGGGAAGAAAGGCTGCATGCGGCCCAGCTATGGATCGCGCTGCCGCCTGAGCACGCGGATACCGCCGCCGCATTCGAGCATTACCCCATGCTGCCGAACTGGTCGCAGGACGGCGTGGCCTGTACGCTGCTGGCGGGCCGCCATGCGGAACACCAGGCGCCCACGCGGGTCTTCACGCCGCTGCTGGGAATGGACCTCGCGTCCGCCGCAGGCGGCACGACCACGGTGGCGCTGGAGCCCGGGTTCGAGTACGGCGTGCTGGCGCTGGAAGGCGGGGTGTCGGTGGCTGGCGAGCGCCTGGCCGAGGATGAATTCGCCTACCTCGGCCCGGGGCGCGAGCGCCTCGACCTCGGGTTCGCCGGCAACAGCCGTGCGCTGCTGGTGGGCGGCACTCCGTTCGGGCGCGACATCACGATGTGGTGGAACTTCGTCGGCCACGACCGCGACTACGTCGCCCAGGCCCAGGCCGACTGGGAATCGGGTGCGGCACGCTTCGGCTGCGTTCCGGGGGATGGCGGCAAGCGGCTGGTGGCGCCCGCACTGCCTTGGGCTTCGCCCGCCGGCTGACCGCCCGGCAGGCGCTGCAGACTACAGTAAGCACGCCATCATGCAAGGCGCTTTTTTTTGCGCCAACAGCACGCCTGTGCTGCCGATTGCCGAAATCTCCCGAGCCTGGAAGTAGAGTGATAACATAAGTTATAACATCATCCAGCGTGAGGCCCGCCATGAAGCTCAAGATCACCAGCATCGGCAATTCCGCCGGTGTCATTCTCCCCAAGGAACTGCTGGCCCACCTGCGCCTGGAAAAGGGCGATGCGCTTTATGCGCTGGAAACGCCCGATGGCATCAAGCTGGTTGCCTACGATCCGGTGCTGGCCGAGCAGATGGCCGTGGCCGAGCGGATCATGCAGAAGCGTAGAACGCTGCTGCACAAGCTTGCCCAGTGAAGGGGGCAAACCTGTGATGATCGTCTGGATCAGCAAGCCACTGGCACTGGCCATTCATGACCGCCAGCTTGCCGAGCATGGCGGCGCCGGCGGCGTGCGCGACGAGGCCCTGCTCGACTCCGCCCTGGCCCGTCCCCAGCAACGCCACGCCTACGGCGAACCGCCGCCGGACCTGGCCGACCTGGCGGCCAGCCTTGCTTTCGGCCTGGCCCGCAACCATCCCTTCGTCGATGGCAACAAGCGCACCGCCGCCGTGGCATGTGAAGTCTTCATCGAACTCAATGGCTGCACGCTGGCGGCCGATGACCTGGAGCTTTATACCCAGTATCTCGGCCTGGCCGACGGCACCCTCGACGAAGCCGAATTTGCCCGCTGGCTGCGGGCGCGCATCGTCACCCAAATAAGCAGCGGCATGCAGGAACCCGGCGCGAATTACGGTTGAGGGCGCACTTTGGGGCACTGGCTGGGGCACCGGCGCCCTGATATTGCAGCGACAATACGGCCACCTTCAGCATGCATTGGCCTGATGCTGGCCGCCTCATCGAGGCCCGGCGTTCTCCAGTGCTTGAAGTTCGCGCTCCAGAACATCCTTTTCAGCACGTTCCCGCTCGAGCTTTCTTTCCAGCTTGACGAGCTTGTCGTAGCGGCCTTCGGATTGCTTTTCCCGTATTTCTTCCAGGATTTCGCGTATTTCCTCTTCCTGCTCCCTGATTTCGTCCTTCTTGTCGCGAATCAGAGCCTGGTCGGTGCAGTGCGCCTTCACATTGGCCAGGGCGCGCTCCAGGCCCTGCAAGCGGTGTGTGTTGCCATGTGATTTTGCATATTCGATCTGCTGCTCTATTTCCGTGGCCTTTTGCTGGCATGCCGGATTGTCCGCATGCGCGGAGAATGCAATGCCGCCCAATAGAACCGCAATTGCATGACGTGGCTTGAACATGTCTCACTCCAATTACATGGAAACACACATATTATTGCAGCCGCGCTTGCCGCCGGCGCCTCAAGGCTGCGCGCCCATCACCCGCCGATAGAACTCATGGAAGTGCTGCATGCCGTCCTCGTAGGGCGACTGGTAGGGGCCGACTTCGTTGCGCCCTTCCTTCATCAGCGCCAGGCGGCCGCGGTCCATGCGTTCGGCGATGTCGTCGTCCTCGATGGCGGTTTCCATGTAGGCGGCCTGCTCGGCTTCGACGAACTCGCGTTCGAACTCGACGATGTCTTCCGGATAGTAGAACTCGACGACGTTGGTGGTGCGATCGACGTCGGTCGGGATCAGCGTGCTGACGACCAGCACGTGCGGATACCACTCCACCATGATGTTGGGGTAGTAGGTGAGCCAGATCGCGCCCTGCTCGGGCTTTTTCTCGCCGTAGTAGTCGAGCACCGCCTGGTGCCACTTGGCATAGGTGGACGAACCCGGCTTGGCGAGCGAGGTGATGCCGACCTGCTGCACCGAGTACCAGTCGCCGAACTGCCAGGAGAGGTCGTCGCAGGTGACGAAGCTGCCCAGCCCGGGGTGGAAGGGCACGACGTGGTAGTCTTCCAGATAGACCTCGATGAAGGTCTTCCAGTTGTAGTTGCACTGGTGGATTTCGACGCGGTCGAGCTTGTAGCCGGAGAAGTCCAGCGCCGGCGCGACCGTCATGCCGGCGAGATCGGCATTGGCCGAACGCGGGCCCTTGAACAGCAGGCCGTGCCAGTTTTCCAGCGCGTCGCGCTTGAGTCCCAAGCAGGGCTTTTCAGCGAAGTGGGGGGCGCCGATCAGCTCGCCCTGCTGGTCGTAGGTCCAGCGGTGCACCGGGCATACGACGTGTTCGGTGCTGCCGCTGCCCTGCAGCATGATGGCCTGGCGATGGCGGCAGACGTTGGACATCTGGTGGATGCCGGCACCGGTGCGGAACAGCAGCTTGGAATGGTCGAGCCATTCGAGCGAGCGGTAGTTGCCGACTTCGGGCACCATCAGCTCGTGGCCAACGTACCCCGGCCCGGCATCGAAGAGGAGCTTTTTCTCCAGTTCGAACACCTTCTGGTCGAAGTACCATGAGACAGGCAGTTGCGAAACGGCCTGGGCCAGTTGAGCTTTGGAAGCGATGTCGGACATCCCCGAACCTCCCTTGCGGACAAGAAATCCGGAAAAATAAACGGGTTAGTGTAAGCCAGCCCCTGTTTGACCGCCAGACCTGCGATCGGTTATTTTCCCGCTTTTGCCGCGCCAGATTATTCATCCATGCCAAAGTCGGCGACCTCCCCCAAGTCCTTCGAAGCCGCGGTTTCCGAACTGGAAGCCATCGTGCAGGAAATGGAGTCCGGCAAGCTGCCGCTCGAAGACGCGCTTACGCGCTATCAGCGTGGGGTCGGCCTGCTGCGCTACTGCCAGGAAACCCTGGCCGGCGCCGAACAGCGCGTGAAAATCCTCGAAGGCGAGACGCTTTCCGACTTTGCCGGCGGAGACAACACGCAATGAACGGCAACCCCTCGTTCCAGGACTGGATGGGACTCATCCAGCAGCGCACCGAACAGGCGCTCGAAGCGCTGCTGCCCGGCGCCGACCTCGCCCCCCAGCGCCTGCACCAGGCCATGCGCTACGCAGTGCTGGGCGGTGGCAAGCGGGTGCGTCCGCTGCTGGCGCAGGCTGCGGGCGAACTGGCGGGCGCGTCGCCGGAGCGGCTGGATCGCGTGTCCTGCGCCGTCGAGCTGATCCACGCCTATTCGCTTGTCCATGACGACATGCCGTGCATGGACAACGACGTGCTGCGCCGCGGCAAGCCGACGGTGCACATCGAATACGACGAAGCCACCGCGCTGCTGGTCGGGGATGCGCTGCAGACACTCGCCTTCCAGGCACTGGCCGATGCGCCGGTGGCCGACGATGCCGCGACGCAGTTGAAGATGCTCGGCATGCTCGCCTGCGCATCGGGCTCGCGCGGCATGGCCGCCGGCCAGGCCATCGACCTGGCTTCGGTCGGCCTCCAGCTGAGCCGCGAAGAGCTGGAGTTCATGCACATCCACAAGACCGGCGCGCTGATCCGCGCGTCGGTGCTGCTGGGTGCGCATGCCGGACGTGCGCTGGACGAAGCCGACATGCGGCGCCTGGACCACTACGCCAAGGTGGTGGGGCTGCTGTTCCAGGTGGTGGATGACATCCTGGACGCCGAAGCCGACACCGCCACGCTGGGCAAGACTGCCGGCAAGGATGCCGACAACGACAAGCCGACCTACGTCAGCCTGCTGGGGCTGAGCGAGGCCAGGCGCCTTGCCGAGGACATGCTGGCCGACGCCCGGGCGACGCTGCGGCCCTTCGGCGATGCCGCCGGGCGCCTCGAGTCGCTGGCCGACTACATCGTGCATCGCGCCTTCTGAGGCGGCAAGGCTCACCTACGCCCGCCGCCCACGACAACAACGATTCTGCATCGGACCGCACATGGCCTACCCCACCCTGGAACGCATCAGCACCCCCGCCGACCTTCGGGCACTCGACCGCCGCGAACTCGGCGCCGTTGCCGACGAACTGCGCGCCTTCCTGATCGAATCCGTCTCCAGGACGGGCGGTCACCTGTCGTCCAACCTGGGTACCGTCGAACTCTCCATCGCGCTGCACCGTGTCTTCAACACGCCGCACGACCGCATCGTGTGGGACGTCGGCCACCAAACCTACGGCCACAAGGTGCTCACCGGCCGCCGCGAGGCGATGGCCGGCCTGCGCCACTGGGGCGGCATCTCGGGCTTTCCGCGGCGCTGCGAAAGCGAATACGACACCTTCGGCACCGCGCATTCCTCGACTTCGATCTCGGCCGCACTGGGCATGGCGGTAGCCGCCCGCAACAAGAAGGAAGACCGCCACGCCATCGCCGTGATCGGCGACGGCGCAATGTCGGCCGGCATGGCTTTCGAGGCACTGAACAACGCCGGCGACATCGAGGACATCGACCTGCTGGTGATCCTCAACGACAACGAAATGTCGATCTCGCCGCCGGTCGGCGCGCTGACCAGGATCCTCGCCCGCATGCTGTCCGGCTCGACCTACAACACCGCCCGCCGCGTCGGCGAGAAGGTGCTGGGTATGGCGCCGCCGGTCGCCGAACTGGCGCGCAAGGTCGAGGAATACGCCAAGGGCATGATCAGCCCCGGCACCCTGTTCGAGGAATTCGGCTTCCATTACTACGGCCCGATCGACGGCCACGACCTCGACGCGCTGATCCCGACGCTGCAGAACCTGAAGCGGCTGAAAGGGCCGCAGTTCCTGCATGTGGTGACGAAGAAGGGCCAGGGCTACAAGCTCGCCGAGGCCGACCCGATCCTGTACCACGGCGTCTCCAAGTTCGACCACACCGCGGGCATCCAGACCGGCAAGAGCAGCGGCAAGCCGACCTACACCCAGGTGTTCGGCGACTGGCTGTGCGACATTGCGGCGATCGACCCGCGCATCGTCGGCATCACGCCCGCGATGCGCGAAGGCTCCGGCCTGGTGCGCTTTGCCGAGGAATACCCGAAGCGCTATTTCGACGTCGGCATCGCCGAGCAGCACGCGGTGACTTTCGCTGCCGGCATGGCCTGTGAAGGCTTCGTGCCGGTGGTGGCGATCTATTCCACCTTCCTGCAGCGGGCCTACGACCAGCTCATCCACGACGTTGCGCTGCAGAACCTGCCGGTGGTGTTCGCCATCGATCGCGGCGGCCTGGTCGGCGCCGACGGCGCGACCCACCATGGCGCCTACGACCTGTCCTACCTCGCCTGCATCCCCAACATGGTGGTGATGGCGCCGGCGGACGAGAACGAATGCCGCCAGATGCTCTACACCGCCACCCAGCACCCCGGGCCGACCGCCGTGCGCTACCCGCGCGGCAGCGGCCGCGGCGTCAAGCCCGAGGCGAAGATGAGCGCGCTGCCGATCGGCAAGGCCGAAGTCCGCCGCCAGGGCAGGCGCATCGCCCTGCTCGCCTGGGGCAGCATGGTGGACGTCGCCGAACGCGTCGGCGGCACGCTCGACGCCACCGTGGTCAACATGCGCTTCGTCAAGCCGCTCGACGAGGCCCTGGTCGCCGAGCTCGCCGCCAGCCACGATCTGCTGGTGACGATCGAGGAGAACGCCGTCATCGGCGGTGCCGGCGCCGAGGTTTCGCGCTTCGTCGACACCCTGGCAACGCGCCCGCGCGTGCTGCGCCTCGGCCTGCCCGACCGCTTCATCGACCATGGCGACCAGGCCAAGCTGCTGGCCTCGGCCGGCCTCGACGAGGCAGGCATCCTCGCCAGCATTGCCGGAGTGAATCAGGCCGATAGTTGAGTATTTTTGTCGGGAAAGCTAAGATTGCAGGCTCGTTGCAACAGGCTTGCATTTCTTACTTGAACGGCCTCCGTTCCGCAGCCTTTCCCGAGAGTCGCCCATGAATACCCCCATCGACGCCGTCATGCCGGACGTCCAGAGCAGCGCGGACACCCGGCAGATCGCGATCAACAAGGTCGGCATCAAGTCGATCCGCCACCCCGTCAAGGTCAGCGACAAGGCCGGCGGCGTCCAGCACACCGTCGCCAACTTCAACATGTACGTCGGGCTGCCCCACAACTTCAAGGGCACCCACATGTCGCGCTTCATCGAGATCCTGAACACCAACGAGCGCGACATCTCGGTCGAATCTTTCGAGCCGATGCTGCGCATGATGGTCGAACGCCTCGAAGCGGAGACCGGCCACGTCGAGATGAGCTTCCCCTACTTCATCAACAAGGCCGCGCCGGTATCGGGCGTGAACAGCCTGCTGGACTATGAAGTCACCTTCATCGGCGAGATCCGCGAAGGCGGCCGCTACGAGTTCACGATGAAGATCGTGGTGCCGGTGACCAGCCTGTGCCCCTGCTCGAAGAAGATCTCCGACTACGGCGCGCACAACCAGCGCTCGCACATCACCGTCACCGCCGTGCTCAACGACCACCTGTGGATCGAGGACATGGTGCAACTGGTCGAAAGCCAGGCCTCGTGCGAAATCTTCGGCCTGCTCAAGCGCCCGGACGAGAAATGGGTCACCGAGCGTGCCTACGACAACCCCAAGTTCGTCGAAGACCTGGTGCGCGACGTGGCAGCCCTGCTCAATGCCGAGCTGCGGGTCGACGCCTACGTGGTCGAGTCGGAGAATTTCGAGTCGATCCACAACCACTCGGCTTACGCGCTGATCGAGTGCGACAAGCGCCGCGACTGAGCCTTTTCTCTCCTTCGGTTTGATCCGCAGCGGCCGGCACCCCGAGCGCAGCCGCTGCAGCCATCGATGGATGGTTGCGTGCAGCAGTTTCAGGTTAATATTAGAATTGTATTAAATTCTAAATAAAGGAACCCGTGAGATGTCCAAGTCCTTCGTCCAGATCACCACCGACGTCACCAAGGCCCTCGGCACGCTGCGCAAGGAAGCGCCGGAGACGATGCAGGGATTCAATGCGATGGCCAAGGGGGCGCTGCAGGAAGGCGAACTCACCGAGCTGCACAAGGAACTCATCGCCCTTGCGATCGCCGTCACCCAGCGCTGCGACGCCTGCGTCGGCTTCCACGTCAAGGCGCTGATCCGGCTCGGTGCCAGCCGCCAGCAGATGATGGAAACCCTTTCCGTGTGCACCTATATGGGCGGCGGGCCGGCCCTGATGTACGCTGCCGAAGCCGTGCGGGCCTGGGAAGAGATGTCCCCCAAGACCACGACGGCCTAAAAAATCGGCCATCGGCGTTTACTTGGCTGTAAAACACCCTATAATGCCGAGCTTCGAGCGGAGAGGTGGCAGAGTGGTCGAATGTACCTGACTCGAAATCAGGCGTAGGTGCAAGCCTACCGTGGGTTCGAATCCCACCCTCTCCGCCAAAAAACAGTTGAAGAGGCGGAAATAGCAGTTATAATCCCGCTCCTTCGCAGTGCAGCAAAAAGCGCCCGTAGCTCATCTGGATAGAGTACCTGGCTACGAACCAGGGGGTAGGAGGTTCGAATCCTTCCGGGCGCGCCAGCTTTTCCGGCCTTTCGATGACGGGCCATAAACGTTTTCGAGATTGCGCCCGTAGCTCATCTGGATAGAGTACCTGGCTACGAACCAGGGGGTAGGAGGTTCGAATCCTTCCGGGCGCGCCAGATACGCGCAAAGGCCCAGTCTTCGGACTGGGCCTTTTGCTTTGTGCGTCCATTCGTTTAGGCTTATACGCCCCGCCTTCTCGCTTCGGTGCCCCCTTCCCACCCCCATGCCCACCATGCGCGACGCTTACGAACTGCTCGGCCTGGCACCGGGCGTCACCCCGACCGACGTCAAGCGTGCCTTTCGCCGGCTGGCAATGCGCTGGCATCCCGACCGCAATCCGGCACCTGCCGCCGCCGAGCACTTCAAGGCGCTGCGCCGTGCGCACGACAAGCTGCTCGCGGGACTCAAGCCGGCAGACGCCAGCGCGGAAGAACACGGCCACGCCGATCCTGCTGCTTCCGGGCAGGACACGGATGCGCCTGCCGATGCCGAGACGGCCCCCCGCGGCGCCGACCGCTCCATGGACCTGGAGCTGGACCTGGAAGAGGCCTTCCTCGGCGGCACCAGGCAGATCTGCCTGAGCCAGGCGAGCAGCTGCACCCATTGCTCGGGCACGGGCGAAATCCGGCTGACTTTCACCCGGCTGTGCGAACCCTGCCGCGGCTCGGGGAAGGTGCGCAATGGCAAGGGCCTGCAAAGCTGCACGGCCTGCGCCGGCCGTGGCTACCGCAGCACCGCGGCCTGTCCGGACTGCGAAGGCAGCGGCCAGCAAACCAGTGAACGCTGGCTGGCCGTGAGCCTGCCGGCCGGGCTGGTCGACGGCGACAGCCTGCGCCTGAGCGGCGAAGGCGAGCCCCATCCCGAACACTCCGGCAAGCCCGGCGATCTCCACTTGCGCATCCGGCTGAATGCCCACCCGCTATACACGCGCAAGGGGCGCGACCTGCTGCTGCAACGCCCGATCAGCGCGCTGCGCCTGCTGCTCGGTGGGACAGTGCCCGTCCCGCACCCGGGCGGGCCGCGCAAGGTGACGATCCCGGCCGGCAGCGCATCGGCACGCCAGGTCCGCTTCGATGGCGAAGGCTTCCCCGCCCGCGCGGGCCGCCCCGCCGGCGACATGGTGATCGACTTCCAGCCGCTCATGCCCACGCAGGTGGATACGGCCCTGCATGCACAGTTCGAAGCCTTGGAGGCCGAACTGCAGCGCGGGCTGGGGCAATACCTGCCCGAGCTCGCTGCATGGGAAGCGAAGTGGATGCAGAATGCGGGGCGATAAAACCGCTGCCGCGAGACGACTATCGACCCTGCTGCTGGGCTTGTCGCTGGCGGCCTGCGGGCCGGCCGAAACACCCCGCATCGCCGACTACCTCAGCCTGGGTGAGCTGCGCATCGCCACTCGCCACGATGCCATCTCCTACCGGCTCGACGAAAACGGCCGGGCAAGCGGCTTCGAGCATGACTTGCTGCTGGCGCTCGGCGACGAGCTCGACGTCGACGTCACTTTCGTGCCCTACCCCGACACCACCCGTGCGCTGGATGCGGTGATCAACGGCCAGGTACACATGGCCGCCGCCAGCCTGGGTGTGAACAGGCGCCTGCCGCTGCGATGGTCGAAGCCGATGCGCGAGGTGGAGTACGTCGTCGTCGGCCGCAGCGGCGGCCAGGCGGAAGCATCGGCCGACGAACAGTCTCTCGCCGGACGCACGATCTCGGCCCGCCGCGGCTCGCTGGCGGCGGAGAAGATCATGGACATCCGCAAGCACCGTCCCGGCGTCAACGTGCATTTCCCGATCAAGGCCGGTGAAGAACAACTGCTTGCCGATCTCGCCGCAGGCAAGCTCGACCTGGTCGCCACCGACCGCCTGCACTATGCGCTTGCCGCCCATCTCCATCCCGCACTGGAAATCGTCTACGAGCTGCCGGGACGTTCGGCCATTGCCTGGGCGCTGCCGGCCGGGCAGCACGCGCTGGCGGCCGAAGTCGACGCCTTCATCGGCCGGGCCGCGGCCGACGGCCGCCTCGCCCGCCTGGCCGACCGCTACTTCGACTACGTGCGCCGTCTGAACACTGCCGACATCACCACTTTCCTGGCCCGCATCCAGGAACGCCTGCCCCGCTACCGCGCCTTCTTCCACGAGGCCGAAGCCCAGACCGGCATCGACTGGCGCTACGTCGCCGCGGTGGCCTATCAGGAGTCGCACTGGGATCCGCAGGCCACCTCCTTCACCGGCGTGCGCGGCATGATGATGCTGACGGCGGACACGGCCGACCGGCTGGGCGTGAACGACCGGCTCGACCCTCGCCAGAGCATCCTCGGCGGCGCGCGCTACCTGGCGATGCTGAAAGGCTTGCTGCCGGACGAAATCGACGAACCGGACCGCACCTGGCTGGCAACGGCGGCCTACAACCTGGGCATGGGGCACATGAACGGTGCC
Source organism: Thauera butanivorans NBRC 103042 (assembly GCF_001591165.1). Classification (GTDB taxonomy): domain Bacteria; phylum Pseudomonadota; class Gammaproteobacteria; order Burkholderiales; family Rhodocyclaceae; genus Thauera; species Thauera butanivorans. The sequence continues at coordinate 164,844 of NZ_BCUG01000002.1, forward strand.
CGTGCGATCGCCCGCCGGCTGGGCAAGGACGATCGAGCGTGGTGGGAAATGAAATCGGTGCTGCCGCTGCTGTCCCGGCCGGAATACGCCCAGCGGCTCAAATCCGGCCCGGCGCGCGGCGGCGAAGCGGTGGTGATGACGGAGAACGTACGCAGCTACCACGACATCCTGGCTCGCCTGGAGCCGCCCTACGAAGCGGGGCCGGCCTTGCCCCGCCTTCGGCTGGGCAAGGCCGACTGAGCAGGCGCTCAGAGCGCCGGTTCGAGCCGCTCGATGCCGCCCATGTAGGGCACCAGCACTTTCGGGATCACGATCGAGCCGTCCGCCTGCTGGTAGTTCTCCAGCACCGCGACCAGCGTGCGGCCGACGGCCAGCCCGGAACCGTTGAGCGTATGCACCAGCTCGTTCTTGCCCTGCGCGTTCTTGAAGCGCGCCTGCATGCGGCGGGCCTGGAAAGCCTCGCAGTTCGAGCAGCTCGAAATCTCGCGATAGGTGTTCTGCGCCGGCAGCCAGACTTCCAGGTCGTAGGTCTTGCTTGCCGAAAAGCCCATGTCGCCGGTGCATAGCGTGATCACGCGATACGGCAGTTCCAGCTTCTGCAGGATGGCTTCGGCATGGCCGACCATCTGTTCCAGCGCCTCGTAGCTGGTCGAGGGCTCGACCACCTGCACCATTTCCACCTTGTCGAACTGGTGCTGGCGGATCATGCCGCGCACGTCGCGACCGCCGCTGCCCGCTTCCGAGCGGAAGCAGGGGCTGTGCGCCGTCATCCGGATCGGCAGCGCATCGAGCGCCAGCACTTCCTCGCGCACGCTGTTGGTCAGCGTGATCTCGGCGGTCGGGATCAGGTATTGCTCCAGGCCCTCCTCGTCGCCGCCGCGCAGCACCCAGAACAGGTCTTCCTTGAACTTGGGCAGTTGGCCGGTGCCGAACAGCGCCTCGCGGTTGACGATGTAGGGCGTGTAGCACTCGGTATAGCCGTGCTCGCGGGTATGGGTGTCGAGCATGAACTGCGCCAGCGCACGGTGCAGGCGCGCCACCGGCCCGCGCAGGAAGGCGAAGCGCGAGCCCGACAGCTTGGCGCCGGTCTCGAAATCCAGCCCCAGCGGCGCGCCGAGATCGACGTGGTCGCGCGCTTCGAAATCGAAGCTGGCCGGCGTGCCCCAGCGGCGGACTTCGACGTTGCCGCTCTCGTCCTCGCCCACCGGCACGCTCTCGTGCGGCAGGTTGGGCAGGCGGGCGACGAAATCGTTGATGCGTTCGAGCAGCCCCGGCAAGGCCTGCTCGCAGGCTTTCAACTCGTCGCCGAGCTGGGCCACTTCGGCCATCACCGGGCCGGCGTCCTCGCCCTTGCCCTTGAGCATGCCGATCTGTTTCGACAGGGCGTTGCGGCGCGCCTGCAGTTCCTGGGTCCGGGTCTGGAGCTGCTTGCGCTCTTCCTCGAGCGCGAGGAAGGCGGCGCTGTCCAGTTGCAGGCCGCGGCTGGACAGCCGGCTGGCAACGGTGTCGATCTGGTTACGCAGAAGCTGGATATCGAGCATCGAGTTGTCCTGAAAATCGTTGGTGGGTCATCGGCCTGAAACAAGCCTGGAGTTGAAGCGTGCGGCGTGCAGTCGAGCTGCGGTCGCGGACTCGATCGTGCGGGCAGCCGCAGATGCTTCGGCAGCGGTCATGAGCAGGCAAGGAACACTTCCCGGAATGACGCACCGCAATAATCGATTAAATAAATCAATCCCTTACAAAGTTCACCCTACGTAAATTGAACTTGCTATTTCCGCTTTGTCGGATAAGTTCAAAGAATCAACAAGCCGCATCAGACGGCGTAACAATGGAGGAGTGAATATGCTATCGATTCGTGACTGCCTGGACTACTGCGACATCACCGACGACGAAGTCGCGCTGGTTGCCGAACATGAAGGGATCCCCGATGCCGCCGCTGCGCAAGTGGTTTGCGGCTTGGTCCAGACACCCGAAGGAGTCCTGCTGCTGACCAACTTCATGCTCGACCTCGTCGAGCGTGCCAACGAATGCGGCGACAAGGAAAAAGCCGCCAAGGCGGAATCCGTCTGCGCCCGCTTCATGGCCGATCATCCGCTGACGCATTAGCTGCGCCATCCGACGCCGAACGCTCGCCCGCCTGCTTGCCAAGCGGTCGGGCGTTCGGGCTTTCTACAGCTTCATCCAGCGCACGCAACTGGGCCAGCTTTTCCGCGATGCGGCCTTCCATGCCACGCGGCGTGGGCCGATACCACTCGGGACGTGCCATGCCTTCGGGCAGGTAGCTCTCGCCGGCGGCATAGGCGCCCGGTTCGTCATGGGCATAGCGGTAAGCCTTGCCGTAACCCAGACTCTTCATCAGCTTCGTCGGCGCATTGCGCAGGTGCAGCGGCACCGGGCGTGAGCCGTCGCGTTTGACGAATTCGCGCGCCGCATTGTAGGCCTTGTAGGCTGCATTCGATTTGGCCGCACAGGCGAGGAAGATCGTCGCCTGCGCCAGCGCCAGTTCGCCTTCGGGAGAACCGAGGCGCTCGTAGGTGGCGCAGGCGTTCAGCGTCATTTCGAGCGCCCGCGGGTCGGCGAGGCCGATGTCTTCCACTGCCATGCGGATCAGGCGCCGGCCGACATAGAGCGGGTCCGCGCCGCCGTCGAGCATCCGGCACAGCCAGTAGAGCGAGGCATCGGGGTTCGAGCCCCGGACCGATTTGTGCAGCGCCGATATCTGGTCGTAGAAGGCTTCTCCGCCCTTGTCGAAACGGCGCAGGTTCTGCGACAGCGCGGCATCGACGAAGGCCGCATCAACCTTTGCCGCGCCCGCGGTTTCGGCCGCCACCTGCACTTGTTCGATCAGGTTCATCAGCCGCCGCGCGTCGCCGTCGGCAAAACCGATCATGCGTTCGCGGGCGTCGTCGTCGAACGGCAGGTCCGGACATGCCGCCAGGCGCGCCCGCTCGAACAGCGCGGTCATGGCCTCGGCATCGATCGGTTCGAGGACGTAGACCGCCGCACGCGACAGCAGCGCCGAATTGACTTCGAAGGAAGGGTTCTCGGTGGTGGCGCCGATGAAGGTCACCAGACCCTGCTCGACATAGGGCAGGAAGGCATCCTGCTGCGACTTGTTGAAGCGATGCACTTCATCCACGAACAGGATGGTGTGCCGCCCCCGCGCCTTCGCCGCCTGGGCCTGCTGGATCGCTTCGCGGATCTCCTTGACCCCGGAAAACACCGCCGACAGCGCGGCGAAGTCGGCGTCGAAGCCCTGCGCCATCAGGCGGGCGAGCGTGGTCTTGCCGACGCCGGGCGGTCCCCACAGGATCATCGAATGCGGCTTGCGCGAGGCAAAGGCCAGCCGCAGGGGCTTGCCTTCGCCCAGCAGATGGGCCTGGCCTGCGACCTCGTCGAGCGACTTCGGCCGCATGCGCTCGGCCAGCGGCACCTGCGGCGGCGCGATGGATTCGAACAGATCGGCCACGGTCAACGCGTCGGAGCAGCACCGCTGCTGCCCGCCGCGCCCGGCAGTTCGCCGATCACGTCGGCACCTGCCGGCGGCTCGAAACGGAAGCGGTCGGATGCCAGGTCGGGGTTCGGCTGCAGCCGGGTGAAGCGGATCAGCGTGGTCTGGCCGAAGTTGTCGCGCATCTCCATGCTGTGCAGACGGCCATCCTTCAGGCCGATGCGCAGGGACTCGAAGCCGCTGTCGGTCTGCCTGGGGCGTGCTTCGACCCAGTCCAGTTCGCCATCGCTGCCGCCATCGGCAAGAACGAAACCCTCTTCGATGTCACCGCTGCCGAACAGGATCGCCGCCGGCGTCGCCCCCAGGGCATCGCCGAGCGCGCGCACCGTGACCTGGTTCAGGTCCGGGTCCCAGGTCCACAGCGTGCTGCCGTCGCCGACCAGTACCTGGCGGTAGGGACGCTGGTACTCCCAATGGAAGCGCCCGGGCCGCGCATAGGCGAAGCTGCCCGACGCCTGCTGGGGCTTGCGGCCGGAGCGGGCAACGACGATCTGTTCGAAATCGCCTTCGGCGCTGCGCGTCTCCGACACGAACTGGCGCAACTGGGCGATGCCGTCCGCCGCCAGCGCGGCAGCGCCGGCACAAGCCAATGCAAGGGCCAGCGAGACGCGCGCGATCACCGGGGCACGAGCCGCAAGCCGGCGAGCCACCGCCCCTGTACCGAAATGCATTCCCATCATTCGCTCTCCTTGGCCGGCACGATCACTTCGCGGTTGCCGTTGCTGCCCATCGCCGACACCAGGCCGGCACGTTCCATCTGCTCGATCAGGCGCGCCGCGCGGTTGTAGCCGATGCGCAGGTGGCGCTGCACCAGCGAGATCGACGGCCGGCGGGTCTTGATCACGACTTCGACCGCCTGGTCGTACAGCGGGTCGGCCTCGCCATCGCCGCCATCGCCTCCGCCGCCGGGCGCGGCATCGAGGTCGTCCTCGGGTTGCGACAGGATGCCTTCGACGTAGTCCGGCGGGCCGACGCGCTTGAGGTGATCCACCACCTTGTGCACCTCCTCGTCGGCGACAAAAGCGCCATGCACCCGTACCGGCAGGCCGGTGCCCGGCGCGAGGTAGAGCATGTCGCCCATGCCGAGCAGGTTCTCCGCGCCCATCTGGTCGAGGATGGTGCGCGAGTCGATCTTGCTGGACACCTGGAAGGCGATGCGGGTCGGCACGTTGGCCTTGATCAGGCCGGTGATGACGTCCACCGACGGCCGCTGCGTGGCGAGGATCAGGTGGATGCCCGCCGCGCGCGCCTTCTGCGCGAGGCGGGCAATCAACTCTTCCACCTTCTTGCCGACCACCATCATCATGTCGGCCAGTTCGTCCACAATGACGACGATGTAGGGCAGCGTGTCGAGCGGCTCGGGGTTCTCGGGCGTGATCGAGAAGGGGTTGGTCAGCGGCATCTCGGCCTTGCGCGCCTCCAGCACGGCCTTGTTGTAGCCGGACAGGTTGCGCACGCCGACCGCCGCCATCAGCTTGTAGCGCTTGTCCATTTCGGCGACGCACCAGTTCAGCGCGTTCGCCGCGTGCTTCATGTCGGTGACGACAGGCGCCAGCAGATGCGGGATGCCTTCGTAGATCGACAGTTCGAGCATCTTCGGGTCGACCATGATCAGCCGCACGCGGTCCGGCTCGCTCTTGTACAGCAGCGACAGGATCATCGCGTTGATGCCGACCGACTTGCCCGAACCGGTGGTGCCGGCCACCAGCAGGTGCGGCATCTTGGCCAGGTCGGCGACCACCGGCTGGCCGCCGATGTCCTTGCCGAGCACCACGGTGAGCGGCGAACCCATGTCGTGATAGACCTTGGAGCCGACGATCTCGGACAGGCGCACCGTCTGCCGCTTGGGATTGGGCAGCTCCAGCGCCATGCAGGACTTGCCCGGCACCGTCTCGACCACCCGCACCGACACCAGCGACAGCGCACGCGCCAGATCCTTGGCCAGATTGACCACCTGGCTGCCCTTGACGCCGGTCGCCGGCTCGATTTCGTAGCGCGTGATGACCGGGCCAGGATAGGCGGCCAGCACCTTGACCTCGACACCGAAGTCGCCGAGCTTGGTCTCGATCAGGCGCGAGGTGAATTCCAGCGTTTCGGCCGACGGCGGCTCGACATCTCCGGAAGCCGGATCGAGCAGAGCCAGCGGCGGCATCGCGCCTGCGCTCGCATCGGCGAACAGAGTCTGCTGGCGTTCCTTGTCGACGCGCTCGGACTTCTGCACGGCGATCAGCGGCGGTTCGATGCGCAGCGGCGCAGGCGCCACCTTCTCGGTCTTGCGGCGCCGGGTCTCGACCACCGCTTCACGCTTCTGCGCCACTTCGCGGCCGACGCGGCGATCCTGCCAGCGTTGCCAGCCCTGCTGCACGGCCAACACGGTCTGCTCCAGCAACAGCCCCACCCGCTCGACCACGGCCAGCCAGGACACGCCGGTGAACAGCGACAGCCCCGAAGCCATCAGCGCGAGCAGCAGCAGGGTACCGCCAGTGAAGCCGAAATAGCGCTGGGTGAGCCCGCCGATCTCCATCCCCAGCAAGCCGCCCGGCGCGAGCGGCACCTGGGCGCCGTGGCCGTGGAAGCGCAGGAACTCGAGCGCGCTGCTGGTCAGCAGCACGACGAGAAAGCCGGCCATGACGAAGATGAAGGACCGGTGGTCCAGCGTCAGCCGGTTCTTCAGCCGCCGGAAGCCCCACAGCAGGCTGTAGCCGAGGAAGATCACCCACCACCACGACGAAAGCCCGAACAGGTAGAGCAGCAGGTCGGCCAGCCAGGCGCCGAAGCGCCCGCCGGGGTTGATCACGCTGGCGACGTCCGAGGCATGGGACCAGCCCGGATCGGCCTTGCTGTAGCCGAGCAGGATCAGGCCGACGTAAAGGGACATGACGCCCAGGATCAGCCAGCGAGCCTCCTGCAGCAGCAGCGAGATCTTTTCGGGCAGGGGCTGAGGGCGGGACGAGCGAGACTGCATGAGGCGGCGGCGCGAAACCTGAATGAAACAACAGCGTCGATTATAAGCGATACGCCCCGGCGCTCCCGCGCCGCGTTGCGCATCCTCACAAAGCCCCAGGCCGGAGCGGCATGCAGACTCCGGCGAAACGCGCCCCTGCCGGGTCGTGCCCCGGGATCAGACCTCGCTGAGGCGTTCGCGCAGCACGATTCCCTGCGGACGCTCCTCGATCAGGCCCTGCTGCCCCAGATCCTTCATCACCCGGCTCACCATCTCGCGCGAGGCGCCGATCATCTTGGCGATGTCCTGCTTGGATATCTTGCGCACCACGACCGTTTCGCCGCCCACGTCCTCGGCCATCTCGATCAGCAGGCGGGCGACGCGGCCGTATACGTCCATCAGCGCCAGGCTCTCGATCTTGCGGTCGGCATTGCGCAGGCGGCTGGCCAGGTTGCACATGATCCGCCAGGCGATGTCGAAGTTGTCGCGCATGATCACGCGGAAATCCTGCTTGGCGATCAGCACCAGGTCGGCCGGTACCACCGCCACCACCGACGCCGAACGCGGCTGCTCGTCGAACATGCCCATCTCGCCGAACAGCTCGCCCTGGCCGAGGATGGACAGGATCACTTCCCGCCCGTCCTCGTCGCTGACGATGACCTTCAGGCTGCCGGTCAGGACGAAATAGACGAAATCGGAGCGATCTCCCGCATTGACGACCGGCTGGCCGCGCGGAATCCGCCGCATCATGGAGACGCGAGCCACGTTGGCGAGCACATCGTCTGACAGCCCGTGAAAGAGCGGGAAGGTCTTCAGGGCGATGATGGACACTGCAGCGGTTTTCGACATGCTGACTCCACGGAAGAACCTGCAAGTGCAGGCTTGTCTGGTCGATATGTCACAAGTGTAAACGAATATTGCCCGGGCGATTGCCATGGCATCCGGTCGCTGCCACCCTTCCGTTCCTCCGGCCTGCCGCCGCGGCCGGCTCGGCTATAATTTATCGTTTCACCGCAGGAACGCTCCCGATGACCACGAAACACGCCCGCCTGCTCATCCTCGGCTCCGGCCCGGCAGGCTACACCGCCGCGGTGTATGCCGCACGCGCGAATCTCGCCCCCGTTCTCATCACCGGCCTCGCCCAGGGCGGCCAGTTGATGACCACGACCGACGTCGACAACTGGCCGGCGGACGCCGACGGCGTGCTGGGCCCGGACCTGATGGCACGTTTCCAGAAGCATGCCGAACGCTTCAACACCGAGATGATCTTCGACCACATCCACACCGTGAAGCTGGCCGAAAAGCCCTTTCGCCTGGTCGGCGACTCGGGTGAATACAGCTGCGATGCGCTGATCATCGCCACCGGCGCGACCGCCAAGTATCTCGGCCTGCCCTCGGAAGAGAAGTTCGCCGGCCGCGGCGTGTCGGCCTGCGCCACCTGCGACGGCTTCTTCTACCGCAACCAGGACGTCGCCGTGGTCGGCGGCGGCAATACCGCGGTCGAGGAGGCACTGTATCTCGCCAACATCGCCAGGAAAGTCACCCTGGTTCATCGCCGCGAGAAGTTCCGCGCCGAGAAGATCATGGTCGACAAGCTGATGGACAAGGTCGCCGCGGGCAAGATCGAACTGGCGCTCAACAGCACGCTCGATGAAGTGCTCGGCGACAGCAGCGGCGTCACCGGCATGCGCATCAAGGACGTGAATGCCGGTGCGACCCGCGACGTCGGCCTGCAGGGCGTGTTCATCGCCATCGGCCACAAACCGAACACCGATCTCTTCGAAGGCCAGCTGGAAATGGAAGACGGCTACATCGTCACCCAGGGCGGGCGCAACGGCAATGCCACGCAGACCAGCGTTGCCGGCGTGTTTGCCGCGGGCGACGTCCAGGACCACGTGTACCGCCAGGCCGTGACCTCGGCCGGCACCGGCTGCATGGCCGCGCTCGACGCCGAGCGCTACCTCGACGGCCTCGGCAGCTGAGCGGACCGATGAGCCGCCGCCCGCGCACGCCTCCGGCCGAACCGGCGGACAAGCATGCCGGCGACGGCCGGCCTTGCCGGCCCGCCAGCGGCAATACGCCGTTCGCCGGCTTGCGCAGACAGTTGCAGGACGGCAAGGGCGGCATGCCCTCATCGCCGCCGCAGCATTCCCCGGGCAAGCGGATCCGGCCGTCTCCGATTGCGGACGACGCCAAGGCCGCCACTCCGGGTATCCAGCCCGACGAAGCCGAACTGGCGCTGTTTCGCAAGACCGTGGGCGCGGCAGTACCGGTCCGCAGCGGCAACCGGGCCGAAATCGAACGGGCACGCCCGGCGCCGCTGCCACGCCCGCGATCGCCGCAGCAGGACGAGGAAAGCATCGGACCGGGCGCTCCGGCCGCCCGGCTCGATCCCCTGCGCCTCGCCTACGAAGGCGTGGTGCCGCTGCGGGAGACGGGACGCATCGAACTCGATACGCCGCTGCGGCACGGCATGCGCACGCCGGCCGCGGACAAGGCGCGGGCGGCGCGCCCGGACGGGCGCGTCCTGCCCGCCGATGCCGGCAACGGCGACCCCGCGTCGCTGTTCCACAGCATGGTGGCCGACGTCCGCCCCATCGACACCCGCAACCGGGTCGAACTGCAGCGCCCCGCGCCCCGGCCGGCGCCGATCAAGCGTGAGGAAGACGAACGCGCGGCACTCGGCGAATCCCTGGCGGCGCCGCTGAGCTTCGAGGATCGGCTCGACATGGGGGAAGAAGCGGCTTTCCTCCGCCCCGGCCTGCCGCGACGAATACTGACGGATCTGCGGCGGGGGCGCTGGGTGCTGCAGGGCCAGCTCGACCTGCACGGCCTGGTGCGCGACGAGGCACGCGAAGCGCTGGCCCGCTTCCTGAGCGACAGTCTGCTGCAGGGCAAGCGCTGCATCCGGGTGATCCACGGCAAAGGCCACGGCTCCCCCGGCAAAGTCTCGATTCTCAAGCAGTTGTCGCGCGGCTGGCTGGCACAGCGCGAGGAGATCCTGGCCTTCTGCCAGGCCGGTCCGCACGATGGCGGCGGCGGCGCACTGCTGGTGCTGCTGCGCGCGCAGAACGGCGCGCGCAGTTGAAGAAGCGGCCGAACGCCGCCCTTCTTTCATTGCCCGCCTTTCTCGCCGTTCAGATCGCCGCTTCGTTGGTCTCGCCGGTACGGATGCGAATGACCTGCTCGACGGGCATGATGAAAATCTTGCCATCACCGATCTTGCCGGTATGGGCTGCCTTGACGATCGCCTCGACCGCGGCATCGACCAGTTCGTCGCTCACCACCACTTCGACCTTGATCTTCGGCAGGAAATCGACGACGTATTCCGCCCCGCGGTAGAGCTCGGTATGGCCCTTCTGGCGGCCGAAGCCCTTGACCTCGGTGACGGTCAGACCGGTGATGCCGACTTCGGACAGGGACTCGCGGACTTCATCCAGCTTGAACGGTTTGACAATCGCTTCGATCTTCTTCATCGGCCTCTCCTGTTTCTGATCTTCGTTGTGGTAGCTGAATGTTATCGGATAACGCCCGCCCTTATCGAATCCCATCGCGAATCCCATCGCGCGCCCTTCGTCTGACATACCCAGTGATCGGGCCCGGTATTGCCCGCCCACCGCCCCGGAAGCACCCGAATCGATGCCGCGGTGTCGCCCCGGCCACGCAGCACGCCGGACGGGGACAACCCACAAGCCGGGTGAGCAAGCCTGTGGATAAGCCGTGGACAGCGCTTGCAAGTGGCCGCCGCCAAAGCGTATCTTTGCACTGCACAAAATTTGAGCAGCACCCCGACTCTGCCGGCATGGCACTGCAATACCTCCGGCATTTCCCAAGTTCCCGCGATGCCCTTTCCCGACGGACTGCATTTTTTCGACTCGATCGCACCCATCGCTCCCCGGCACTGGGACGCCCTGTCGCCCGATCCGCTGCCGCCGCATCTGCGCCACGCCTACCTGCACGCGCTGGAAGCGAGCGCCTGCGTGGGCGGGCACAGCGGCTGGATACCGCGGCATGCGACGCTGTGGGACGGCGGACGGCTGATCGCGGCGATGCCGCTGTACCTGAAGACGCATTCCTGGGGTGAATACGTCTTCGACTGGGCCTGGGCAAAGGCCTACCAAGAACACGGCCTCGACTACTATCCGAAATGGCTGGCGGCCGTGCCTTTCACGCCGATTCCGGGGCCGCGCATCCTCGGGCGCTCGCCTGCCACGCGCCGGCAACTCGTCGATGCCGTGCTGCACCAGGTCGAAGGCAGCGGCATGTCTTCGCTTCACGTGCTGTTTCCGCACGAGCGGGATCTGGAACTGCTGCGGGACAGCGGCCTCGCCGTACGCCATGGCGTGCAGTTCCACTGGGAAAACGGCAGGAGGGCGACGGACACGGACGATGCCGGCCCTTATTGCGATTTCGAGGATTTCCTCGGCAGCCTGAACCACGACAAGCGCAAGAAGATTCGCCAGGAGCGCCGCCGCGCATCGATGCACGGCCTGCGGATGCGCTGGCTCGACGGCCGCAGCACCCGGGACGGGGACTGGGCCTTCCTGAACCGCTGCTATGCCAACACCTATGCCGCACACCGCTCGACGCCCTACCTGAACCTGGATTTCTTCCTGCGGCTCGCCGCCGGCATGCCGGACCAGGTTCTGCTGCTGCTCGCCGAACGGGAAGAACGGCCGGTCGCCTGCGCCTTCTTCCTGCGCGACGACGAGGCCTTGTACGGGCGCTACTGGGGGGCGATCGCAGCGCTGCCTTTCCTGCACTTCGAGCTGTGCTACTACCAAGCGATCGAATACTGCATCCGGCATGGGTTGCGGCGCTTCGAAGGCGGCGCACAAGGGGAGCACAAGCTGTCCCGCGGGCTTCTGCCGGTCAGGACGCAGTCGGCGCACTGGATCGCCGATCCGCGCTTCAGCGCCGCGGTGGATGACTACCTGGAACGGGAGCGCACACAGATGGGCTTCTACCTGGACGAACTCGACGAGCACACCCCTTACCGGCGGGCTGCCCCTGCCGATGGCTGATCGAAGGCCGGGCCTTTCTCAGCCGACGTTTTGTCCGGAATATTCCAGCGCAGTTCAGCCTTGCCCGGCCGGGATCAGGGGCAGGCAGCGGTAGAGCGCGGCGATCGACTTGCCGTCGGTCAGCTCGCCGTTGTGGATCGCCTCCTCGGCTTGCTCCACGCTCAGACTGAGCAATTCGAGGAATTCGCCGTCGTCCAGCGCATGCCCGACGTGGCGAAGCCCCGTAGCGAGGAATATCTCGATCCGTTCGTCGGAATAGCCAATGCACGGATGCATGACGCCGATGTAGCGCCACTGCTCCGCTTCGTAGCCGGTTTCCTCGCGCAGCTCCCGCCGGGCGCAGGCGAGGATGTCCTCGCCGGGATCGATCTTGCCGGCGGGCAGCTCCAGGAACACCCGCCGCAAGGGATAGCGGAACTGGCGTTCGAACAGCAGACGGCCATCCGGCAGAAGCGCGACCACGACGACGGCGCCGGGGTGGCGGATGTATTCCCTCAGCCCCTCGCTGCCATCGGGCAGCAGTACCCGGTCGCGCCAAACCTTGAGCAGCCTGCCGTCGACGAGCTGCTCGCTCGCCAGCTCCCGCTCTTCGAGCGGGTCGGGCCGGGTCGTGCTCACCGAATCAAAGCGAGCCGAGCAAGGCGTAGGCGCACAGCGACATCAGCATCTGCGGCGCCAGGCCCAGGGCAGCGATCGCGATGCCGTTCGCCGACAGCATGACCCGCACTTCGGCCGGCGCATGGATCGGCGACTCGTCGACCGGCGCATCGAAGTACATCACCTTGACGACGCGCAGGTAGTAGAACGCCCCCGCCACCGACAGCAGCACCGCGACCACGGCCAGCCAGAAATAGCCCGCGGCGACCACCGCCTGCAGTACGGCCAGCTTGGCGAAGAAGCCGATGAAGAAAGGCACGCCCGCCATCGAGAACATCACGAACAGCATCATCAGCGCAAACCACGGGCTGCGCCTGTTGAGGCCCTTGAAGTCGTCGATGTTCTCGGCCTCGAAGCCGGCCCGCGACAGCAAGATCAGCATGCCGAAGGACGCCAGGCTCATGATCACGTAGGCGACGGCATAGAACATCGCCGAGCTGTAGGCATTGAGCGCGAAGTGCCGGTCGCCATCGACCACGCCCGCCAGCAGGCCGAGCAGCATGAAGCCCATGTGCGAGATACCGGAATAGGCCAGCATCCGCTTGATGTTCTGCTGCGCGATCGCTGCCAGGTTGCCGAGTGCGATCGACGCGACCGCGACCAGCATCAGCATGCCCTGCCATTCCTCGGCGACGTCGAACAATGCCCAGATCAGCAGGCGGACGGCCATCGCGAACGCGGCGAGCTTGGGCGCGGCCGAGATCATCAGCGTCACGGCCGTGGGCGCGCCCTGATAGACGTCCGGCACCCACATGTGGAAGGGCACCACGCCCAGCTTGAAGCAGATGCCAGCGACCAGGAAGACGAGGCCGAAGGTCAGCACGGTCTGGTTCGCCGCCTGGTTGTAGATGGACTGGGCGACGGCGGAGAATTCCAGCGAGCCGGTCGCGCCATAGACCATCGACATGCCGTACAGCAGCAGGCCCGAGGCCAGCGCGCCGAGGACGAAGTACTTCATCGCCGCTTCGGTCGAACGTGCGGAGTCGCGATCGAAGGCGACCATCGTGTACAGCGCCAGCGACATCATTTCCAGGCCAATGTACATCGGCAGCATGTGGTTGGCCGAGACCATGACCATCATGCCCAGCGTCATCAGCAAGGCCAGCAGGTAGTACTCCGGCTTGTCGATCTTGCGATCGGCCAGGTAGCCCCGGCCGTACAGCAGCGCGATCGCGGTGGCGAAATAGATCATCAGCTTCAGGAAACTGCCCATCAGATCGCTGATGAACAGGTTGCTGAAGGTATATACCGGTTCGCCTTGCATCGTGTAGATGGTGATGAAGGCCGCCGCGATCAGCGTCGCCTGCGTTGTGTAGTAAGCCAGCGAGCGTGCGATGCTGCGGGCGAAGGTGCTCGCCAGCATGATCACCAGGGCCATCACGGCGACGAAAATCTCTGCCGCGGCGGGGTAGAAGTCGGGGACGACAAAGTTCATCTTCTGACCAGTCCGTTAAGTGTCTCTAAAGGTGCCTCGAGCCTGACGGCACTCAGAGCTTGCTCACGGCAACATGCCGCAGGAGTTCGTTGACCGAAGCGTGCATCACTTCGGTGAAGGGATAGGGATACAGGCCCATCGCCAGCACGCAGAAAGCAAGGATGGCGAGGAAGGCGAACTCGCGGGAGTTGAGATCCTCGAGCTCCGCCACGTGCTTGTTGGCAACCTTGCCGAACACCACCCGCTTGTACATCCACAGCGAGTAGGCCGCGCCGAGAATCAGCGTGATCGCCGCGCAGAAGCCGACCCAGAAGTTGAACTGCACCGCGCCGAGGATGACCATGAATTCGCCGACGAAGCCCGAGGTTGCCGGCAGCCCGGAGTTGGCCATCGCGAACAGCATGAAGAAGGCGGCGAACTTGGGCATGGTATGCACCACGCCGCCGTAGTCGGCGATCTGGCGCGAATGCACGCGGTCGTACAGCACGCCGATGCAAAGGAACATCGCGCCCGAGACGAAGCCGTGCGAGATCATCTGCACCAGCGCGCCTTCGACACCCATCGGGTTGAAGATGAAGAAGCCCAGGGTGACGAAACCCATGTGCGAGATCGAGGAATACGCGACCAGCTTCTTCATGTCGGCCTGCACCAGCGCGACGAAACCGATATACACCACCGCGATCAGCGACAGCGTGATGATCAGCCAGGCAAGCTCCTGCGACGCATCCGGCACGATCGGCAGCGAGAAGCGCAGGAAGCCGTAGGCGCCGAGCTTCAGCGCGATCGCGGCCAGCACCACCGAGCCGCCGGTGGGCGCTTCGACGTGGGCATCCGGCAGCCAGGTATGCACCGGCCACATCGGCACCTTGACGCCGAAGGCGATCAGGAAGGCCAGGAAGATCAGGATCTGCGGCTCCATCTGCAGCGGCAGTTGATGCCAGTCGAGGATGCTGAAGCTGCCGCCGGACTGCATGAACAGGTACAGCAGCGCGATCAGCATCAGCAGCGAGCCGAGCAGCGTGTAGAGGAAGAACTTGATCGCGGCATAGACGCGGTTCGGGCCGCCCCAGACGCCGATGATCAGGTACAGCGGAATCAGCGAAGCCTCGAAGAACACGTAGAACAGCACGCCGTCCAGCGCCGAGAAAATGCCGTTCATCAGGCCCGACATGATCAGGAAGGCCGCCATGTACTGCGCCACGCGATCCTCGATCACCTTCCAGCCTGCCATCACGACCATGATGGTGATGAAGGCGTTGAGGATCACGAACAGCACCGAGATGCCATCGACACCCAGGTGGTAGTTGATGTTGAAGCGCGGCACCCAGGAGCTGAGCTCGACGAACTGCATCGCGCTGGTCGTCGTGTCGAAGCCGGTGTAGAGCGGAATGGTGACGACGAAACCCACCACGGCAACCGCCAAGGCGAGCATCCGCGCCAGCGGGGCATTGCGATCGGAGCCGGTCGCGAGCACCAGCAGGCCGCCAAGAATCGGCACCCAGATCGCCAGACTGAGGAGAGGAATGTCCGTCATCGTTGCTTTCCGTTCAGTGCGCCGCGGGCGGCGCGTTCCATCTTGTTATGAGTACGTTCCTGTTTGCCCTGCCCCGCTTACCCGCGGTTGAACCAGAAGGTAAGCAGGATGAACACGCCGATGATCATCACGAAGGCGTACTGGTACAGGTGGCCGGTCTGGAACAGGCGTGACATCTGCGCGACCCAGCCCACCAGCCTGGCCGTGCCATTCACCGCGACGCCATCGATCAGGGCCTGGTCGCCCGCCTTCCACAAGCCCTTGCCGAGCGCGCGCGCGCCACCAGCGAAGAAGATCTCGTTGAAACGGTCGAAGAAGTACTTGTTCTCCAGCAGGCAGTAGATCGGCTTGAAGATGCGCTGGATCGCGGCCGGGATGTCCGGCCTCACCATGTAGAAGAACCAGGCCACCACGACACCGCCCATCGCCAGCCAGAACGGCGCGGTCTGCAGGCCGTGGATCGCCATCGCCAGCGGGCCGTGGAAGTTCGCTTCGAGCTCCTTCAGGCCGACGTGGTTGTCGCCGACGAAGATGACGTCCTTGAACCAGTCACCGAACAGCATCGGTTCGATGGTGAAGAAGCCGATCAGCACCGAGGGGATGGCCAGCAGCACCAGCGGCAGCGTGACGACCCACGGCGACTCGTGCGGCTTCTGGCCGGGGGCGAGGCCATGGTGGTGGTCGGCGCTCGGCTCCTCGTCGTCGTGGTCGCCATGGTGGTCATGATGGCCGTGCGCGTTGCCGAAGCGTTCCTTGCCGTGGAACACCAGGAAGTACATGCGGAAGGAGTAGAACGCGGTCACGAACACGCCCAGCATGACGCAGAACAGCGCGTAGCCGGCACCCGGGATGGTCGAGGCATGCACCGCCTCGATGATCGAGTCCTTGGAGAAGAAGCCCGAGAACAGCGGGAAGCCGATCAGCGCCAGCGAGCCCAGCAGCGAGGTGAACCAGGTGATCGGCATGTACTTCCACAGGCCGCCCATGTTGCGCATGTCCTGGTCGTGGTGCATGCCGATGATCACCGAGCCGGCACCGAGGAACAGCAGGGCCTTGAAGAAGGCGTGCGTCATCAGGTGGAAGACGGCTGCCGAGTAGGCCGACACGCCGAGCGCCACCGTCATGTAGCCGAGCTGGGACAGCGTCGAGTAGGCGACCACGCGCTTGATGTCGTTCTGCACGATGCCGAGGAAGCCCATGAACAGCGCGGTCGTGGCGCCGATCACCAGCACGAAGGACAGCGCCGTGTCGGACAGCTCGAACAGCGGCGACATGCGCGCCACCATGAAGATGCCGGCGGTCACCATGGTCGCGGCGTGGATCAGCGCCGAGATCGGGGTCGGGCCTTCCATCGAGTCGGGCAGCCAGACGTGCAGCGGCACCTGGGCGGACTTGCCCATCGCACCGATGAACAGACAGATGCAGATCGCGGTGATCAGCGGCCAGCCGGTGACGGCCATTTCCTGGGAAGCGAGGCTGTCGGCCTGGGCGAACACTTCGGCGTAGTTCAGCGAGCCGGTGTAAGCCGCGATCAGGCCGATGCCGAGCAGGAAGCCGAAGTCGCCGACACGGTTGACCAGGAAGGCCTTCAGGTTGGCGTAGATCGCGGTCGGGCGGTCGTACCAGAAGCCGATCAGCAGATACGAGACGAGGCCCACCGCTTCCCAGCCGAAGAACAGCTGCATGAAGTTGTTGGACATCACCAGCATCAGCATCGAGAAGGTGAACAGCGAGATGTAGCTGAAGAAGCGCTGGTAGCCGGGGTCTTCCGCCATGTAGCCGATGGTGTAGATGTGCACCATCAGCGACACGAAGGTCACCACCAGCATCATCATCACCGTCAGCGAGTCGATCAGGAAGCCGACTTCGAAGGTGAGGCCGCCCGCCACCATCCAGGTGTAGATCGTGCCGTTGAAGGTGTTGCCCGCCTGCACGTCCTGGTAGATGTACACCGAGGCGGCCAGTGCGATCGCCACGCCGAGGATGGTGACGACGTGCGCGCCGGTGCGTCCGATCGCCTTGCCGAACAGTCCGGCCAGAATCGCGCCGGCGAGCGGCGCCAGCGGCACGAGGAGATAGAGAGTCTGCATGTCCGTCATCGTGACGCTTCCTTAACCCTTGAGGCTGTCCAGATCATCCACGTGGATCGTGCGCATGTTGCGGAACATGACGATCAGGATCGCGAGGCCGATCGCGGACTCCGCCGCGGCGACCGTGAGGATGAAGAAAACGAAAACCTGGCCGGCGATGTCGCCCAGATAGTGCGAGAAGGCGATGAAGTTCATGTTCACCGCAAGCAGCATCAGTTCGATGGCCATCAGCAGCACGATCAGGTTCTTCCGGTTCAGGAAGATCCCGACAACGCTGATCGCGAACAAGATCGCGCCCAGGATGAGGTAGTGGGAAAGCGAAAGCATCTGTGGTGACTCCCTGATCGCACCGGTGCGTCACCGGTGCGTTTCTATTTTCGCGTGCTGTTTCAGTCTTCTTTTTCGGCCTGCATCTTGACCAGCTCGACGCGGCCCTCGCGCTTGACCGCCACCTGCTCGGAGGCCGGGATGCTCTTGATGCCCTTGCGCTTGCGCAGGGTCAGCGTGACCGCCGCGACCATCGCCACCAGCAGCACCAGCGAAGCCAGTTCGAACGGATAGACGTAGTCGGTATAGAGCACGCGGCCGAGTTCGCGGGTGTTGCTGAAGCTCTCACCCGCCGGCGGCGGCGCGGGCATCGCCTCGAGCCCGAAGTAGGAGCCGCCGAGCACCATCGCCATCTCGACCAGCATCAGGATGCCGACCAGCGCACCGACGGGCAGATAGCTCCAGAAGCCTTCGCGGATACGGTCGAGATTGATGTCCAGCATCATCACGACGAACAGGAACAGCACCATCACCGCGCCGACGTAGACCATCACCAGCGTGATGGCGAGGAATTCCGCCTGCAGCAACAGCCAGATACCGCCCGCGTTGAAGAAAGTCAGCACCAGGAACAGCGCGGCATGCACCGGGTTCCGGGCGGTGATTACCCTCAGCGCCGCGAACACCATGATCACGGCGAGAAAGTAGAAGACGAAGGTCTTGAATTCCATGTTCTTGACTCATGGCGCGCAAGGCGCCGTCCGTTAGCGGTATTTGGCGTCCTGCTCGCGGTCGGCCGCGATCTGCGCTTCGTGGCGGTCCCCCACGGCAAGCAGCATCTGCTTGGTGTAGTAGAGATCGCCCCGCTGTTCGCCGTGGTACTCGAACACGCGCGTCTCGACGATGGCATCGACGGGACAGGCTTCCTCGCAGAAACCGCAGAAGATGCACTTCGTCAGATCGATGTCGTAGCGGCTGGTACGGCGCGAGCCGTCCTCACGCTGCTCGGATTCGATCGTGATCGCCATTGCCGGGCAGATCGCTTCGCACAGCTTGCACGCGATGCAGCGCTCCTCGCCGTTCGGATAGCGGCGCAGGGCATGCAGGCCGCGGAAGCGGTTGCTCTGAGGCGTTTTTTCCTCGGGGAACTGGACGGTGATCTTGCGCTGGAAGAAATGCCGCCCGGTCAGGGCCATGCCCTTGACCAATTCCTTCAGGAACAGACTGCCGATGTAATCCTTGGCACCCATGGTCTTCTCAACTCCAGATCGACAGCGGCGACATCATCCACACCGCCACCACAAACACCCACACGAGGGTCACAGGGATGAACACTTTCCAGCCCAGGCGCATGATCTGGTCGTAGCGGAAGCGAGGGAAAGTCGCACGTGCCCACAGGAAGATGAACAGAATCGCGGCGGTCTTGATCGCCAGCCAGTGGAAGCCATCCGGCAGGAAACCCACCGGCGACAGCCAGCCGCCCAGGAACAGGACCGAGGTCAGGATCGAGACCAGGATCATGTTGGCGTACTCGGCGAGGAAGAACAGCGCGAAGGCCATGCCCGAATATTCGACCATGTGGCCCGCCACCACCTCGGCTTCGCCTTCGACGACGTCGAAAGGCGCGCGGTTGGTTTCGGCGATGCCCGAGATCAGATAGACGACGAACATCGGCAGTAGCGGCAGCCAGTTCCACGACAGGAAGCCCAGGCCCATGTCGGCGAACATGCCGGTCCCCTGCGAGATGACGATGTCGCTCAGGTTCAGGCTGGCCGAGATCAGCAGCACGCAGATCAGCGCGAAGCCCATCGACACTTCGTAGGACACCATCTGCGCGGCGGCGCGCATCGAGCCCAGGAAGGGATACTTCGAGTTCGATGCCCAGCCGGCGACGATCACGCCATAGACTTCCAGCGAGGTGATCGCGAGCAGGAACAGCAGGCCGGCATTGACGTTGGCCAGCACCAGCCCGTCATCGAAGGGCACCACCGCCCAGGCCGCCAGCGACGGCGCGATGGCGAGGATCGGGCCGAGGATGAACAGCCCCTTGTTGGAACTGCTCGGAACGATGATTTCCTTCAGCAGCAGCTTGACGCCGTCGGCGATCGGCTGCAGCAGGCCTTTCGGGCCGACGCGGTTGGGGCCGATGCGAACCTGCATGTAGCCGATGACCTTGCGCTCGGCCAGGGTCAGGTAGGCCACACAGATCATCAGGGGCGCGATGATCGCGACGATCTTGGCCAGCGTCCACACTGCAGGCCAGGCAGGGCCGAAGAAGTCGGCGACGGGTTGCAGCATCGATTCCATCAGGCACGCTCCAAGCTCAATTCACCGCTCATCGCGCCGAGCGTCGCGGTCGATATGTGCGCGGCCGCAATCCTCACGCAGGCTGTGGCAAGCGCCGGATCGGCCTGCGCGACCAGTTCCGCGGACGCCGGCCCCTGCGTCACGCGGACGCGGTCGCCGTCGGCGATACCCAGCGCGGCGAGCGTCGCGGGCGCGATACGCGCCGTCGGCGCCTTGGCATCGCGGGTCTTCTGCAAGGCCTCGGCACGACGAACGATCGGATCGGCAAAATGGATCGGCACGTCGGTGACACGCTCCAGCGCTCCGCCCGGAGCTTCGGCCACGCTGACGATGATGCCCTCGATGCTGTTGCCGAGCTTCGACGCCACATCCTCACCCAGCGCCTCGGCGCGCACGGCTTCGGAATCGTTCTGCGAGAAGCCATCGAGCGACAGCAGGTTGCCCAGCACGCGCAGCACCTTCCAGGCCGGCCGCGTCTCGCCTTGCGGGCGGGCGACGGCATTGAAGCTCTGCGCCCGACCTTCGCAATTCACGTAAGTACCGGAGGTCTCGGTGAAGGGCGCGACCGGCAGCATCACGTCGGCGACGCCACGCAGCGACTCGGAATCGAAGGCGCTCAGGGCGACGACCAGTTGGGCGGAACCCAGCGCGGCAGTGGCCGCCGAAGGATTGGCGAAATCGAAGGCGGGTTCGGCGCCGAGCACGACATAGGCCTTGCGCGCCTGCTCGATCATGGCCGCGGCGTCGAGGCCGCCGTTCGCCGGAACGGCGCCAGCCAGATGACCGCCGACGCTGTTGGCCGCCTCGCCGATGAAGCCGAAGACGCCACCGGTGAGATGAGCGATTTCCTGGGCGAGCATCTGCAGTTCGCTGGCGCGGGCATGCTGCACGGCCAGGTTGCCGAGCCAGACCGCAGGCTTGCGGCCCGAGGCCAGGCTCTTCGCGATCGAACGCGCTTCGTCCGACACCTGCTCCGGCAGTTTGCCGCGCAGCGCCACCGACACCTCGGCGCCCTTCTCTTCGGCCAGCGCCGCGACGATCTGCGCCAGCGCCGACACCATGGCCGACGGTGCGACCAGGGCACGACTCCTGACCGGCAGCAGCCACTCTTCGGCGTTCGGGCCGAGCGCACTCACCTGCAAGCCCTTCTTCGCCGCCTGGCGAACGCGCTGCGCCAGCAACGGTGCATCCTTGCGCAGGAAGCTGCCGACCACCAGCAGGCGGTCCAGCTCCTTGACGCCGGCGATCGGCATGCCCAGCCAGGGGGCACCGCCGCACTTGCCGTCGGCACGGAAGTCCGACTGGCGCAAGCGGAAATCGACGTTGTCCGAACCCAGGCCCCGCATCAGCTTCTGCAGCAGATACAGTTCTTCGACGGTGGCGTGCGGCGAACCCAGCGCGCCGATCGAGGCCGGGCCGTGGTCCTTGGCGATGCCGCGCAGCCCGTTGGCGACGAATTCGAGCGCCGCCTGCCAATCGACCCGCTTCCACTCGCCGCCCTGCTTGATCATCGGCACGGTCAGGCGTTCGTCGCTGTTGAGCGCCTCGTAGGAGAAGCGATCCTTGTCGGACAGCCAGCACTCGTTGATTTCTTCGTTCTCGAGCGGCAGCACGCGCTTGACCACGTCGTGCTTGGTCTGGACGATCAGGTTCGAGCCGAGCGAATCGTGCGGACTCACCGATTTGCGCCGCGACAGCTCCCAGGTGCGCGCGGCGAAGCGGAAGGGCTTCGAGGTCAGCGCGCCCACCGGGCAGAGGTCGATGATGTTGCCCGACAGCTCCGAGTCGATGGTCTTCTCGATGAAGGGCATGATCTCGGCGTGCTCGCCGCGGAAGGCCTGGCCGAGTTCCATCTCGCCGGCGATCTCGGCGGTGAAGCGGACACAGCGCGTGCAGTTGATGCAGCGCGTCATGTCGGTCGACACCAGCGAGCCGAGGTTCTTGTTGAAGACGACGCGCTTCTCTTCCTGGTAGCGCGAAGCCGACGAACCATAGCCGACCGCCAGATCCTGCAGCTGGCACTCACCGCCCTGGTCGCAGATCGGGCAGTCGAGCGGGTGGTTGATCAGCAGGAACTCCATGACGCCCTTCTGGGCCTTCACGGCGAGTTCCGAGTGCGTCCACACCTTCATGCCGTTGGTCACCGGCGTGGCACAGGCGGGTAGCGGCTTGGGCGCCTTCTCCACCTGGACGAGACACATCCGGCAGTTGGCCGCGATCGACAGTTTCTTGTGATAGCAGAAGTGCGGAATGTAGGCGCCGGCAGCGGCGGCAGCATCCATCACGGTGCTGCCGTCGTCGACCTGGACCTGCTTGCCGTCGATTTCGATCTCTAGCATGACGGGCTCACGTAGATTTGACTGCCAGCGTACTGCACTTCAGGCGGCACGAGGCATTTCTTGTTTTCGATGTGGTACTCGAACTCGGCGCCGAAGTGCTTGATGAAGCTTTGCACCGGCATGGAAGCGGCGTCGCCCAGGGCGCAGATCGTGCGGCCCATGATGTTGGTGGTAACCGAGTTCAACAGTTCGAGGTCGTCGGCGCGGCCGAGGCCGTTTTCGATCCGATGCACCACGCGGTACAGCCAGCCGGTGCCCTCGCGGCACGGCGTGCATTGCCCGCAGGATTCCTCGAAGTAGAAATACGACAAGCGTTCGAGCGCCTTCACCATGCAGGTGGTCTCGTCCATGACGATGACCGCGCCCGAACCCAGCATCGACCCCGCCTTGGAGATCGAGTCGTAGTCCATGGTGCAGTCCATCATGATGTTGCCGGGCACCACCGGCGACGACGAACCGCCCGGAATCACCGCCTTCAGCTTGCGGCCGCCGCGCATGCCGCCGGCCATCTCCAGCAGCTCGGAGAACGGTGTGCCGAGCGGGATCTCGTAGTTGCCGGGACGATTGACGTGACCCGAGATCGAGAACAGCTTCATGCCGCCGTTGTTGGGCTTGCCGAGGTTCAGGAAAGCTTCGCCGCCCATGTTCATGATGAAGGGCACCGAAGCGAAGGTCTCGGTGTTGTTGATCGTGGTCGGTTTGCCGTAGAGGCCGTAGCTCGCCGGGAACGGCGGCTTGAAGCGCGGCTGGCCTTTCTTGCCTTCGATCGACTCGAGCAGTGCGGTTTCCTCGCCGCAGATGTAGGCGCCATAACCATGATGGGCGAACAGCTCGAAGGAGAAGCCGGAACCGAGGATGTTCTGGCCGAGCAGGCCGGCAGCACGCGCTTCGGCCAGCGCCTCTTCGAAGCGCGAATACACTTCGAAGATCTCGCCGTGGATGTAGTTGTAGCCGCGGGCGGCACCCATCGCATAGGCCGCGATGATCATGCCTTCGATGACGCTGTGCGGGTTGTAGCGCAGGATGTCGCGATCCTTGAACGTCCCGGGCTCGCCTTCGTCCGAGTTGCAGGCAAGGTACTTGTCGCCCGGGAAGGCGCGGGGCATGAAGCTCCACTTGAGACCGGTGGGGAAGCCCGCGCCGCCGCGACCACGCAGCACCGAGGTCTTCAGCTCGGCGATGATCGCATCCTGCGGCGTCTTCTCGGCGAGAATCTTCTTCAGCGCGGAGTATCCACCGCGCGCGACGTAATCCTGGAGCCGCCAGGTGCGGTCGCCGTCACAACCGGCGAGGATCATTCCTTGCGTGCTCATTTCTTGTCCAGGTCCGCCAGCATCTGGTCGATCTTTTCCGTGGTCATCCAGCTGCACATCTGGTGGTTGTTCACCAGCAGTACAGGTGCATCGCCACAGGCACCCATGCACTCGCCTTCCTTCAGCGTGAACTTGCCGTCGGGCGTGGTCTCGTTGAAATCGATTCCCAGCTTCTGCTTGACGTACTCGGCGGCATGGACTCCGCCGGACAAGGCACAGGGCAGGTTCGTGCACACGGTGATCTTGTGGCGCCCCACCGGCTCGAGATCGTACATGTTGTAGAAGCTGGCCACCTCGTAGGCCGCGATCGGCGGCATCTCGAGATAGCGGGCGACGAACTCGATGAGTTCCTTCGGCAGCCACCCTTTCTCGACCTGCGCGATGCGCAGCGCTGCCATCACGGCAGACTGCTTCTGGTCTGGTGGATACTTGGCGATCTCTCGATCGATCTGTTGCAAGGATTCCTGGCTCAGCATTTCGTTTTGATCTTCCGGATAGCCTGCCGACTCTTGTTAGCCGATGTCACGCCCATGGCGCGGGAAGCGGTCCGACCTCAGCGGTCGATCTCGCCGAACACGACATCCATCGTACCGATGATGGCGACGACGTCCGCGATCATGTGTCCACGGGCGATGTCATCCATCGCGGCGAGGTGCGCGAAGCCCGGCGCCCGCAGCTTGAGGCGGTACGGCTTGTTCGCGCCGTCCGAGACCGCATACACGCCGAACTCGCCCTTCGGGTGCTCGACCGCGGCATAGACCTCGCCCTTGGGCACATGGATGCCCTCGGTGAAAAGCTTGAAGTGGTGGATCAGCTCTTCCATGTTGGACTTCATGTCCTCGCGCGAAGGCGGTGCCACCTTGTGGTTGTCCGTGATGACCGGACCGGGATTCTTGCGCAGCCAGTCCACGCACTGCTTGACGATGCGATTCGATTGGCGCATTTCCTCCATGCGGCACAGATAGCGATCGTAGCAGTCGCCGTTCTTGCCGATGGGCACGTCGAAATCCATGCGGTCATAGACTTCATAGGGCTGCTTCTTGCGCAGATCCCATGCGATGCCGGAACCGCGCAGCATCGGACCGGTGAAACCCCAGGCGAGCGCCTGCTCCGGCGAGACCACGCCGATGCCCACGGTACGCTGCTTCCAGATCCGGTTGTCGGTCAGCAGGGTTTCGTACTCGTCGCAATAAGTCGGGAAGCGGTTGGTGAAATCCTCGATGAAATCGAGCATCGAGCCATCGCGCGCGGCGTTGAGCTCGCGCACCGTCTTCTCGTTGCGGAACTTGTTGACCTCGTACTTCGGCATCCGGTCGGGCAGGTCGCGATAGACGCCGCCGGGCCGGTAGTACGCCGCATGCATCCGCGCGCCCGAGACCGCCTCATAGACGTCCATCAGATCTTCGCGTTCGCGGAAGGTGTAGAGCACCATCGTCATCGCACCGATGTCGAGCGCGTGGGTGCCGATGTTGAGCAGGTGGTTCAGGATGCGCGTGATCTCGTCGAACATCACGCGGATGTACTGCGCCCGCTCCGGCACCTCGACGCCGAGCAGGCGTTCGATGGCCATACAGTAGGCGTGCTCGTTGCACATCATCGACACGTAGTCGAGGCGGTCCATGTACGGCACCGACTGGACCCAGGTGCGCGTTTCGGCAAGCTTCTCGGTACCGCGGTGCAGCAGGCCGATGTGAGGATCGGCGCGCTCGACGACTTCGCCGTCGAGTTCGAGCACCAGGCGCAGCACGCCGTGGGCCGACGGGTGCTGCGGGCCGAAGTTGATCGTGTAGTTGCGGATCTCAGCCATGGCCGACGTCCCCGTAGTTCTCTTCGCGCACGATGCGCGGCGTGTTCTCGCGCGGCTCGATGGTGACCGGCTGATAGACGACCCTGCCCTGCTCCGGGTCGTAGCGCATTTCGACGTAACCCGAAATCGGGAAGTCCTTGCGGAACGGATGTCCGACGAAGCCGTAGTCGGTCAGGATGCGACGCAGATCGGGGTGGCCGGCATACATGATGCCGTACAGATCGAAGGACTCGCGCTCGAACCAGTTGGCGCTCGGCCAGACATCCACGACGGAATCCAGCACCGGAAAGGCATCGTCGTCGGCAAACACCCGCAGACGCAGGCGCCAGTTGTGGCGAACGGAGGTCAGATGCGCGGCCGAAGCGAAGCGCTTGCCCTCCCAGCTCTCATTGCCGTAGGTGGAATAGTCGAGACCCGAGATGTCGATCAGTTGCTCGAAATGCAGGTCTTCGTGGTCGCGGAGCGTTCGGGCGACGTTCAGATAATCGGCGGCAGCGACTTCGATCGTCACTTCCCCACAGTCGACAACCAGGGACTGCAGTGTTTCACCGAATACATCGCACAGCTTCTGGCTCAGGCGTTCAAGCTTGGCACTCATGTCTGGGGCACCTGTCAACGCGCGATCGTGTTCGTGCGCTTGATCTTGTTCTGAAGCTGGAGAATGCCGTAGAGCAAGGCCTCGGCCGTGGGCGGACAGCCCGGCACATAGACATCGACCGGCACGATGCGGTCGCAGCCACGCACGACCGAATAGGAATAGTGGTAGTACCCGCCGCCATTGGCACAGGACCCCATCGAAATGACCCAGCGCGGCTCGGCCATCTGGTCGTACACCTTGCGCAGCGCCGGCGCCATCTTGTTGCACAAGGTACCGGCCACGATCATAAGATCGGACTGGCGGGGACTGGGCCGGAATACCACACCGAAACGGTCCAGGTCATACCGGGCACAGCCGGCATGAATCATCTCGACCGCACAGCAGGCCAGACCGAAAGTCATCGGCCACAGCGAGCCGGTGCGCGTCCAGTTGATGACCGCGTCGAGCGAAGTCGTGACGAAACCTTCGCGGAAGACACCCTCAATGCTCATGCCTTACTCCCAGTCGAGCGCACCGTTCTTCCACTCGACGATGTATCCGATAACCAGAATCGCAAGAAAGACCATCACCGAACCGAACACGAACCAGGCATGCTCGCCGGCAGCGATGAACTCCTGGAAAACCGTCGCCCACGGAAACAGGAAGGCGATTTCCAGATCGAACAGAATGAAGAGAATGGCGATCAGATAGTAGCGAACGTCGAACTTCATGCGGGCGTCCTCGAACGCCTCGAAGCCGCATTCGTACGGGGAGAGCTTTTCACTGTCGGGACGATAGGGAGCAACGATCCGCCCGAGAAGCACAGGGGCAACACCGAAACCCAGTCCCACGAGCATGAACATCAGAACAGGAAAGTAATTTTCCAGCATGCTCAAAACCCCCTAGCAAATTCGACAGCAGGAGCGCTGTCATTATTGTTTTGGCTGCTCTGCATGGGAACGCCCGCAATAGCGGGCGCTCTCCGTAATCATGGTGCCGACGATGAGACTCGAACTCATACGGCTTTCGCCACTACCCCCTCAAGATAGCGTGTCTACCAATTTCACCACGTCGGCGCTTTGTTTCAAAGCCAAGCGATTATACGATTTTTTACGCAGCGAGCAAACAGCCGGATGCGTATTTATTTGGGGATGGCCTGCGCTGCGGAGTCGTCGGCCGGCACCGGCGGCACCGCAGGGACGGCATCCTGCGACGGCGACACCTGCACGCCTTCCATGATGCTCGACGGCGCTGCCGGCTTGTCGTTGGCGAGGTAGCTCAGCCCCAGACTGGTCAGGAAGAAGGCCGTCGCCAGCACTGCCGTCGTGCGGCTGAGGAAGTTCGCCGAGCCGGACGAACCGAACAGGCTGCCCGACGAACCACTGCCGAACGCGGCCCCCATGTCGGCCCCCTTCCCATGCTGCATCAGGACCAGGCCGATCACGCCGAGGCCGACCAGTACATGGACGGTCAGCACGAGAGAGAAAAGATAGTCACCCATCACAAACCCTAAAAGAACTTCGTTGAAAACTCAGACCCCTGCCGCCCGGCAGATGGTCATGAAATCATCGGCAACCAGCGACGCGCCGCCGATCAGCCCGCCATCCACGTTCGGCATCGCGAAAAGCTCTGCCGCATTGTCCGGCTTCACGCTGCCGCCATACAGGATGCGGATGACACCCGCATCGACGCCCTGCCCCGCCAGCCAGCCGCGCATCGCAGCATGGGCTTCTTCGGCCTGTTCCGCCGTGGCCGAACGCCCGGTGCCGATCGCCCAGACCGGCTCGTAAGCCAGCACCAGCCGGCTCAACCCTTCCTGGCCGAGCAAATCGGCCACTGCAGCAAGCTGGCGCGTGATGACGGCCGTCACTTCACCCGCCTCGCGCTCGTCCAGCGTCTCGCCCACACAGACGATCGGCACCAGCCCCGCCGACAAGGCCGACGAGGCCTTGCGGGCGACGGTCAGATCATCCTCGCCGAACAGCGCCCGCCGCTCGGAATGGCCCACGATCACGTAACGGCAACCGAAGTCCGTGAGCATCGCCGCGCTGACTTCGCCCGTGTAGGCGCCTGCGGCAAATTCGCTGACGTCCTGCGCCCCCAGTTCGAAGCCCGACGGACGACGCTGCAACTGGGCAAGATAGGGATAGGGCACACACAGCGCGACATCGACCCCAGGCACCGGCTGAAGCGCCGCAAGCAGCGCTTCGTTGGCAGCGAGGCTGCCGTTCATCTTCCAGTTGCCTGCGACGAGTTTCTTGATCATGGTACCGCCGTTCTGACGCAGAAAGCTAAACCGCAGGATTATAGGACCCAGGCGACCAGCCGGCAAATCCGCGCGAATGGCCTGCCCTGCGGCACACTTCGCCCGCGCCGTGGCGGCACACCGGCGCGTGTGTCGACGCTATGCTTGGAATCACGCCCACCCGCCGATGCCTGGTGGCGTGCGGCGTAGCGAATGCCGGACCGCGCCGGACACGAACCAAACCGTGCCAGGTCTGCCGAACGAGAGCCACTCGCCACCGCAGGAGCACCGCCATGGAAAAGCCAGTGCACGTCTTGAAGGATCTTTTCGCCCAGCTCGGGCTGCCGGACTCGACCGCCGAGATCGAAGCCTTCATTGCCGCTCATGCGCCGCTTGCCGACGAAGTGAAGCTGCCCGACGCGCCGTTCTGGACCACGGGCCAGGCAGCATTTCTCCAAGAGCAGCTTGCGAACGATGCCGATTGGGCCGAACTCGTCGACCAGCTCAACGCGGCGCTGCGCAGGAACGATTCCGCATAGGCTGTGGCCGGCAGCATATGCCGGCCACATCCGGGCGCAGAAAAAGGCCCCCACGCCCCACCGCTGCGCGGATCGCAGGAGGGCCAGCTTTACACCGCTGGCCCGTTCCGCCGACACGGAGCAGTGCTCCGCGAAACCCTGCTCACCCCCCGAGGGGCGCTTTTGCCTCGGGGCGGCCGGGCATTGAAAAAGGGCGGCCCGGCCGCCCTCGTCCGTTCAGCCGAATCGGCCGGTGATGTAGTCCTCGGTTTCCTTCTTCTTCGGCTTCACGAACAATTCGTCGGTGACGCCGAACTCGACCATCTCGCCAAGGTACATGTAGGCGGTGTAATCCGAGATCCGCGCCGCCTGCTGCATGTTGTGCGTGACGATGATGATGGTGAACTCGGCCTTCAGTTCGTCGACCAGTTCCTCGATGCGCGCAGTCGAGATCGGATCGAGCGCCGAAGTCGGTTCGTCGAGCAGGATGACTTCGGGCTTCACCGCGATGCCGCGGGCGATGCACAGGCGCTGCTGCTGCCCGCCCGACAGGCTCATGCCGCTCTGGTGGAGCTTGTCCTTGACCTCCTCCCACAGCGCCGCCTTGCGCAGCGCCCATTCCACGCGATCGTCCATGTCTTTCGCCGACAGCCTTTCATGCAGCTTCACGCCGAAGGCGATGTTGTCGTAAATCGACATCGGAAACGGTGTCGGCTTCTGGAAGACCATGCCGATCTTGGCCCGCAGCACGCTGACGTCGATGTCCGAGCCCAGCAGGTTGCGGCCGTCGAGCAGCAACTGGCCGTCGGCGCGCTGTTCGGGGTAGAGATCGTACATGCGGTTGATCGTGCGCAGCAGCGTCGATTTGCCGCAGCCGGACGGGCCGATGAAGGCAGTGCATTTGTGCCGCGCCATCTTGAAGTTGATGTTCTTCAGCGCATGGAACTTGCCGTAGTAGAAGTTGAAGTCCTTGAACTCGATTTGTGCGTCGTTGATCTGCATATGTTCTTCTCCAGTCGCGGGCCGGCTGTCGGCCCCGGATTGCTGGCAACGGATCCTTGCTTGATCCTCAGTTGATCTTCTCGGCCCGCAGGAAGACGCGGGCAATGATGTTGAGTACCAGGACACCCATGGTGATCAGGAAGACGCCCGCCCAGGCCAGCTCCTGCCAGTTGGTGAAGGGACTCATGGCGAACTTGAAGATGGTCACCGGCAGGTTGGCCATCGGTTCGTTGAGGTTCAACGACCAGAACTGGTTGGACAGCGCGGTGAAGAGCAGCGGCGCCGTTTCACCCGCGATCCGCGCCACCGCCAGCAGCACGCCGGTCAGCACGCCGGCGCGGGCCGCCCGCAGCGTGACCTTGGAGATCACCACGCTCTTCGGCGCGCCCAATGCAAAAGCGGCTTCGCGCAAGGTGTTGGGGATCAGCTGCAGCATGTTCTCGGTCGTGCGCACGACGACCGGCAGCACGATCAGCGCCAGCGCGATCACCCCCGACCAGGCCGAGAACTTGCCCGTCTGCGCCACCACCACCGCATAGACGAACAGACCGATGACGATCGACGGCGCCGACAGCAGCAGGTCGTTGATGAAGCGGGTGGTCTTGCCCAGCCAGTGGTGCTGGCCATATTCGGCCAGATACACGCCGGTCAGGATGCCGATCGGCGTTCCGAGCAGGGTCGCCAGCGTCACCAGGATCAGGCTGCCCATGATGGCATTGAGCAAGCCGCCGCTGTCCGCGCCCGGGGGCGGCGTCATCTCGGTGAACAGGGCGACCGACAGGCCGGACAGCCCCAGATCGAACACCGTCCACAATATCCACGCCAGCCAGAACAGGCCGAAGGCCATTGCCGACAGGGACAGGGTCAGGGCGACCTTGTTGGTGAGTTTGCGTCTTGCAAGCAGATTCATGTCGGTCACTCGCTCAGCTCTTGGCGCCTTCGCCCTTGGCGAGTCGCATCAGCAGCAGTTTGGAAACGATCAGCACGACCAGCGTGATCGCAAACAGGATCAGGCCGAGTTCCATCAGCGCAGCGGTATGCAGGCCCGGATCGGCTTCGGCGAACTCGTTCGCCAGCGCCGAGGTAATGCTGTTGCCGGGCTCGAACAGCGATGCGGAATTGAGGAAGTTGGTGTTGCCGATGACGAAGGTCACCGCCATCGTCTCGCCCAGCGCACGGCCGAGACCCAGCATCACGCCGCCGATCACGCCGGTCTTGGTGTAGGGCAGCACCACGCCCCACATCACTTCCCAGGTCGTGCAGCCGACGCCGTAGGCCGACTCCTTCAGCATCGGCGGCGTCACCTCGAACACGTCGCGCATGACCGAAGCGATGTAGGGGATGATCATGATCGCCAGGATGATGCCTGCACAGAGCAGGCCGATGCCCAGCGGCGCACCGGCAAAGAGCTTGCCGATGATCGGCACCTGTCCGATCGACGACTGCAGGCCGGGCTGAACGTACTGCGCGAAGATGGGGGCAAAGATCAGCAGGCCCCACATGCCATAGACGATGCTGGGAATGGCCGCGAGCAGCTCGATCGCGGTACCGAGCGGCCGGCGCAGCCAGGCAGGCGAAAGCTCGGTCAGGAACAGCGCGATGCCGAAGCTGACCGGCACTGCGATCAGCAAGGCGATCGCCGACGTGACCAGCGTGCCGTAGATCGGAATCAGCGCGCCGAAATCCTCCATCGGCGGATTCCAGGCATCGGAGAACAGGAAACCGATGCCGAAAGCCTGGATGCTCGGCCAGGATGCATAGATGAGCGCGACGACGATGCCCGCCAGCAGGATCAGCGTCAGCCAGGCGAAAGCCTTCGCCATGCCGCTGAACACCTTGTCGCCGGCTCTTCTCGACGCCGACGACTTGAACTCGGTCGTTCGCATTGAAACACCCGGAAGGGCGGCGGCCTGGGAGCCGCCTCCCGCAGTGACTGAAGCACCAAAGGCCCCATGGGCCTCCGGCTGTTGGCTACGTTGGGCCATGGGGTGGAGTCCCGCTTACTTCGCGTACGGGATCGGCGCGCCGGCAGCGTCCTTCATCTCGCCCCAGGAGGCGCGAATCAGGTCGACGGTGGCCTTCGGCATCGGAATGTACTCGAGCTCGAGCGCCATGTCGCCGCCGTTGGCATAGGCCCAGTCGAAGAACTTCAAAACTTCAGCGGCCTGTGCCGGCTTGCCCTGCACCTTGTGCATCAGGATGAAGGTCGCGCTGGTGATCGGCCAGGACTTGGGGCCAGGCTGGTTGGTCAGGATCTCGTAGAAGGCCGACTTGGACCAGTCGGCGCCTTCGGCTGCTGCAGCGAAGCTTTCGTTGCTCGGCTCGACGAACTGGCCGTCCTTGTTCTGCAGGATGGCATGCGCCAGCTTGTTCTGCTTCGCGTAGGCGTATTCGACATAGCCGATCGACCCCGGCAGGCGCTGCACGAAGGCCGACACGCCTTCGTTGCCCTTGCCGCCCAGGCCCACCGGCCACTGCACCGCAGTACCCTCGCCGATCGCGTCCTTCCACTCGGCGGAAACCTTGGACAGGTAGTTGGTGAACACGAAGGTCGTGCCGGAGCCGTCGGCGCGGCGCACCACACCGATGTCCTGATCCGGCAAGGCAAGGCCCGGATTCAAGGCGACCAGCGCCGGATCGTTCCATTTGTTGATCTTGCCCTGATAGATCTGGGCCAGGACTTCGCCGGTCAGCTTCATGTCGCCCGGCTTGATGCCCTGCAGGTTCACCACCGGCACGACCGCGCCGATCACCGTGGGAAACTGCTGCAGCCCGCCCTCGGCCAGCTTCTCCGGCGTCAGCGGCATGTCGGAGGCACCGAAATCGACCGTCTTCGCGGTGATCTGGCGAATGCCGCCGCCGGAGCCGATCGATTGGTAATTCACACGGTTGCCCGAAGCCTTCTGGTAGGCGTCGGCCCACTTGGCGTAGATCGGCGCGGGAAAGGACGCGCCCGCCCCAGTGATGTCGGCCGCCTGCGCATTGAAGGCAAGCAGGATGGCGGAAGAAGCGGCAAGGGCAAACTTGGTGGAGAAACGCATCATCGTTACCTCGGGTTGAAAGCCAGGCCCCTAAGGTAACAACGCATTGTTACAGCCGCGTTTCATGTCATCGGACGGAAAAATCCGTCCGGCCATGGCAGCGCAAGGCGGCGGTGCGGCATGCCCCGCACCGTTCCGCGATCAGGCGATCGCGTGCTGCACCACATCGGCGATTTCGCGCGCCAGACGTTCGACGAGTTCGCCATCACGTCCTTCGACCATCACCCGCAGTAGCGGCTCGGTGCCGGACGGGCGCAGCAGCACACGGCCGCGGTCGCCCAGGGTCGCTTCCGCCCTGGTCTGCGCTGCAGCGATGCCGGTATCGGCACGCCAGTCGAAGCCGGTGGGCAGCCGCACGTTGATGAGTTTCTGCGGGTAGAAGACGAGATCGGCACAAGCATCGGCGAGGCTCGTCCCCCGCTGCTTGAGCGCCGCCAGCACCTGCAGCGCCGACACGATGCCGTCGCCGGTGCTGTGGCGATCGAGGCAGATGATGTGGCCCGAATTCTCGCCGCCCAGCTTCCAGCCGCGTTCGTGCAGCATCTCGAGCACGTAGCGATCACCCACCTTGGCACGGGCGAACGGCGCACCGAGCCGGCCGATCGCATGCTCGAAGCCCAGATTGCTCATCAAGGTGCCGACCACGCCGTCGAGCTTGCCTTCGGCGTGCCGGGCTGCAGCGACCACGTACAGCAGCTTGTCGCCGTCGTAGATCTCGCCGCGATGATCCACCATGATCAGGCGGTCGGCGTCGCCGTCGAGCGCAATCCCCAGGTCCGCCTTTTGCGCCAGCACTGCCTGGCACAGATGCTCGGGCCGGGTCGCGCCGACGCCGTCGTTGATGTTCAACCCGTTCGGCTCGACCCCGACCGGCAGGATCTCGGCGCCGAGCTCATGGAACACTTTCGGCGCAATCTGATAGGCCGCGCCATGGGCGCAGTCGATCGCGATCCGCATGCCGCGCAGATCCAGCTCGTTCGGGAAGGTGCTTTTGCAGAACTCGATGTAGCGCCCGGCAGCATCACCGATCCGGCGTGCCCTGCCCAGGCGGGCGGAATCCACCGAGCCCATCGGTTCGTCGAGATGGGCTTCGATTTCGGCTTCGAGCGCGTCGGGCAGCTTGGTTCCGCCGGCGGAGAAGAACTTGATTCCGTTGTCGTAGAACGGGTTGTGCGAAGCCGAGATCACCACGCCGGCCTGCAGCCGCAGGGCCCGGGTCAGGTAGGCGACGGCCGGCGTCGGAATCGGCCCCGCCAGCATGACGTCGACGCCCGCCGCGGCAAAGCCTGCTTCGAGCGCTGCTTCGAGCATGTAGCCGGAAATCCGCGTGTCCTTGCCGATGAGGACGGCCGGGCGCTCGCCGGCAGGCAGTTTTTCGCGCGCAACCAGCGTCACACCGGCCGCATAACCCAGCTTCATCACGAACTCGGGCGTGATCGGCGCCTCGCCGACCTTGCCCCGCACACCATCGGTACCGAAATACTTGCGCCCCATCATCACTCCGGCTGATTCACAAAGCCCGGATTATGACACCGGACGCAGGCGATCGCTCAGGACATGCCACGCACTGCCTGCCAGATTCTGATTGCATCGCAGGTCGGCCCCACATCGTGGACACGCACGATGTCCGCCCCGCGCTGCACGGCAATCAGGGCAGCGACGACACTCGCCGGCATCCGCTCGGCGACGCCGCGGCCCGTCACCGCGCCCAGCATCGATTTGCGCGACAGGCCGGCCAGCACCGCAAAACCATCCGCGCAGAAACGCTCCAGCTCGCGCAGCAAGGCATAGTTGTGTTCGACCCGCTTGCCGAAACCGAAGCCCGGATCGAGCACGATCCGCTCGCTCGCGACACCGGCCGCCCGCAGCGCCTGCACACGCTGGCCGAGGAAGCGCCTGACCTCCTCGACCACGTCCTCGTAGCGGGGATCGTGCTGCATCGTGCGCGGCTCGCCCTGCATGTGCATGACGCACAGGCCGGCCCGGCTGCCGGCGACGGCCTCGATCGCCCCAGGTGCGCGAAATGCGTTGATGTCGTTGATCATGTCGGCGCCTGCGTCGAGCGCAGCCCGCATCACCGCCGGTTTCATCGTGTCGACGGACAGCGGGACGTTCCAGCCACGGGCCTGCTCGATGAAACGCAGCACGCGCTCCTGCTCCTGCGCCTCCGGCACGAGTTCCGCCCCCGGGCGCGACGACTCCGCGCCGATGTCCAGCATGTCGGCGCCCTGTCCGAGCGCCTGCTCCGCGGATCTCAGGGCTGCGGACACGTCCCCCTGAAGTCCATCACCGCTGAAGGAGTCGTCCGTCAGGTTGATGATCGCCATCACCCGCGGCCGGGAAAGGTCGAGGCGGAAACGCCCGCACTGAATGATCGACATGCTTGCTCACCAAAGAAAACGGGCCGGAAATCCGGCCCGTCGGGTTTCGAGGATCAGGCTGAGGCCATCAGGCCGCCGGCGCCGGCGCCGTCGGTGCCGCACCCGGCGCATCGTCGGTCGGGCGGCTTGGCGGCGGCGCCAGCGGCTTGGGCGGGCGCGGCGGACGGCCCGCCATGATGTCGTTCACCTGCTCGGCATCGATGGTTTCCCATTCCAGCAGCGCCTTGGTCATCGCCTCGACCTTGTCGCTGTTCTCCTCGAGCAGACGGCGCGCCAGCGTGTACTGCTGATCGATGATGCGGCGAATCTCGGCATCGACCTTCTGCATCGTGGCCTCGGACACATTGCGATGCGTCGTCACCTGGCGGCCAAGGAAGATTTCGCCCTCCTCCTCGCCATACACCATCGGCCCCAGGGTATCGGACATGCCCCATTGCGTGACCATGCGGCGAGCCAGATCGGTCGCCCGGGCAAAGTCGTTGGATGCGCCAGTCGTCATCTGCTTCATGAAGATTTCTTCGGCGATCCGGCCGCCGAAGAGCACGGCAATCGTCTGCAGCAGGCGCTCGCGATCCTGGCTGTAGCGATCCTCGGTCGGCAGTTGCATCGTCACGCCCAGCGCACGGCCGCGCGGGATGATCGTGACCTTGTGCACCGGATCGGTCTTGTCGAGCAGGCGCGCCACCACCGCATGGCCGGATTCGTGGTAGGCGGTGTTGCGGCGCTCCTCTTCGGGCATGACCACCGAGCGGCGCTCGGCGCCCATCATGATCTTGTCCTTGGCACGCTCGAAGTCGTCCATGTCCACCAGGCGCTTGTTGGCGCGTGCCGCGAACAAGGCCGCCTCATTGACCAGGTTGGCCAGATCGGCGCCGGCAAAACCCGGCGTGCCGCGTGCCAGCACCTGCGCATCGACGTCGGGTGCGATCGGCACCTTGCGCATATGGACTTTCAGGATCTGCTCGCGGCCGCGGATGTCGGGCAGCGCCACGACGACCTGGCGGTCGAAGCGGCCAGGGCGCAGCAGCGCCGGGTCGAGCACGTCGGGGCGGTTGGTCGCGGCGATCACGATCACGCCGGTCTGGCCTTCGAAGCCGTCCATTTCGACCAGCAGCTGGTTCAGCGTCTGCTCGCGCTCGTCGTTGCCGCCACCCAGGCCGGCACCACGCTGGCGACCGACCGCGTCGATTTCGTCGATGAAGATGATGCAGGGCGCCTGCTTCTTGGCCTGCTCGAACATGTCGCGCACGCGCGCGGCACCGACGCCGACGAACATCTCGACGAAATCCGAACCCGAGATCGAGAAGAACGGCACCTTGGCCTCGCCCGCGATCGCCTTGGCGAGCAGGGTCTTGCCGGTACCCGGCGAGCCGACCATCAGCACGCCCTTGGGAATGCGGCCGCCGAGCTTCTGGAACTTGGACGGATCGCGCAGGAACTCGACCAGTTCGGCAACCTCTTCCTTGGCCTCGTCACAACCGGCAACGTCGGCAAAAGTGATGTTGTTGGCCGATTCGTCGAGCATGCGCGCCTTGCTCTTGCCGAACGAAAACGCGCCGCCCTTGCCGCCGCCCTGCATCTGGCGCATGAAGAATATCCACACGCCGATCAGCAGCAGCATCGGGAACCACGAGACGAACACGCTGGCGAGGAAGGACTGCTCCTCTTCCGGCTTGGATGCGTTGACCTGGACACCGTACTTCATCAGATCGGATACCATCCAGATGTCCTGCACGCCAGGCGTATAGACGGTGATCATCCGCCCTTCCTGGGTGGTCGCCTTCACCATGCGGCCGTCGATCGTCGCCTTGGTGATGCGCCCCGCCTTAGCCTCTTCCAGAAACTGGGAATACTCCATCGTATTCGGCATGGCCTGGCGGGTATTGAACTGGTTGAACACAGTCATCAGTACGACGCCTATGACCATCCAGATCGCGAGGTTTTTGAATAAATTGTTCAACGTTCCGTTCCTCAAAAGCCATTGCGGCCATGTACGCGACTGACCGATTCTAGTGCCGAACGTTCCCCCGGGCAAACCAATGGCAACGATTACCCGGCTCAATCACGAACATGCTCAAGCACGCAGTCCCTTGCCCAGCAGATAGACCTCGGCGCTGCGGTCGCGCGAGGCCTTCGGCTTGCGCACCTGGACCGACGAGAACGCGGCTTCCACCTGCTTGCGATAGGCCATGAAGCCTTCGCCCTGAAAGACCTTGACGAGGAATTGCCCGCCCGGCTTCAGGTGGCGCACGGCGAAATCGAGCGCCAGTTCGCACAGGTGGATCGAGCGCGCCTGATCGACCGCCGCCACACCGCTCAGGTTCGGCGCCATGTCCGACAGCACGACATCGACTTTCGCCCCGTCGAGCCGGGCTTCGAGCGCCTCCAGCACCTCGTCTTCGGTGAAGTCGCCATGCAGGAAATCCACCCCGGGCACCACCTCCATCGGCAGGATGTCGAGCGCGAACACCCGCCCCTTCGGCCCGCAGCGCTTGACCGCGACCTGGCACCACGAGCCGGGCGTCGAGCCGAGGTCGACCACCACCGCGCCCGGTTTCAGCAGATGGTCGCGCTCGTCGACCTCCAGCAGCTTGTAGGCCGCGCGCGCGCGATAGCCGTCGGCCTGGGCGCGCTGGACGTAGGGATCGTTCACGTGGTCGTGCACCCAGGCACGGCTTGTCTTGTTCTTTTTCATCGGCTTGGAAAGACGTCGCTCAAAAAGCCGTCCTCATCAGAGTAGGAGTAGAATCGCGGGCCCGAAGCTTCAAGCATCCAGAGACATCCAATGGTCGAACTCACCCCGGTTCAGCGCCGCGACCTGCGCGCCCGAGCCCATCATCTCAACCCCGTCGTCACGATCGCCGGCAACGGGCTCGCACCTGCCGTCGTCGCCGAAATCGAGCGCTCGCTGCAGGCCCACGAACTCATCAAGGTGAAAGTCCAGGGCGCCGAACGGGAGCAGCGCGACGAGTTGATGAAGGAATTGTGCGAAGCCCTCGATGCGGCGCCGGTCCAGCACATCGGCAACATTCTCGTCGTCTGGCGCGAACGGCGCGAGGAAAAGGCTGCAGCGCCCGCCGCGCCGAAAAACACTGCGCGCGCCTCCACGGCCAAATCGGCCGCGGCTTTCGCCGCAGCCGCTCGCCGTGCCGCACTGGCGAAGGCAAGCGCCGAATCCCGCCGCTCCCCCGCACGCGGCTCGTCCAGCCGGGGGCCGGCAAAGAGCAGCCGCGGCCGCTGAGGCCGGATCCGGCCGCACATACGGACAGGCGGCCAGAGGGCCAACCCAAACGAGGGCCGGGCTCGAAGGGCGGCCGCAAGACCGCCTCCGCCTTCATTCACTCGTAGCGCACGTCCAGGATTTCGTACTCGCGCACGCCACCCGGCGCCTGCACTTCGGCGATGTCGCCGGCATACTTGCCGATCAGCGCGCGCGCGATCGGCGAGCTCACCGAGATCTTCCCTTCCTTGATGTCGGCCTCGTCCTCGCCGACGATCTGGTAGGTCACCATCTTGCCGGCATCGAGATCCTCGAGCTCCACGGTCGAAGCGAACACGCAGCGGCCGTCCGCGTCGAGCAGCTTGGGGTCGATGATCTGGGCATGCGACAGCTTGCCCTCGACTTCCATGATGCGCCCTTCGATGAAGCCCTGGCGCTCCTTGGCAGCATCGTATTCGGCGTTTTCGGACAAGTCGCCGTGCGAACGCGCTTCGGCGATCGCGGCGATGACGTTGGGACGATCCACAGTCTTCAAACGGTGGAGCTCCTCGCGCAGCTTCTCCGCGCCGGCGACGGTCAGCGGAATCTTGTTCATGCCTTACCCGCCAGTTCGGCGTGCAGCGCCTGCACCGAATACACATCCAGCCCTGCGGCCATCTGGCGCATGCCCATGCAGGCCGCGCGCGCACCCTCGATCGTGGTGAAGATGGTGAGCTTGGCCGCCAGCGCGCTGGTGCGGATCGAGCGCGAATCGGTGATCGCCTGGCGCTTCTCCTCGACGGTGTTGATCACCAGCGTGATTTCCTCGTTCTTGATCATGTCGACGATGTGCGGACGGCCTTCATTGACCTTGTTGACCACCGCCACCGGAATGCCCGCCGCTTCGATCACCGAGGCCGTACCGCGGGTGGCGACGAGCGAGAAGCCCAGTTCGCGCAGCTCGCGTGCGACCTCGATCGCCACCGGCCGGTCGCTCGGCTTGACGCTGATGAAGGCGGTGCCGCCGGTCGGCAGTCTGACGCCGGCGCCGATCTGGCTCTTGACGAAGGCTTCGCCGAAGTTGCGGCCGACGCCCATGACTTCGCCGGTGGACTTCATCTCGGGGCCGAGGATGGTGTCGACGCCCGGGAACTTGACGAAGGGGAACACCGCTTCCTTGACCGAGTAGTACGGCGGCACGATCTCGCCGGCCACGTCCTGGCTGGCCAGGCTCTGGCCAGCCATGCAGCGCGCCGCGACCTTGGCCAGCGGCAGCGAGCAGGCCTTGGAGACGAAGGGCACCGTGCGGGACGCGCGCGGATTCACTTCCAGCACATAGACGACGGCGTTGTCGCCCTCACCCTGGATGGCGAACTGCACGTTCATCAGGCCGACGACATTGAGCGCGCGTGCCATCGCCTCGGTCTGGCGGCGCAGTTCGTCCTGCAGCCTGGCCGACAGCGTGTACGGCGGCAGCGAGCAGGCCGAATCGCCCGAATGCACGCCCGCCTGTTCGATGTGCTCCATGATGCCGCCGATGATGACCTGCTGGCCGTCCGACAGCGCATCGACGTCGACTTCGGTGGCGTCGTTGAGGAAGCGGTCGAGCAGTACCGGCGATTCGTTGGAGACCTTCACCGCCTCGCGCATGTAGCGCTCGAGATCCTTCTGCTCATGCACGATTTCCATCGCACGGCCGCCGAGCACGTAGCTCGGGCGCACCACCAGCGGGTAACCGATCTCGGCCGCCAGGCGCACCGCCTCTTCCGGCGTGCGCGCAGTGCGGTTGGGCGGCTGCTTGAGGCCGAGGTCGGTCAGCAGCTTCTGGAAGCGCTCGCGGTCTTCGGCGGCGTCGATCATGTCGGGCGTGGTGCCGATGATCGGCACGCCGTTCTCTTCCAGCGCCTTGGCGCGCTTCAGCGGCGTCTGGCCGCCGAACTGGACGATGACGCCGACCGGCTTCTCGATATGCACGATCTCGAGGATGTCTTCCAGCGTGATCGGTTCGAAATACAGGCGATCCGAGGTGTCGTAGTCGGTCGACACGGTCTCGGGATTGCAGTTGACCATGATGGTCTCGTAGCCGTCCTCGCGCAGCGCGAGTGCGGCATGCACGCAGCAGTAGTCGAACTCGATGCCCTGGCCGATGCGGTTCGGCCCGCCACCCAGCACCATGATCTTCTTCTTGTCGGTCGGCCTGGCTTCGCACTCTTCCTCGTAGGACGAGTACATGTAGGCGGTCGAAGTGGCGAACTCGGCCGCGCAGGTATCGACGCGCTTGAACACCGGACGCACGCCCAGCGCATGGCGATGCAGGCGCACGGCGGTCTCGTCGGTGTTGAGCAGCTTGGCCA
This sequence comes from Thauera butanivorans NBRC 103042, assembly GCF_001591165.1. Lineage (GTDB taxonomy): Bacteria > Pseudomonadota > Gammaproteobacteria > Burkholderiales > Rhodocyclaceae > Thauera > Thauera butanivorans. The sequence continues at coordinate 205,386 of NZ_BCUG01000002.1, forward strand.
GGCGGCGGTCGGAGAAGCCCTTGCGCTTCAGCTCGCGCAGCTCGGCGGCCTGCAGGGCCTTCAGCGAGCGGCCGGCCAGCGCCTTCTCGGACAGCACGATGTCCTCGATCTGGGCCAGGAACCAGGGATCGATCTTGCTCAGATTGAACACCTGCTCAAGGTTCATGCCTTCGCGGAAAGCCTGGCCGACGTACCAGATGCGTTCCGGGCCGGGGCTGGCCAGTTCACGCTCCAGATCCTCCACATCGGCCTCGATCTCGTCCAGGCCATAGACGCCGACCTCAAGGCCGCGCAGCGCCTTCTGGAAGGATTCCTGGAAGCTGCGTCCCATCGCCATGACTTCGCCCACCGATTTCATCTGCGTGGTCAGGCGGTCGTTGGCCTGCGGGAACTTCTCGAAGGCGAAGCGCGGAATCTTGGTGACGACGTAGTCGATCGAGGGCTCGAACGAGGCCGGCGTGGCGCCGCCGGTGATGTCGTTCTTCAGTTCGTCGAGCGTGTAGCCCACTGCCAGCTTGGCCGCGACCTTGGCGATCGGGAAGCCGGTGGCCTTGGACGCCAGCGCCGACGAACGCGACACGCGCGGATTCATCTCGATGACGATCATGCGGCCGTCCTTGGGATTGATCGCGAACTGCACGTTCGAACCGCCGGTGTCGACGCCGATCTCGCGCAGCACGGCGATCGAGGCGTTGCGCAGGATCTGGTATTCCTTGTCGGTGAGCGTCTGCGACGGGGCGACGGTGATCGAGTCGCCGGTATGGACGCCCATCGGGTCGAGGTTCTCGATCGAGCAGACGATGATGCAGTTGTCGGCGCGGTCGCGCACGACTTCCATCTCGTATTCCTTCCAGCCCAGCAGCGACTCTTCGATCAGCAGTTCGTTGGTCGGGCTGGCTTCGAGACCGCGCTTGCAGATCTCGTGGAACTCTTCCATGTTGTAGGCGATGCCGCCGCCGGTACCGCCAAGCGTGAAGCTGGGGCGGATGATCACCGGAAAGCCGATGCCGCCCTGCACCTGCAGCGCCTCTTCCATGCTGTGGGCGATGCCGGAGCGCGCCGAGCCGAGGCCGATCTTGGTCATCGCGTCCTTGAACTTGAGGCGGTCCTCGGCCTTGTCGATGGCCTCTTCGGAGGCGCCGATCAGCTCCACGCCGTACTTGGCCAGCACGCCGTGGCGGCCGAGGTCGAGCGCGCAGTTCAGCGCCGTCTGCCCGCCCATGGTCGGCAGGATGGCATCGGGGCGCTCCTTCTCGATGATGCGCTCGACCACCTGCCAGGTGATCGGCTCGATGTAGGTGACGTCGGCGGTTTCCGGATCGGTCATGATGGTCGCCGGGTTCGAATTCACCAGGATGACCTTGTAACCTTCTTCGCGCAGCGCCTTGCAGGCCTGGGCGCCGGAGTAGTCGAACTCGCAGGCCTGGCCGATGACGATCGGGCCGGCGCCGATGATGAGGATGCTCTTTATGTCGGTACGTTTCGGCATTGTCTTGCCTCGATGATTCCTTGACCCGGCGGAGGGCGCCGGCGTCGAACAGTGAGGGCGCCGCGGGGACGATCCCGGCGGCCACCCCGAGCCGTATTACTTGGCCGCTTCCATCAGCTTGATGAAGCGGTCGAACAGGTAGGCGACGTCATGCGGCCCCGGGCTCGCTTCCGGGTGGCCCTGGAAGGAGAAGGCCGGCACGTCGGTGCGCTCGATGCCCTGGTTGGTGCCGTCGAACAGCGACACGTGGGTGACGCGCAGATTGGCCGGCAGCGTCGCAGGATCGACGGCGAAGCCGTGGTTCTGGCTGGTGATCAGCACCTTGCCGGTGTCGAGGTCCTTGACCGGATGGTTGGCGCCATGGTGGCCGGTGCCCATCTTCATGGTCTTCGCCCCCGACACCAGCGCCAGCAGCTGGTGGCCGAGGCAGATGCCGAAGGTCGGCGTACGGCTGGCGAGGATCTCGCCGATGGCCTCGATCGCGTAATCGCAGGCGTCGGGGTCGCCCGGACCGTTGGACAGGAACACGCCGTCGGGTTTGAGCGCCAGCACGTCCTTGGCGGGCGTCTGCGCCGGCACCACGGTCAGGCGGCAGCCGCGCTCGGCCAGCATGCGCAGGATGTTGAGCTTGACGCCGTAATCGTAGGCGACGACGTGGAAGCGCGGCGCGGTCTGCTCGGTGTAGCCTTCGCCGAGCTTCCATTCGGCCTGCTTCCATTCGTAGGGCTCGGTGACGCTGACGACCTTGGCCAGGTCCATGCCGGCCAGCCCCGGGAAGGCGCGCGCCTGGGCGACGGCGGCTTCGGCGTCGAGCTTCTCGCCTTCGGCGGCGGTGACGATGCAGCCGGCCTGGGCGCCTTTCTCGCGCAGGATGCGGGTCAGCTTGCGGGTATCCAGACCGGCGATCGCGACCACGTTCTCGGTGCGCAGATAGGCGTCGAGCCGCTGGCTCATGCGGAAGTTGGACGGCAGGATCGGCAGGTCGCGGATGACCAGCCCGGCGGCATGTGCGCGGGTGGCCTCGACGTCCTCGAGGTTGACGCCGGTGTTGCCGATGTGGGGATAGGTCAGCGTGACGATCTGGCGTGAATAGCTCGGGTCAGTCAGGATCTCCTGATAACCGGACATCGAGGTGTTGAACACCACCTCGCCAACCGTGCTGCCTACCGCACCGATACCCTTGCCATGGAAGACTGTCCCGTCGGCAAGCGCAAGAAGGGCGGGCGGGTATGCACTCACAAAAAACTCCTGGATTCAGCGATGAGCAGGGGCTGGCGAACGGCCGCGCCCCGGATATGTGCAAAAAAGCGGGACGAGCCTCTGGGCCGATCCCGCTGGATAAACTGTTGAATTGTATATTTTCGGCCCTTCGAAGGCAAACGGGGAAAACGGCAGATGCCTCGCACACCCCCGCTGCTGCCAGCATACCGGCTGCCGAAATCGCAGCCGGCCAGACATCCACCCTTGCCTGCGGCCGTCGTTCATGCCTGCCTCAGCGCAGGCCCAGCACGTCCTGCATGTCGAACAGGCCATTCTCGCGCCCTTGCAGGAACTTCACCGCCCGCACCGAGCCCAGCGCATACGGCATCCGGCTGCCGGACTTGTGCGTGATCTCGATCCGCTCGCCGATGCCGGCGAACAGCACGGTATGGTCACCGACCACGTCGCCACCGCGAATCGTCGAAAAACCGATCGTCTCGGCCTTGCGCTCGCCGGTATGCCCTTCGCGGCCGTAGATCGCACAGGCGTCGAGATCGCGCCCCAGTTCCCGCGCCACCACTTCGCCCATGCGCAGCGCAGTGCCGGAAGGCGCATCGACCTTGAAGCGGTGGTGGGCTTCGATCACTTCGACGTCGTAGCCTTCGGACAGGATGCGCGCCGCCACTTCGAGCAGCTTGAACACCGCATTGACCCCCACTGCCATGTTGGGCGCGAAGACCACCGGTACATCACGCGCGGCTTCGGCGATCGCCGCCTTCCCCTGGGCGTCGAGGCCGGTCGTGCCGATGACCATCGCCTTGCCCAGTCCGCGCGCGAGCGCCAGGTGCTGCAGCGTGCCTTCCGGACGGGTGAAGTCGATCACGCAGTCGGCCGCGGCGATCGCGACGCGCGCGTCGTCGCCGATCGCGACGCCGGTGACGACACCGGCCATTTCTCCTGCATCGCGGCCGATGAAGGGCGTGCCCGGCCGATCGAAAGCGGAACCCAGCACGACGCCTTCGGCCCCCAGCACCGCCTCGATCAGCATCCTGCCCATGCGGCCGGATGCGCCGGCGATCGCAACACGAATGTCAGCCATGGAAAATCCTCAAAAAATGCCTTGCGCCGCCAGCAGCGGCATGCTCAAACCCGTTCGCAATCCGGGTCGCCGCGCTCAGTCATCCGTCGCGGGCGGAATCTCGATGACCCGGCTGCGTTCGGCCGGGGCCGCGGCCTCGCCGCTGCCGCCCTGGACGTCGCCCGCGACGTGGTCCAGCAGATCGTCGACGAAGAAGACCGAAATCACCCGCTGCTCGGCTTCTCCGGAACCCGGCTTGTAGCGATAGACGTAATCCCAGCGGTCCCTGCGGAACATGTCGACCACCAGCGGCGAACCCAGCACGAAGCGCACCTGCTCGCGCGTCATGCCGCGCTTGAGCTGGGACACCATGTCCTGATCCACGTAATTGCCCTGGCGCACATCGATCCGGTAAGGATCGACCACACCGACGATGGAATCGAAAGAGCAGCCTGCAAGCAGGCTGGTGGCGAGGACCGCCGCGGAAAAATAGGAGCGCATGTGGATCTTGGGGAAAAATCCCGTAGGGAAGACCGTGGGGGAGTTGGCGCACGAGAGGGGTGCGCGGTTCTCAGGAAAGGGCAAAAAATATAACATAGGGCCGCTAGGCACGGCGCACTGCACCATACTGGCGGCTTGCCACCATTCAACCGGCCCTCCACACGGCCTTTTTTCCCGAAGACTCATGCCCGACAATTCAAAAAACCTGAAGAGCATCGGCCTGAAGGCAACCTATCCTCGCCTGAAGATCCTCGACCTCTTCCAGAACTCGGGTCAGCGCCATCTGACTGCCGAAGACGTTTATCGCGCGCTGATGAACGACGGCATGGACATTGGCCTGGCAACCGTATATCGCGTGCTGACGCAATTCGAACAGGCCGGCCTGCTGGAGCGCCATTATTTCGAGTCCGGCAAAGCTGTGTTCGAACTCAACGAAGGCGGCCACCACGACCACCTGGTGTGTGTTCAATGCGGCAGGGTCGAGGAGTTTTTCGATCCCGAGATCGAGAAGCGGCAGAATGCGATCGCCCAGGAACGCGGCTTCAAGCTGCGCGAGCACGCGCTCTACCTTTACGGCGACTGCATGAAGGAAGACTGTCCGAGCGGCCAGGCACAGAAGGAATCGTAAGACCCCGAAGAGCCTTGCGGGTTGCAGCCCCTCACGAGGCAGGCGGATCCGCCCGCGGGGGCTGCACGGGAATCCATCCCGTTCCCAGGGTTCGCCTTGCCGCGAGCTACTTTTCCGGGGCTAAGCCCAGCATTTCCGCCGCATGTTCGCGCGTCGTCGCCGTGATGCTCACGCCGCCGAGCATGCGCGCGATCTCCTCGATTCGCCCGGTCTCGTCCAGCGCCTGCACTTCGCTCAAGGTCTCGCCCGCCTGCTCCCGCTTGGCGATGCGCCACTGCCAGTCGGCGCAGGCGGCGACCTGCGGCAGGTGCGTCACGCACATCACCTGCCGGTCTTCGCCGAGCTTCGCCAGCAGCTTGCCGACGATCTCGGCCACACGGCCGCCGATGCCGACATCGACCTCGTCGAAGATCAGGGTCGGCGTATCGCTCGAACGGCTGGTCATGACCTGGATCGCCAGCCCGATACGCGAAAGCTCACCACCTGAAGCGACTTTGGCCAGACTGCGCAAGGACTGCCCCGGGTTGGCGGCGACGCGGAACTCGACGGTCTCGACTCCGTTCGACGACGGCTCGCAGGCTTCCAGCGCCACCTCGAAACGCCCACCCGCCATCGCCAGCGTCTGCATGGCGTCGGTGATCGTCGCAGACAGGGCTTCGGCGGCCGGACGCCGGATGGCGGACAGCGCCGCCGCCGCCTCGCCGAAGGCCTTCCTCGCCCGAGCCTCGTCGGCGGCCAGCCGTGCCGGATCGGCCGTTTCCTCCAGGGTATCGAGCCGGGCCTGCCACTGCGCCAGCAGCTCGGGCAACTCGTCCACCGCGACGCGGTACTTGCGTGCGACATCGGTGACGGCCGCGATCCGCCCTTCGATCTCGGCCAGCCGCTGCGGATCGAGGTCGAGCCGGTCGCGATAGCGGCGCAAGGCGTGCAGGGCTTCATCCGCCTGGATCGCCGCCGACGACAGCAGCTCCCGCACATCGGCGAGCGCAGGGTCGATGTCGGCCAGCGCGGCCAGGCGCCCATCGAGGTGGCGCAGGATCGAGCACACCGCCACCTCGCCTTCGCCGAGGGCAGCCAGGGTCTCGTCCGCGCCCTCCATCAGGCCCGCGGCATGCGCCAGACGACCGTGCTCGACGTTCAGTTCGCCCCACTCCGCCGCATCGAAGCCGAGCTCCTGAAGCTCGCGGATCTGCCATGCGAGCAGTTCGCGCTCACGCGCCGAACTGGCCGAATCGGCTTCGGCCTCGCGCCGCAGGCGAAGAATGTGCTGCCAGGCCCGATAGCGCTCGGCCACGTCGGCAGCCAGTCCCTGGGCATCGGCATGCGCATCGAGCAACTGGCGCTGCGTTTCGGGCTTCAGCAGGGCATGGTGGGCATGCTGGCCATGGATGTCGGCCAGCCAGTCGCTGGCCGTGCGCAATTGCGCAAGCGTCACGCTGGTGCCATTGATCCAGGCCCGGCCACGCCCGCTGCTGTCGATGGTGCGGCGCAACAGCACGGTCCCGTCCTCGGCCGGCAGTTCCTGCTCGGCCAGCCAGGCACGCAAGCCGCCGCCGTCCGGCAGGTCGAATTCGGCAACCACGTCGGCCCGCTCGCGATCGCGGCGGACCATGCCCGCCTCTCCTCGCCCACCCAATGCGAGTCCGAGCGCATCGAGCAGGATCGACTTGCCGGCACCGGTTTCCCCGGTCAACGCGCCAAACCCCTTTTCGAACTCGAGCTCGAGATGGTCGACGATGACGAAGTCGCGGATGGACAGGCTTCTCAGCATGGCAGCTCAGTGAAGAATGGAGGAAGACAGTGCTCGGTATGAGGCGGGTACGGCATGGATGCCCGCATCAGTTGTGCCGCGGCGGGGCACTCCAGTGGAGCTTTTCGCGCAGCATGGCGAAATAGCTGTAGCTCTCGGGGTGCAGCAGCCTCAGGCCATGTCTCGAACGGGTCATGCGCACGCAGTCGCCGGCACGCAGATCGAAACGGGCCTGGCCGTCGAAATGCACCCGCGCATCCTGGGGAGGCAGCAGCACGATGTCGATGCGGCAGCTGTCCGGCAGCGTGATCGGCCGTGCCGTCAGCGCGTGAGGACACAGCGGCACAAGGGCGATGCCGTCGACGCTCGGATGCAGGATGGGACCATTGGACGACAAGGCATAGGCGGTGGAGCCCGTCGGCGTCGACACGATCATGCCGTCGGAACGCTGGGTATAGACGTACTCTCCATCGATCGACAGTTCGAATTCGATCATCCGCCCGAGTTCGCCCTTATTGACGACGACGTCGTTGAGCGCCAGCGTCTGGAAGATGCGCTCGCCGCCCCGCAGCACTTCGGCGTCGAGCATGAAGCGGAGCTCTTCGCGGAAGCGCCCTTCGACGATCTCGGCGAGGCGTGCATTGGCATCGTTCAGCGCGATGTCGGTCAGGAAACCCAGGCGGCCGAGATTGACCCCGGCCAGTGGCACGCCGTACTCGGCCAGACGGCGGGCGGTGTGGAGCATGGTGCCGTCGCCGCCGACCACCACGGCCAGATCGACTTCGCCGCCGATGCGCTCATAGCCGGCAACCGGAAAATCGCCCGCGCCGCCGATGGAACTCGCCGTGCCCTGCTCGATCCACACCATGCGTCCGCGCTCGCGCAGGAAACGGGCGATCGTCATGACCGATTCGGCCACGTCCGGACTCTGGTACTTGCCCACGAGGGCGATGTTGTGGAATTTGGCGCTCATGACGCGGATTAAACCATATCCCGCCAGCACCTTGGCGAGCACTGAACGGCGGCGCCGAAGCCCGGCGGCAGGGACCGGGAGATATCCGGAATATCCATCGATGGATGATCCGGGCTATATTCTTCGTCTGCCATGAATTCCTTAGACGCTCGTTCCCAGATCCTGCTGAAAACCCTGATCGAACGCTACATCGCGGACGGCCAGCCTGTCGGTTCGCGCGCGCTGTCGCGCTTTTCCGGGTTGGAGCTGTCGCCGGCAACGGTGCGCAACGTCATGAGCGACCTGGAGGAGTTCGGCCTGATCGCCAGTCCGCACACCTCCGCCGGCCGGATTCCGACGGCGCGCGGCTACCGTTTCTTCGTCGATTCGCTGCTGACGGTCCAGCCGCTCGACACCACGCGGGTACATGAACTCAAGGGCCAGCTCCAGCCCGACCAGCCACAGCGGCTGCTCAATTCGGCCTCTCACCTGTTGTCGAACCTCACGCAGTTCGCCGGCATCGTCGTCGCCCCGCGCAAGGACGCCGTCCGCATCCGGCAGTTCGAATTCATCAGCCTGTCCGAAAACCGCATCCTGCTGATCATCGTCACCACCGCCGGCGACGTGCAGAACCGGATCCTGATGACCCGCCGTGCCTACAGTGCCAGTGAACTGAGCAGCGCCGCGAGCTACCTGAACGAGCATTTCGCCGGCCTGTCCTTCGACGAGATCCGCCGCCGCGTCATGGACGAGCTGCGCCAGCTGCGCAGCGACATGACCGAACTGATGACCGCGACCGTGGATGCCGGCAGTGCCGCCGCGGAAGAAACGGCCACTCGCTACGTCATTTCCGGTGAAACCAATCTGCTCGACGTCGAGGACCTGTCGTCGAACATGTCGCGCCTGCGCGAACTGTTCAAGCTCTTCGAACAGCGCACCAGCCTCGTGCAGCTACTCGAACTGTCGAACAAGGCCGACGGAGTGCAGATCTTCATCGGCGGCGAATCCGGTCTCGCGCCGCTCGACGCCTGCAGTGTGATCACGGCACCCTACGAGGTGGACGGCCAGATCGTCGGCTCGGTGGGTGTCATCGGCCCGACCCGGATGGCCTACGATCGCGTGATTCCGATCGTCGACATCACCGCCCGGCTGCTGTCCAACGCGCTATCGTCGAACACCTGAAACACCGTTCCGGACCAGGCGGGCTTCGGTTTCGCCCTGTCCGGCCCCACAAACAAGGACAAGCATGGCCCGCTACCGGCCCGAACCGCCCGCTTCACACGACGCCCCCGCCCGTACCGGCATCCTGCTCGTCAATCTCGGCACGCCCGATGCGCCCACGGCCGGCGCGCTGCGCCCCTACCTGAAGGAATTCCTGTCCGATCCACGCGTGGTCGAGATCCCCCGCGCCGTCTGGTGGCCCATCCTCAACGGCATCATCCTGAACATCCGCCCGGCCGCATCGGCAAAGAAATACGCCAGCATCTGGACCACGGACGGCTCGCCGCTGATGGTCCATACCGAACGCCAGGCCAGCCGGCTGCGCGACCACCTGGCCTCGGCCGGCCGCTCCGAGGTCGATGTCGATTTCGCCATGCGCTACGGCAAACCCTCGATCGCCGAGCGCCTGCGCGCGATGCAGGCGCGAGGCTGCATGCGCATCCTCGTCCTGCCGCTCTACCCGCAATATTCGGCCAGCACCACGGCAACGGTGGTCGACGCCGTCGGCCGCGCCCTGGCAAAGATGCGCAACCAGCCGGAAATCCGCTTCGTGCGCGACTTCCACGGCTTCCCGGGCTACATCGAGGCACTCGCTGCCAGCGTGCGCGAGCACTGGGCCGCGCACGGCGAACCGGATCGCCTGCTGATGAGCTTCCATGGCGTGCCCAAGCGCACGATCGAGCTTGGCGACCCTTATCACCACGAGTGCCAGACCACCGGCCGGCTGCTCGCCGAGGCGCTCGGCCTGCCGCCCGAACGGGCGATGGTCACCTTCCAGTCGCGCTTCGGCAAAGCCGAATGGCTGCAGCCCTACACCCAGCCCACGCTCGAAGCGCTCGCCACCCAGGGTGTCGGCCGCGTCGACGTTCTGTGCCCGGGATTCATCGCCGACTGCCTGGAGACACTGGAGGAAATCGCCATGGAATGCCGCGACGCCTTTCTCGGCCGCGGCGGCCAGCGCTTCCACTACATTCCCTGCCTCAACGAGCGACCGGACTGGATCGAGGCCCTGGCCGGGCTCGCCGTCGATCACCTGGGCAACTGGCTCGCCGGCCCTGCGCGGCAGGAAAGCTGATCAGGGTTCGAGCAACTGCAGGTCGAGTCCGCCGGTGGCGGTGAAATCGCCGCGCACCGCGGGCGGCCCGCCCGTGGACAGCAGCTTCGCAATCTGGGCGAGGCGGCGGACCATCACCGTGCCCAGCTCGCGGCGGAAGCACTCCAGCACCTCTTCGCTGGCCAGCGCCAGCGCCGAAGGGTTGATTTCGAGATAGCTCACGGGCGTCAGCGACACCGCCGACAGCATGTGCCGATGTTCGAGCTGGTCCAGCCAGGCCTGGGCGCCGAACACTTCGCCCGCCCCCAGCTCCATCACCCGCCGTCCTTCGACCGACAGCTCCACCGTGCCGTCGAGGACGATGCCGAAGCGCTGGTCGTTGTCGCCTTCCTTCACCAGCGACGTATGCTGCCCGACCTTGCGCCAGGACGAGATCCGCATCACTTCCCACAGCTCGACGTCCTCGAATTCGGTGAAGAACGCCAGCTTGCGGAGCTGCATGAAACGGCTGATGTCCGGCGGCACGTAATTCTCGTCGAGGATCTGGTAGCGCACCGCGGCGAGATCCTTGGCGAACTCCGCGCCATTGCGATAGCGCGAATAGAGATCCTTTTCCAGCGCCTTGCGGATCACCGCATCCATCTGCTCGGGCACGTCGGGGTTGAGCTGCGACACCTGCGGCGGATCGGCATTGATGATCTTGTAGACGAGCTGTGCCGGATTGCTCGCGCGGAAAGGCAACCGTCCGGTCAGCATGTGGAACAGCAGCACGCCCAGCGAATACAGGTCGGTCTTCTGGTTCAGCGGGTAGCCCTTGATCTGTTCCGGGCTCATGTAGGCCGGCGAGCCCACCCCCATGATGAAGGTCGAGTCGGTATCGACCCGCTTGCTGATGTTCATCGCCAGGCCGAAATCGGTGATCTTCACGTTGTCCTGGTCATCGACCAGGATGTTCGCCGGCTTGATGTCGCGATGCACGATGCCCTGGCGAAACGCGTGGTCCAGCGCCATGCAGCACTTGAAGACGATGCCGATCGTGCGATGGATCGGCAGCAGCTTCTCGAAGCTGCAGTAGCGTTCGAGGGATTCGCCGGGGAAATACTCCATCACCACGTAGGCCTCGGTGGGCTCGACCGAGGCATCGAAGATGCGGATGATGTGCGGATGGTTCAGGCGCGACGACACCGCCCGCTCGGCCTTGAGCAGCTTCAGCAGGCGGCGGTTCCATTTCGCCTCGTCCTTCGCCTTGTCGTCGAAACGCACGTGCTTCAATGCCACAGGCTGCGGATGGTCGGGGCTCTCGACGAGGTAAACGACTGCCGTCGCCCCGCGTCCGATCTCGCGCAGGATGCGATATTTGCCGATTGTCTCTGGGATACGACTCATAGTTGGGCGATGGCGAACCTGGACGGCGCGCCGCAAACCGTGACAGACGGCACGGATTGTGGCACGAACGGAAGAAGGCCGCGCAAATGGGCTCCGATCGGGCGCGATTGCGCTTGAATCGTGGCGGCGTCCAAGCGAGGATTGAATCCCTCTGCTGAATTTCAGCTCATTCCATTGGAGCGTGACACGTGAAACGACGGATCGATCTCCTGATCACTCCCCGCTGGGTCGTTCCGGTAGAACCGGCCGGTATCACGCTGGAGAACCACGCCGTCGCCGTCGACGCAGGCCTGATCCTCGCGGTGCTTCCACTCGACGAAGCGCGTCTGCGCTACGAAGCCGGCACGACGGTCGAACTGCCGCAGCATGTGCTGATCCCCGGCCTGGTCAACCTCCACGCCCACGCCGCGATGAACCTGATGCGGGGCATTGCCGACGACCTGCCCCTGATGCGCTGGCTGCAGGAAGCGATCTGGCCGGCCGAAAGCCGCCATGTCAGCGCCGCCTTCGTCCGCGACGGCACCCTGCTGGCCGCCGCCGAAATGCTCGGCGGCGGCATCACGACCTGCAACGACATGTACTTCTATCCCGATGCCGCGGCAGAAGCGTTTGCCACCGCCGGCATGCGCGCCGTGGTCGGCCTCACCGTACTCGAATTTCCGACCCCCTGGGCAAGCGATGCCGACGACTACCTGCGCAAGGGCCTCACCGTCCGCGACGCGTGGCGCGGGCATCCGGGCATCTCGTTCTCGCTCGCGCCCCACGCGCCCTATACGGTGTCCGATGCCACTTTCCAGCGGGTGCGGGCGCTGGCCGACGAACTGGACCTGCCCATTCATACCCACGTCCATGAAACCGTCACCGAAATCCGCGACGCCATGGCCGAACACGGCATGCGCCCTCTCGCCCGGCTGGCGCGGCTGGGCGTGCTGGGCGAGAACCTGATCGCGGTGCACGCCGTGCATCTGGACGACACCGACATCGAGCTGCTGGCCCACCACGGCTGCAGCGTCGCCCACTGCCCGACCTCCAACATGAAGCTCGGCAGCGGCATTGCGCCGGCCACCCGCCTGCTGTCGGCCGGCATCCGCCTCGGCCTCGGCAGCGACGGTGCGGCCAGCAACAACCGTATCGACCTGTTTCAGGAAATGCGTCACGCCGCCCTGCTCGCCAAGGCGAGTACGCTCGACGCATCCGCGCTGCCCGCCCACACCGCGCTGCACATGGCCACGCTGGGTGGTGCCCGGGCGCTCGGGCTCGATGACAGAATCGGCTCGATCTCGCCGGGAAAATCCGCCGACCTGTGCGCAGTGGACCTCGGCGGCCCGTTCTCCCAGCCCTGCTTCGACCCCGTCTCCCATCTGGTTTATGTGGCCGGCCGCGAGCACGTCACGCATGTGTGGGTAAACGGCGAATCCCGCGTGGCTAAAGGTGTTTCGCTGTTGCAAATTAACGACAAAGAATTGCTCAGGATCGCATCGCTATGGCACACTAGGCTCGCTAATTGAACTGGATAGAGTGCTCAAACTCGACAGGAATCAGACACGAATCCGGCTTTTCAGCCGTTTTCACCTTTCGTTGCAGTGGTAATTCCGGCGACTCGCCCTTCAAAGAGGAAACCATGATCAAACAAACCAAGAAACAGATGCTCATGCTGGCCGCCATCGCGTCGATCGGCCTGTCCGCTCCCGGCGCCTTCGCGCAGGTCAAGGACGTCGTGGTCGATGGCAAGGGCGAGATTCCCTACGTCATCGATGCGCGCAACGTCGTCGCCCGCAGTGCCAACGGTCTGTGCTGGCGCACCGGCTACTGGTCGCCGGCCGCTGCCTCGACCGCCATGGCCGGCGAGTTCCCGGCTGGTTGCGAATGCGACAGCGACATCGTCGCCAAGGACAAGTGTGTCGCTCCGGTCGCCGCTGCCCCCGCCCC
>NZ_BCUG01000003.1 GCF_001591165.1 Thauera butanivorans NBRC 103042
TGCCAACGGTCTGTGCTGGCGCACCGGCTACTGGTCGCCGGCCGCTGCCTCGACCGCCATGGCCGGCGAGTTCCCGGCTGGTTGCGAATGCGACAGCGACATCGTCGCCAAGGACAAGTGTGTCGCTCCGGTCGCCGCTGCCCCCGCCCCGGCTCCTGTTGCTCCGAAGCCCACCGCCGAAAAGGTCAAGCTGGCCGCCGACACCCTGTTCGACTTCGACAAGGCCACGCTGAAGCCGGAAGGCCGTGCCACCCTCGACGACCTGGCTGCCCAGGCCCAGCAACTGAAGCTGGAAGTCATCCTGGCCGTCGGCCACACCGACCGTCTGGGTTCGGACGCCTACAACCAGGCTCTGTCCGAGCGTCGCGCCGCCGCCGTCAAGACCTACCTGGTGTCGAAGGGCGTCGAAGCCAACCGCATCTACACCGAAGGCAAGGGCGAATCGCAGCCCGTCACCGGCAACAAGTGCGACAACATCCGCAACCGCAAGGCTCTGATCGAGTGCCTGCAGCCGGATCGCCGTGTGGACGTCGAAGTCATCGGCTCCAAGTAATCGCGGCTCCTGCCAATCGGATTTCCGATGCGCGAAAAGCCCTGCTTCGGCAGGGCTTTTTGTTTTGTGGCGCCTGTTTCCTGTAATCTGCCACTGGAATGTGCGGCCTTGCCGACGATACCGATCAACTCTGCAAGCTGTGACGAGAAATGATGAGTGCAATCAACGCCGACCCGAACGAAGTACAGAAATTCAGCGAGCTCGCCCACCGCTGGTGGGATCCGGCCTCCGAATTCAAACCCCTGCATGAAATCAATCCGCTGCGCCTGGGCTGGATCGACGGCAAGGCCGGCCTGGCGGGCAAGACGGTGCTCGACGTCGGCTGCGGCGGCGGCATCCTGGCTGAAGGCATGGCCTCACTCGGCGCCAGGGTCACCGGTATCGATCTGTCGGAAAAGGCCCTCAGCGTCGCACGCCTGCATCTGTTCGAAAGCGGCCACAGCGTCGACTACCGCTTGATCAGCGCCGAAGCATTCGCCGAGGAGAGCCCTGGCCATTTCGACGTCGTGACCTGCATGGAGATGCTCGAGCACGTGCCGGACCCCGCCAGCACCATCGCCGCCTGCGCCCGCCTGGTGAAGCCCGGCGGCCACGTCTTCTTCTCCACGATCAATCGCAACCCGAAGGCCTACGCCCTGGCGATCATCGGCGCCGAATATGTGCTGAACATGCTGCCGCGCGGTACGCACGAATACGAGAAGTTCATCAAACCCTCGGAACTCAGCCGCTACTGCCGCAATTCCGGCCTGGACACGGAGGAATTGACCGGCATGAGCTACAACCCGCTGACCAGGGTGTACTCACTGGGTCGCGACACCGACGTGAATTACCTGATGCATACCCGGCGCGGCTGAAGCCGTGCCAGGCCACGGGCCGCCGCGCTCAGGCGGCGGCTCGCCGGCCGCGCAGGGAGCTGAGGAAGGCCGCGCCGATCAGTACTGCGCCGACCAGGCCGGTGATCACTTCCGGGATGTGGACATGGACGCCGATGAACATCACCGCAGCCAGCGCACCGATCGCCCAGAACGCCCCATGCTCCAGGAAGCGGTAGGCATTCAAGGTTTCGCGATAGACCAGCATCAGCGTGAATGAGCGCACGAACATCGCACCCACGCCGAGACCTATCGCAATGATCGGCAGGCTGGTGGTCAGCGCAAAAGCACCGATCACGCCGTCGAAACTGAACGAAGCATCCAGCAGTTCCAGGTACATGAAGCCGGCGAAGCCGGTCTTCGCAGCAACCTTGCCGCCCTCCCCTTCCTCGCCACCGAGGATCGCGCCCAGGCCGTCGGCGACGATGTAGGTGATCAACCCCCAGATGCCGGCGACGACGAACTCCACGCGCTTGGTATCGTTGTCCAGCCAGGCCGCGCTGCCGAGGATCGCCAGCAGGGCCAGCAGGATCTGTGCCGCCTCCAGCCGGCCCAGCTTGGTCAGCGGCGCCTCCACCACACTCAGCCAGTGCAGATCCTTGTTGCTGTCGACGAAGAACTTCAGGAACACCATCGACAGGAAGGCGCCGCCGAAAGCCGCGATCTCGTGATGCGCGGACAGCAGGATGCGCGCGTATTCGGCCTCGTCGAACAGCGCCAGCCGGATCACCTCCACCGGCCCCATGTGCGCCACGATGCCGACGATGGCCAGCGGAAACACGATGCGCATGCCGAACACCGCGATCAGGATGCCCCACAGCAGGAAACGGCGGCGCCACTTCTCGTCCATGTGCTTGAGCACCGTGGCATTGACCACCGCGTTATCGAAAGACAGCGAAGTCTCGAGGATCGCCAGCACGATGACGATGAAGGCACCGGACCATCCCGCCAGCAGATAGCCGCCGACGATGCCGAGAATGGTCACGATGAAGGACCATTTGAAATACCCGAGATCTTGCATGTCACGCCTGGAGAGAATGGAGACGGCCTGTAAGGGCGCCGGTAAGGACGGCCAACGAAGCCCGCCCGAGGGGGCGAATTCTAGCGAAAATCGGTGATATCTGTCGCAGATTGGCCTGCGCCGGGCCCTGCACGCGGACCGTATCAGTTCAGCGCTGCCTCGCGCAGCACCTGCAGGATTCTCTGTCCGGCTCGCCCGTCCGCCTTCAAGCCGAGTTCGGCCTGCAGCAGCTTCAGCGCCTCACGCGTGCGGGCGCCGATCATGCCGTCCGGCTCGCCGATGTCGTGGCCGCGCGCGATCAGCAGTCGCTGCACTTCCCGTCGCTCGGCGCGAGACAGCCCGGCATCGTCGGTCGGCCAGGGCGTGCGGAAGGCTTCTCCGCCGCGCAGGCGGTCCGCTAGGTGGGCAATCGCCAGCGCGTAGCTTTCGGCCGCGTTGTACGAGTAGAGCGCATCGAAATTCCGCGTGACGAGGAATGCCGGCCCGCCGCTGCCCGCCGGCAGCAACAGCCCCGCGGGCGTGGAGCCGGCCGGCAAAGCGCCGCCATCGGCCAGCCTGATGCCGCGTGCGGCCCAGTCCGCCATCGGCTGCTTGTTGCGCCGCCCTGCAGCCGAGGTGTCGAAACGATCCGGCAGCACGACTTCGAAGCCCCACGGCAGATCGGCGCGCCAGCCTGCCCGCTTGAGGAAATTGGCCGTGGACGCCAGCGCGTCGGGCACGCTGTCGACCAGATCGCGGCGGCCATCACCATCGAAATCCACTGCCAACCGCATGAAGGTCGAGGGCATGAACTGCGTATGGCCGAACGCGCCGGCCCACGAGCCGGTCAGGCGTTCGGGCGCGACATGGCCTTCCTGGATGATCTTGAGCGTGGTGAAGAATTCGCCGCGGAAGAAGGCCTGGCGCCGACCGAAGCAGGACAGCGTGGACAGCGAGGTCAGCAAGGGACGGCTGCCGAAATTGCGGCCGAAATTGCTTTCCACACCCCAGACCGCGACCACGGTGGCGGGATCGACGGCGTATTGCGCCTCGACGCGGGCAAGCACGTCAGCCCATTGGGCCAGCATTTCACGCCCGTCGGCGACGCGCTCGGCATCGACCAGACCGGCCATGTAGTCCCAGATCGGGGTCACGAATTCCGGCTGGGCGTCGAGAAAACCGACCACGGCCATGTCGGGCATCAATTCAGCGGTATGGCGATCGAACGTCTCCGGCGACACGCCTACGGACGCAGCTTCGCCGCGCAACGTCTTCATGCAGCTGGAAAAACCCGCATCTGATGCGCCTGCAGGCAGCGCCAGGCCCGCCACGGCAAGCATCGCGAGCATGTGCCTGCATGCCCGGGAGAAACGGAGGGTTCGATGGGAGGCGTATCTGGTATTCATCCGCACGATTCTACGCTGCCTCCGCCGCAGGGCATTCATTGCCCGTCGACCGGCACCGCCCTGCCCGGCGCATCCCACACCCCGCGCTCCAGCACCCGGGCACCTTCGGCGATCACCCAGCTCTGCCCGCCATAGTGCGGCAGCGGCCGTTGCAGCGCCGCCAGTGCGCCGGCATCACGTGCCGACACGACAGCAAGTGCAGGGCCCGGAGAGGCCTGTACGGTCCATGCCACGGCACTGTGCTGCCGCTCGGCCAAGGCCGGCCGTGGCGGCAGGCCTGCGTCAGCCAGCAGGCGATCGACGGCCGCGTGCGTGCCGACCAGCAACACGGCATCAGCGCCTCCACGCAGAGCCTCCGGGCCGACAGTGCGCGCAGGACGTTCGAAGAAGCGCCTGGCCAGTCCCTTGCCTGCCTCCACCAACGCCGTATCGCCTTCGCCGGCGATGATCAGCCGGGGAGTCTCTGCCAGCATCCACTGGCGCAGGATGGGCGGCAGCTGTCCGTCGTCCGGCCTGCGCCAGACCCTCAATTCCGGATCCAGTCGCACCGTCTGCGGCGCCTGGTCCACCGCCAGCTCGAACGTCTGCCGCAGCTGCGACAGGCTCACCCAGCGCGTCTGCACCGCCTGGCCGTTCTCCAGTTGCAGGGGGAGATGGAGCACATGTGCGGGTCTGCTCTGCTGCAGCTCGACTTTCAACAGCCCGCCTTTTCCTTCCGCGCCGGCGATGAAGCGAGCCTGTTCGATGCTCACTCGCGCACCACCCGCAAGCCGCAGCCACTGCTGGAAGAAAGCATCCAGATCGCGCCCCGAGGCCTGTTCGAAAGCCACCTTCAGCTCCACCCAGCCGGCGATGCGGAAACGATTCTGCGCCCAGAAGCTGCGGATGCCGTGCGCGAATGCCTCTTCACCGATCAGGTCACGCAGCATCACGAACACCATCGCCGCCTTGCCGTAGCCCACTGCCGCCGCAGCACCGTGGGTACGCGAACGAAACTCGGCCAGCGGCTGGTGGGCATCGGCAGGCAGGGCGGCGAAATCACGCAACCAGCCCAGGCGCATATCACGTGCCGCCGCCACCGATTGCTCTTCCTTGTAGGCGTAGTCGGCCATGAAGGTGGTCAGGCCTTCCGACCAGTTGCCGCTGCGGTAATCGACCAGCACACCGTTGCCCCACCAGTTGTGCAATACCTCATGGCCGAGCGAGGTGGCACGGATGAAAGGCAGGCGCAGAACCTGCTCCCCCAAGTAGGTCAGCGTCGGCATGCCGAAGCCGGTCGGCAGCGGAGAGGCGACGACCGAGAACTCGGTGAACGGGTAAGCGCCGATGCTGCCGCTGTAGCGTTCGATGTAGCGCGCACTGTCGGCCAGATAGGCTTCGGCCAGGCCGGCTTCGGCATCCAGCGCCGCAGGAAAGTAAGTGCGCAACCGCAAGCCTTCCCCATCGTCGCGCGCCACGATGCGTTCGCGCACGATCCACGGCCCTGCCATCAGGTCGATGCCGTCCGTCACCCGGGAGAATTCGAAGCGTGCCCGGTAATGCCCTTCTTCGCCATCCGGCACTTGCTCTGCCAGCAACCGCCCGGGCACGATCACCCGCTGGCCGGCCGGAACACGCACATCGACGCGATAGCCGAACACCTCGGCCGGGCGCGGATACCAGGCGCCCCCTGCCGGCAAATAGCTGCCCGCCGCCGAGGCCATCGGCGGCATGCCTTGCAGCACGCCGCGATGGTCGAGTCCGGCATCGAGCGCCGGCAGGACGCCGCCATAGCGCAGACGCAGCACACCCCGCTCAGGCAGGCGTATGCGCCAGTTGCGTACCTCACCCCGCCTGCCAAGCGCTTCGACGCGCAGCGCCTGTCCATCCACCATGGCCGAATCGATGCCCAGGCTGGCATGCAGGGCAAAGCGGAAATCCCGCTGCTGCGGCCGCAGCGCTGCCTCGACCAGCAGCTCGCGGCTCGCCGGGTCGAGCTGGACCTCCAGTTCGATCGGCCATTCGCCAGCGGATACCGGACGGGCAAGGACGACGGCGGCAAGCACGACCAGGATCGGCACACGCCAGCCCCACAAGCGCGCTGCACGAAACATCGGGATCAGCTCCCGGACGGGAAACGCACGATGAGCTCGAGCGTCTCGTCAGCGCGTATCAGCTTGATCGGCAACCAGGTTCCGGGAGGCTGGGCCCGGACCAGGCTGGCCAACGCTGCCGAGCGCTTCAGCGGTGCACCGGCGGCCTCGACGATCACGTCACCGGCGCGCAGGCCAGTGCGCGCCGCCAGGCTGCCTTCGCTCACCTGGGCGATCCGCACGCCTTTCTGGTGCTCTTCCAGGCTGACGCCCAGCCGAGGCGGCGGCGCGGGCGAACGCGCGATCTCCTGAATCGCGAACACGGCATCGGCCAGGCCGGCAACGAGTTCCGTGCACGGCGTAGCCGCTGACATCGGCAACAGCAGGCCGACCTCCGCCACGCCGAGATCCTTCAATTGATGGGCCACGCCATGGCCGAAGCGCACATGCCCGCTGCCCATGATGCCGACCATCAGCGGCGGCGGCCCGTCGATTCGCGTTGCCGCACCGCGCGCCGCAGCCAGCGCCTCGGCCATCGCGCGGTCCCAGACAAGCTGGGAGTCGATGAAATTGCGGAAGGCCTCATCTTCACGCGATGCCCTCTTGTCGTCGCCGGCACGCATTCGCGCATGCTGGAGATGCACGTCGAACAGAATGTCTACATAGGCAGCAGAAGGCGCCGCCGCACGGCCCACGCCGCCGCGCTCGGCATCCGGCACCCCACTCCAGCCAGCTCTGGCAACCTTCCGGATCAGGCTCTGGTCGATGTTCAGGGCAAGCATCGGCACCTTGTTGAGGCGGGCAAAATGGAATAGCGACAGATAAAGCTCGGCCGGCATGCTCCAGACTTCGGTCCATTCGACCTGCTCGAGAAACTGCGACTCGGACAGCTCCCCCGCCACCCAGCGATCGAGCACCGGCTGCACACGGCGCGGAAACATCTCGAAGCCGATCTGCAGGTCCGGACGGCGCGCATGCAGGGCTGCGAGGGTCTGCAACTGCCAGCGGTGATGATCCGCATCGTCGTGCTGCTCGCCGAGCAACACGACATCGCGCCCGGCCATCGCGTCGAGCACGGCCGGGGGCTCGGCCCCCGTTCGCGGTCCATCGCTGCCGACCATGGTCCAGCGCCCTGCTTCGAGGCAGATCGTCCTGTCATCGGCAGCCAGGGTCGTGGCCGATGGCAGCAGGCAGGCCAGCGCCAGCAGAATGGAGGGAGCAATGCATGAATGGCGCATGAGGCAAGCCTTTGCAAAGAGGCAATGAGTGCGTAGAGCCTGCTTCCTGCAGCGAGTTCCGGTCAAGCGGCGTGAATGCCGGGGCCGAAGCGGTCGACGCAGTCGGTGATCAACCCCTGCAGGCCGAGTTGCAGCAGGCGTTGAACCTCGGCCTCGTCGTTGACGGTGTAGCTCAGCAGAGCCAGACCTGCCGCACGAATCTGCTCCACGAACAGCGGCGTGACGTACTCATGCCCCGCCACCAGCGCGACGCAGCCTTGCTCCTGCGCAAGCCGCAGACAGTCGGGGAAAGGGCTGCCGACCAGCAGCGCGCGTGGCAGGGAAGACGCGCCGGCACGAGCGCCTTGCAGTGCCTCGAGCCGGAACGAGCTGAGCAAGGGCGGCAGTCTGCCGCGCCACTCGCGCTCAAGCATGCGGGCGACGACACGCCCTGTTTGGTACTCGGTGCCCGGTGACGGCTTCAGCTCGACGTTCAAGGCGCAATCCTCGACCCGGCAGAAGCGGATCAGGGACTGCAGGCCGGGCAGCCGCTCGCCCCGGAACTGCGCCGAATGCCAGCCGCCGGCATCGAGCCGCGACAGCTCATCCCAATCGAGCACTGCCGCCGGCCCATGTCCATCCGTCGTGCGGTCGAGCGTGTCGTCATGGAGCAGAAATGGAATGCCGTCGGCACTCAGGCGGACGTCGCACTCGAACATCCGATAGCCGCAGGCATGCCCCAGGCGAAAGGCTGCCAAAGTGTTTTCCGGCGCCAGCCGGCCTGCGCCGCGATGCGCAATCCAGCGTGGATAAGGCCAATGGGCGGGGTCGATGGCAGCGGTCGGGGGCACGGTCGGCACCGAATCCAGGGAATGTCGTCTCTCAGCCTTCGTCGCCCGTTTCGCTCGCCGCGGGCTTGCGGGTCCTGCGGCGGGCAGCGGGTTTCCTGGCCGGCGGCGCAGCGTCGGCTTCGCTGTGCCCATGTGCGGCGGCGGGCGTATCTGCCGGCTCCGGCAACGCAGCCTGCGGCTGGACAGCGTGCTGGACGGCCTCGGTACCGACCTTCACCTCCTCCTCGGCCGAACGCCCTTCAGCCTTGCGTCCACGCGAGCCCGAACGGCCGCGGGCATTGCCCTGCTTCGCCGGGCGCCTCGCTGCCGGCTCATCCTCTGCGGGGGCGCCGTCGTCCTGAACGGGTTCGGCAGGCCTGGCTGGCGCAGGTTCGGCCACTGGCAATTCACTTGCCACTGCCGGCACGGCATCGACCTGCGCCGTGTCCTCGGCGGTCTTGGCCCGTCGCGCAGTCGAAGTCCGGCTCCGCCCCGTCTTGCCGGCAGTTGCGCTACGGCCGGTTTTCTCCGGCTTGTCCTTGCCTGCGACATCAGTTCCCTGCGCTTCAGCCACGGCAGCGGATTCAAGTTCGGTATCCGCATCCGTTACGAGGGCCGGGCCATCGCTCGACGGAGCGGCCTCCTCTGCTGTGCCTGTCTGTGCCACAGCGCTCGGCCGCTGGACATAGGCGCCCGATTTCTCGTCGCGCCCGACGACCAGCAGGCCGCGCGCCTGGGCCTCCTCGAGCAGATTGCCGAAAGCACGAAAGCCGAAATAGCTCTCGTTGAAATCCGGCTTGCGCCGCTTGATCGCCTCCTTGAGCATCGATGCCCAGATCTTGCCGCTGTCGCCACGCTCCGCCATCAGCGCATCGAACGTCTCCACCGCGATCTCGATCGCCTGGCCGCGACGGCTTTCCAGTTCCTCCCTGCGCCGTTTTTCCTCTTCAGGCGAGCGCTTCGCCGACGGCTGCGCATCGCGCGTGTCGCGCCGTGCCGAGCGCTGGCCGTCACGCACCAGATCGTCGTAGAAGATGAATTCGTCGCAATTGGCGATGAGCAGATCGGACGTGGACTGTTTGACGCCGACACCGATCACCTGCTTGGCGTTCTCGCGCAGCTTGGACACCAGCGGAGAAAAGTCCGAATCGCCGCTGATGATGACGAAAGTGTCGACATGCGACTTGGTGTAGCACAGGTCCAGCGCATCGACGACGAGGCGAATGTCGGCCGAGTTCTTGCCCGACTGGCGCACATGCGGAATCTCGATCAGCTCGAAGTTGGCCTCGTGCATCGCCGACTTGAAGCTCTTGTAGCGATCCCAGTCGCAATAGGCCTTCTTCACCACGATGCTGCCTTTCAGCAGCAGGCGTTCGAGCACGCGCTTGATGTCGAACTTCTCGTAGTTTGCGTCCCGCACGCCAAGCGCCACGTTCTCGAAATCGCAAAAAAGCGCCATGCTGATACTGTCGGCGGTAGACGCCATGATCGTTTCTCCGTGGATGTTCGGCGCGATGTTACGGCCAAGCGCCAGGCTGCGCCAGCCATCGCAAGCCGAGGGTGCATGCCTTTGACACGTCCGGAATCGTGTCTATCATGACGCTTCACTCAACAACCGTGAGAGATTCGTCATGTCCTTCTCCCGCCTCGTCGTCGCATGCGCAATCGCCAGCGCAGCCACTGCCGCCACCGCGGCCGAGCAGGCCTCCGCCAGCATCATCAATCGTCAGGGGCAGACCATGGGCACCGCAACGCTGATCGAAGGGCCGCACGGCGTGCTGATCCACCTCACCGCCCAAGGCCTGCCTCCCGGGCCGAAAGGCATCCACATCCACAGCGTCGGCACCTGCGACGACCCCGATCAAGGCTTCGTGGCCTCCAAGGCCCACCTGAACCCGGACGGCAAGAAGCACGGCCTGATGAATCCGGAAGGTCCCGACGCCGGCGACCTGCCCAACATCTTCGTGCATGCCGACGGCACCGTCGAAGTGGAGCTCTACACCTCGCTCGCCAGCCTCGGCGGCCAGGGCGGGCGCGCGACGATTCTCGACGACGATGGCGCTGCACTGGTCATCCACGAAAACCGTGACGACCACGCCGCCCAACCCATCGGCGGCGCCGGTGCACGACTGTTCTGCGGCGTCATCAAGGCAGACTGATTCCGTGCGCTTTCCCGGCAGTGCCCTCGCAACGATCCTGCTGGCCGCACTGCCGGCTGCCTGCGGCTCACCCGCACAGGACCTGCAGCCGAGTGCCGACGGCGTGGGTCCGCTCACGCTCGGTGCAAATCTGGAAAAATCCGCCATGCAGGCGAGGCAGCTCGATCCGGGCGCGCTCCCCGTCGCCCCCGGCTGCGATGGCCGCGACGAGTTCGCCATGCGCATCCGTCCGCTGGACGCCACAGTCATGGCCATGGCCGATGCCGAAGGCCAGATCGAGGAAATCGTCGTTCAGCCCGGCTCGGGGCCCGGGCTGCGCACCACCAGCGGCGACGCCTGCTTTCGCCAGGCAGAGGCATTCGCCAGCAAGTTCAGCAACGAGCTTGGGCACCATGCCACAGGCAGTCAGATCCAGAAGGCAACCACGATCGAGCACACCCTGAACTTTCCAGGCGGCCAGCGCGTGCAGGCTCGGTGGTTTCGTGGCGGCGGAAACTGCGACTTCGCGCTGTACATCACTCGCGGCACGGGCTGATCACACCAGGGCCACCGAACACGCTTCCTCGCCGCAAAAGCAAGACAGGCCGATCAGCTTTCGCTGTCGGCCTGTCTCTAGATTTGGTTGCGGGGGCAGGATTTGAACCTGCGACCTTCGGGTTATGAGCCCGACGAGCTGCCAGACTGCTCCACCCCGCGTCGGAGAAACAGAACTATAAACGGTCGATACGAAGAATGCAAGTTTTTCTTGTCGCAGGAACTCGTCTTGGCGCAATTCATCTGCGATTTCCGAACCAGCCGCGCGCGCATGACGTATCCAGTAGGTGTTCTTGGTGCCGGCAATAGGAATCGAACCCACGACCTTCTGATTACAAATCAGCTGCTCTACCAACTGAGCTATGCCGGCACTGGGGGCGGATTATAGCGCAAGCACACACATGCGGCTGCACGTCATGCTTGCATCGTCTCATGTATAGATATACAGTTAATCAACTGGACATCCATACAGGAGACGATCATGCCAGAAACGCTGCTCACTCGCCTGCTGCTCGCTGTCGGCCTGCTGGCCGGCTTGATGCTGGGAACCGGAAATGTCGCAGCGGGCATCGCACTTACCGTGCTTGCCGGCACCGCAACCTGGTTGATCCGCTCACAGAAGCTGTTCCGGCCACACTGCTGACCGTGAGACGCAAAATTCGGCAGCCGGGCTTTCAGCGGCCGAACTTGCTTACCAGTTGCTGCAGCTTCTCGGTGCGTCGTTTCTCCGCAGCCTCGGCCTCGCGCTTTTCCTTCTGCTGCCGGGCCACTGCGGCAAAGCGTTCCTTTAGCGTCGTCGATGCGTGCGTGCGCTGCTCTTCGGTCACCTCTCCGGCGGGCTGCCCATCGAGATCGAAACGCTGTTGCGAACGCTCGACAGCCTTCAGATAGCGGGTCGAAGCGGTGTACATCCGCAATGCGGCACGCAGGCTCTTGCGATCGATGTCGGGCATGCGCTCGACGATGCTGGCATCGATCCTGAGCGCCAAAGGTTTGCAATCGCGAAAAGCCGGAAACGCCTCTTGCAGGCGCTGCAGCAAGGCGCGCGGCTCGATTCGCTGCCGTGGCGCGGCATTGCTCTCTGTTGCAGGGGCAGGCACATTGGCCGCGATGCTGTCTTTTTCGGTGCTCATGAAGGACGAGGACTCTTGCAGGCTGGGCGCTGTCGGTGGGGCCCAAGGATGGTCAAGCTTCGCATTCTACCCGTCCCGGCCGACTCGAAACACGGCGCGCGCGCCGCCATGCGAACCGAACGATCCGTACCTTCGCCCCTCAGTCCACTTCGCGACTGCCCGAACGTGCGCCGTGCCGCCCGCAGCCAGCCCACCGCAATGGGATTTGCCCCTGCAACTGCCCCCAGTACCGCCAGTGAAAACAAGCGCTTTACTCCACATGGATCATGCACTTCGCCACCTCAGGCTACCGATATAATCCAGCGCATCGAACTGGTCATCGGCATCCTCCATGAGCGCCCAGCGCAGCCCTTCCGAAGTCGCCCGCGAAACTCTCCGTCAGCTTGCGCTGCGCCGCATGACTCCGACTCCGGACAACTACAGCAAGCTCTACCATGAGATTGCCGGCACCCACGCCAACGACGTCACGATATCCAAGGATTTCCTGCACAAGCTGTCGTACCGGCTGCCCAGGGATACCCCCGAGCAGCAGAAAATCGTCCGCAAGTTCGACGAGGCTCTGAATGCGGCTGATCCGAAGATGGCGGAAGAAGCGCTGTGGCACTATCTGGACGGACTGAAGAGCATCGAAGCGCCCGCATGGAATGAGCTCATCGCCAGCCTGCTCCGTTCCTGGGAGGATCGCCAGCAGGGCTGGACCATCGCACGGAAACGCGAATCCCTCGATCGTGTCCTGGCCGCATCGGAACCCGCGACACTCTACGGCCGCCTGCAGGGCCTGCTGCGTGGCTGGAACCAGGCCCCACTCAACCTCGGACCCGCGCCAGAGCTTCCCGGCACGGCGGCAGATCCGGCGCCAGCGAAAGACATCACTGCCGTCACCACGAGCACCAAGCCAACTGCAGCCTTGCCGGCCGGACGCGGCCGTGATCTGATCGAAAACTTCCGCCAACTCCTCTCATCGACCCTCCGCGATGTCGTCCCATCCTTCCTGGGCGCGCATCCGGAGCTGGCGGATGAGGCTCAGCAGCTTGCCGATGATGTCGCCGCCACACTCGAAGCCGCACAGCTCGAGCAGATAGGCGCCCGCATCCGCCGCCTCGCCCATCGCCTCGAAATGACCACGGCCGATGATGCGGAAATCCGCGACGGGCTCCTCCAGCTGCTGCGCTTGCTGCTTCGCAACATCGACGATCTGGTGCTGGACGACACCTGGCTGACGGGCCAGATCGAAATGTTGCGCGAGCTCATCGATGCTCCGCTCAACCCCCGCAGCATCGATGACGCCGAGCGCCGCCTCAAGGATCTGATCTACAAGCAGAGCCAGTTGAAACACAACCTCGTCGAAGCCCAGAACCATCTGCGCACGATGCTGGCCGGCTTCGTCGACCAGCTCGCGAGCTTTTCAGAGAGCACCAGCACCTACCACGATCGTATCGGCACCTGCGCCCAGCGCATCGCCCAGGCCAGGGACATCAATGCAATCGGGCAGGTGCTGGACGAAGTGATGCGCGAAACCCTCAGCATCCAGGACGAAGCCCGGCGCTCGCGCGATGAACTGATTGCAAGCCGCCAACAGGCGCGTGCGGCCGAAGAGCGCATCGCCACGCTGCAGCATGAACTCGACGAAGTCAGCCGCTTGATGCGGCACGACCAACTGACAGGCGTCCTGAACCGCCGCGGGCTGGGCGAGATGTTCGAGGCCGAGGCTGCCCGCACCCAGCGACGCGGCACGACACTCGCCCTTGCGCTGCTCGACATCGACAACTTCAAGAAGCTCAACGACGCCCATGGCCACGAGGTGGGAGACGAAGCCCTCATACACCTCACCCGCGTCGTGCGGCACCACTTGCGCCCACAGGATGTGCTGGCGCGTTACGGCGGTGAAGAGTTCGTGATCCTGCTGCCGGAAACCGGCAAGGCCGACGCCTACAACACGTTGACCCGGCTGCAGCGCGAGCTGACCCGCGAGTTTTTCATGACCGACCATCAGAAGATCGTCATCACTTTCAGCGCAGGCGTGACACCGGTGAATGCCGGCGAATCCATGCAGCCCGCCTTGAACCGGGCCGACAAGGCCATGTATCAGGCCAAGCAGGCCGGGCGCAACCGCGTCATCATCGCCGAGCCGAACTGATCCGGAAGGGCCTCCTTCGCCCGATCGTCTTTACGTGAATACGGATGGCGGCAGCGCACCACGGCGTTTCCCCGGTGCGCTGCCACTCACGAAAGCGGCGCAGCTCAGGCCAGCCCTTCTGCCTTCAGCGCCGCCTGCACGGCCGGCCGCGCTGCGACCCGTGCCTGGAACGCCGTCAGATTGGCGAAACGGGACAGATCGAACTGGATGAACCCCATCCAGCCCAGCACCGTGAACAGATAGGCGTCGGCGACGCTGAAATCCTCGCCCATCAAATACGCCTTGCCCGCCAGTTCCTTGTCGACATATCCCAGCCGGCGCTCGAGGTTCGCTTGCGCCTCAGCCCGCCAGGCATCCCCGGAGGCCGGATTGAAGAATGGACTGCAGGACTTGTGCAACTCGGTGCCGATGAAGGTCAGCCACGACTGCAACTGATAGCGCGCCAGGCTGCCGTTGGCGGGCGCCAGCTTCTTCTCGGGCGCAAGGTCGGCCAGGTACTGCACGATCGCCGGCCCCTCGGTCAGCACTTCACCGCCGTCCAGTACCAGTGCAGGCACATAGCCCTTGGGATTGACCCGGGTGAAGTCCGCACCACCCGCCGTCACCTTCGTCTGGAGATCGACGGCTTCCGTCTCATACGACAGATCGAGCTCTTCGAGAACGATGTGCGGCGACAGCGAGCAGGCGCCCGGCTTGTAATAAAGCTTCATGGCAAGCACTCCGTGGGGTGGAAAAAGCGCAGTATGCCGCAGGCCTGCGGCACTGCCCACTCGTGGCCGCCATCGGCAACTCCGATTGGACCTAAGCATAAGTTTTTGCTTATATTTATGCTTTCGAATCGTCCCTGCCCTGCTTTCCTGATGCGCTTCCATCCGCTCGGTCTTCTGCTCTCAGCATCCCTCGCCGATACCGCGCCGGCACGGGAAATCGGCACCGGCATCCGCAACTGAACGGATACGAGGATCCTCCACGTGCAACGCGCCAGAATCCAGTCCTTTTTCGACCCGGCCACTTTCACCGTGACCCACGTCGTTTCCGACCCGGCCACGCACCGGGCCGCGATCATCGACAGCGTGCTGGACTACGACCCCAAGTCCGGCCGTGCCTCGCATGCTTCCTCCGACGCGGTGGTCGCCCATGTGCGCCAGGCTGGGTTGACGGTCGACTGGCTACTGGAGACCCATGCCCACGCCGATCATCTGTCGGCCGCCCCCTACCTGAAGCAGCAACTGGGCGGCCGCATCGGCATCGGCGCCCACATCCGTCAGGTGCAGGGCGTGTTCAAGGCCGTCTTCAACGCCAAGGACATGAATACCGACGGCACCGAATTCGACCACCTGTTCGAGAATGGCGAGCATTTCCGCATCGGCGGCCTCGACGCCACGGTGATGCACACGCCCGGACACACCCCCGCCTGCCTGACCTACGTCGTCGGCGAGGACGCCTTCGTCGGCGACACCTTGTTCATGCCCGACTACGGCACCGCGCGCTGCGACTTCCCGGGCGGCGATGCGGCCACGCTGTTCCGCTCGATCCGCAAAGTGCTGGCGCTGCCGCCCGAGACTCGCCTGCACCTGTGCCACGACTACCCGCCCGAAGGCCGCGCACCTGCCTGGGAAACGACGGTCGCCGAACAGCGCAGCAGCAACATCCACGTCCATGACGGTGTCACCGAAGCGGAATTCGTCGCCATGCGCAGCGCCCGCGACCGGACCCTCGCCATGCCGACGCTGATCCTGCCGTCCATCCAGGTCAACGGGCGCGCCGGCAATCTTCCGCCCGCCGAGGACAACGGCGTTCGCTACCTCAAGATTCCGCTCGACCTGCTGTGAGCATGCCGCCGCCGCCCGTCCCCACCACCGCACGGAGCCCATCCTTCGCCCGCCGCTGGGCCGAGTACCACCGCACGGCGCTGACGGACGACCTGCTCGCCGCCGTCATCGTCACCATCTTATTGGTTCCGCAGAGCCTGGCCTATGCCATTCTCGCCGGCCTGCCCCCCGTGGTGGGCGTGATGGCCAGCCTGCTGCCGGCCCTGGCGTATGCCGCTTTCGGTTCCAGCACGACCCTGGCCGTGGGGCCGGTGGCGGTGATCGCGATGATGACCGCCCAGTCCATCGGCGGCGTCGCCATCGACCACGGCATCACGCCCCATCTCGCAGCGCTGGTGCTGTCGCTGGAGATCGCCGCGATCTGCCTGATCGCCGCCCTGCTCCGGCTGGAAACCCTGGCCGCCCTGCTCGGCGCCCCGGTGCTGCACGGCTTCGTCACCGGCGCCTCGCTGCTGATCGCCC
The DNA here is from genome assembly GCF_001591165.1 of Thauera butanivorans NBRC 103042. Classification (GTDB taxonomy): domain Bacteria; phylum Pseudomonadota; class Gammaproteobacteria; order Burkholderiales; family Rhodocyclaceae; genus Thauera; species Thauera butanivorans. Next base: position 16,208 of record NZ_BCUG01000003.1, read on the forward strand.
TGGGCCAGTTTCCCGCCTTGCTGGGCATACCGGTCAATGGCAGTACGGCCATCGAACTGGGCAGCGCCCTCGCCGCCAGCGACCGCGTGCAGCCTCACTTCGCCACCGCCGCCATCGGCCTGCTGGCGCTGCTGGCGCTGTGGAGCCTGCGCCGCAACGGCAGCCGCATGCTGCAGCGCCTGGGCCTCGAGCCTCGCACCGCACAGCTGCTGGCCCGCGCCGCGCCCATCCTGATCGTGGCCGCAGCCATCGCCTGGATCGTCGGCTTTCCCGGGCTGAACCAGGGCGTCGCCCTGTCGGGCCGGATCAGCCTCGGCGACGGCCTCGTCTTCCCGTGGATATGGGAAGCCCCGCTCGCGGCCTGGTTCGATCTGCTCGCCCCGGCAACGGTGCTGGCGCTGGTGGCCTACGTCGAAAGCCTGGCCGTGGCAGAAGCGCTCGCCGCGCGGCGCGGCGAAAAGATCTCGCCGCGCCGCGAACTCTTCGGCCTCGCCGCCGCCAACGCCGCCGCCGCCGCCTCGGGCGGCATGCCGGTCACCGGCGGCTTCTCGCGCAGCATCGTCAACTTCGACGCCAACGCCCGCACGCGCATGGCAGGCGTGTGGACCGCCATCCTGCTTGCGCTCGCCATCGTCCTGATCGGCGACATGCTGCAATACCTGCCGCGTGCGGTGCTGGCAGCCACCATCATCATTGCCGTGCTGTCGATGATCGATCTCGCCCCCTTCCTGCTGGCATGGCGCTATTCCCGCACCGAACTCACACTGATGGCAGTGGTGACGGCGCTGACACTTTTCGTCGGCATCGAAGAGGCCCTGCTGATCGGCGTGATCTCCTCCATCGGCCTGCTGCTGCAACGCACCGCCCGCCCGCACTGGACGGAAGTGGGACGGCTCGCCGGCACCACGATATTCCGCAACGTGAATCGCTTCGAGGTCGAGACACTGCCTCAGGTGTTGTCGATCCGGGTCGATGAAAGCCTGCTCTTCACCAATTCGCGCTGGATTTCGGAAACGCTCACGTCCGCGCTGCGCCAGCGCCCACAGCTTCGGCACGTCGTGCTGATGATGAGCGGCGTCAACGGCATCGACCTCACCGGGCTCGAAGTGCTGATGCAGCTCGACCGCGAACTGCGCGCCAAAGGCATCCAGCTGCACCTATCCGAGCTGAAGGGCCCGTTGCGCGACGCCCTGGACCGGACCGAAGCCTCCGACTGGCTGTCAGGACAGATCTTCATGACCCAGGACGCAGCCTTCAACACGCTCGCTGCTGAAATCGCCCAGCAAGACGCCGGCAAGAACAAGTCCTGAACCCGGCAATGCTTTGTGACACAAGTCACATAACCATGATCGGATCGCGGATATGTGAGCAAACACTAATATGATTGGTCGGACATAGACATGAACAGCGCTGTTTGCGCTGAACCATGCCAGCCGGGGGAGAAGGAATGTCCGACAAATCCGAAGCATGTCCATCCGCAGCGCCAGCCAACGGTCGCCGCCGTTTCCTGCTCGGTGCATCGGCGCTACCGGCCATTGCCGGCGCCGGCCTGACGCTCGCCGGCGCGCCTGCGCACGCTGCCCTGAAGACTTCGGCGCACATCGTCATCGCCGGCAGCGGCCTGGGCGGCCTGGCCATCGCCGCACGCCTGTCGCGCGGACTGGACGGAGCGAAGATCACCGTCATCGACCGCAAGGAAATCCACAACTACCAGCCGGGCTACACCCTCGTGGCCACCGGCATCTGGCCGGTCGACAAGGTCAGCGACCGCAACGTCGACCTGATGCCGGCCGGCGTCGAGTGGGTGCGCGAGATGGTCGCGGAGTTCGACCCGGTTGCCAACGCCGTCGTCACCGACAGCGGGCGGCGCATCGAATACGACTATCTGGTCGTGGCCACCGGCCTGCATCTCGACTACGCGCAGATCGAAGGCATGGACGTCGCCGCCATCGGCAGCAACGGCCTCGGCAGCGTCTATCCCGGCCCCGCCGCCGCCGAAGCGACCTGGCATGCGATGGACAGCTTCCGCCGGAAAGGCGGCTCGGCGTTGATGACCCTGCCTGCCACGCCACTGAAATGCGCCGGCGCGCCGCTGAAGATGACTTTCATGGTCGTCGACCGGCTCAAGCAGGCCGGCACCCGCGGCGCATCGAACATCGCCTTCCACTCCGCGCTGGACAACATCTTCAGCGTGCCCCGCATCAACGACGAAGTACTGCGCCGCTGGGCCGAACTGGACATCCCCGTCACCTTCAACAGCAAGCTGGTCGCGGTCGACATCGGCGCCCGCCGCGCCACCGTCGCCAACCCCGAAGGCGAACGCCGCGAAATCGGCTACGACTTCATCCACGTCGTGCCGCCGATGCGCGCACCGGACGCGGTCATGAACAGCCCCCTGCCTTGGCAGCAAGGCGGCTTCGCCGCAGGCGGCTGGCTCGAAGTCGATCCCGGGACCCTGCGCCACCGCCGCTTCCCCAATGTCTTCGGCCTGGGCGACATCAACGGCACCGGCAAGGGCAAGACCGCTGCCACGATCAAGAAGAGCGCGCCGCTCGTCGCGCAGAACCTGATCGACGTCATCGCCGGCCGCGAACCCTCGCAGCACTTCGACGGCTACACCTCCTGCCCGCTGCTGATCCGCGAAGGCTCGGCGTTGCTGGTCGAGTTCGACTACGACAACAGGCTGACGCCCTCGCTGCCGATGATCGATCCGCTGCAGGACAGCTATTTCGCCTGGATCATGAAGTACCGCCTGCTCAAGCCCGCCTACATGGCGGTGCTCAAGGGCCGCGTCTGAGGAGGAAAACGGCATGTACGAAATCTGGCTGACCCTCAACATCCTGTTCGAACTGGGCCTGCAATATCTGCCGGAGGTCATCGGTACCGCGCTGCTGTGGGCGATGCTGATGCTGTTCGCCGCCACCCGGCCCGGCGTGGGCTGGCGGCAAGGTCTCGTCCCCGCCATCGCGGTCGGTGCCATCGTCACCGTGATCAGCTTCCTCGTCACTCCGGGCATGACCAAGTCGTCCTTCGCCAACATGGGCTACTGGGTCGACTGGATGAACCTGTTCTTCTACGCCGCCGCCTTCGGCGCAGTTGCTGCCGCACTGGCCTGGCCGATCGCTGCCAGCATGTACCGGACTGCCTGAAGCCCGCCAACCCACTCACAGGAACCACTGCCGCCATGAAACGCCTTCTGATCGCAGCCGCCCTCAGCCTCGCCAGCCTGTCCGCACAGGCAGCCGACATCGCCATTTCGGCCGAGGAAACCTACGCCAAGATCCGTAACGCCGAGCCGGACGTGCTGTTCGTCGATGTCCGCGATCCGGTCGAGATCATGTTCGTCGGCTTCACCGACGCCGTGCATGTCAACATTCCCTTTCTCCTGGTCGACCGCAGCCAGTGGAATACCGAACGCAGCGTCTTCCGCCTGTACCAGAACCCGGATTTCGCCGCCCAGATCAAGGCCGAACTGGACAAGCGCGGCATGGGCACCGACGCCGAAATCATCACCATGTGCCGCTCGGGCAGCGAGCGCGGCGAACCCAGCGCCAGCTTCCTGCGCGCCAACGGCTTCCCCAACGCCCGCTACGTGGTCAACGGCTTTCAGGGCGCGGCGATCAAGGACGGCCCGCAGGCCGGCTTCCGGCTGATGAACGGCTGGCAGAACAGCGGACTGCCGTGGTCGCCGAAGATGAATGCCGGCAAGGTCTACCGCATCGACCAGCGCTGACCTCCACAACCGCGCGTCGCAACCGGATACAGGCGGCCTCTGGCGTCCGCCTCGAATTCCGCAACGTGCTCCTCTATCATGCTGGCTTCGTCGAACCCACGCTGAAGGTCCGAGCATGACAGACACCACTTACACCCCACCCAGGGTCTGGACCTGGGACAAGGCCAACGGCGGCCGCTTCGCCAACATCAACCGGCCGATCGCCGGTCCTACCCACGACCGCGAGCTACCGCGCGGCAAGCACCCGCTGCAGCTGTACTCGCTGGCCACGCCGAACGGCGTCAAAGTCGGCGTGATGCTGGAAGAACTGCTGGCCCTCGGCCACAGCGGCGCCGAGTACGACGCCTGGTTGATCCGCATCAACGACGGCGACCAGTTCGGCAGCGGCTTCGTCGGCGTCAACCCGAACTCCAAGATTCCCGCCCTGCTCGATTGCAGCGGCCCGGAGCCGGTCAGGGTGTTCGAATCCGGCGCAATCCTGCTCTACCTGGCGGAAAAGTTCGGCGCCTTCGTGCCCACCGACCTTGCGCGACACGCGGAATGCCTGTCCTGGCTGTTCTGGCAGATGGGCAGCGCGCCCTATCTGGGCGGCGGTTTCGGCCACTTCTATGCCTACGCACCGAGCAAGATCGAATACGCCATCGACCGCTTCGCGATGGAAGCGAAGCGCCAGATGGATGTACTGAACCGCAGGCTGGCCGAAAGCCGCTACATCGCCGGCGATGAATACACCATCGCCGACATCGCGATCTGGCCGTGGTACGGCGGCATGGTGTTGGGCCAGCTGTACGATGCCGCCGAGTTCCTGCAGGTGCAGGACTACCCCCATCTCGTGCGCTGGGCCAATGAAATCGCCGCCCGCCCTGCGGTCAAGCGCGGCCGCATGGTCAATCGTGTCAGCGGGCCGCTCGACCAGCAGCTCCACGAACGCCACGATGCGTCCGACTTCGACACCCGTACGCAGGACAAGCTGCAAGCCGAGTCCTGACTTTTTCCGGCAAGGCACCCGGAGGGGCACGGCAACAAGCTGCCACCCTTCCGGCCCGCCCTTCGGCACAAAAACCACACCGGGTTCCGACACCAGCGCACCGATGCTAGAATCGCGCCCGCTCGTCATCGGGGAGTAGCCGCCCTGCTCAATGCAGGGGTGCGCGTCAACATGCTTGGCCGACAGGCCATGGCGCGTGCAGCTTTCAGGCCTGGCAAGACCTTTGACCGCACTGCCTACGGGAAGGGCCGGGAGGTGGTGTGGTCTTTCGTCCTTCCGGCCCTGGAGTTCCCTGTTTCATGGAAGCGTTTCTGGTATCCACCGGCGTCGTCGCGCTCGGCGAAATGGGCGACAAGACCCAGTTGCTCGCCATCATCCTGGCCGCCACCTTCCGTCGCCCCTGGACCATCATCGCCGGCATCTTCGTCGCCACCCTGGTCAACCACGCCGCGGCAGGCGCAGTCGGCGGCTGGGTCGCCCAGGCGCTCGGGCCGGACGTGCTGCGCTGGGTCATCGGCATCTCCTTCATCGCCATGGCGGTGTGGATGATGATCCCGGACAAGATCGAGGACGATGCCGCCCGGAACACCCGCGGGCTGGGCGTGTTCGGCACCACCGTGGTGGCCTTCTTCCTCGCCGAGATGGGCGACAAGACGCAGATCGCCACCGTCGCCCTCGCCGCGCGCTACGCCGAAGTCGTCCAGGTCATCCTGGGCACCACGCTGGGCATGATGCTGGCGAACGTGCCGGCGGTCTTCCTCGGCGACAAGATCGCCAAGAAGGTTTCGATGCAGCTGGTGCACGGCATCGCTGCCGCCATCTTCTGTATCCTGGGCGTGCTGACGCTGTTCAATGCCGGCAGCCTGTTCTGAGTAACCTGACTGGTGGGGATGAGCCAGAACATGGCCACCTCACCGAGCCTGTCTTGCACATGCCATCTGCCGCACTGCGCCTGCGAAGAGCCACTTCAAAAGCAAAAAGCGCATTACACATACCGTGTAATGCGCTTTTCATCCTGATCTGGTGGACCGAAGGAGGATCGAACTCCCGACCTCTGCATTGCGAACGCAGCGCTCTCCCAGCTGAGCTATCGGCCCTGAAAGAGCGCGCATTATAGGGAGCCGAGGCGTGAAATGGAAGCCCCTTCGGGACTGTCATCGCTGCGATGGCGGCATTCGATGCTTCGTCAGCCTTCGCCGGAGCCGACTGCTGCGCGCCCCAGCCGGTCGGCGAGCGCACGCCATGCCGGATCGTCGGGCGGGGCCTCGACGAGGATGAAATCGGCGTCCAGCGTGTCCGCAGTACGCAGGCTGGCGTAAAGCTCGCGGGCATAGGTGGCGGGATCAGCGGGCATGGGTTGCCAGATCAGGCGTGAATCACGCGGATCGGCCTGGCTGTGTGCCAGCACCGCGACACGGCTGCCCTCGCCTGCCAACGTGGCCGCTTCGTCGGCCAGCAGGGCGGGCGGCACCAGGCGCAGCGGCGTGCGCGGCGCATAGTGGGCGGCCAGCGCGCCGGAGACACGCGGTGCGAGTGTGCTTGGTATCGAGGCAGTTGCCGTCCGCCCTGCGTCCCGGCTCTGCGCTTCCTCGACCTCGCCGCGCACGCGCGGGCGGCGGCCGATGACGCGGGCGATGGCTTCGGGCGTGATCGCACCGGGCCGCAGGATCTCGGGAACGTCGCGCGAGAAGTCCAGGATGGTGGATTCGATGCCGACCGCGCACGGCCCACCATCGACCACCATGGCGACGCGCTCGCCGAGTTCTTCCCGGACGTGTTCGGCGGTGGTCGGGCTGATGCGGCCGAAGCGGTTGGCGCTGGGCGCGGCGATGCCCGAGCCGAAGACCTGCAGCATCGCCAGCGCGATGGAATGCGAGGGCACGCGCAGGCCGACGGTGTCCTGCCCGCCGGTGACTTCGTCGGGTACATCCGGGGAGCGCTTCAGGATCAGCGTCAGCGGGCCGGGCCAGAAGGCGCGGGCGAGCGCGATGGCGTCCTTGGAGATACTGGCGGCCCAGCGCGGCAGATGGTCGGCCGACGGCAGATGCACGATCAGCGGGTGGTCGGCAGGTCGGCCCTTGGCAGCGAAGATCTTCTTCACCGCCTCCGGGTTCAGCGCATCGGCGGCCAGCCCATAGACGGTTTCGGTCGGCATGCCGACGATGTCGCCGGCGCGCAGCAGGGCGGCGGCGTCACGGATCGCCACCAGCGTGGGGGGCTCGATGCGGCCGCGCGGCTTCGCTGCGGTGTCCTTGCTCATTCGCCGCTCACTCGTCGCGGATGCCGATCGCGGCGCGGGCCTGCAGCGCACGCTGCAGCACTTCGTCCGCGTCCTCGCCGGTGACGACGAAGTGGCCCATCTTGCGCCCGGGGCGAGCGTGGTGCTTGCCGTACAGGTGCAGGCGCAGGCCGGACACGGCGTGCAGCACGGCCCAGCCGGGTTCGTGGTAGGCGCCATGGCCCTTGCCGTCGGCGTACCAGAGCTCGCCGAGCAGATTGACCATGACCGCCGCCGAGTGCTGGCGCGGCGTGGCGAGCGGCAGGCCGCACAGCGCCCTGACCTGCTGCTCGTACTGGCTGGCGTCACAGGCGTCGATGGTGTGGTGGCCGCTGTTGTGCGGACGCGGCGCCATTTCATTGACGAAGAGCTCGCCGCCGCAGACGAAGAACTCCACCCCCAGCGTGCCGACGTAGCCGAGCTTTTCGGCGATGCGTTCGGCGATCTGGCGGGCCTCGTCCCTCAATTCGGCCGAGGTCTGCGCCGGTGCGATGGTGACGTCGAGGATGCCGTTGCGGTGGCGGTTCTCGCCGGCCGCGAAGCAGCGCACCGTGCCCGCCTCGTCGCGCGCCAGCACCACCGAGACTTCGCAGTCCAGCGTCAGCATCTTCTCCAGCACACAGGGCTCGCCCTTGAAATGCTGAAAGGCGGCGATCGCTTCGTCGTGGCTGGCGACCCGCGCCTGGCCCTTGCCGTCGTAGCCGAAGCGCGCAACCTTGAGCACCGCCGGAAACAGTCCGGCATCGGCATCGCGGACGTCGTCCTCGCTGCGGATCACCGCGAAGGGGCCGTGCGGCAGGCCGTTGTCGGCGAGGAAGGATTTTTCGGCGATGCGGTTCTGGCACACCGCCACCGCGCTCGCCGCCGGATGCACCGGGATGAACTTGCTGAGGTAGTCCAGCGTGCCGGCCGGCACGTTCTCGAACTCGGTCGTGACTGCGGCACAGCTGCCGCCCAGTTCGTCGAGCGCGGCATAGTCTTCGTAAGCGGCGACCAGATGGCGGTCGGCGATCAGGCCGGCAGGACTGTGCGGATCGGGATCGAGCACCCACACCTTGTAGCCCATCTCATGCGCCGCGGCGACGAAGAAGCGGCCGAGCTGGCCGCCACCGAGCATGCCCAGCGTGGCGGGCGGAAGGATCGTGGAGGAAGTCTTGCTGGACGACATGAGGGGCCTTCAGTGGGCGGAAATCAGCGGATACGGCCACGCGGCGCTTCAGGCCGGCGGCGGCAGTTCCATGTCGAGCACGGTCCGGGTCTGGCGCGCACGGAAGGCATCGAGCCGCGCCGCCAGTTCGGCGTTCTCGTTGGCCAGCAGCGCCACCGCGAACAGGCCGGCGTTGGCCGCGCCGGCTTCGCCGATGGCGAAGGTCGCCACCGGGATGCCCTTGGGCATCTGCACGATGGACAGCAGCGAATCCTGGCCCGACAGCGCCTTCGACTGCACCGGCACGCCGAGCACCGGCAGCGTGGTCTTGGCCGCGACCATGCCGGGCAGGTGGGCCGCGCCGCCGGCACCGGCGATGATCGCCTTCAGCCCGCGACCGCGCGCGGCTTCGGCGTATTCGAACATCAGGTCGGGCGTGCGGTGGGCCGACACCACCCGCGCCTCGTAGGACACGCCGAATTCGGCCAGCACCTTGGCCGCCGCCTGCATGGTCGGCCAGTCGGAGTTCGAGCCCATGATGATGCCCACCAGGGGCTGGGGGGACGCGGTCGTGTTCATCGTCGATCCTCCAGGGTCACTTGCCGGCGTCGCGCGCCGCACGCTCGGCGGACACCACGGTGTTTTCCAACAGCATCGTGATCGTCATCGGCCCGACGCCGCCCGGCACCGGCGTGATCGCACCGGCGACGTCCACCGCCGAGGCGAAATCGACGTCGCCGCACAGCTTGCCGGCATCCGGGCCGCTGTCGAGGCGGTTGATGCCGACGTCGATGACGGTCGCACCCGGCTTGATCATGTCGCCGGTGACGAAGCGCGGCTTGCCGATGGCGGCGACGACGATGTCGGCACGGCGGGTGTGGAAGGCCAGGTCGCGCGTCTTCGAGTGGCACACGGTGACGGTGGCGCCGGCATTGGTCAGCAGCATCGCCATCGGCTTGCCGACGATGTTGGAGCGGCCGATGACCACCGCTTCGGCGCCCTGCACCGGCACTTCGGCCGTCTCCAGCATCTTCATGACGCCGTTCGGCGTGCAGGGGACGAAGCCTTCGCGGTTCTGCGACAGCAGGCCGACGTTCTCGGCGTGGAAGCCGTCGACGTCCTTGCGGATGTCGATCGCCTCGAGCACCGCCGTCTCGTCCAGATGGGCGGGCAATGGCAATTGCACCAGGATGCCATGCACGGACGGGTCGGCGTTCAGCTCGGCGAGCCTGGCCATGACTTCCTGCTGGCTGGCGTCCTGCGGATAGTCGAAGCGCAGCGAGCGGATGCCGGCCTTCTCGCAGCCGGCGACCTTGTTGCGCACATAGACGGCGGAAGCGGGGTCGCCGCCGACCAGGATGACCGCCAGGCAAGGTTGCACACCGCGTGCCGTCAACGCTGCGGCACGTTCTGCGATTTCGCCGCGGACACGCGCCGAGAGGGCGTTGCCGTCGATGATGCGAGCGGTCATCGGTAAAGCCTCGAAAAAGGCAGGATTTTACAGCAAGGCGCCCGCGCCGCGTACCCATCCAATGCCCGGTCCAGGCGCTCGTTGCCACTGCTGCGTCAGCGACGATCAATCCATTTCGAGCCACCTGGCCATCGCCCGGCCCGGCAGCTCGGCTCTCAGCGCAGCAGTGCGCCCGGCTCCACCGTGACGACGTGCTGCACCAGTTCGGCCAGCGAACTGGCGCCCATCTTTTCCATCACGCGGGCGCGGTGCACTTCCACGGTCTTGATGCTGATGCCCAGCACGTCGGCGATCTGCTTGTTGAGCTTGCCGACGATGATGAGGTCCAGCACCTCCCGCTCGCGCTGGGTGAGATGGTCGAGCCGGCGCGCAGTGTCCGCCTCCTGCAGGCGCTTGCTGCGGCTTTCGCGCTCGAGCGTCAGGCATTGCTCGATCAGGCGCAGCATGTCGCGCTCGCTGAACGGCTTCTCGATGAAATCGACCGCGCCCTTCTTCAGCGCCGACACCGCCATCGGCACGTCGCCATGGCCGGTGATGAAGACGACCGGCAGGGTACAACGCCGGCGCCCCAGCTCCTCGAACATCTCCAGTCCGCTCATGCCCGGCATGCGCACGTCCAGCACGATACAGCCCGCCATGTCGGGGCGGCAGCCTTCGAGAAAGGCTTCGGCGGATTCGTAGGTCAGCACCTTGTAGTTGTTGCCTTCGAGCATCCAGGTCATGGAATCCCGCAGGGCTTCGTCGTCGTCGACGACATGGATGATTTGTTCAAGCGCTGGGTGCAACTCGCTCACTTACGGACTCCGCCGGCAGGGTAAACGAGAATATGGTACCCCCTTCCGGGTTGTCGTCGACAATCAAACGACCATCGTGGAACTCGATGATCGAGCGGCAGATGTTCAGGCCCATGCCCATGCCCTCTGCCTTGGTGGTGTAGAACGGCGTGAACAACCGCTGGCGCCCCTCCTCGCTGATGCCGTGGCCACGGTCGATCACCGCCACCTCGATCGCCTCGGCCATGTCCTCGCCGCAGCGGCGTGCGCGCACCACCAGCAGCCGCTGCTCCGGCAGCGTGTCGGCCATCGCATCGAGGCCATTGCGGATCAGGTTCAGCACCACCTGCTCGATCATGATGCGGTCGGCGAACACCGGCGGCAGGTCTGGTTCGATGTCGGCCACCAGCCTGATGCCGGTGCGGCGCGCATCGATGTCGGCGAAACCGAGCGCGTCGTCGAGGATGTCGACCAGATTGACCGCGCTGCGGCGCGGCTCGCTCTTCTTCACGAACTCGCGCACGCGGCGGATGATCTTGCCGGCGCGCTCGGCCTGGAAGCTGGCTTTCTGCATCGCCGTCAGCACGTCCTCGGGCTTCCACCTGCCGCCCTGCATGCGCGTCACGCAGCCGGCGCAGTAGTTGGCGATCGCCGACAGCGGCTGGTTCAGCTCGTGCGCCAGCGTCGACGCCATCTCGCCCATCGTGATCAGGCGCGAGGTGCGCTGCAGCCGCTCTTCCTGCTGGCGCGCCACCTCGGCGGTCTGCTTGCGCTCGGTGCTGTCGGTGGCGATGCCCATGCGCACCACCCGGCCATCCACCCAGCGCATCGCCTGCTCGCGCACGTGGTACCAGCGCCCCGACAAGGGGTGCTGCAATTCACCGTCGAACAGCTCGCGCGGCAGGTCGGCCGCCGTCAGGCCGCGCGGATCGACGCGATAGTCGCCGCGCTCGGGCTGGGGCACGGCGACGCCGCGCACCGTGCGGCCCACCGCGTCGAAGCCGTTGATGCGCTTGAAGGCACGGTTGGCGAACAGGATCTCGTCGCTGCGGGCATCGGCCACGAACACCGCCGCATCCAGCCCGTCCAGCACCGCCTCGAAGCGCTCGTGGGTCGCCTCCAGCGCGGCGCGCACGCGCTTGGGCTCGGTGATGTCGGTGATCGACGCCATCCAGCCCGTCTGCTGCCCGCTGGCATCGATCAGCGGCGACAGGTAGAAGCGCGCGTCGAAGCGTTCGCCGTTGCGGCGCTGGATGCGCAGTTCGAAGCCGCTGGCCGGCGCCAGCCCGTCGAGCGTCATCTGCAGGTTGCGCTCGCAGACATCCTGTGTCTCCTTCGGCCAGTACGGAAAAGGCGCGGTCGCGCCGACCAGTTCCTCCTCGCGCCAGCCCACCATGCGGCAGAAGGCAGAATTCACATAGATGATGCGGCCGCTGAGGTCGATGGCACGCAGCCCGGTCAGCACCGAATCCTCCATCGCCTTGCGGAAGGCGGACTCGGCACGCAGGGCCTGCTCCGCCGCCTTGCTGCCGGTGATGTCGCGGGCCACGGCATAGACGAGGCCCTCCTCGGGCACCGGGTTGATGCTCCACTCCAGCCATTTGTAGCTGCCGTCCGCACAGCGGCAGCGGTTCTCGAACTTCACCGGCTCGCCGGCCGCCAGGCGGCGCAAGGCATCGAGCGTCGTGCCGATGTCTTCGTCGTGGACGAAATCGACCATCGGCTGGCCTGCCAGGCTGTCGGGCACCTGGCCGAGGATGCGCTCGAAGGCCGGGTTGCAGCGGCGGAAGCTGCCATCCAGGTCCGCCACACACAGCATGTCGAGCGAGAGATCGAACAATCTGTCGCGCTCCTTCTCGACCTGCTCGCGGCGCTGCACGTGGATGCGCAGCGACCACAGGCTCCACAGCACCAGCACCGACAGGCCCAGGATCAGCGCCGCGGGCAGCGCCCATTGCAGCTCACGCAAGGCTGCGTCGCGTTCGATCTCGAACCCGGGCTGCAGCAGCAACCACACCAGTGCCAGCATGCCCAGCGCAAAAAACAGCACGACCACACAGGGGACGGCCCAATACCGGTGCGGCGGACCACCGCGGGCAGAGTCGGAACGGAACATGGAAGGCTTCGGCGGAAGGGGCTGGAATGATGCGGTGCAATACCCGCCGCCCGATTGTCGGTGAGCCCTCCGGCAATCGTCATCCGGTTTAACCCTTATCACGGCATCCGGGTTTCCGCCAACTTTCCCGCCTCCCTGCCTGCCAATACAGTTTGGATATGCTGTCCTCCGTCATCACGCGCCGCCGCCCCGCTCCGGCCTTCCGCTTGCGTGCTCGTCAGAGCCCTGTTTCGGCCATGACGATGAAGCACGAACACAGCCCGCTCCGCCACCGTTTCCATGCTTTCGGACATGCGCCCCATGCGCGTATCCGGGCTTCGCCGCGTCAACATCATTGCACATTGCGAAAAGTGGTTTTATAGTTCGAAAAGTCAGCCGCTGGTTGCCGAGGCGGCTGCGTCCGTACCACCAACAGACCTGCCCGACAAGGCAGGATTCGCCAACCGAACGTCATGAGGAGACAGACCATGACCGGAATCAGCAACGTTCCCGCGCAAAACGATACCGACGCGCAGGAAACGAAGGAATGGATGGATGCACTCGCCGCCGTCGTCGAAAAAGAAGGCCCGCAGCGCGCCCACTATCTGATCGAAACCCTGATCGCGACCGCACGCCAGGAAGGGGTGAACATCCCCTATTCGGCCACCACCGAGTACATCAACACCATTCCGGTCGAACAGCAGCCCCCCTATCCCGGCAACGCGGACATGGAGATCAAGATCCACTCCTACATCCGCTGGAACGCCATGGCGATGGTGGTACGCGCCAACAAGGGCACCAACGTCGGCGGCCACATCGCCTCGTTCGCCTCCGCAGCCGCCCTCTATGACGTCGGCTTCTCGCACTTCTGGCACGCGCCGTCGGCCAAGCACGACGGCGACATGATCTATTTCCAGGGCCACTCGGTGCCCGGCATCTACGCCCGCGCCTACATGCTGGGCCGCCTGACCGAAGAGCAGATGGACAACTTCCGCCAGGAAGTCGGCGGCAAGGGCATCTCTTCCTACCCCCACCCCTGGCTGATGCCGGAGTTCTGGCAGTTCCCCACCGTGTCGATGGGCCTCGGCCCGCTGTGCGCCATCTATTCGGCGCGCTTCATGAAGTACCTGGCCAGCCGCGGCATGATCGACCCCGCCCGCGCCGAACAGCGCAAGGTCTGGGCCTTCCTCGGCGACGGCGAAACCGATGAAGTCGAATCGCTGGGCGCCATCGGCATGGCCGCGCGCGAAAAGCTCGACAACCTGGTCTTCGTCATCAACTGCAACCTGCAGCGCCTCGACGGCCCGGTGCGCGGCAACGGCAAGATCATCCAGGAACTCGAATCCGAATTCCGCGGCGCCGGCTGGAACGTCATCAAGGTCATCTGGGGCACGCACTGGGATGCCCTGTTCGCCCGCGACAAGAAGGGCATCCTGCAGAAGCGCATGATGGAATGCGTCGATGGCGAGTACCAGACCTTCAAGGCCAAGGACGGCGCCTACGTGCGCGAGCACTTCTTCAACACCCCCGAACTGAAGGAACTGGTCGCCGACTGGACCGACAACCAGATCTGGCGCCTGAACCGCGGCGGCCACGACATCTTCAAGATCTTCGCCGCCTACAAGGCCGCCGCCGAGCACAAGGGCCAGCCGACGCTGATCCTGGCCAAGACCATCAAGGGCTTCGGCATGGGCCAGGCCGGCGAGGCGATGAACATCTCGCACCAGCAGAAGAAGATGGACATCGAAGCCATCCGCCGCTTCCGCGACCGCTTCGGCCTGCCGGTGCCCGACGACAAGCTGGAAGAACTGCCCTACCTGAAGTTCGAGGAAGACTCGCCCGAGCAGAAATATCTGCTGCAGGGCCGCATGAACCTCGGCGGCTTCCTGCCGCAACGCCGCACCAAGGCCGAACCGCTGGCCGTGCCCGCGCTGGAAACCTTCGCCGCACTGCTGAAGGCTTCGGGCGAAGGCCGCGAGCTGTCGACCACGATGGCGGTCGTGCGCATCATGAACACGCTGCTCAAGGACAAGCAGATCGGCAAGCACATCGTGCCGATCGTTCCCGACGAGTCGCGCACCTTCGGCATGGAAGGCATGTTCCGCCAGTACGGCATCTGGAACCAGGAAGGCCAGAAGTACGTGCCCGAAGACCATGACCAGCTCATGTTCTACAAGGAAAGCCAGACCGGCCAGGTGCTGCAGGAAGGCATCAACGAGGCCGGCGCGATGGCCGACTGGATCGCCGCCGGCACCGCCTACAGCGTGCATGGCGTGCAGATGATCCCGTTCTACATCTTCTATTCGATGTTCGGCCTGCAGCGCACCATGGACCTGTGCTGGGCGGCGGCCGACCAGCGTACCCGCGGCTTCATGATCGGCGGCACCGCCGGCCGCACCACGCTGAACGGCGAAGGCCTGCAGCACGAGGACGGCCACAGCCTGCTGATGGCCAACATGATCCCGAACTGCGTCAGCTACGACCCCACCTTCCAGTACGAGGTCGCGGTCATCGTGCAGGACGGTCTGCGCCGGATGTTCGCCGAACAGGAGGACATCTACTACTACATCACGGTGATGAACGAGAACTACGAACATCCCGAGATGCCTGCCGGCGCCGAAGCCGACATCCTCAAAGGCCTGTACCTGTTCCGCAAGGGCGGCGACGCCAAGGGTCCGCGCGTGCAGTTGATGGGTTCGGGCACGATCTTCCGCGAAGTCATCGCCGCCGCCGACCTGCTCAAGAACGACTGGGACGTCGAGGCCGACATCTGGGGCGCGCCCAGCTTCAACGAACTGGCCCGCAACGGCCACGACGTCGAGCGCTGGAACCTGCTGCACCCGATGGAAGAACCGAAGAAGTCCCACGTGCAGCAGAAGCTCGCCGGCACCGAAGGCCCGGTCATCGCCGCCACCGACTACATCCGCATGCTCCCCGAGCAGATCCGCGCGCAGATCGGCCGCAGCTACGTCACGCTGGGCACCGACGGCTTCGGCCGCTCCGACACCCGCGAGCAGTTGCGCCATTTCTTCGAGGTGGATCGCCACTGGGTGACGCTGGCCGCGCTGAAGGCGCTGGCCGATGACGGCGTGATCGGCCGCGACAAGGTCGCCGCCGCGGTGGTCAAGTACAACCTCGACCCGAACAAGCCGAACCCGATGTCGGTTTGAGCGAGCAAGGAGACAAGAACATGAGCCAACTCATCGAAGTAAAGGTTCCGGACATCGGCGATTTCGACGCGGTGCCCATCATCGAGCTGTTCGTCAAGGTCGGCGACAGCATCAATGTGGATGACGCGATCTGCACGCTCGAATCCGACAAGGCGACCATGGACGTGCCGTCGAGCACGGCCGGCGTGGTCAAGGAAATTCTCGTCAGCCTCGGCGACAAGGTGGCCGAAGGCACGGTGCTGATCAAGGTCGAGGCCGCCGGTGCCGCTGCTGCGGCCCCTGCTCCGGCTGCCGCCTCGGCGCCGGCACCCGCTGCCGCTCCGGTAGCGGCCCCGGCCGCCGCCGGCGGCGTGGTCGACGTCGTCGTGCCCGACATCGGCGACTTCTCCGACGTGCCGGTCATCGAGCTGTTCGTCAAGGCCGGCGACACCATCGCCGTCGATGACGCCATCGCCACGCTCGAATCCGACAAGGCGACCATGGACGTGCCGTCATCGGCCGCCGGCGTCGTCAAGGAAGTGCTGGTCAAGCTCGGCGACAAGGTCAGCCAGGGCGCCGTGCTGATCAAGGTCGAAGCCACAGGCGGCGCTGGCGCCGTCGCGGCGCCGGCCGCTGCACCCGCACCCGCCGCTGCTCCGGCAGCAGCCCCGGCTGCCGCCGCGCCGGCCCCTGCTGCCAGCGCCCCGGCACCGGCCGCGTCGCCGGCAGCGCCATCCGCGGTCACGCTCGGCGGCAAGGTGCACGCCAGCCCCTCGGTGCGCGCCTACGCCCGCGAACTCGGCGTCGATCTCGCCCAGGTCAAGGCCACCGGTCCCAAGGGCCGCATCATCAAGGAAGACGTCACCGCCTTCATCAAGGGTGCGATGAGCACCGGCGTGGTACCGGGCAAGACCCCGGCCGCTTCTGCCGTCGGCTCGCTGGGCGGCGGGCTCGACCTGCTGCCGTGGCCGAAGGTCGATTTCGCCAAGTTCGGCGAAATCGAAGTCAAGCCGCTGTCGCGCATCAAGAAGATCTCCGGCCAGAACCTCGCCCGCAACTGGGCGATGATCCCGGCAGTGACCTTCCACGAGGATGCCGACATCACCGACCTGGAAGCCTTCCGGGTGGCGATGAACAAGGAGAACGAGAAGTCCGGCAAGAAGCTCACCATGCTCGCCTTCATCATCAAGGCCTCGGTGCGCGCGCTGCAGGAATTCCCCGAGTTCAACACCTCGCTCGAAGGCGACAACCTGGTCTACAAGAAGTACTTCAACATCGCCTTCGCCGCCGACACGCCGAACGGCCTGGTGGTGCCGGTGGTCAAGGACGCCGACAAGAAGAGCGTGTTCGAGATCGCTGCCGAAACCGGTGCGCTGGCCAAGAAGGCGCGTGACGGCAAGCTCGGCCCGGCCGACATGTCCGGCGCCTGCTTCACGATCTCGTCGCTCGGCGGCATCGGCGGCACCTACTTCGCGCCGATCGTCAATGCACCCGAAGTCGCCATCCTCGGCGTCAACAAGTCGGCGATCAAGCCGGTGTGGGACGGCAAGCAGTTCGTGCCGCGCCTGATCCTGCCGATGTCGCTGACCGCCGACCACCGCGTCATCGACGGCGCCCTGGCGACCCGCTTCAACGTGTACCTCGCGCAACTGCTGGCGGACTTCCGCCGCGTGATGCTGTAAGGAGATCGCCATGAGTCTAGTGGAAGTAAAAGTTCCGGACATCGGCGATTTCGACGCGGTGCCCATCATCGAGCTGTTCGTCAAGGTCGGCGACAGCATCAATGTGGACGACGCGATCTGCACGCTCGAATCCGACAAGGCGACCATGGACGTGCCGTCGAGCACGGCCGGCGTGGTCAAGGAAATTCTCGTCAGCCTCGGCGACAAGGTGGCCGAAGGCACGGTGCTGATCAAGGTCGAGTCGACGACTGCCCCGGCAGCGACCTCGGCAGGCACAGGCGCCGCGACGGCCGCACCTGCCGCGGCTCCGGTTGCCGCCCCGGCAGCCGCCAGCCACAGCGGCAGCGCCGACGCCGAATACGACATGGTCGTGCTCGGCGCCGGCCCCGGCGGCTACTCGGCGGCCTTCCGCGCCGCCGACCTCGGCCTCAAGACCGCGATCATCGAGCGCTACGCGACGCTGGGCGGCGTGTGCCTGAACGTCGGTTGCATCCCGTCCAAGGCGCTGCTGCACGTCGCCGCGGTCATCGAGGAAGCCGAGCACGTCGGCACCGCCGGCATCAGCTTCGCCAAGCCCTCGGTGGACGTCGACGCGCTGCGCAAGCACAAGGACGGCGTCATCGGCAAGCTCACCGGCGGCCTCGCCGGCATGGCCAAGGCACGCAAGGTCGACGTCATCCGCGGCTACGGCAACTTCCTCGACCCGCATCACATCGAAGTCGAGGAAACCACCGGCAGCGGCTGGGACACCACCGGCGCCAAGAAGGTCGTCAAGTTCAAGAACTGCATCATCGCCGCCGGCTCCGCCGCGGTGCATCTGCCCTTCATCCCGAAGGACCCGCGCATCGTCGATTCGACCGGTGCGCTGGAACTGCGCCAGGTGCCGGACAAGATGCTGGTCATCGGCGGCGGCATCATCGGCCTGGAAATGGCCACGGTGTATTCCACGCTGGGCACCCGCCTCGACGTCGTCGAAATGCTGGACGGCCTGATGCAGGGCCCGGACCGCGACGCGGTCAAGGTGTGGGAGAAGCAGAACGCCCACCGCTTCGACAAGATCATGCTCAAGACCAAGACGGTCGCGGTCGAAGCCAGGGACGACGGCATCTACGTCACGTTCGAAGGCGAAGGCGCGCCGGCCGATCCGGTCAAGTACGACATGGTCCTGCAGTCGGCCGGCCGTTCGCCCAACGGCAACAAGATCAGCGCCGACAAGGCGGGCGTCATCGTCGGCGAACGCGGCTTCATCCCGGTGGATGCGCAGATGCGCACCAACGTGCCGCACATCTTCGCCATCGGCGACATCGTCGGCCAGCCCATGCTCGCCCACAAGGCCGTGCATGAAGCCCACGTCGCCGCCGAAGTCGCCGCCGGCCACAAGGCCGCCTTCGACGCCACGGTGATCCCGGGCGTGGCCTACACCCATCCGGAAGTGGCCTGGGTCGGCTACACCGAGGCGCAGGCCAAGGCCGAAGGCAAGAAGGTCGAAACCGCCAAGTTCCCGTGGGCCGCCAGCGGCCGCGCGATCGCCAACGGCGCCGACTACGGCTTCACCAAGCTGATCTTCGACGCCGAAACGCACCGCGTCATCGGCGGCACCATCGTCGGCCCCTCGGCCGGCGACATGATCGGCGAAGTCTGCCTCGCCATCGAAATGGGCGCCGACGCGGTCGACATCGGCAAGACCATCCACCCGCACCCCACCCTGGGGGAAACGGTCGGCATGGCCGCCGAAGTCGCCCACGGCAGTTGCACCGACCTGCCGCCGATGCGCAAGAAGTAAGCGCCAGGCTGCACGTTGTCGCCACCGGAAACCCGCCCGCGAGGCGGGTTTCTTTTTGGCCGCTGCTTGCCTGCCGGACAACGGCAAGCGGAACCACGGTGTGCGGACGGCTCAGCCGCCCGCCTCCTTCCGCGCCACCCGCATCACCCCCGCGATGAAATCGGTCTTCGCCTTCGCATAGGCGACACGGTCGTCCGGATGCTCGCTGGCAATCCGCTGCTTCAGTTCGCCATATGCCCGTGCCACGGCGGGGTTCATACGCAGGTAGTCGCGGAACAGCAGCCGCTCCCATTCCGGCGAGTCCGGTTCGAGGCAATGAATGTGATGCGTGCGCCGCCCCGCCACATCGCGCTTGATGAACCACGCATAGCCGATGCCAGGCAATCCACTTTCGCGGCCGCGCCAGAAGAACTCGTAGCCCTCGCGCTTCAGGGCCGGCGCGATGTGCTGCGCCACGCTTGCCATCGAGCACACTTCCAGCAGCATGTCGACGACCGGCTTCGCTGCCAGCCCCGGCACGGCAGTGCTGCCGAAATGCTCGATACGGCCGATCAGATCTGCCGGCAGCAATTGGCGCAGATGGGCCGCCTCAGCAGCAAACAAGGCTGGCCAGGCAGGATCGTAGGGCACGATCCGGACACGTTCGCGCAGTGCACGCTCGACATGGCTGGGCTGATGCTTCATGGACGGAACTATAATCCCGAATCGGCCCATAGCCCGGACACGCACCATGGCCCTGCCCCAGCCCACGCCCCCTTTCACCGCCGAAGGCTACCTGCAATGGGAAACCGAGCAGCCCGACAAACACGAGTTCGTGCGCGGCGAAACCTTCGCCATGGGTGGCGCAAGCAGGCGGCATGTCACGATTTCCGGCAACGTCTTCAGCGCGCTCGACGACGCCCTGGAAGGCAGTCCCTGCCGCGCCTACATGGCCGACATGAAAGTGCAGGCTGCCGAAGACGAGGCCTACTTCTACCCCGACGTGCTCGTCACCTGCGACCCGGCGGACCACCGCGCCGAACAGTTCATGCGCGCGCCCTCGCTGATCGTCGAAGTGCTTTCCCCCACCACCGCCGCCTACGACCGCGGCGAGAAGTTCGCTGCCTATCGCCGCATCGCCTCGCTGAAGGAATTCGTCCTCATCGACCCCGATCTGCGCCGCATCGAATACTACCGCCTCACCCCTGCCAGACACTGGGAGCTTCAGGACATCGAACCCGAGCAGCCGCTGGTGCTGCACGACCTCGGCATCTCGATCCCATGGCAGAAGGTGTTTCGCAACGCGGACTGAAGATGCGGTCCAAGACTAGCTCGATCTGACCCAGCACACCGAATGCCAGGCGGGACCCATCGCCGGGTTCCGCATGCAAGGTGGCAAAAAGCCCCGGCCGACACCGGCAAAACAGGCAAAGTTTGCCGGCAGGCAACATGCATCCACCGGCAATCCAATGAGCAAAAAGGGAATATCTGCGTGATAACGCACCTGGCACAAATCTCGCTGTAGTACGTCCAGAGAGCTCGGGCGCCGGCAACAGTGCCCTCAGGACATGACCCGGGCCCACTTCGAATCGGACATCCGGGAGATTCAAAATGGCACAGGTCATCAACACCAACATTCCTTCGCTCAACTCGCAGCGCAACCTGAACATCTCGCAGGGCTCTCTCTCCACCTCCCTGCAGCGGCTGTCTTCCGGCCTGCGTATCAACAGCGCCAAGGACGACGCCGCCGGCCTGTCCATCTCGGAACGCATGAGCGCCCAGATCAATGGCCAGAACCAGGCCCGGCGCAATGCGAACGACGGGATTTCCCTGGCGCAGACTGCCGAAGGCGCATTGGAATCCGCCAGCGAAGTGTTGCAGCGCATCCGCCAACTGGCCGTGCAATCATCCAACGCAACCAACTCCCCATCCGATCGCCAGGCACTCAACGCCGAAGTCAACCAACTGACCGCCGAGCTCGACCGGATTGCCAAAACCACCGAGTTCAACGGCCGCAAGCTGCTCGACGGCTCCTTCACCACCGCCACCTTCCAGGTGGGTGCCAATGCCGGCCAGATGATCTCGGCCACCACCGCCAACTTCAGCACCAACCAATATGGCGGCTATCGCATCGGAACGCAGGCGGCAGCCAACAGCGGAGCGAAGGGCGATCTCACACCGGGCAGCACGCCGTTCTCGGTTCCTTCCGCGGCGGCGGCCACCAACCGGGTCGTCGGCGGCACGCTCACCATCAATGGCGCGGCAGGCTCTGCGCCCGTGACCATCCCCGCCGGCGCATCGGCCAAGACCGCGGTGCAACTGATCAATACCGAAAGCGGCACGACTGGCGTCACGGCCTCGGCAAAGACCGAGTTCGACATCGATTTCAGTACGCCCAATACCAGCTACAAATTCGATATCTCGTCGGACAACAGCACGCCGATCACCGTCTCCTTCACCATCGGCGCAGAAGACAACGACGGCCTGGCCGCCGCGATCAACGCCTTCAACGACGTCTCGGCCAAGACCGGCGTCACCGCACGGGTCAGCGACAGCGGCGACGGCATCACCTTGCTGAACGCGTTCGGCGAGAACATCACCATTGCCAACGCAGCCTCGGGTTCCAATGCAGCCACCATCGGCGGCGCAGCCGCGGCGGCAGGCAGCACCGTGATCGGTACCGGCGAACTCGTGCTCGACTCCGACAAATCCTTCAGCGTGACCGCTGCCAACACAACGGATTTTTTCAACAACACCAACGCCGCCGCCCAGTTGCAGAAAGTCAGCGACCTCGACGTCAGCTCGGTCGAGTCGTCCCAGCGCACGCTGGCCATCGCAGACTCAGCGTTGTCCGCCATCAACGGCCAGCGCGCGAAATTCGGCGCCCTGCAGGCCCGCTTCGAAACGACGATTTCGAACCTGCAGATTTCAGCCGAGAACCTGTCCGCCGCGCGTTCCCGCATCCGCGACACCGACTTCGCTGCCGAAACCGCCAACCTGACCCGCGCGCAGATTCTCCAGCAAGCCGGCACCGCCATGCTGGCCCAGGCCAACGCGCTGCCGCAGCAGGTGTTGCAGTTGCTGCAGGGTTGAGCGGCGACGCCCGCATGGCGCTGGAGGTCTGGCCTCCCGCACGCCACGCGGACTCGTCTCGATGAGCGAAATGACCGTCATTCCGGCAGAAACGGCCTGAATGACGGAAATGAGCGGGTTCTTCCCCTGATTTCAGCGCGACGTATCGGTGTTGCGCTGGCATAGTGTGGCTGCGGCACATTGTTGGCGGCCGCGTTTTCATGCTCACCGGGGCCCCTGCATGACCCGTATTCTTGCGCCAGGCGTCTTCGACGTCTTTCACATCGGCCATCTCAATTACCTGATGGCTGCCAGCCGGCACGGCGATACTCTGGTAGTCGCCGTACAGGAAGACCGCGCCGCAGAGCGGCAAAAAGGCATCCAGCTCGCCACGCCGCTGGCCGAACGCATGGCCCTCATCGAACAACTCCGTTTCGTGAGCGAAGTCGTCAGCTATTCCGAGGTGTTCCAGGGGCCGCTACTGGAAGCACTCGACATCGACGTGTTCACATGCGGCGACGAATACGGTTGCGACCCACGCTATCCCGATCAACAGAAGACCCTGCAATTCTGTGCTGACAAAGGCATACGGGTGGCGCGGATTCCACGCACGCACCATGTCTCGTCGACACGCGTGCGTGCCCATCTCCGGCAATTCTGGTCCGCACGGGCGGCCAAGGCCGCCGAACTGCCGGCGGGTGTGACCACGCTCGGGAGCTTCAACGGCGATCAGGATCAGGTACGCCAGCAAACTCTGCGCGAATGCGCGCTGATCCGCCAAGTCGCACAAGGCCAGCAGGCCAGCAGCCTGATCGATCTCGGCTGTGGCGATGGCCGGCATCTGGCCGAGATCGCCAGCGGTTTCGAGCGCATCACCGGCGTCGACTTCGCACCCGAACTGATCGCCCTTGCGCAACGCAAGCTCGAAGCCGCTGGAACCGAGGCCCAGCTGCAACTGCACGCGGCGGACATTCTCGAATTCCACACGCCCGAGCAATTCGACCTGATCCTGTTGTCGGGCATCACCCCCTGCCTCGACGACGACCAGCTCGGGCAGTTGCTGCACAAGATCGCTGGACTTGCCCACGCCCGCTCGCGCCTGCTGATCCGCACATCCATCGCGCTCGACAAGCGCATCGATCTGGTCAATTTCTTTTCGCACGAACTAGGCTCCACCTATACCGCCTATTACCGCACCCAGGCTCAAACCATCGAAGATGTGCACCGTGCCGGCTGGACGCTGTGCGAGGCCGTGCCGCTGTACCAGCACCGGCCGGACACCGCCGTATGGTGGTTCGAGTTCGCTCGCACGCCGGATGACGCCCCCATTGCATGAGCGCCCGTCATGAGCGAACCGACATTCACCGAAACCCTGCTGCTCGACCTGCTGCGCTCGCAGGAAGCCATGCGGCTGGACATCCAGCGCCTCGCCCATCTGTGCGACGATCAGGCCCGAGAGCTGGCCGCACTGAGGAACACCCTCTCCGCACCCGCTCCCCAGGCTGAAGCACAGTCCGCAGTCCCCCTCAACGCCAGCCTGACGTTGCCGTTCGGCCTGCTCGCACCACACGGCACGCCGGCGCCCGGCGATGTGCTTGCCGCCGTCCGGCGGGACATCGCTGGCGCCTTCCACCCGCCCCCGGATACCCTGCTGCCCCGCGCCGCCTACATCCTGTACCGCCAGATACAGGGGCTGGATCTGCGGACGCAACGCCTCGCCGCCATTACCACCGCGCGTACCGAACTGGCGGACATGCTCGCCGTCACCCAGGCCGCTTCGGCGGTGGAGCTGCGCCTGTACAGCGCGGACGGCCCGCTGGAGATCATCGAATACGACCGCAGCGCCCCACCTTCGGCCAGGTGGCTACCCGCCGGCCTGCCCGCCCTGCCCTGGCTGCTGGAAAGCTGCGATGTGCTGTGGATTCCGGACCCGTTTCTCGCCAGCCTCACCCTGCGGTGCCGTGGCGTATTTGAAGGCTTTGCCGAACGGGTACGGCATGGCGTACTGTTTTCGCTCAACGCCGGCGACTGGAAGGAAAACGACGCCCGGACGATCGCGCACGGCGTCGGCTTCGTCGAAGTATCGCGCCCTTTCGGCTCCGGAACCAACGCCTACGTCACCCGCCTGCACGAAAGCCAGGGCCACTATCCGCTGACCAACGAACCGCCTGCACCCAGCAACGGCCCACTGTACCTGCTGGCCTCGAAAATCCCCAGCCCGGCTTTTCGCATCGGCCACGCTGACGAACGCAACGAGGCTCCGCATGAATCCATCTAAGCCGCGTTTCGTGATCTGGGGCTACGGATCGGAAAACATGTTCCACGACTTCGGCGCCATGCTCATCGCCCAAGGCCACGAGGTGCTGTTTCTGCCCGACGAGAAGCTGGATCGCAGGGAGGAACTGCAGACCCTGCTGCATGCCCCCTACATACTGCTGACCTCGGCCCATTTCGGCCGCGACACGCGCATCCTGCACGACTTCTATCCCGACATCCGCATCGGCAACGAATTCCTCGACCTGCTCCATCATTGCCCGCCGATCCTGTCGGTGTTCTACCCGCACGATCTGTCCACCCCGCTGGTCATCAACGAACCCCTGCTGCTCGATGCCTTCGATCTGGTGCTGTGGCCGACGCCGTTCTTCGGCTATCAGCCGAGGCCACGCAAACTGGTCGAGGTCGGCTGGATCGGCTTTCGTGACCTCCCGCGCCCCGCCAGTGCCCGGCAATACGACAGCGTGCTGCTGTTTTCGGACATCTGCCACCACATGCGCTGCTTGGGCATGGCTGCGACGCACGCCAAGCTCATGCCGATTCTGGAAACCGGCACCGCCATCAAGTTTCCCCGCTGGCCCGGTCATGAGGCCATCGAGGAATACTTCTCCAGCCGGGGCGCCCACGTCATTGCCGCCACCACGCCCGCCGGCAGCCTCATCCAGGACAGCCGCCTGATCGTCTCCAACAGCGTCAGCAGCATTTCCGTCGAGGCCGCCTACATGGGCACCCCGGTCATCAATCTGCTGGAAGAGTATTTGTCCCCAGGGCTGCAAGAGAATCTTCTTGCCGGCCTGCCCGGCTGCGTACTGAGCAGCTATGCCGACTTTCCCATCCATCTCGCCAACCCGCCCAAGGCTGTGCCGCCGTGCGTGAAGCGCTTCGACGACGCCCGGGTGCTGGACATCATCCTTGCTGAAGCGGCACTGCGCGACCCTTGCGAACGGCCACTCCCTTCCCGCATCGAAATCCTGACGCGCTCCGTAACGGCCAGCCCGCCTCCTGCCACCACTGGTACCTCTCTTCCGGCGGAAGAAACATCTGCCTCCGATAGCAACACCCAGTCCGATGCACATACCGACGCTCTCCCGCCGTCACCACGGGCAGGGGCAAATGAGGAGAAGGACAGGGCCGAGCTCGCCGCCGCGCTGCGCCTGCTGGCGCTCGACCAGATGGAAGAAGCCTTCGCCATCCTGCAGACTCTGGTCAGCGCAGGCACTCCGCTCGCCGCGCCCTATCACCAGATCGCCCTGCTGGCGCTCAAGCAGGACGAAACCACCATCGCGGAAGAATTCCTCACCCTGGCTTGCGAACGCGAACAGCCCCCCGGCGAAGCCCATCTCGAACTCGCCAGGCTGTTCTTCGCCACCGGGCGCTTCGACGACACACTCAGCACCCTGAGCCCCCTGCTCCGCCACGGCCCCGCAAACAACCCCGATGCGCACGGCCTGCTGCGCCGCACGCTGGGGGCTGCACCCGAGCTTGGTGCCATTGCATGGGCCAGACTGATCGCCGATCTCAAGTGGCAGCACGGATAGAGCCTTCCCCACAGGATATTCTGATGACGGACACTCGCAAAACTGGCATCGAACGGGACGCCGCCGATCCTGCTGTCAAGCAAGACCGCCAGCAAGCCGAACTCGCCCACCACCTCATCACCCAGGGCCGGTTCGCCGAAGCCGCCGAAATTCTCACTCCACTGGTGTTGGCGGAAACGCTGCTGTTCGCCCCCTATTACGATCTCGGCTGCCTCGCAGTTCGCCAGGGCGATGTGGAAACCGCCATCTCGCTGTTCAACATGGCACTGTTGCGCGATCCCGGGTCTGTCGCTACCCGCCGCAATCTCGCGCTAGCGCAAGGCATTGAACACCGTTACGAAGAAGCCCTCGCCACCCTCAGCCCCACCCTGCGTTCAGGCCAGGCCGGCAACGAGGACTACGGCTTGGTGCGCGACATCCTCGGCAAGGCGCCGGCGCTTGGGCCGATTGCCTGGGCGCGGCTACTGTCCGACTTGCGTACCCCCTCGCCCGAACAGAAACGGGCGCTGGACGAGTACGACGCCCTGCTTCAACAACTCACCGTGCGGAAGTCAGAAAACGACCACCTGCGTGCCAAAATCGCCGAAGTAACCACTACACAGCCCGTTACATCGCAGGCAACCAGCTCCTTTCTGACGGCCCTTGGATATCTGAGTGCAAACAGTCTAGCGGGCTTCAAGTGGTTTTCTGACGAAAACTCGTACCGTGTCTGGGATCAACAGGTTGAGACGATACAAACGGAGATCGAGCGCTACATCGACACCCAACGGGAATTCCCCGGCTATTGCGGCCTGTGCGGGCAATCGACGGTTTTTGCTGTTTCCTCCGGACTCCAGCTTGAAGGACATACTCATCTACGGGAGGGCATGATCTGCGCCCGCTGTGGCACCCATAACCGTGGCCGTGTGCTTGGCCTTGCAATCCAAGACTTTACGAATCGTCATAGCAATATGGCAGACATCCTGCTGATGGAAGCCACCACCCCCTTGTTCGGCCTTCTGTCCCGCCGTCTGCCGAATCTGATCGGCACGGAATTCCAGTCGCCCACGATTGCCGGCGGCACAGCCATGGATGTCGGAGGACGCCAGGTGCGTCACGAGAACATCCTTGATTTGTCCTTCCCCGACCAAAGCCTGAATCTCATCGCCCACGCAGACCTGCTAGAGCACGTCCCGGATGTCGAAACCGCGCTGTCGGAGTGCTTCCGGACATTGCGCAACGGTGGCGAACTGATCTTCAGCGCTCCATTCTCCCAGACGATGAAACAGTCGAGAAAACGTGCTGAACTGCTGCCTTCTGGTGAAATTCGACATTTCGCGCCGGAGGAATACCATGGCACGCACTTGGCCTACTACAACTTCGGCTGGGATCTACTCGATCTCTGCCGTGCCGCCGGCTTCTCCAACGTCCGGATTGGTGTCTGTTTCGACCCGCTTCAGGGTCTGCTGTCAACCGGCCGCTTCGGTGGCTATTTCATGCAGCCGATCGTCTTTTCATGCATTCGCTGAAGACCATCCGCACCTGTTCCCATGAACGGCCCGGGCACTTGCTGAAACGCCTGCGCAGTACCCCCCGAACGACACCCCAGCAACCGGATTTCACCCACATTCCCCATGTCTCCGAAGCTCATCGCCTTCCACCTCCCCCAGTTCCACCCCATTCCGGAAAACGACGCATGGTGGGGCAAGGGCTTCACCGAGTGGACCAACGTCACCCGTGCCACGCCGCGCTTTCCCGGCCACCACCAGCCGCAGTTGCCGGCCGACCTGGGCTTCTACGACCTGCGCCTGCCCGAGGCGCGCGCCGCCCAGGCCGAGCTCGCCCGCGAATACGGCATCCACGGCTTCTGCTACTACCATTACTGGTTCAACGGCAAGCGCCTGCTGGAACGCCCGGTGGAGGAAATCCTCGCTTCCGGCGAGCCGGACTTTCCTTTCTGTCTATGCTGGGCCAACGAGAACTGGACGCGGCGCTGGGACGGCGCCGAACAGGAAGTGCTGATCGCCCAGCACTACAATGACGACGACGACCGCGCCCACATCCGGTACCTGATCCCGTTCTTCCGCGACCCGCGCTACATCCGCATCGACGGCAAGCCGCTGATGCTGATCTACCGTGCCCGCCACCTGCCCGACCCGAAGCGCTCGCTGGCCATTTGGCGCAACGAAGCACGCAAGGCCGGCGTGGGCGAGCTGTTCATCTGCCGGGTGGAGAATTTCTTCAACGAACGCGACGACCCGCACACGCTGGGTTTCGACGCCTCGGTGGACTTCCAGCCGGACTGGAAGGCCATCACCGAAGAGAATCCCAGCGTCGTGCTGCCGGACGAACATTTCGTGATCGATTACAGCGATCTGGTCGACGCCCAGCTCGAACGTCCGGAGGTTGCGCACCTGCGCTTTCCCGGCGTCACCCCCTCCTGGGACAACTCCGCGCGGCGCAGGAAGAACGCCTTCATCATCGCCGACAGCAGCCCGGAGGCCTACGAGCACTGGCTTGCCGAATCGCTGCAGCGCATCCGCAATCGACCGGAGAGCCAGCAACTGGTCTTCATCAACGCCTGGAACGAATGGGCCGAGGGCAACCACCTGGAGCCCGACCAGAAGTTCGGGCACGCCTACCTGGAAGCCACGCGACGCGCGCTGGAACAGGCCATCTCGCCGGATGACCTGAAGCGCCCGCCGCTGACCGATCCGCTCCGCCACCACGGCTTCGCCATCCGCCAGCACTATCTCAAGCACCTGGCCGCGCAACGCATCGGCAAGGCCGCCGCGCAACTGCACGACGAGCGCCTCGCCGGCACCACGCCGCCGCACATCCACCTCGTGCTCGACGCCACGCGCTGCGGGGACGAAGCCCTGTCGCGCTCGCTCAAAGCCATCTCCGGCCAGCTTTATGAGCACTGGCATCTCGACGTGCTGTCGATACGGCCGGCGCCGCAGGTCGCCTCGTCCCGTCTGGGATGGCATACCCTCGCGCCGGAGCAGGCCAGCCAGGCGGCGGCCGAGCTGATCTCGGCCAGCAATGCGGATCGGCATGCCGTGCTCGTCGGCGGCGACATCCTGGCAGAGGACGCGCTGCTGTTCGCAGCCCAGCATGTGATCGACCACCCGGACTGCCCGCTGATCCTCACCGACGGCGACACCCGTGCAGCGGACGGCAGCCCGGTACGCACCTGGCTGGCGCCCGGCATGAACCCGGACTGGCTGCGCTCCACGCTGCGCATCGGCGGCGCGGTGATCGCCGGCCAGGCCATCCTGCTCGATGCGCTGCGCGACATCGGTGATTCGCCCTGCGATGCGCTGGCGCTGGCCGCCGTCTTGCGCGCGCTCGAATCTCCCATCACGCCCCACCACCTGCCGCGCATCGCGCTCAGCCACCCGGATGAACAGGAAGCCATTCCGCTCGCCTTCCGCGCCGACCTGCTCACCCTGCACCTCGCCCGCCTCGGCCAGGCCGCCACGCTGAAGCACGCCTTGATCGACGATGCCTGCCATGTGAATTACGAACATGCCGGCCCCACACCAGCCGTCGCGGTGCTGCTCGGCAAACCAGCCTCAGCCGAGGACATCCTGCGCACCGTCCAGGGCGTGCTGGCACGTGCCGATGGCTTCCCGGCATCTATCCTGCTGCCCCGCACGGCGGATGCCCCACCCTCCGTGCGCGACTGCCTCGCCCAGCTCGCCGGCCTGGATTCACCCAACATCCGCATCCTCGACGTGGCAGACGCCCGTCCTTCTGCAGTCTTCAACCCGCTCGCCGAAGCCGCCACGGCACCGCTGCTGCTGTTGCTCGATTGCGGACTGATGCCACTCGACGACGGCTGGCTGCAGGCGCTCGCGGGCCACGCGCGGCGCCCAGGCATCGGTGCCGTCGGCGGACGCATCGTCGCTCCCGACGGCAGCCTGTGCGAAGGCCTCGTCCGGCTCGGCCAGGGCGGCATCGCCGGCAGCCCCTATCTGGGCATCTCGGCCAACTACACCGGCAACGGCGGAGAACTTCACCTGGAGCAGAACTGCGTGGCGGTGTCCGGGCGCTGCCTGATGGTGGCGCGCACGGTTTTCCTCGAAGCGGGCGGCTTCCGCACCGAACGCTATCCGGAAACCCATACGGCAACCGACTTGTGCCTGCGCCTGCACAAGCGCGGGCTGCGCCACGTCTGGACGCCGCACGCCACGCTGGCCGCCCCCGGCACCGTCGCGCCCCGGCCGTTCGCCCCGCCCACGGCCGCCGACGCGCCCCTGCTCGACGACTGGCTGCGCGAAATGCCTGCCGACCCCTACGCCAATCGCCAACTCAGCCATAGCGGCACGCGTCCGCGTCTGCAGTTCGATCTCGCGCTCGCCCACGATCCGCTGCCCTGGCATCCGCGCCCGCGCATCTACGCACACCCGGCCGATCTCACCGGCTGCGGCGAAATGCGCATCCTGGCCCCCATGCGCGCGCTCGCCCGCGCGGGGCTGATCCAGGGCAACGCCGGCACGCGCTTCCTCGGTCCCTGGAATCTCGCCGCGCTGGCTGCCGACACCGTAGTCACCCAGCGGGTCCACACCGACATGGCGCTGGAATGGCTGAACGCCTACCGGCGCCACCGGCAGGGCCTGTTGATCTACGAACTGGATGATCTGCTTGGGCGCATTTCGCGCGACAACGAGCTCGGCAAGGGCTTCCCGGCGGACATCGAGGCGCGCGTGACCCGGGCCATCGGCCTGTGCGACCGCCTGGTGGTGTCCACCGAACCGCTCGCCGCCGCCTACGGCCGCCATGCGGCGGAAACGGTGGTCGCCCCCAATCTGCTCGACGACGCGGTGTGGGGGCCATTGCGCGCACAGCCCAACGACAGCCCGCGCCTGCGTGTCGGCTGGGCCGGCAGCGCCAGCCACGGCGGCGATCTGACGCTGCTGGAAGAAGTCATCCGCGCCACCGCCACGCAAGTGGATTGGGTCTTCATGGGCTTCTGCCCGCCGGCGCTGAAATCTCTGCTGCGCGAAGTGCATCCGCCGGTCGCGGTCAAGGACTATCCCGCCGCGCTGGCCGGCCTGCGCCTGGACGTCGCCGTCGCCCCGCTGGCCGCCAACGCCTTCAACGAGGCCAAGAGCAACCTGAAGCTGCTGGAATACGGCGCGCTGGGCTACCCGGTGGTATGCAGCAACATCCTGCCCTACCAGGGCGGCCTGCCTGTCGTCCGGGTGGCCAATACGCCCCAGCAATGGCTCAGCGCCCTGCGCCGCCTGCTCGCCGACCGCGAGGAACGGGAAACCCTCGGCACGGCCTTGCGCGAAGCGGTACGCGCCAACTGGATGATCGATGCCCGACGCGCCGAATGGCTCGCCGCGTGGACGCGCTAGCCCGCCGGCAGGCCTGGCTCTTGCTCAGCCCGTCACATCGATGTGCGCCGCCGGCAGCCCCTGCCGGTGGCGTGCCCAGGCCAATTCCAGCCCCATGCCGAAATGGCGGGCGAAAGCCTGCGCGTCGAACAGCGGCACCTGCTCCCGTGTTCCGCGCAACTGCGCGCGCAGCGCGGCGCGGCGCCGGCCATCCCCGACCAGATCCAGCACCAGCGCCTCGTATCCGGCTGCATCCCGCGCCACCAGTTGCGGCAGCCCCGCCGCGCCGACGATGCTGGCCGATACCCGCGACACGAAACTGTCGCCGCACAGCGCCACCTGCGGCACGCCCGCCCACAAGGCATCGCTGGCGGTGGTGTGCGCATTCACCGGAAAGGCATCAAGCGCCAGATCGGCCTGCCCCAGGCGCCCCAGGTGCTCGGCCGCGGGTACGCGCGGCGCCCACACCAGCCGGGCCGGATCGATACCCGCCGCGGCCGCCTCGCGGATGAAGACGGCCTTCGCGCTGGCCGGCCCGTCGAGCAGCCACAGCACCGCCTGCGGGCATTGCAGCAATACGCGCAGCCACAGCGCGAACGTGTCGCGGGTGATCTTGTAATACTGGTGGAAGGCCGCCAGCACCACCGCGTCGTCCGGCAGGCCCAGTGCCACGCGCGCGGGTGTTTCGCCGATCTCGCGCCGCCGGTCGTTGGGCTGGTAGCAGCCCGGCAGGCGCAGCACCTGCTCGCTGTAGCCGGTTTCGGCGCCGGATGGAATCACCACCGCATCGGCGATGATGTAGTCCAGCCACGGCGCCCCCATGCTGCCGGGAAAGCCCAGCCACTGCATCTGTACCGGCGCCGGGCGGTGGGCGAGGATGCCGGCGCGATAGCCCTGCGTCCAGCCCTTGAGGTCGATGGCGATGTCCACGCCGTCGGCGCGCATGCGTTGCGCGGCCTCCAGATCGGACATCGGTGCCACCGACACCCACTCGGGAATCACCGCCCGCAGCCGCTGCCGATAGGCATCGCCTTCGCGCACGGGTGGACCGTAATCGTAGGCGATCAGGTGGAAGCGCGCCGGGTCCAGCGCCTCCAGCATGCCAGCCATCAGGTGCGCGGTGGCGTGGTCGCGGAAATCCGCCGACAACAGGCCGATCCGCAGCGCGGACCTTTCGCCGTCCCGCGCCGCACGCTCCGGCAGCGGGGCGCTCCCCTCGAACTGCGCAGCAAAATTGCGCGCCACGCGCAACTGCGCCTCGGCCGTGGCCCCCGGTGTGCTCAGCCAGGCAAACGGCGACGGACAATGGCCGCTGGCGAGGGACAGGCCGCCATCCGCCATCTGACGCGCCAGTTCAGCTTCCATCAACTCTGCGCCATCCCAGTCCGCCACCTGCCGGCAGGCATGCGCGCCCTGCAGCAGCCAGGCGGGGCGGGGCGCGCGCGACACCGCCCCGACGAACGCCGCCCGCGCCTCCTCGTGCTCACCGAGATCGACGCACACGCAGCCCAGGTTGTACCAGGCATCCACGCATTCACCATCCTTGGTCAGCGCCTGCATGAAACACTGCTTCGCCTCCCCCCAGGCACCGGCATCGCGCAGCACAGCGCCCAGGTTGCTGAATGCCAGCGCCCATTCCGGTGCCAGCACCGCCGCGCGCCGGCCGGCCTCGATGGCTTCCGCCAGCCGCGCCTGCTCCCGCAGCAGCACGCACAGGTTCGACCAGCTCGGCGCATCCTCCGGCGCCTGCGCAAGCGCGGCGCGCAGCAGGTGCTCGGCTTCGGCCTTGTCACCGGCCGGATCGTCGACCAGCAACGCGCCCAGCATCGCCAGCGCGCCCGCGTCCTGCGGCAGATGCTTCAGGTTCAGGCGGCAGAACGCCTGCTTCAGCCCGGCATCGCCCAGTTCGAGCAACAGTTCGCGGCACAGCCCCGCCAGCCCGGCATCCTGCGGCGCGCGCTCGTAGGCCAGCCAGAACTGCTCCAGCGCCTCGATGCGCTCGCCCTGCTCCAGCAGCGCGCACGCCAGGTTGTAGCGCGGCGTGGCCGCATCCGGCAGCAGCGCCACCGCCCGGCGGTGCGCGGCAATCGAATCCAGCTGTTCGTCCGACGCGGCCAGCGCGTTGCCGAGGTTGCTCCAGGCCTGTCCGTCCTCGGGCAGCAGTTCCACGGCGCGGCGCAGCACCCGCACGGCCTCGCCATGTTCGCCCAGCAGGTGCAGGGCGCTGCCGAGCAGTTTGTGCGCAGGGCCGGCACCCTCATGCCGCAGGCACAGCCCACGGGCAAGTTCCGCCGCCTGTGCATGGCGGCCGGCGGCGAAATGCGCGGCGGCTTCGCTCAAGATCCTTTGGTCCGATGCCGAAAGAGAACTGTGTCCGGTCATGGCAAGGCAGTGCCCACGCTTGAAAGGTGCCGCATCTTACCGTGCTCCACACGCGCCCCGGCATGGCTTATCCCGACGGCAAGCGACCAGCGGCAACGATTGCCGCCCCCAGGCAGGAAAACCCTAAAGTCCGGCACCTTGCCGCCGTTAATGGAGCCAAGAGCACAGGAAAACGGTTTATCGGACTGGCTCCTGGAACTGACCGGCTTTCACCACGACACCGCCGGACCTTTTTTGATACTTCTCTGACGGAGAACAATCATGTCGCAAGTCATCAACACCAACGTTCAGTCGCTGAATGCCCAACGTCACCTGAACGGTTCCGGCAGTTCGCTGGCCACTTCCCTGCAACGCCTGTCTTCCGGCCTGCGCATCAACAGCGCCAAGGACGATGCCGCCGGCCTCGCCATTTCCGAGCGCTTCACGTCCCAGATCAAGGGCCTGGATCAGGCGCGCCGCAACGCCAACGACGGTATCTCGCTCGCGCAGACCGCCGAAAGCGCGCTCGAATCCGCCGGCAACGTGCTGCAGCGCATCCGCCAGCTCGCCGTGCAGTCGTCCAACGCCACCAACTCGGCCTCCGACCGCCAGGCGCTCAACGCCGAAGTCAACGAACTGACCGCTGAACTCGACCGCATCGCCAAGACCACCGAATTCAACGGCCAGAAGCTGCTCGACGGTTCCTTCACCTCGGCCGTGTTCCAGGTCGGCGCCAACGCCGGCCAGAGCATCACCGCCACCTCGGCCAACTTCAGCACCAGCCAGTACGGCAACTACCGTGTCGGTTCCAAGGTTGCCACCGACGCCGGCGCCAAGGGCGACCTGACCGCCGGCAGCACGGCCAACGCGATCGCCTCGAACGCCGCGGCCACCAGCCGCGTGGCGGGCGGAGCCGTCACGATCAACGGCGCCACCGGTGCGTCTACCGTCACCATTGCCGCCGGCGCCTCGGCCAAGAAGGCCGCCGAGCAGATCAACGCCGAAACCGGCAAGACCGGCGTCAAGGCATCCGCCAAGACCGAGATCGACGTCACGGCCATGACTGCCAACACCTCGTACAAGTTCGACCTGACGTCGGACAACGCCACTGCCGTCACCGTGTCCTTCACGGTCGGCAGCGCGATCGACCAGGACGGCCTGGCCGCTGCGGTCAATGCCTTCAACGACGTGTCGGCCAAGACCGGCGTGACTGCCCGCGTCAATGACGGCGGCA
The DNA here is from genome assembly GCF_001591165.1 of Thauera butanivorans NBRC 103042. GTDB lineage: Bacteria > Pseudomonadota > Gammaproteobacteria > Burkholderiales > Rhodocyclaceae > Thauera > Thauera butanivorans. The sequence goes on from NZ_BCUG01000003.1 coordinate 51,092, forward strand.
ACGGCATCACCCTGCTCAATGCCAACGGCGAGAACATCACCGTCGCCAACGCCGCAAGCGGCTCGGCAGCAGCAACCGTCGGCGGCACAGCCACTGCCGCAGGCGCGACCGCCGTCGCGACCGGCCAGCTGGTGCTGGATTCGGAGCGCACCTTCAGCATCGAAGCGGCCAACACCAGCGACTTCTTCAGCGCCACGGCAGCATCAGGGCAACTGCAGAAGGTGGCCGATCTGGACGTCAGTTCGGTGGATTCGGCCCAACGCAGCCTGGCCCTGGTCGACTCCGCGCTGGCGGCGGTCAATAGCCAGCGTGCCAAGTACGGCGCCCTGCAGTCGCGCTTCGAGACCACGATCGCCAACCTGCAGACCACCTCGGAAAACATGTCGGCCTCCCGCAGCCGCATCCGCGATACCGACTTCGCTTCCGAGACGGCCAACCTGACCCGTGCGCAAATCCTGCAGCAGGCCGGCACGGCGATGCTGTCGCAGGCCAACGCCCTGCCCAACAACGTGCTGTCGCTGCTCCGCTGATAGCCGCAGTCTGACGGTGTAGCATCACCCGGCGCGGGGCTCGCAAGAGTCTCGCGCCGTTCGCCCATCAAGGAGGTGAATCGTGAACATCGAGTCGATCGGCAACGCCATTCCGCAAACGACGCGCATCCTGTCGCAGGCCACGCAGTCTGCGCCGCAGGCGGCGGCGCCCAGTCCCGAGGCAGTCGCAACCGGCATGCCGGCCGCCGGCACGCCCGCGGTCACGACGGCAGCCGTGCAGCAGCCCGATGCGCAGCAGATCGCGCAGGCCGTGGAAGAAATGCGTACCGCCATTTCTCCCGTGGCACAGAACTTGCGATTCTCCATCGACCAGGATATTGGCCGTACCATCGTCAAAGTTGTGGATGCATCCACCGACGAGGTCATCCGCCAGATCCCATCCGAGGAAATCGTCGCCATCGCCAAGGCGATGGACAAACTGCAAGGGCTGCTGATCAAGCAGCAGGCCTGAGCGACACAGAAGGAGAACGCATCATGGCCGCGATCACGTCCGGGGGTTCCGTCCTCGACATCACATCCATCGTCAGCCAGTTGATCACCGCCGAACGCACGACGACCCAGCAGCCGCTGGTCACCAAGCAGGCCGCGCAGACCGCCAAGCTCTCGGCCTTCGGCCAGATCAAGGGCGCCTTGAGCAGCCTGCAGACGGCAGTGGATGCGCTGGGCAAGAACGACGTGTTCGGCGGGGTCAAGGCCACGGTCAGCGGCAAGGGCTTCACCGCCACCGCCAAGGCGGGCACCTCGACCGGCAATCATTCCATCGAAGTGTTCCAGCTCGCCAAGGAGCAGCGCGTCTCCACCGACGCCGCCACCAGCTTCGTGCCGGCCGCCGGCAGGCTGAGCGTCCAGTTCGGCACCGTCAACGAAAGCGGCAACTTCGAAGCCGACGCGGAACGGATGGCTGCGTTCGAGTTCGAGGGCGGCACGCTGGCCGAACTACGCGACGCCATCAACCAGAACGCCTCGCTCGGCATCAAGGCCACCATCGTCAACAACGGCAAGGCCGACCAGTTGGTGCTCACCGGCGCAGCCATCAACGGCCCGGCCACCGGCGCGAACATGGCCTTCAAGCTCACCGGCACCGACGGCCTGGAAGGGCTGAGCTACGACCCGGGCACCGGCTCCACCGGCAACGGCATGCATTCGGTGCAGGCGGCACAGGACGCCCGCCTGAAGGTGGACGGCATCGAGATTTCGCGCGGCAAGAACACAATCGACGACGTGCTGGAAGGCGTCACGCTCACGCTTAACGACGAACCCGAGGCCGACGTGGCCAGCCTGAAGGGCACGCTGGCGCTCGCCACCGACAACGAAGCGGCGCGCAATGCGATCGACGCCTTCATCAAGGCCTACAACGAAGTCACCGACACCCTGAAGTCGCTGACCACCTATGACGCCACCACCCGCCAGGGCTCGACGCTGACCGGCGACTCCACCGTGCGCAACATCCAGTCCACGTTGCGCAACGCCCTCAACGACGCGCTGGGCGGACTGGGGGGCGTACATTCGCTGGCGGAACTGGGCATCAGCTCCGGTGCCACGACCAACAAGGAAACCGGCCAGGTCACGGTGGACGGCAAGCTGTCGCTCGACAGTTCCAAGTTCGAGGCCGCGCTGTCGAACCCGGACAAGGACATGACGGCATTTTTTGCCGGCAAGGACGGCGCGAAAGGCTTTGCCGCCACTTTCAGCGAGCGCCTCACCGGCCTGCTGGACAGCAATAACGGCCTGATCGCCACCCGCACCAAGGGTATCGACGACAACATCAAGGCCCTGGAAGAACAGTACAACCGCATCGACGAGCGCATCGTCAGCATGGAAGAACGCTACCGCCTCGAATTCTCGCGCCTCGACACCCTGCTCGCCGGCATGTCGCAGACCAGCAGCTACCTGGCCCAGCAACTGGCCAACCTGCCCAAGATCGGCAACTGAGGAGACGGAGCACCATGTTCGGCACCTCCTACGCCAACCGCGCCTCGGCCTACGCCCGCGTCGGCACCGAAACCAGCGTCGAAGCGGCCAGCCCGCACAAGCTCATCCTGATGCTGTACGACGGCGCCCTGCTGGCGCTGCGCACCGCGCTGGTCGCCGTCCGCAACAAGGACATCCCAACCAAGGGCCAGTCGATTTCCAAGGCCATCAACATCATCGACAACGGCCTCAAGGTCAGCCTGGACATGAATGCCGGCGGCGAACTGGCCGGACGCCTGCATGCGCTGTACGAGTACATGAGCGAGCGCCTGCTGTATGCCAACCTGCACAGCAGCGAAGCGGCGCTGAACGAAGTCGTCGGCCTGCTCGCCAGCCTGCGCGAAGCCTGGGCCGGCATCGCCGACCAGGCAGCGGCCTGAACGGGAGCCCGACATGCTGACGCCGAAAAGCTGCCGCGAACTGCTCGCCCTGTACGAAGCCATGGCCGAGGCCGCGGTACGCAACGATTGGAGCCGGCTCGCCGAACTGGAAGCGGCAAGTTCCGCACTGCGCAAGGCGGCCGCGGCCGCTCCCGCCGACACCGCCCGGCTGCCGGATGCCGCACAGCAGGAGATGGCAGCGATGATCCAGCGCATGCTGGAGCTCGACGCCGACGTCCGCTGCCATGCCGAACCCTTCCTGGAAAGCACCCGCAAGCTGCTGTCCGGCACGATACGCAGGCGCAACGTGCGCGATACGTACGGCAACATCTGACGCGCCCGACCCTGGGGTAGACTCTCCCGGGCAAGGAGGGAACCGCGATGATCCCCGCTGACCTCGCCGCCCGGCTGAGAACACTCACCGAGGCCAGTTTCTTCAATACCAGCCCGCCGGTTGCCGGCCTGCAGCGCGCGCGCGAAATCCAGGCCTTGCTGCCGGAGCTGCAGCAAGGCCAGCGCTTCTTCGCCACGCTGCTGCGCACCCTGCCCGACGGCTCGTTCCGCGCCGTGGTCGCCGGCAAGGAAATGACGCTGGCGCTGAACACCTCGGCCAAGCCCGGCGACACCCTCGAGCTCGAAACCTCGCGCGTGACGCAGCAGGCGGTGTTCGCCCGCGTCGTCGGCAACGATGCCGCCAGTGCCAATGCCTCGGCCCAGCCCGCACTGAGCCAGACCGGCCGGCTGATCAGCTTCCTGCTCACCGGCCAACCTTCGCCGTCACCGGCAAATCTTGCCGGCAACCAGCCCCTGCTCACCGCCCCGCCCACCAGCGGCGCGCCGCTGGTGCCGCTGCTGCGCCAGGCGCTGGGCCAGAGCGGCCTGTTCTACGAATCGCACCAGGCCGAATGGGTGATGGGCACGCGCGACAGCGCCAGCCTGATGCGCGAACCGCAGGCGCAAGTCCAGCAGGCCGGCCACCCGGCGGCAGGCGGGCGCCCCGCCGGCACCGGCTCCGCCGCGCCCCAGGCCGCCGCGGCGCACACCGCAGCCACCGGCGGTGGGCAAGCCAGCGCGGTGGACGGCAGCGAGCGCACGAACGCGGCCCTGCGCGCCATCGCCGACGACGCCGCGCCGGTCCGCAGCAGCACCAGCGCGCCGCTTCCCGAACGCCTGCTGCCCGTGGTCCATCAGCAGCTGGAAGCGCTCGCCACCCACCAGTACGTGTGGCAGGGCCAGGCCTGGCCGGGACAGCAGATGGAATGGATCATCGACGACCCCGAACGGGACGATGGCGAAGACGACACGACGGCGCAGGACTGGAACACCACGCTGCGCCTGAGCCTGCCGCGCCTGGGCAGCATCGAAGCGCACATGCAATTGACGCCGGCCGGCGTCGCGCTGCGCCTGCGCTCGGACGACGACGCCAGCATCGTCGCGCTGGACGCCGGCGCCGCCAGACTGGCCGAATCGCTCGAAGCGGCCGGCCTGAAGCTGACCGGCCTGGTGGTGGAGCGCCGCGATGACTGAATCCAGGCCCCAGCGCAGCGAAGCCGTCGCGCTGGCCTACACGGCCGGCGAGACGGCGCCACGCGTGGTGGCCAAGGGCAAGGGCGTGCTGGCACGGGAAATTCTCGAACGGGCACGCGAAGCCGGCATCTACGTGCATGAATCGCCCGAGCTCGTCAGCCTGCTGATGCAGGTCGACCTCGACACGCGGATTCCGCCCCAGCTCTACGTCGCCGTGGCCGAACTGCTGGCCTGGCTGTACAGCGTGGAGCAAGGCGGCACGGGGCCCGCGCCGGTGGCGCACGACCTGCCCGAGTCGCTGCGGCCGGCGCCGGCCGGCACGCCGGAGTAGGCTACGCCGGCCACGATGAGTCGTGCTATAAGCAACGACGAACAGCATCGGCAAACCAAGCTTCCCACCACGGCATGACGATCGAACACGAGTTGACCCGCGTCGAGCTGCTGCAGGCCGACGACCCGTCGAAATACCTGCTGAAGGATCGGCGCGAGATCGCGGCCGTGCTCCGCCGGCTGCTCGATGCACGCGAACTGGTGAGGGCGCGCGGCATGCCGGGCGACGACTCCTTTCTGACCGCACTGCTGCAGATCGACGAGGGCGACTCGGTACTCGTGCTGGACGGCAGCCCCGACGAAAGCATCAATGCCCGCCTCGGCCGGACCACTCAGATCGACTGCGTCACCCAGCTCGACAAGGTCCGCATCCAGTTCGTGCTCGAACGGCCGATGCTGCAGACCTGGCGCAGCGGCGCCGCTTTCCGCGCAGCCTTGCCGGCCGAACTGCTGCGCCTGCAGCGCAGGGAGTTCTACCGCCTTCAGGCACCGGCCACCCACGCGCTGACATGCAGCGTGCCGCTGCCCGGCGCCGGCGAAATCGCATGGCGCATCATCGACATCAGCGGCGGCGGCATCGCCATCGCCGTACCGCCGAACGATGCATCCTTCGCGCCGGGCGACGAGTTTGCCGGTTGCCGGATCAAGCTTCCCGACAGCCCGCCGATCCACGCGCGCCTGACGGTACGCAACCTGTTCCGCCTGACCACCCGCAACGGCATCGGCATGCTGCGTGCGGGTTGCGAGCTCTCGGACATGCCGCCGGGTGCGGACGAAGCCATACAACGCTACATCCTGAAGACCGAGCGCCAGCGCAGTGCACGCCAGCGCGCCCTGGGCTGATCCTCACGCCATGACTTCTCCCGACGCCGACAACACGCCCACCCCGATCGACATGGATCGCCGCGACGCGATCGAACAGTTCATCCTCGGCAGCCGCCGGCAGGTGCTGCAGCTGCTGCAGGAGCTGATCGAGCATCGCGCCCTGATCAGCGGGCATTTCGGCAATGGCCGCTCTTTCCTGACGGCCCTGCTCGAAATCTCGGACGACGAGGAAACCCTGGTGCTGGACGCCAGTCCGGACCCGGAAGCCAACCGCCGCATCCTGGCCGCGCCCAAGCTCGTCTGCGTCACCCAGTTCGAACACATCCGCATCCAGTTCGCGCTGCACGACCTGCGGGAAGGCCGGGAAGACGGGCGAAGTCTGTTCCTTGCGCCGGTGCCGCGCGAAATGCTGCGCCTGCAGCGCCGCGCCGCCTACCGCCTGAGCGTGCCCCTGAGCCACGCCGCCACCGGCCAGATCGGCGTCAAGAGCGCTGCCGGCACCCCGGCCACGCTGGCGGGGCGGCTGCTCGACATCAGCGTCGGCGGCATCGCGCTGCAACTGCCGCCGGATGCCGCACGACTCGTCATCGGCGAACAGTTGCAGGACTGTCGGCTGCAACTGCCAAACCTCGACCCGATCGTCGTCCAGCTGCGCGTCTGCTATCTCGATCGCCAGGAGCAGCGCAGCGGCTCGCAGATGCTGCGCGTGGGCTTTGCCTTCGTCGACCTGCCGCACAAGATCGAGAACACCCTCCAGCGCTACATCTTCAACACCGATCGCGAACGCGCCGCGCGCGAGCGCGGCGGGCTGTGATCAGCGCCCCGCGCCATACGCCTTTTCCAGCCGCCACGCGGCCGCGCCCAGCAGCACGCCCAGCATGGCTGCGCCGACGGGCAGCGTCACTGCGGCTTCCCAGCTTCCGCGGCTGGCGACCAGGGCCGCGATCAGCGGCGGACCGAGCAGTTGCCCGAGGTTGGAAATCTGCAGGCTCAGCCCCTGGAAAGTGCCGATCTGGCGCGAGGTCCGGGCGATGACGGTCGAGGCCGACAGAATGGACGACGGAATCAGGCCGCCGGCCAGGGACACCGCCACACAAGCCAGATAGCGCACGGCATCCGGCAAGGCCGGCGAAAAGGCGGCGTACATGAACAGGCCGCTCAGGCTGCTGCCCAGCACCAGCAGCTTGCCGCGCGCCACGCCGCGCCGCAGCAGCGTGCCGCCGATGACGTTGCCCGGCACGTTGGCCAGCACCATGATGCAGGACAGCGCGGCGACCCAGTGCATGTCCAGTCCGCGCTGCTCGCGCAGGAAGGTCGGCAGCCACACGATCAGGGTGAAATGCTGCAGCGCCCAGGTCGCGAACAGCAGTCCCAGGGTCCATGCCAGCGGCTGGCGCATGACCTCCCGCGCCACCGCCAGGGCGCGTTCTTCCTGGTCCTCGGTCGGTGCTTCGGCGAAGCGGTAATGCCGCCGCTGCAGCCATGCCGACACCCCGCCCGCCAGCAGTAGCACGATGGCAAAGCCCCAGATCACCCGCCAGCCGCCCAGCCCCTGCAGCAAGGGCGCAGCGATCATCACCAGGCCGATGCCGCCCGGCATGTAGGTTCCCCACACGCCCAGCACGAAGCGCCGATCCTCCAGCCGGCTCGCTGCCGACAGCAGGATCGGCGCCGACACCGCCACCGCCATGTAGCCCGCCCCTTCGATCACCCGCCCCGCCAGCAGCAGCGGGAAGCTCGTCGCCAGCAGGCTGGCCGCGCCGCCCGCCAGGCTCAGGCCAACGCCCGTCAGGCACAGCCGCAGCCCGCCGATCCGGTCGGCCGAGAAACCGAACACCACCGCGGCGCACACCGCGAACACGTTGATCGCCGACGACAGCCAGCCGGCCTGCAACAGGCTCAGGCCCAGATCCTCGCGCAAGGCCGAAATCATGATCGACACCTTGCCGACGTTGCTGGCCACCGCCACGCCGCACAGCAGCGCCGCCGCGACCGCCATCCAGTGCGTCGCCACCCGCTCCTGCTGCACACCTGCCTTCATCCAGTTCCTCACACGCGCTCCCGCGCGGCAGGCCGCAGCCCGCCGAGTACGAGTCGATTCTTCACCGGGGACGGATTCTCCCTGTTCGGCGCACACAGGGCCACCTGAATCCATTGGCGAAGCACTGACGGCATACCAGCGCTGGACGGGCATGGCGGATTGGCGGCATGCTTGCCCGCTTCCAGCCCCATCCAACATCGCGAGCAAAATACCGATGAACCAAGCCGACTACCTGTGGCCCCCCGCCCCTGTCCCCTCGCTGCCGATACGCGGCACCACTGCGCGCCTGCCGGTCCGGCGCATCTTCTGCGTCGGCCGCAACTACCAGGGCCACGCCATCGAGATGGGCACGCCGATCGACAAAACAACGATGCGGCCCTTCTACTTCATCAAGGATGCCGGCAGCCTGGTCGAGACGAGCGCCGGGAAGCCTGCGCGCGTGCCCTATCCGCCCGGCACCGGCAACTATCACCACGAAATCGAACTGGTCGTCGCCATCGGCGCCGAAGGTTTCAAGGCTTCCGCCGCCGATGCCGACCGGCTGGTCTACGGCTACGCCGCCGGCCTCGACATGACGCGCCGCGACCTGCAGAAGCTCTGCCAGGGCCAGGGCCGTCCCTGGGATCTGGGCAAGAACTTCGAGCGCGGCGCGGTCTGCGGCGAGATCGTCCCCGCCGCCGGCCTCGGCATGCTCGACCAGGGCGCGATCACGCTGCAGGTCAACGGCGAGACCCGCCAGTCGGGCGACCTGTCGATGCTGATCTGGAACATCCGCGAACTGATCGCCGATCTGTCCTGTTTCTACCACCTGCAGCCGGGCGACCTGCTCTACACCGGCACGCCCGAAGGCGTCGGCGCAGTGCGGCCGGGCGACCGCCTCAGCGGCCACATCGAAGGCGTCGGCGGCATCGCGCTGGAGATCGGCGAGCCGGAATGAAGTTTTCCGCCACGCTTGGCTGAGAACAGGGAAAGGCAAAACCAAGCCGCAGCAGCGGGATCGCTTTCCCCGCTGCGGGCGACGCTCATCAACCCTTGTGCTGGCGCACGTTCTTGTCGTTCTCGTCGGGTTCGATGTCCCAGTCGCCATACAGATACCAGTCCTCGCCCAGTACTTCGGCCGGGTGCATGGTACGCCCCGAGCCATTGCCGCAGCCGAGGTCATCGACCGAACAGTACTTGTCGCAGCCCCAGCAGATGCGCTCGGGGTGCTTGGGATGGAGGGGAAACTTCTTGGCCATGACTGGCCTCCTGCGGCAGGCGGCGAATGCAATACCCGATGATTTTTGTCGGGATATGCATTCACGGCATTGACTTGCGTCAAGCAGCCTCGCCGACCGGAAACCCGGCTCGCAGAGCAGTTGGCCACGGCGGCCAACTTCTGCACGAGCCTTATGACCTCAGCTCCCCTGCCTGGCGCCCTCCGCATTCGTCGCGCCAAGGGGCCATCCTGAGCCGATGCAGGCTCGGCATTCTGAGTCCAGCCGAAACAGCCGGAAGAACTCACCGTTCAGCAACCGCGTGTTTCTTCGGCTCGATGCTGATCCACCACGGCAGCGGGCGGCGCACCTCGATGGGCATCACGCTTTCGAGCATGACCAGCGCCCGCTCGGGATCGTCGGCCGGGTAGCTGCCGAAAACGGGCAGACCGGCAAGCAGCTGCACCTCGACTGCCCCGTCATAAACGGACATTCATGATTGCAGGCGCGTATGAAGCTCGGACAGCTCAACGCAGCTTGCTGGCAACGAACTGCAGCGCAAGGTTGTAGCCCAGCGTGCCGAAGCCCGCCATCACCGCCTCGGCGATGTCCGACAGATAGGAATGGTGGCGGAAGGCTTCGCGCTTGTGCACGTTGGAAACATGTAGTTCCACGAAGGGAATCGCGACGCCGCCGAAGGCGTCGCGGATCGCCACGCTAGTATGCGTGTAGGCACCCGGGTTGACGATGACGAAATCCACGCCTTCGAGCCGCGCCTGGTGGATGCGGTCGACGATCGCGCCTTCGTGGTTGCTCTGAAAGCAATCGAGCTCCAGCCCCAGTTCCGCCGCCTGCGTGCGCAGACTGCTCTCGACGTCGGCCAGTGTCGTCAAACCGTAGATGTGCGGCTCGCGCGTACCGAGCAGGTTCAGGTTCGGGCCATTGATGATCAGGACCTTGCTCATGCGGAAATGCTCCTTTGCAGAAAGATCCGCAGTGTGCCGCAGTATCGGCCGCCGCGATACGCGATAAGGGCTGCGGCAGTGCCGCATCCTGGATGGCGTGTCGCTGGCCGTCGAGCCCGGCAGCATCCTCGGCCTGGTCGGCCGCAACGGTGCAGGCAAGAGCAGTCTGCTGGAATGCCTGCTCGGCCTGGCTGGCCTGGCATGGACGGAAGCCCGGCTTGGCATGGCTGCGCACGTTCAGCCAGTGGTGGCTGCTGGCCTATCCGAACACGCCACTCTCGCCATGGGTGATGCTGGCCTGGGCGGTTTTCCTGCTATGGACGCTGGTCCAATTCGCGCTTGCCCGGCACCGAATCCTCCAAGTTCAGTAAAGCGCCGGTGCAATCACATGCCCAGCGACTTCAGCAGCGCATCGTGGTCGTCGGTGCCGGCCGCCGGTGCAGTCGGCTCCGGCAGCCGCCGATTCTGCTCCAGCAGTTCGTCCGGATCGGGCGCCTCGTTCGGCTCGAAATCGACGAGCTTGATGAACTCGGTGTGGTCGACGGCCAGTTCCAGATAGAAGACGTTGTTCCGAGCAGTATAGAAAGTCACCCGCCGCGCTTCGGGCTGGTCCAGCTTGGTATCGACGCTGAGGATGACCTGCTTGTTGAGCACCAGCATCTTGGGCTGGTTCTGCGTGATGTCGATCTGCAGTTCGCGCCCGACCTTGCCGGTGAAGTTGCCGACGATCTGGTTCATCAGCTCGCCCATGACGTTGCTGACTTCGTCCGAGGTATAGGACACCGCCAGCTCGGATCTGGCCATGCCCATGCTGAGCATGTAGCGCTCGTAGATCTCCATCGCCGCCTGTGCCGAAAAGTTCATCACCACCAGCCCGGAGAAGCCGCCGTCGAACAGTACGAAGCAGCCGATGTCGGGTTTGAGGCAGGTCTTGGTGATCTTCTGCACCATGCCGGAAAAGCGGATGTCGCCCTGGGTGGCCTTGCCGAGCACCGAGGTCACGGAATTGCACAGGCCCAGCAGCAGGTCTTCGGTACCGAATACGACGGGGTGGTCTGCCTTGTTCATGGCGTTCATCGCTCACAACGGAAACGGACGGGAGTAGCGGCTCTTTTTAGCACAGCCGGCAAGCGCCGCGCAGGCCGATCTCCACGCTCGTGTGCATTCATGCACGAAGCGTCCCGGCCGTCACCCGGCGGAACCGGATGCGACGGACCGTCCGTCGCGCACCAGCACCAGCAACCTGGCATCCACGGTCAGGGACAGCGCCGTCAATGCCGCGGCCCTCGCCCGCCCGTCGGGCGTAGTGCGGAACAGGTGGGGCGTCATCAGCAGCAAATCGGCGATCGCCTCGGCACCTTCCAGTTCCAGCGTGAAACGCAGGCTGTCGTGGGCGCCCATGCCGAATCCTGCCGGCACGCGGGGCTCGCCCTTGCGCTCGGGCTTCAGCGCCGGATAGATGATCTCGCGCAGCTGGCGCAGATGGTCCGGGCCGGCATCGACCTGCAGCAGCAGGCCGCCAGGCTTGAGCACCCGGGCGAACTCCGCATACACCGGAAAGCCGAACATGCACAGCACGCAGTCGAGCGTAGCGTCCGCCACCGGCAGCCTGGCATTGCTGCCCACCAGCCAGGTCGCTTCACGCTGCTGCCTGGCCGCCGCCTGCACCGCCCACTTGGAAATATCCACCCCGGCCAGGGCAAGATGGCGGGCCACGGCCGACGCCCCGAGCCGGCGCAGGTAGTAGCCTTCGCCGCAGCCGGCGTCGAGACAGCTCGCCTCCCCTCTCGGCGGCAAGCCGGCCAGCACCCTGCGGCTCACCTCGTCGGCAAGCGGCTGGTAATGGCCGGCGTTGAGGAAGCGCCTGCGCGCCGCGACCATTTCCTTGCTGTCGCCGGGGTCGCGCGAGCGCTTGTTCTGCACCGGCAGCAGGTTGACGTAGCCTTCGCGGGCGATGTCGAAGCCATGTCCCGCGGGGCAGCGCCAGGCTGCGCCGTCGCGCCGCAGCGGCGCGGCGTCCAGCGGACAAGTCAGGTTCTGGAACGGAAGAATCATGGACGCGAAGCGTGCAGCAGCCCGGGCGCAAAAACAAGCGCAGCACCCAATGTGCCAGGCATTCGTGGACACCGTACAATCGTGTGAAACCCACGCAGGATCCACCATGAACACCGTAGCGGCTTCTCCCGACATCCCCGACGCAGCCGAAAAGGCGGCGCGAGGCCAGGCATCCCGGGCTGGCGCTCATGCCGATCGCAGCAGCCTCATCGACATGCGCCCGCTGATCGGAGATTCGCTGCAGCTCGACTGCGGAATGCCGCTGAAATCGCAGAAAACCTACGTCAAGCTCGTGGGTTACCTGAAGGACCGGTCGATCGTCGTCACCGCGCCGACCGTCGGCGGGCGCCGGCTGGAACTGATCGAAAATGACAACGTGCTCATCCGGGGCTTCTCCGGAACCAATGCCTACGCCTTCCGGGCATCCGTGATACGCGTGAGCCGGCTGCCTTTCGACTACGTCCATCTGTCTTTTCCGGACACCGTCTTCGGCCGGCCCGTGCGCCGATCCCAGCGCGTGAAGACCGAACTCGATGCCGATCTGCACCCAGGTTCCCCAGACCGGGCAGAACCGATCCGCGTGCGGATCGAGAACCTCAGCGCCCTCGGCGCACTGGTTTCGATGGCACACCCGCTCGATCCCGAACTGCCGGCACGCCTGAGCACGGCACTGATGGTGCACGGCAACCGTGTCGAGCTGGAAGCCGACAGCGTGATCGTCAGCCACCACGTGGAAACAAACGGCACCGGCATCCACAACTACGGCCTGAAGTTCACCGGTCTCGATCCGCATGATGCAATGTTGCTCAAGGCATACGTCTACCAGCAGATCGTGGACCACCCGGATTCGGTGTGCTGACGGGCTGCGCGCCGCAGGGACGCATTCTTTCGCCCGGAAAACGGGAAGTTGACACCGTAAAAGCAAAAACCCGCTGAGTTTCAGCGGGTTATGTGCTTTTCTGGCGGAGACGGAGGGAGGCACGGCCCCCGCAAAATCTGCCATATAGCCCCACCTCCTGCCCAGATGCCTACACGGATGCCTACAACCTCGGCAGCGTCGCGGCCGCTGCGCATCACTCGTGATGCGTGTGCGCGCCATGACGCGCGCCCGCGTAGGTTCTCAAGTCGGGAGGGGGGGCAAAGAATAGTAACTTCAGTAACCTGATCTGCGAAACGGCCCTAGAAGCCGCGCCAATGCTGGCGATACGACAAATGCAAAAAGGTAATTTTTTAGTAATCAAAAGGTAATCTGATTACTCTTTTCCAGTGTAATTTTTCTGGCTTTCACGACCTATAAAAATCAATGACTTAGAAAAAGATTACCTTTTTGGTTACTTCAAATTACCTTTTTTTGTAATCTTTAAAGTCGTTTTAAATCAGTAGCTTGCACAGCGTTTCCGGGGGTCGATTACTGAGGTTACTATTCTTGGCCCCCCTTCCCTAAAAAGTACCTTGAGCATCACCGCTGCCGGGGCTTGGCTCCACACTGCGGCCACGCCCAGGCCTTGAATCATTCCGCACCGCACACAAAGCACGTCGCCCGCTTTCTCAGCCCTTGGCGGCCATGGGTTTGCTCTTGTGCGGCGCCGCGTCATTTCCTCTACCCGAAGCGCCCAGGCGTGGCGGGGGGACGAGCCCGCGCGCTGGGGGTTCGGGACGTGGGGCTGTGGCTGGGCTGGGCTGGGCTGGCGCACCATGATGGTGCGCGGCGGTCGGGGGGCGACGGGCGGGCGCACGCGGGCCGCGTGGGGGCGGCCAGCAGAGCGGGCGATGCGGGAGGACGGGGCCGGGATCAGTCCGAGGTGCGGATCTGGAACTCTGCGGCGGTGGTGAGGCTGTCGGGGGTGAGACGGTGGGTGAGGCGCTTGATGATCCAGTCGGCGCTGTCGATCTCGGGCCTGAAGCCGACGACGTGCGTGGGCAGTTCTGGGATCAGCTCGGGCTGGCCGATGGCGAGTGTGAGGCTGAATTCAGCGACGGCACGCTGTAGGCGCTTCCATTCGGCCTCCGCAGCCTCGCGTGCGTTGCGTAGGCTGGCGTAGGTGTGGCGCAGCGTCTTGACGCTGCCGGCGCCGGGTTCGGTGGTGTCGTCGCCTGCGGGGGCATTTTCCGACCCGGCGAGGAATGATTCGCGCTGGCCGGTGCGGGTGTTGTGCCAGTATGCGAGCACGCCGGTGTATGCATCGCGGTCGGCTGCGGCGAAACGATGCTGGTCGCCACTGCTGCGGGTGATCGTGACCGGCTGTAGCGGCGTGCCGCCGGCCGTGGTGCCGGCGCCGTTGGGCATCAGCAGCAAGCGGCGATCCTTGACCGTCGCGATGCTGTCGTGCATCCGGGCCAAGCGCGTGAGCATGTTTGCGTCCGATTCATCGGTCTGATCAAGATGTGCGATCGCGCGGTCAGCGAGGGCCTGGGCGATCACGGGCACGAGGTTGTTACGAGCGGCGATACTGCTGATGACTGCCCCCAGCATCGTGCCGTGCCAGCTCTGGTTCCGCTTGTCGTGGAACCTGCCCCGCAGGTCCGCGCTTCGCGCGCGGATGGTCAGGCGATCGGGGGCGCCGCTGTGCTCCACTTCGTCGACGTTGTAGGTGCCCTTGTCGATCAGGGCGTCACCGCGCCAGCCGATGGCTACGTTCACAACCACGCCACGGGCTGGCATCGCCAGCGCGCCGTCAGAATCATCCAGAACGATGTCCAGTTGATCGGCCTCGAATCCGGGGTTGTCTGTGATCGTCAGCTCGATCAGCCGCGGCTGCATCAGCGGCGTGATGTCGCGGCCGTCCAGCGTGACCAGATAATCGGGGCTGGGGTGGTGATGGGCCTGGGACATTCTCAGGGCTCTGACGACAGCATCCCGGCGTGCTCATCGACGCGCGCAAACCCGATGCGGAATTCGATGCGCCGAGCGCTTCCGTCCTTGAAGAACAGGGTGCGTGTGAGATTGAGCGAAGTGATGACGAAGTGGCCATACACCCGCCCGTTGCCATCGATCAGCGGTGCCGCTGTACCAGCGTCGGCCATCTCGCGCAGTTCGGTGATGCTGGGCTCGCCGCCTGTGATCTCCGGAGCCAGTACACCGGAAAGCGTGACCGTTTCATCGTCCGGCCCGAGGAACTGGCGTGCCGGCCGCACCCCTACGCGGCTGCTCGCTGCATGCCGCCATCCCATGGCCTGTTCCATCGACTGAAACGGCAGGCTGGCCAGCTCGAACACGAACATCCCGAAGCTCATCAGCATGATTTACTCATCATCGGCCAGCCGCGAGCGGCGCCGTGCGGCTGCGTCACGGTCGCGGCGGTCCAGCTCGGCCGCCACCGCCCGCGCGACCTGCTGCGGGTCCATGCCGGGCGCGGCGTGGATGTGGATCTCGTAATGGCTACTGACCTGGCCGCCACCGGCAGCGCGGGCAGCCAGCGGCGGGCGGCTGTCGATCGGGATGTCTGCGCCGCCGGCCATCGCCACGCCCACCCCGGCCATGCCGGTACCGGCAGCCACGGTAAGGGCGCGCGCGGCTCGTGTGAGCACATCCAGCGGCGCGCCAGCGGTGCGCTGCAGGCCCTGCGCCAGGCCCTGCATGGTGAAGCCGCCGAGTTCGGCGAAGACACGCGATGGTGAGCGGATGCCCAGCTTTTCCTTGAACCACCCGACAACGCTATCGCCCGCGCCGGTGATCGCGTCTCGGGCGCGGCCCAGCGTGCCCGTGATGCCGCGCACCAGGCCATCGATCAGCATGCCGCCGAACTCTGTGAACTTGCCCGGCAGCTCGATGCCGAAATAGCTCAACACACCCGCCATCGCGCCATAGAACAGCCCCACCGGGCTCCAGTTGATGATCAGCGCCCCCACGGCACCCAAGCCGCCCGCGAACGCCGCGCGAATCTCCGACCAGATCCGGCCAAAGGTGGCCGCCACCGTGTCCCAGTTGCGCCAGACCAGGTACGCGCCCAGTGCCAGCGCTGCGATCGTCGCGCCGATGGGGTTCGCGATCAGCAAGCCCAGCACAATGCGCAGGCCGGTTGCCAATGCCGGCAGCGCCCCCCGCGCGAGGGACCACAACGCCCCGCCGAGCCTCGCGCCCTGGATGCCGAACAGCGCCATGCCATATCGCATGACAGCAAACGGCCCGATCACCGCCGCTAGCGCCAGCGCAAGCCCCCCGAAGGCAGCAACAACGAACGCAGTACCGATTGCGATCTTGGACAGCGCAGACACCAGCCCGGGGTTTGCCGCCGCCCACGCGCCCACCTGGCCGACGATTTCGGTGATCCACTTGACTGTGTCGCGCATCGCGCCATTGTTGGTTTCGAACAGCGTGATTTGCAAATCTTCCCAGCCGGAAGACAGCTCATCCAGATCGCCAGTCAGGTTATCAGCCATTTTCTTGGCAACCTTGGAGGCCTCCCCAGCACTGTCGCGCAGCGTCTGGATGAATGTCTGCAACTCGCCACCGCCCGCCTTGCCCACAAGGTAGTTCAAGCCGGCCGACGCCTCTTCACCCGCAATTGCCTTAAGGTAGCCGGACCGCTGCGCGTTGCCCAGGTTCAGGGTTTTCTGATGAATCTCCGCCAGCACATCGGCAACCGGGCGCATGTTGCCCGCGCTGTCTGCGGCCTGTATGCCCAAATCCTCCAAGGCTTCGCGGGCCATCTTGGGCGGCGCGGCCAGGCGGGACATGATGGCCCGCAGCGAGGTGCCGGCCATTCCCCCCTGCAGGCCAGCACCGCCCAGGATGCCGGCCATGGCGGCGGTTGTTTCGAGGTCGTAGCTCAGCCCTTCGGCCACCGTACCCGCATATTTCATGGTTTCGCCGAGCATTTCGAGCGTGGTGTTCGACTGAGTGAACGCCGCTACCAGCACATCGCTCACCTCGCCCATACGGCCGGGGTCGATGTTGAACTGGCTAAGGATGTTCGACGCAATATCCGCCGTGCGCCCAAGATCGGTATCCCCTGCCAGCGCAGCATCCAGCAGCCCCGGCATAGCCGCGCGGATGGCCTCGGGCGTGAATCCAGCCATTGCAAGGAAAGCCTGCCCCTGCGCCGCATCGGTGGCGCTGAACATCGTCACCGCGCCCAAGTGCCGCGCCTGCTCGCGCAAGACCCTCATCTGCTCGCTGTCTTTATCCAACCGGGCAAGGGCCTGCACCTTGCTCATTGTCTTGTCGAACTCGATACCAGGTTGGACGAAGCGCGCGGCACCGTACAGCACACCACCGCCCGCCCCCAGCGCCGCCGCCCCGGCCCCCGCAATGCGGTTCCGCGCGTCAAGCGTGCGGTCGTACCGCTCGCGTGCCGCGTTGAGCCGCCCCGTGTGCTCGGCCTGGGCTCGCAGCGCCGCGGTCTGCCGCGCCAGGGCATCGGTCGCCGCCGTGGTGCGGGTGCGGAGTTCCGCCTGATGCTGGGCCAGCCCCTTCAACGGCACGCCGGCCGCCTGCAGTTCGGTGCGTAAGCGCTGCTGCTGCACCGTCAGCGCCTGGTGCCGCTCGCGCAACTGGTGCGCCTCGCGCCGTGCGGCCTCGAAGTTTCGCGTCAGCGCCTTGCTGGGCGCATCCGTCGCCTTCATCTCCCGCGCCAGCGCCGCCACTTTGCCGCGCGCCAGCTCCAGCGTGTTGCCGGTCACGGCAACGTCGCGCGACACCTTGCGGAAGCTGTCGATCTGCCGGCCCTGCGCTTCCAGCGCCCGCAAGCTGTCGCGTGCCGCCTTCACTGCCGCACTCATGCCCTTGCCGCCGGCGGTGATCGCCTTCAGCGGCCCGGATGCCCGGTCGATCGCGTTCAGAATGACCTGCAGGCGCAGGTCGCGCGCGTTCATCTTTCAGCGGCCGCGAGCTGCCGCACCGGGCATTCGGGGCACTTGCACTGCCGGCGGTTCAGCATGTGGATGCCCGCCGTACCAGCGTTCGACAGCGCCACGCCGACCAGCATCAGCCACGGCCAGGCGTAGGGGTCGCCAAGCAGGTAGTCCGCCACCGACGCCAGCAGCACGAACTGCCCGCCCGCCTTGGCGATGTACGCCCAGCGAATCCGCCCACGCGTGCAGCGGCCCATGTGCGTCACCGCGCACAGCGTGAAATACAGGGCCACCAGGCTCGTGACAAAGATCAACAGCATCAGCATCGGAATGATCATTCGCTGCCTCCGCGGCGCTTGATGAACCCGGTGGGATCGCGCGAGAAGCGCCGGCCCAGTACCGCGATCGCACCCACGAAATGAATGCTCAGCAAGCCCACCGCCAGCCCCAGCAGCCCCTCCACGCTGCCGTCCGTAGGCAGCCAGGCAATGCCGGTATGCAGCAGCCACGCCACGATCACCGGCGGGCCAAAGTAGGCCCCCAGCACGCCGAACAGCAGCGCCGTGGCCCACTGGCTGGTCGGCACCTCGTGCATGTAGCTCAGCATGATCACGGCGCCGAAGAATCCGACGATCGGGGGGATCAGCTTCGTGCTGCTGAATGGTTCGGGGGTCATTTTTCGTCCGGGCTGTTGCGGATGCGGGCGCGCTCGCGCCACGCCATCAAGTCTGTGAGTGACAGGCCGTCCATGTCGCCCGGTGCCCAGTGGAACACCACCGCAATGTCGGCCATCGCGTCTTCTACGTGGCCTGGGATGGCTCCAGCAGCCGCTTCTGCAGCAAAAAACCGGCCACGGCCCCACCGATCTGCACCAGGTCGGCCGGGTCCATGCCGCGCACGTCGGCGGTGGTCAGCGTGGGCGTGCTGATGCGCGGCACCACGGTGACCAAGGATTCCACGTCCATCGCCAGCAGGGCGGTGAGCGCCACGCCGCGCAGCTCGCCGGCATTGGGCTTGCGCAGGGCGACTTCGGTGATGTTCTGCTCGCCGCGTTGGATGGGGGTGTCGAGCTGGACGGTTTCGGTTTTCGGGGTGTTCATTGCATGGTTCCGGTTACAGGGTTGAACGTGTGGACTGACGTTGCGGTGCTGGCGTCGCCGGCTCTTCGGGATCGATGTCGAGCTTCAGCTTCAGCGGCTCGCGTGGCGGGTCTGGGATCAGCCAGTGTGCGGCCTTGGTGCCGGCCACGAAGAGGAACCCCGCAACCAGGACAGCGAGCAGGATCACCCCGATCTCACGGCCCTTCACAGCCCGATCGCCCGGCGCTGTTCTTCAAGCCGGTCGACGCCGCCCACGACCTCGACCATGTTCAGCAAGTCGATCTCAACGATCACCTGCCCGTCCTCGATCAGCTTGTAGTAGCTCAGCGAACTCTTGACCTTCAGCGGCTGTTCATCGCCCACCTTGGCCGTGCCGGGGTCGATCTCGCTGTGGCGGCCGCGCACCACGACTTCCACCGCGGTCACCTCACCGGTGTCGTCGCGCTGGTAGGCGCCGGCAAAGCGCAGCAGCACCGCGTCCGCGCGGCTGGCGCCCCACTGCTGGTAGATCGCGCGCACATGGCCGCCGCAGGTCCATTCCAGTTCCAGCTTCTCGCTGCCCTGGTCGGTATCCACCGGGCCATTCATGCCCCCGCCGCGGTATTCCTCCATCTTGCGGGTGAGCTTGGGCAGCACCACTTCGGTGGTCACGCCGGCGAACGATTCGCCGTCGACGAACAGGTTGAAGTTCTTGAGCTTGCGCGGTAGCGCCATGATTGCGTCCTCTCGGGGCGCGAGCCGCCGGCAGCGCCGGCAGGCCCGGCAGGTTAAGCGGCGGTGATGCGGTCGGCGAAGTCGGCCAGATAGCGGTCCGTGATGCGCTGGCGCAGCATCAGGTTCTCGAGCGGGGGCACCGGCGTGTAGTCGTAGTCGATGTACAGCTTGCCTTCCTTCAGCGTGGCCGTGCTGTTGATCTCGGCGTCGTACCAGGCCTGGCCGTCCATGATGTAGCCCAGCCCCTTCAACTCGCGGAACTTGGCGTTGATGCCTTCGATGATGTCGCGCACCAGGCTCGGGTGCATGGGCTTGTCGATCGCCCACATGTGCGCCTCGGCCATTGTGTCGGCCAGCACCTGGGCGGTGCGGGTGTAGTTCTCGAAGGCGAACAGCGGATCATCGCTGCACGTGCGCGAGCCCCAGAAGCGGAAGCCGTTGTTGCGCACCAGGGTGGTGACGTCGGCGGCGTTGAGGTAGCCGGCGTCCGTGTTCGGGTTCTGCAAATCCCAGAACACGTCACGGCTGATGCCGGTCACGCCGTTGACGGCGATGTTCGACAGCGTCTTGTGCCAGCCCACCTCCTCATCAAGCCTGGCCCGCAGCCCCACCGCACGGGCCGTGGCGTAGGCCGCCGCGCTGGCGTTGGCGGCGGTATCCCAGGACACGAAATCCGGCCAGATCAGCATGGCTTCGCGGGCGCCGAAATTGTCGCGGTAGGTCACCGCGTCTTCCTTCGTCGCGCATTCCCAGGCAGACACGTATGCGAAGGCGCGCAGCTGCTGCGCCACGGCCACCAGTTCGGTCGCCACTGGCAGCGAATCCAGCCCGGGCACGGCCAGGATGCGCGGCTTCACGCCGAGCTGGGTCTGCGCCGCCAGCAGGGCCTTGATGCCGGTCAGCTTGCCTTCGGCGGTGGTGGTGCCCACAAGCTTGCTGGTCTGGTCTGCGGCCTTCTCTTCGTCGGTGTCGCCCACCCCATCGGCCACGCGCACGGCCACGATCAGCGGCGTGGCCTGGTCGGCGATCGCATCCAGCGTGGCCGCCAGCGTGCCTTGCGTGCCGGCCTTGCCGATGGCGCTGTGCACGCTGGTGATCAGTACCGGGGTATCGAGCGGGAATACCGCAGGGTCGGCATCGCTGGCCGTGCAGACGATGCCGATGATGGCGGTGGAGATGGTGCGGATCGGGCGCACGCCATCGTTGATCTCGATGACGCGTACACCGTGATGGTAATCGGTTGCCATGTCGGCTCCAGGGTGGGCGGTGACATGGCGAGGATGCCGCGCGCGCGCGATGACGGCACGCGCGGCGGGGTGTGAGGCGGAGAGTCAGAAGGCCAAATGATCACACAAGGATCACGGTAGCTCTCCAGGCATGATCGGCGCTGACAAGATCGCGCCGGCGTCGATGCCATGCCCCGCGTCGATCAGCATCTGCAGCGCCGCCGGCAGGTCTGCGCGATCGAGATCGATGTACTGCCTGACGCTTGTGTCCCGAATCAGCGCCTGGGTGATCGCACTGCTGTCGGCCAGAATCGCGTATTTCGCGGCGCCGAACCGGTCATAAAACGCGCCGACGCTGATGTGCCGGAGTGCCGGCGTGACGGGAGGCGCATCGGACTGCGCCGCTGCGCGCCAGCGGCCGGGGTATGCAGCATCAACAAACTGCTGATCGGCGACGATTGTGTTGATGACGTTGTTTGCCGAATCCAAAATCTCATATCGCATCATCAGAACTCCACGATCACAAATGATCTGCCGCCGGCGGCACTGGTGGCCGTTATTGATGTCAGTGCATATACCGCTGCCGCTCCGCTGCCCGCACCGAGCCCTGGCAACCCTGACGTTGCAACAAGACTCGATCCCGCGCCCGTAAATGCACCGCACACAGCCCCGCTGCCCGCCAGCATGCCCGCCAGCCCCCCCTTCAGCGTTTCGGAAGCAGACGATGACGAGGCGATTCCGACCGCTCCGCTACCGCCGCCTACTCCAGCTGGGAATCCTGCCGCAGACGCAGTCACGCCAGATGATCCGCCCCCAGTCAGTCCGGCCAGCAGCCCAGGGCCGGTTATCGCTCCAGGGACTCCACTCAATCCGCTTGTCGCCGAAAATACGCCGTCGTAACCGGCCCCACCGACGCCCACGAAT
Organism: Thauera butanivorans NBRC 103042; assembly: GCF_001591165.1. Classification (GTDB taxonomy): domain Bacteria; phylum Pseudomonadota; class Gammaproteobacteria; order Burkholderiales; family Rhodocyclaceae; genus Thauera; species Thauera butanivorans. Next base: position 72,690 of record NZ_BCUG01000003.1, read on the forward strand.
GAATTTACCCCGGATGGCGATCCAGCCAGCGCTCCTCCGCCGCCGGACACGCCCACATTATTTTGCGCCGTTACGCTGACATCGCCGCTCGCACCGCCGACGCCCGCGCCCCCGGTCGCGGCAATGCCGGACCCTATCCCCGTGAATGCGACTTGCGCCGACCCAGACGAAAATCCAGTCATGACCGAAAACGTGCGGCCCCACCAGGCGGCGCCACCCCCCGTGGCGGCCTGCCTGGCTGGCTGGCTGGCTGCATCAACGAGCGCTGCGCCGCTGTCGCCACCGATGCGGTTGATGTCACCTCCGATTGCCACGCCGCCAGACGCACCGCTGCTGATAACACCGTTTGATGCAACGCTGCCGCCCTGGCCACCATTTGCAGTCAGGTCAATGCCAGGCCCCGTGACGCTCGTCGTGCCGCCCGCATTGCCTGGTGATTTTCCGCCGGCAGTGACAGTGACACCCGCGCCGGGCGCGCCGATTGTGATCGTGTAACTGTCTCCAGCATTGACGTGCACGAGCTTTACCCCTGTCGCGCCTGCACCGCCCCCGGTCGCAGACGAGCGAGCTTCGGTTGTCGCGGCGCCGCTACCGCCCGGGGCAACGGCGGTAAATCGCACTAAACCGCTACGCGGCGCGGTCCATACACGACTCTCTGTGACGATTTCAATTAGCGGCGCCAGGGGCTGCGTCAGCCACTGCCCCTGCCGTTGCAACTCGGCCAGCGCAGCCAGCGAAATGGGGTCACTCATCATCTACCTCCGTTGTCTCAAACCCAGTGAGCAGCCCGCCGGTGTATGTCAGTACAGTCGTGCGGACCCGGCCCGCATATGTCTGTACTGCGCTGGCAAGGGCGCCATCGGGTGTGTATGTCAATACAGTCGTGCGCGTGCCGTCATGCAGCGCCTCGGTTGCGCCGGTGAGCATGCCGTCTGTGTATGTCAGCGTTGCACTGTCCGGCCTGGCAGTGTTCAACAGATCAGTGACCTGGGCCAGTTCGAGCTGAGAAAGCCCGCCCGTCTGCACGGCCAATACGGCCGCGGCCAGGGCGATCAACGAATTTTCAATGGTCTCGACACGGCTACCCGTGGGCAGTCCTGCAATACTGGAATCGATCTGCAGCAGCGCGGCGCGTAGTCTGAGAACATCATCGGACAAATCGTTGTCAGGATGCGGAAGTGGAAATTCCATCTCAGGCGTGCGATCGTTGATGGTCGGCATGATCAATCCTCAAGCACCACGACGCGCAGGTTGCGCAATTGGGGCCGCGCGCTCGCCCCACCCTGCAGCAGCAAATGCACGCGCAGCCGATCCGCAGTAATGCCCGGCAATTCATGGGAGATTTCAAGAAAGCCTGCCGCCTGTGCCGCCGCACTCAGGTAGGGCACGTTGATCAGCGGCGCCCCGTCATCATCGGCCTGCATGCGCACGGCAATCGACGCCCCACCGGGAATCAGCGCCTCGAACACCACCCGCAGCGTGCCGCCCGCACCCGCGTTGATCGCTGGCGTCACGTAGTTGTCAGTCTCATGGAGATGGCCGGAGATCAACTGAACCCCGGGTTCCAGCACGGCCGCGCTTGTGTGGCTACCCGACAGCACGGCCACAACAGTCGTATCACCGGAAACCGGCGCAGCCAGACGTGCCACCTGCCCATCGCCCAGCATCAGCGTGCTGCCGTCCGGCATCGCCACTTCAAACACCAGGCCCGCATCCACAGATGGGCGATCGGCATACCCGGTCACCATGATGTCGGTAGCCTCGTTCAGCTCGATTGCCCCCAGCGGCACCCGCCGTTCCAGTTCAAAGTAGCTCGCGGCCAGCAACTGGAACATCAAGTCGCGGTCCTGGTGCGTCGTCCACACCGTCGCATTGCTGCTCGACAGCAACACCCCCACGTTGTACGGCTGGCTGGTCACCCACCGCCCGTTGTCACGGTCATACTTGCCCAGTTCAGCGACTGCAACAGCAGTGGTCGCGTCATTGCACATGATCACCAGCACATATTCCCGCCCCGCTTGCAACAACACCGGGGGCCAGGTGATGCGCGTCGCCTCGGTGATCGAGATTGCTTCCGGCGGCACGCGGGCTTCAATCAGCGCCGTATTCGCGGGCGTACCGTTGTTGAACTCCCGGATCTGGATGATCACCTCAGATTCCTTGGCGGTAAAAACCAAGTCCACCCCCGAGATCTGGCGCGCCGCATCCAGCGCAAAGGTCTGCGCCAGCGGGTCGGCAATACGCGGCCCGAACTGCGTGTACGTAGCCCCCGGAGCCGCGCTCCAGCGCTGCCATGTCTCTGTTGTCACGTTCTGCTGCACTACTGTTGCCCGAGTGCCCTGCCCGGCGAACATCTGGCTGGAGAAATTCCCCCACGCTCCCGTTGCCTGCACCAGTTTTGTACCAGCCGGCACCCCGGCAGGGATGATGAAAGCCCCCGATAGCGCCCCCACTGCATCGGCCGTAATGCTGGCCGGCTCCGTGTCCAGCGTAATCCCGTCAAACGTCAGCGCCGCAAGCGGCTCCCCCGGCCCCCACCCCGTAATCTCGAAGCGCACGCTGATCGGTCGAAGATATTCAATCGCAGCAGTGTTCCGCGAAACTTCGATCACGCTGGTCTGACGCGACACCAACGAATCCTGATTTCCCACCCCCACGTACAGATACTTCGTCGCATGGTTCAGCCATGTCGTGTTCGTCTCGGTCCACCTGTCGACCGCCGGCACCAGCCGCATGGCCGCACTGGGCGCGGCGAAGCTCATGTACGGATTCACCAGCATCACGCCGGTCGACAACGCCTGGCTCAACACAACATCATGATCATGTGCTGGCGCCATCTTCCCCTGTACTGCCTCGCCCAGCAGATGCACCTCCACATCCATCGCCAGCGTCAGCACCCCATTTACGATGGCCGCAGTCTGCGGCACTCCGGCATCGCGCATTTCATCCGAAATCATCGGGTCTGCAAACTGCCCGCGCCGAATGCCACTGAAGCGCCCCTGAATATCCACAGCAAGGCGAAGCTCCGCCATCGCCTCAGCCAGATCCTGCTGCCGCAGCCGGTAACCGGCCAGCTCGAACATCGGCACCATCCGCGTGCCATCACTCACCACCCGGCGCCCACTCGTCCAGGTCTGGAGCACACTGGCCAGCAGCAACATGGAATCCGGCACGGGGGGAGGTTTCGGCGACCATGACGCAGCAATGCCCCTGATCCATCGCGGCACCCCGTCCCTGTCCAGGCAAACCCGGTCAATGCGCGGCAACATCTGCTGATAGCTCACCAACACCAGCGTGCCCGGCAACGCTCCATGCACAGTAAATCCAGTTGAATCCGCATCTGTCGGCTCGAACGCCGCGATGTACGTAAAGGTCACCTCATACGTACTACCCGGCGCCGGTTCCGCCCCTGCAGGGCTCCAGTCGATTTGCCCGGCCGTCAGCACATAATCCGTGCCTGCCGTGTATGTCGTGGCCCCCTGCCCCACATTGACCACGGTCAGTACCGCAGCCTCCGGTAGCGGGTCCGACGCCCCCACATGCCCCCCGTGCGTCATCGCCACGGTGCGCTGAGCCGTAATGCGCACGCTCGAAATGCTCTGCGCCGGTGGTCGCATCAGGGTGATGCGTTGCGGGTCTGTCGTCGTGCTCGGGTGCGGCTCACTGTCGATAAAGCGCAGGTCCGGCTGAGCGGGGTATGTGATCCGGTGGCTTGCTGTGCGCTCCACCGCGACGCCACCGACCCGCGCCCGCCCCTCGCTCAACGTATAGACCTGGCCGCCGGGCTGGTCATCAGACATCGCAAGTTCCAGTCCCGTTACGATGTAGCTACCCCCTGCGCTGTCGCGGTCATAGCGCGCAATCGCCTGGCTCATCACGTCCAGATTCGGCGGAGCTTCCTTCGGCCGCACCACACCGCTCTCCACAACCCACACCGGGAAGAAACGCCCATCCGTTCCATCCTCGGGCAGCCCCCACACCGGGTTGATCTGCCGCCGGGTCGCCCCCGGCTCGTTGTACCCGCGCGTACCCACTGCCGGGTTCAGCAGACCAGGATCACGGCTTTCATCCACCTGTACTTCCTGCAGGTAGATGCCCACTGTCACAATGCCCGTGATCGGAATCACCAGGTGCGCAGGCGGCACACCCCGCACTGCACCGTCCAGGTAAACCGCCCCGGCCTCACACTGTGTATCGCCAGTCTCGGCAGACACAATGATTCGAGCATCCCGAATCACATCTCCGTCCGAAAAGAGCACATCAGAAATCTCGCGCAGCCGCTGCGCCGCCATGCTCTGCAGTTCGTTGAGCTCGGCCGACTGCAGCACCCGGTCAGGTCGGAATTCAATCGCGTCATAGTTGTCAGCGGGGTCGAATCTGTTGTAAAGCATGGTCGCCTCAGAACGGAATCACATATTCGAAAGCCGGCCGCACCGAGCCGTTGCGCAAGAAATTCTGCGAGCGGTCCAGCAACAGGCAGCGGCCCGGATCGGAAATCTGATCGGGGGTGAAGTAGCGCTGCCCGTCCGGCAAACCCTCCATAACAACCGTGCCGATGAACAACGCGAGCTCCCGGATACGCAGATCTGCAGCCTCTTCAAAGCCGAACGTCACACGCACGTACAGGTTGCGCGTCGGCGTGGCAGACAGCGTGTAATTGCCTTGCGGCGTCTCGATTGCGCCGGCAGGGTCGGCCAGCACATAGCCGACCTGTGTAGCCAAGCGCCGCCCCACCTCGGCCACCAGTGCTATGTTGTCGGTAGGCTCTGGCTCAGGGGCGTCATCCCACTCATCAGCCCCCGTGCCCCATGCAAGCATGATGGGTTGGGCGGCAATCAATTCGGCTTGTGCAATCCGGCCATCAAGCTGTCGAGCAGGCATGGTCAGGTCTCCAGTTGAGTAAGTGCGTGAGAGATCACCGGCGTACGCCACCGCCCGACCCAAGGGCCGAGCCAGGCACGTACATCCGGGGTAGGCAACGCATGCGCCACCTCAAATTGGGCAGCGTCGTGCACTGCGGTCAATTCAGGCTCATCGAGCACAGCCGCCACCACTGACCAGCGTATGCTGACGATCGAACCAAGCGCCTCCGGGTTAAGTACAATGGCGTACTGCTCGATCACTCGCCCGGCTGCGTCCAGCAAGATTTCGCTATCGAGCAGCCAGGCATCCAGCCGCCAGGAGTCATCCAAGAACACCCGCACCGAATAGATCGATGCGGCCGCGCCGTCGATCGCACCCGCATCGGCCGGCTCGGCAAAGGCATGCGCTGCGCGTGTGCCGAACGAAAGCTTGAGGCCATCGACGACGACGCCGGAATCGTCATCGAGCAGCGCATCGTCCAGGCGCGAGCGGTCCAGCCGCAGGTGCCGGATGTCGTAGCCGTGGAAGAGCCGGTAGAACCTGACGTGGGCGGGAATGCTGCGCTCGACCAGGTGGCGCACGTCCGCCAGGCGCTCGGGCGCGGCCGGCGTGCCGGGGTCGAGGTGCAGGCGGGCACCGTCTTCCTCGAGCACGGCATCCAGATCGATCCAGCCCAGCGCACGCTGCACCGCGGCAGTGGTACCGCGCTGGCGCAGCCACGGCAGGCCGGCGGCGATTAGCGCCGCCGCGGTGGGAAAGTGGCGGCTGAAATCCGCCAGAAACCATTCCGCAGCCAGCCACGCGGCGAACTGCTCGGGCACCTCGCCCTTGAAGCCACCCACCGCGTCGATCGCATCGTCCAGCGCGTCGAAGCGCAGTGCGGTCTCGGCCTTGCGCTCGAATTCCGTCGCATTCGGCGGCAGCAGGCTCGTGCCCATCACAGCCCCGCATCCGTGATCTGGATCACGCCAGCCACGGGATACTCATCGTCGGCCAGCAAGATGTCCGCCGCGGGCTGGATCAGCTCCACCGCGGCCACGCCTTCGACGTGCAGCTTTGCCACCAGCCAACTGCGCGGCAGCTCCGCCCCCAGCGCGGCCGCGGCGGCGAATACCCCGGTGAACTCCACCGTCAGCCGCGCGGCCAGATCCACCGGCGCGGCCGGCGTGCGGCGAATGCGCGCGCTCACATCGACGACGCGCGGGCGGGCCACCGCTACCGATACAGCCACGCCCAGGATCTTGCGCGCGGGGTCGGTCAGGGCAGCCAGCACCAGGGCGCGCACGGCCGCATCGTCGGCGCCGCCCGCCACCCACACCGCCACCTGCACGGCGCCGGGGTACGGCTGCAGCACGACCGCATCGACGACGTCGAGCGAGGCGCCCAGCGCCCTGCCCCGGTAATGCTCGGCCGTGCCATTACCAGCCAGTGCGGCAATGGCGAGCTGCAGGCGCAGGCGGAATCGATCGTCCCCTTCGCCAGGCAGGCGGACCAGCTCGTAGAACGCCGCCAGTTGATCGAGGTCACTGCCGGTCGCGAACTGGATCAGGTTCGCCCGGGCGGCTTCGTTGATGCGCTGGCGCAGCAGCAGTTCTTCGTATGCCGATTCCTGCAGAAGCTTGACGATGGGCTCCGACTCCAGCGCCAGCGTGGCGGTGATCTCCGCGCGCTCGCCCTCGGGGTACAGGCTGATCAGCCTGCTGCGGCGCCGCGCGTACAGCGTCTCGAAATCCAGCGCCTCGATGATGTCCGGCGCCGGCAGGGCGCCCTGGTCGATGGTGCTCATCTCATGCCCCTGATCTGCACAACCAGCGGGTCGAGCCGGGCCGGGCGCGGGCCGTCGCTGCGCGCCCCCTCGATGCTCACCATCACCTCGCCGGCGGCCGCGCCCAGACCCACGGCGATGCGCTCGATGCGCAGGCGCGGCTCCCAGCGGTGCAGCGCCATCACGCTGGCACCCATCAGGCGTTGGCGCGTGGCGTCGTTGAAAGGCTGGTCGATCAGCTCGGGCAGGTAGCTGCCGTAGTCGCGGCGCATCACGCGCGAGCCGATGGGCGTGGTCAGGATGTCGCGGATGGACTGGCGCAGATGGTCAAGCTCCGCGCAGCGCCGGCCGGTGGACACGTGCATGCCGGCGTAGCTCATCGCTGCGGCTCCCCGGTGATGCTGCCCCCCGACTGCACGCCGGTATGCCGGTGGGTGTGCAGGATCACACCGTTGCTCTGCAGATCCCCGCCGACGTGGATCACCTCGCCGCCGTCGATCCTGATCGCGCGCAGCCCGCTGAGCGTCAGCGTGCCGCTGGTGTGGTCGTAGGCAATGCGGGCGCCATCGGGAAAATCGACAACATGTTCCGTGGCGCTGCTGCTCGGCTGATCATGCGCGGCGGTGTAGATGCCGGTCAGCACGAAACCCGCGCCCATGTCGCCGCTCGGGCACAGCAACAACACCTGCTCACCTGGCGCCGGCGGGTTCCACGTGCGCGTGGTGCCTGCCCGGCGCTCGCACCACGGCAGCCAGTCGGTCAGCAGCGCGCCGCACTGCACACGGCACAGCGCACGCGCGTGATCCACCGCGGCAATGGAGCCGGGGCGGATCAGGTTGTCGATGCGGCGGGCGAGGTCTGCAGGGCTGTTCATGCCCTGATGATGCCGCGCGCGCGCGACCCCGCGGCGGCCCGGCAGTTGTGGCGGTGGCGGCGACAGCTACCGGCCGGCGGCCAGGTGGTTGATGATGCGCTCGGCCACCATGTCGACATACCCGGCGGCAAAGCCCAGCACCCGGCGCACCGGGTAGCGATACTCCGGCCCACCCGGCGCCACGCGGTCGGTGCCGCCCTCCTGGTGAACGCGGGCGATGCGCGCAGCGCGGCCGGCAATCTGCACCACCGCCGCATCCGCCGTGGCCTCGATGCGCATGTATCGGGTCGTGCGCAGGCGCGCGAACATCTGCCGGCGCACACGCCCCTTCTTGTCCCGCGCGCGCGGCTTGCGCGGGGCAAACGGCGTGCCGTCCGGGTTGCGCTGGGCAGCAATGCGGCGCTGCTCGCGGGCACGCAGCTCGGTGGCGATCTCGCGCGCCAGCTTGCGGCGCTCCGCCGGCGACAGCGCCACCAGCAGGCTCTGCAGCTCGGGGGAAAAGTCCAGCTCAGAGGACATCTTCGTGCGTACCGTCCGGATGGCGGATGGTCAGCGACCAGGTGTCCGCATACGGGTTCAGGTCCAGCGGCGGTTCCGGCACGTGCCGGGCGGTGTGCGTGCCGTCCTCGGCCGTGCTCACCACCACCCGTTCGGTGAGCTGCAGGCGGATCACCAGGTCCATGCTGCTGTGGTCCAGCAGGTCCGCTTCGAAGGTGATGCCGTCGCGCCGGTCGGGGTTCGCCAGCAGCTCGTGCTGGTGCTGGGCTACCCACGCCAGCACCGGCACCATGATCGCATCGGCATGGGCGGCAAAGTTCGTCACGATGACTTCCAGCGTGTAGCCGTATTCGAAGCTCAGCGATGCCGCCGCGGTGCAGCGTATCGAGCCCTGGTTCACGAACACCAGCAGGCGGTCCGGGTTCGTCTGCAGGTCCGGGAATGCCGCCTCGATCGCGGCGCGCAGGCTTGCAGGTTTCAGCACGGCAGGCTCCTGAAGTGCGGGTGCGCCTCGCACGCCGCTTTTGCACTATCCGGGCACGGGAACGCGCCGACGAATGCGTAGCCGACGTGGGCGTGGTAGATCGGCGCGGGCTCGCCCACCGACCGGGCGATGTGGCTCTTGTCGATGCGCGCCGGGCCGTTCTCGAGCCGATCCACCGCTGTGCGCTGCCAGCCCATCAGCGGCGCTCCAGCCCATGGCGCGCGAGAAATGCACGGGCATCGGCAGCCAGCGCGTCGGCGTTGCGTTGCCATGGCAACCATCCCGCCAGCCTCACCGCCAGATACATGGCGGTGCGCTGCGTCCAGCGCACGCCGGACGCCTCCATTGCCCGCAGGAACAAGGCATCGACGCCATCACGCGGGCGGTCCTGCACCACGAACAGATAGTCGTGCAGGATCGCCGCCGACCGGTGCCGCCCGTTCACCGGAATCAGGCTGTGGAAGATGCGCGGGATGCTGGCCAGGTCGGTCAGGAACCCCGGCGGAATCACGATGATTTCTGCGGGCGTCTCCCACACCACCGGCAGTTCGAGCCGCCAGCGCCCGGCCTCGGCGCACGCGCGCAATACGGGGGCGGTGCGGAACATCAGTCTGGCCTGGGCAGCAGCTTGATGACACGGTCGATGTCGACCTCGTACCAGCCCTGCAGCGGCCGCACGCGCCGCAGGGTGGCCATCGGCAGCGTGTGCCCCGGCAGGCGCCGCGCGTACAGCCAGTGGTAGCCCGCGCCATGCGCCCACCGCACGATAAGCCGCAAATGCGCGCGGGTGATGCCGTTGCCGGCCAGGCCGGTGATGATCACCTCGCTTTCGGACAGCCGGGTGTAGGTGCACTTGCCGACGAAAGGCGGCAGCGTCGCGGCCGGATCGACGTCGCGCAGGAATCTGATGGAGCCGGTATGTTCCTCGACGCTGATCGCGCAGCGCCGATTGTCGTGGATGATCGTCATGCCGCCGCGGTCTCCGCGCCCGCATACCGCTCGAATGCGCGTGCAAGCCGCACGTCGTACAAATTCTTCCGGTAGGCGGGGCCGTTGTAGATCTGTGCGAACGTCGCCCACTTGCGGGTCTTCAGCGCCTTGTGCAGCGCCGGGTCGGCCAGGATGAAGCGCACGAAGGCCTCCAACTGCCTGCCCTCGCTGGTGTCCATCTGCGCGGCGAAGTGCGCCGCGCTTTCGTAGCCCAGGGCCTTCCAGTGGAAACCCATGATCTGGAACAGCCCCCAGCTTGCCGATTCGATCGCGCAGGCAGCGTGGATCGCCTGGGCCTGCCCCAGCCTGCGGTGCTCCGCATACCCACCCAGGTATCCGCCCGGCGCCCGGTTGACGATGCTCGGCTGTCGCGCCGCGATGGCATCCGCATCCAGCCCGGCGGCGGCGAGCTGGCGGTACATGATGTGCCGCTCGAACAAGATCACCGGCCGCATCTCAGGCAGGAAGCCGCTACCGCGCGACTCCACCTCATTGACCGCCTTCACCGCGGCCAGCGGCACGCCCAGCTCATCGGCGGCGGCCTTCAACTGGTCTTCGCGCAGCAGCCATGCCGGGCGCTGGCCGCCGCGCTCCAGGGTTTCGATCGTCTTCGGCCCGGCAATGCCATCCACCACCAGGCCCGCGCGCGCCTGCGCATCGAGCACGGCGCGCAAGGTGCTGGGGCCGAACCAGCCGTCCACCACCAGCGCCGGGCGTGCGCCGGCCGCGTTCAGCAGCGTCTGCAGGCGGCGCACGGCCACGCCCTTGTCGTCGAGTTTCAAGAGGCTTGCCATTGCATCAGTCCCAAAGCTTCAGCCGGCGTGCCACCGGCGGGGTCGGTTGGTCGGGCAGCTCCACCAGCGTGCCCAGCGGCAGCACCGGGCCATGCGCTGCCAGGCCGGGGTTTGCCGCCAGCACCTGTTCCGTCACGCCGGCGGTGCGGCCGTAGTGGCGCCAGCACAGCAGGTCGACGGTATCGCCCTGCATCGCACGCACCTGCATCAGATCAGCTCCACGGTAGTGCGCGGCCGGCCCTGGATGTCTGTGATCGCCCAGCGCGCATCGCGGCGGTGGTCGTCGACGGTGGGGGTGAGCTTGTCGGCCTGCAGGTGGCCTTCGTTCGTGCTGTCGAAGTCGCGGCGGCGCTCGGTAATGCTGGCGGCCGCCAGGCTGTACACCGCGCGGCGCCAGTTGTGCGCATGGGCCGATTCGCCCGCCACCTGCACGGCCGGCACCTCGGCCAGCGTGGCGTGACCGGCGGCGAGCTGGGCAATCTCCCAGTCCTGCAGCTCGCGCATGGCTTCCAGCGCCCCGGCAATCAACGCCTCGCGCAGGCGGTCGGGCGTCACCGTGCCGTCCAGGCGCATGGCGGCCCGCGCGGCGGCGGGCTCGATTGCTGGCCAGAACACGCCGCAGTCGATTGCGGCCTCGGGGTTCGGCGCAGGCGGGACGGCAATGAAGGGCATGCACGGCTCCGGATGGGTGGGCGGTGGGGGGGCGGAAACGGCCAGGGAAGGAGTGGGACCCTGGGCGTTCCGCCCCCGCCGCCCGGCGCGGGTGGGCGCTCGGTTCAGCCCTGGCCGGTGGCCGGGGCAGTGTTCGGTTGTTCGGTGGCCGGCGGCTCGGCCGCCTTGCGGATTTCGCGTTCCAGGCGCTCGATGTCTTTCTTCACGCCCACTTTGTCGTGCGCCTTCAGCGCCGCGTGCAGGTAGTCCAGCGCCTGCTGCGGGGCCGCTTCGCGCAGCGCGTAGCCCAGCGCCTTGTACAGCTTGGCGCGGACCTCGTCCGGCATGTCATGCCCGGCGGTCAGGTCCGCCGCGCCCTCCAGCGCCGCCACGTCCGCCAGCTCGCCGGCGGCGAGCTGGCGCAGGGCCACTTCGGCGAACTCTTCGGCGACGATGCACGGCAGGCCGCGCTGGTAGTGGTCGGGCGGCGTCAGGCCGTGGCGCACGGCGTATTCGGCCAGGGTCAGCGCGCCGGCGAGGTCGCCGGTGTCGATGCGCCACACCAGCACGGTAACCAGCACATCGTCCTGGCCGCCGCGGTCGGCCTGCAGCACGCCGTCGACCCACGGCGCATACACCGGCAGAAAGCCGCGCTTGGCCTCCACCTTGCGTTCGATGCTCTGGATGCTCTTCAGCGTGCGGCGGTGCTCGGCCAGCTGGCGCAGCATCAGTTCGTAGGCATTGGCGGTGGCCGGCGGCAGGTCTTCCTGCGCGGCCCCTGCGGCCGCCGCCAGGGCGGCGGCGGTGCGCAGGTAATGGCGGCGGGCGGGGCTGTTCATGGCGAGCCCCTTACGCGGCCACTTCGATGTTTTCGACCAGGCAGCCGCAGCCGTAGTCCTCGACCACATACGCTTCGTTGCTCGACTCGTAGTTCTCGATGCGGTCGCGCTTGGCGTTGTCGTCGATCTTGCGGCGCCGGGTGCCCTCCTGCCAGTAGATCGACAGGTTGTCCAGGCGGGTGATCAGGATCGCGCCGTCCGGCACGAAGGGCACGCGCACCGCCGGCAGGCCGCCCACGCGCTTCTGGCTGATGATCACGTCCGCGGCCAGCGTCTCGGAAGGCGGCTGGGTGGTGTTGATGATCGGGAAATACTTGTCGTCCAGCAGGCGCCGGCCCATCACGGCGACCAGCGCGGTGTCTTCGCGGTACCACGGGTCGATCAGGTTGCTCACCGCATCGAACACCAGCGCGTCCAGGTTCTTGTAATCCTTGCCGGCGCCGGCGCCCACGGTGACCTTGCCCGACGCCGCCACCACCTCGGCCATCACTCGGGCTGCGGCATGCGTGCGGTACTTCTGCAGCCAGCCGATGTTCACGTCCTGCAGCAGCGGGTTGGTGGTCGGGTTGCTGGTGGCCGCGCGGCTGGTGCCGTTGAAGCCGATCATGATGCGGTCCAGCGCCTGGCGCCGCAGGATCACATCACGGATGCGCGTCTGGAAGTCCGGGAACTTGGCCCACATGTCGATCTTCGCGTACGTCAGATGCGTGTCGAAGTTCGTCTGGGTGCAGAAGTAGCCCTGTTCGTCCAGCGTGGTCAGGTCGCGGGTGGCGCGGTCGGCGAGGGTCGTGTTGGTGGTACTGGCGACGGGGGCCGAAATGCCCAGCCCCAGCTTGTCGCCGGCCTGCTCGGGCACACCGACGATGTTGATGCGGCCAAGGAATTCGCTGGATTCCTGGATCTTGGTTTCCAGCTTCTGCTGCACGCTGGGCTCGACCGTGAACTGAGCGGTGGCGGAATCGACGCCGTTGAGCTTGGCGAGCTGTTCCACGTAGGCGTTGAACAGGCGGCGGGTATCGTTGCGCATGGATGTGGCTCCGGTGTGGATCGTGTAATGGGGCGGTCTGTGCCGGGGCTCAGCAGTCGGTGAGCACGGCGCCATTGCCGCCGGTGGCGGGCGGGCGCTGGCGGTACTGCTGCTCGGGTTGCTGGTCGAGCTTCGTCACCAGGTCGGCGAACTCGCCCTGCAGCTTGTCGTGGGCGCTCTTCAGGTTGGCGTAGTCGGTGCCCAGCGCGGCCACCTTTGCAACCTGGTCGGCCAGGGCCTTCTGGTTGTCCGCCAGCAGCTCGATGGCCTTGTGGGCGTCCTGCAGGCGCGCATCGCTGGCGGCGAACTTGTTGCCCAGGCCGCCCAGCAGCTCCCGCACCTTGGCGAACATGCCCTTGGTTTCGTCGTCGGGCACGGGGGCGGGGTCATCGCCCAGCCCGGACAGATCCATTTCAACCGCTTCGGAGAACAGATTGCCGGCGCTGCGCTTGCGCGCGGCCAGCGGGTTGACCGTTGCGCCGGCGGCGAACTTCAGCATTTCCGTGCCCAGGCTCGCCGGGCTGTCGGTGATCGCCAGGCCTTCCAGGTAGGCTTCCTTGGTGTCGCCGAACTCGGGGTTCACTTCCATCGACGAATACACCTTCTGGCGCTTCTTCGACAGTTCGATCAGCTCCGGCGTGGGGTCGATCTCCGCATACAGCGCCAGCTTGCCGTCCAGCGCCGAACCGTCGCTGATCTTCTCGAACGACAAGGCGACAACATCGCCGTAGGCCTTGAACGGGCCATCGGGCAGCACGCCCCGGAAGTGCTCCAGATTGACACGCGCCCCGTAGACCTTCGGGTCGTAGTTCTTCGCCATCTGCACGATCCATGCCGCAGAAATGTTGCGGCCGTCCGTGGTGGCGCCTTCGGTGGCGATGCGGAATTTCTTCTTCATGTGGGTGGGCTCCGGTGCGTGAGCAGTATCGACGCACCCATCATCGCCACCCCTCGCGCGGCGCTCAATGCCGCGTGGCTGTGCGGTTCCGGCTTACAACACCCGGCGGATTTCCGCGCGCGCGCGAGGCGGCAGGATGGCGGCCATGGACGATCCGCAAGCCGCCCACGCCCCCCTGCTCGACACCCTGCCCATAGTCATGGACCCGCGCCGCCGGGCGCGTGCGCTGTACTGGCAGGGCTGGAGCGTCACGCAGATCGCCCAGGAACTGGACCTGCCGCGTGCCACCGTCAGCACCTGGAAGGGCCGCGACGGCTGGGACAAGGCCATGCCGCGCGAGCGCGTGGAATCGGTGCTGGAACAGCGCATCGTCCAGCTCGTGCTGAAGGAGAAGAAGACCGGCGGCGACTTCAAGGAACTGGACCTGCTCGCCCGCCAGTTCGAACGCCTGGCGCGCATCCGCCGCTACGAGGCCCCCGGCGGCCACGAAGGCGACCTGAACCCCAACGTGGAAAACCGCAACAAGGGGACAAAGAAGAAGCCCACGCGCAACTTCTTCAGCCCCGAGCAGATCGAGGAACTGCGCAAGCGCTTCCACGACGGCATGTTCGGCTATCAAGAGGTGTGGCACCAGGCCAGCCTGACCGAGCGCATCCGCAGCATCCTCAAGTCCCGGCAGATCGGCGCCACGTACTACTTCGCCCGCGAAGCCTTGATGGACGCGCTCGACACAGGGCGCAATCAGATTTTCCTGTCGGCAAGCAAGGCCCAGGCGATGCAGTTCCGCAGCTACATCGTCAAGTTCGCGCAGGAGGTCGGCGTCGAGCTGAAGGGCGAGAAGATCATCCTGTTCAACGGCGCCGAGCTGATCTTCCTGGGCACCAACAGCCGCACCGCGCAGAGCTACCACGGCAACCTGTACATCGACGAAATCTTCTGGATTCCGCGCTACAAGGAATTGCGCAAGGTGGCCAGCGGCATGGCCGCGCAAAAGCGCTACCGCACCACCTACTTCAGCACGCCGTCCGCACAGTCGCACGAGGCCTACCCGATCTGGACCGGCGCCGCATACAACAAGGGCAGGCCCAAGGCCGAGCACGTCCACATCGACGTGTCGCACGCCGCGCTGCGCGCCGGCCGGCGCTGCGAGGACGGCATCTGGCGGCAGATCGTCACCATCGAAGACGCGCTCGCCGGCGGCTGCGACCTGTTCGACCTCGACCAGCTCAAGCGCGAGAACAACCCCGAAGAGTTCGCCCAGCTCTTCATGTGCCAGTTCATCGACGACGGCAACAGCGTGTTCAACCTGTCGCTGCTCATGCGCTGCATGGTCGATAGCTGGGAGGTGTGGGACGACTGGAAGCCATTTGCCACCCGCCCCTTCGGCGACCGCCCGGTGTGGCTGGGCTACGACCCCAGCGACACCGGCGACGCCGCCGCGCTGGTGGTGCTGGCGCCGCCGGCCGTGCCGGGCGGCAAGTTCCGCGTGCTGGAGCGCATCCAGTTCCACGGCGCCGACTTTGCCGACCAGGCCGAGTTCATCCGCAAGACCTGCGAGCGTTACAACGTGACGTTCATCGGCATCGATGCCAGCGGCCTGGGCGTGGGCGTGTACCAGCTCGTCAAGCAGTTCCGGCCGGACGCGGTGGGGTACAGCTACTCCACCGAACTCAAGACCCGCATGGTGCTCAAGGCGCTGGACGTCATGAGCAAGGGCCGGCTGGAGTGGGACAGCGGCCACACCGACATCGCCGCAAGCTTCATGGCCATCAAGAAGACCATCACCCCCAGCGGCCGCCACGTCACCTACCAGGCCAGCCGCTCCGAAGACGTGTCCCATGCCGACATCGCATGGGCCGTCATGCACGGGCTGATTCACGAACCCCTCGAAGGCGCCACCGAAACCAACCAAAGCAGCATGGAGATTTTCTGATCATGGCCAAGCACCGCCACCGCCGCCACGGCCCCCGCAGCAACACATACGCCGCCCAGGCCGCCACCGCGCCGAGTCTGGCCAGCCCACCCGCACGCGCCGAGGCCTTCACCTTCGGCGACCCCGTCGCGGTGCTCGACCGCCGCGAGCTGCTGGACTACATCGAATGCTGGGAGGTCAACGGCAAATACTACGAGCCGCCCCTGAGCTGGGACGGCCTGGCCAAGAGCTTCCGCGCCGCCGTCCATCACAGCAGCCCCATCTACCTGAAGCGCAACATCCTGGTGGCCACCTACCGCCCGCACCCGCTGCTGAGCCGGCAGGACTTTGCCGCCCTGGTGCTGGACTTCCAGATCTTCGGCAATGCCTACCTAGAACGCATCGGCAGCCGCACCGGCAAGGCGCTGGCCCTGCGCCACGCGCTGGCCAAATACATGCGCCGGGGCATCCAGCCCGGCCGCTACTGGTGGGTGCGCGGCTGGAAGGACGAACACGAATTCGCCCCCGGCAGCGTGCTGCACCTGCGCGAACCCGACATCAACCAAGAAATCTACGGCCTGCCGGAATACCTGGCCGCGCTCAACTCCACCTGGCTCAACGAATCCGCCACCCTGTTCCGCCGGCGCTACTACAAGAACGGCAGCCACGCCGGCTTCATCTTCTACATGACGGACGCCGCGCAGAACCAGACCGACGTCGACAACCTGCGCGAGGCCATGAAGAACGCCAAGGGGCCGGGTAACTTCCGCAACCTGTTCATGTACGCCCCCAACGGCAAGAAGGACGGCATCCAGATCATCCCGGTGGCCGAGGTCGCCGCGAAAGATGAATTCTGGAACATCAAGAACGTCACCCGCGATGACCAGCTCGCCGCCCACCGCGTGCCGCCCCAGTTGCTCGGCATCATGCCCAACAACACCAGCGGCTTCGGCGACGTGGGCAAAGCCGCCGCCGTGATGGCCTACAACGAGATCGGGCCGCTGCAGGCGCGGTTCAAGGAAATCAACGACTGGATGGGCGAAGAGGTCGTGCGCTTTGCGCCGTTCGAGATTCCGGGGCTGGATGGGGCGCCAAGTCCGGAGCCGATCCGATGAACAAAAATGCTTACTTTTGGCTTGCCCAAGTAAGCATTTTTGTTTATATTACATCCATCGGAACGACACAGGAGATGCGGTGAAGCAAAGCGAGTTCGTCCGGTGGCTCGCTGCTCAAGGGGCAACCTTCAAGGACGGCAGCAAGCACCTGAAGGTATTCCTGAACGGCAAGCTGACACACCTACCACGCCACCCTTCGGCCGAACTGAAAACCGGATTGGTCGAAGGCGTAAAAAAGCAGCTTGGTCTCAAATAAAGGTCCGCCCCGCAAGGGGCTGGACAATGCCGCATCTACCTGAAGCATTACTTTTAGTCTCAGCACGAGCAGAAATAAGTAGGAGCCGCCATGTTCTACCCTGCCCAGTTTGAAGAAGCCCCGGAAGGTGGCTTCGTCGTCACCTTCCGCGACATCCCTGAAGCCATCACCCAGGGCGATACCGAAGCCGAAGCCATGGAGATGGCCGAAGATGCGCTTCTGTCCTCGATCGAGTTCTATCTTGAAGAACGCCGTCAGGTTCCCGCGCCGTCTGTAGCGAAGGCTGGCGATCGCCCGGTACACTTGCCAGCCAGTGCCGCAGCAAAGGTGCTGCTGCTCAACGAGCAGATCGCCCAGGGCGTGAGCAATGCCGAACTGGCTCGACGGCTGGGTACCCGGCCGCAGGAAATTCAGCGCATCACCAACCTTTCACACGCCACCAAGATCGATACCATCGATCGAGCACTACGAGCATTGGGGCGCGAACTCACGCTGGTGGCGCATTAAGGAAAAAGCCCGGTTTCTCGCCGGGCTTTTTCATTCTGGAGATATATTGGAAAGCACCAACCAGAAACGCCATGCAATATCAACAAGCAATAGCGTCGAAAAAATAAAGCAAGAGAGCGTCAGGAGCGCAACCCAATCGAACCATGCTCCTTTCAGTACAACCCCGCCAACAGCCAATGCCATGGATACACCATAGGCCGATGCATTCCAGAACAAACGCCGAAGAAGAACGCGATAATGGCCAGTGCGTTGCATGTTGCGCAACAGACGGTGCCCCGAAATAGACGCCAGTATCGACATCGCGGCAATCAGAAAACCTAGCATCGTTGCCGAAATTTGAGCGCCAATTCCTACAGCAGATCGGACCTCCGACTCTGGTAGAAACGTCAATAGCTGACCAGAGGCAACCCATAACGTGATAGCCACCGACAGCAACAAGCTCAACCTAGTCCAGTACCTCATTCTTCGCCCCGAAGTAGGCGTCCAGCATCGGTTGTGCCTTATGCTTGGCCACCTTGATTCCATCATGCACTGCATCAGAGGTAATCCGGCCATCAACGGGGAGCACTGTAATCCGCTGGGTCACACGCTCGGCCATCAGGTCGATAGCTTCCTCCATGTCGGACATCTTAACTTTAAGCTTCTTGGTCAGGGGCGACGACAAGAGCCGCTTGATGTGTTGCCTCACATCCGACAACAAGCCACGGCCATGAGCACGTGTAAGTATCTTTGCCTCAAACGACGTAGCCCCTGATGAATTCATATACTCGAATCCCTTCTGTGTCCAGGTGTCTTCAGGGTCTGGGGCCATCCGCCGGCTTCGCGGCTTCGCAATTCGGAAATCTACCGCTTTTATCACCCCTCCGGACATTAGAGCCTGATACGCATCCACGTTCAGGATTTCATCAAAATGCACAACATCATCGGCACCAAAAAGCAGGGTTAGATAATTCGCCATCGCTGATATATGAGTGCCTTCGAGCGCCGCTTGGTATGCAATGATCTCGACATCATCCCTATCCTTGTACAGAATGAAATGATTCTTCTCGATCAAGGCATTTTCACCAAGATCAACGACGGTTTCTATCGGGTTTGCTGGTGAGCCAGAAAGAAAATCGTCATCACGAAAGCGGGCCACATAACCCTTTACAGCGTTCCCTCCGTCGATGGATGCAAGGCCCCGAACCTGAACATGTCGTTCGCCAATGGTAATGGCCTGTGTCATGCAGTGTTCACTCATGAGTGAAAGTAGCTTGTCACATATAGACAGGCGGCTTCCATCAGATCCGAAGTTAGCCAGATAGAAGCCAATTCGATAATTTTTGCTCTTTGCCAAACCCCTCTCCCTTCACTTCGATTTTCTTGTCGATTTACCGCCGCCCGCACTCCCATATATCGCGGGATTGCAAATCTTTTTCGAACCGCTCACCCGTCCATCGTTGCAGATGAATTTATCGCCCGCGCAGTGAGAGACGCCGCCCGCGCCACGGTCGCAGGGCTTGCGGCCGTTGGCGGATGCTGAGAGAGGCAGTGCGATCAACACGCACAGCAGCATAAAAAGGCGCATCACAAACGCCCCGGCTGTGCCCGCACCTCTATAGGTTTCCCTGTGCCGGCATCGTAGTCGCACTCATAGATATGGTTCTGCCAAGCCCCAAAACCATTCTGAAATTGTATTTTGTCGCCAATGTAGGTAAGCGCGCCTGCCCCTTGATCAAGCCAACGGAAACGGCTCATCTTCGGCTCCAGTACACCGTCCGTCCATTTATGATCGAACTTACCAAGTTTCTCGATATGAGACGCGCAGCGAATAGATGCACCGACTAGGTGGCGATCCCCCCAGCACTGCAATGTTTTTTTGCACTCTTCATCGGAAATCTTTTGCTCAGGTGGCGGTGACGGCTTATCCGCGCTCTCCCCTCCCAAAAGAGCTGCACAACCGCCAATGATGGCAACCAGCAGCGCCAGCCCTCCCAACATCGAGCCGGCCGAATGCGCCGGGTTGCTCACCCCGCAATGCGGACATGTCTTCGCGCTGGTTGAAACTTCCTTCTTGCATTCCTTACACGGTTTCAGTGCCACGTTATCCCCCGCTTCTTTTCTTGTGTTCCGTAACGTAACACTATGGCAAGCACTCAGAAGGGGGTGTGACTCATCTCACATCGCCGTCATAAATCCACGGTGGAGGCTGTCATTCCCCAGTTTCACTCCCGGTTTTCTTCAAGGCCTCGGCTTGTTGCGCAAACGCAGTGCCAACCTCCCGTAAACTGGTCTGTCCGGAGGGCGTGGCGTGCCGGTAGTTATCGAGAAGGGCGGATTCATCTGGCGCGAGGAGGACAGGCCGCTGCCCTGTCAGAATGTATGTCACGTCCGCCCCAATTGAAGCGATCTTCCACAGTTGCTTCGCGTTCAACTGAGCGCCCTTACCTGTTTCCATCGCCCGGACACGAAGCCGCCCAACGCTGAGCAGTCGGGCCAGGTCCATCTCTGTGTAGCCGCGCTTGATCCGCTCCTGCCGTAACCGAGCCCCCGGTTCGCTTTCGTGGCAATCAAGATCGATCTCTTCATCAGGAACGGGGGCGTTCCAATCGTCCAAGATCACTTCGCCTTCTGCTCTTCACCGTCGCGATGCGGAAGGCGGCGCGCAAGAGCGGCACTTGTAGTCTGCAGTGCTAATTTCCCGTCAGACTGGGTATGTCGATAGTTGTCCAGCAGCGCCGCTTCGTCGGGCGCCAACTCACCCACCGTGCGCTGTCCGGTGAGGATATACAGAACGTCCGCACCCAGCGCCGCAAACATCGCCAAGTAGTCCGCTCCCGGTGTGCTCTCGCCCTTCTCATACTTCCTCTGGCTTTGCGGGGTCACCCCAAGCGCATCCTGAGTAAGCCCAAGACGCTCCCTTTCCTCGCGCAGCCGCGTGCCAATCAGAAATCTTTCGTTCATTTATCGTTGACAACAGAAAGAAATATTTCTATTGTTCGCTCATCATCTATCTGTTTCTCATCGTACAACATGACTCCCGCCTCCATTGCCTTCCGCTCTGGCGCTCCGCGCAGCCGTTCCCCCAACGGCGTAGATCAGCAGCGCCGCGTCAACATCGCCTTCATGGCCGACGAACGCGACCTGCTGGGCGAGATCGCCCGCATCGAAAACCGCACCGCCAGCGCCGCCGCCCGGCATCTGCTGATCCTCGGGGCGCGGGCGGCCTACCCCGAACTGGTCGAGCAGTTCATCCAACCTGCAACCGCAAAGGAGGCGTGAGCCATGAAGCACATCGCCATCTCCATCGAATACGCCGGCCTGACGCTGCCGGTGGTGAAGAACGAACAGGGCACCGAAGTGGTGCCGCTGAAGCCGATCGCCGAGCTTTTCGGCCTTGAATGGGTGCGCCAGCACAAGCGCCTTCAAGAAGACTGGACGGCTGAGTTTCTGGGGGTCTGCGTAGTACATATGTACTACGCAGGTGACCAGAAACGGCAAATGGTCTGCGTCCGCCTCGACCGCGTTGCCGCCTACCTGATGAGCCTCAACCCGGCCAAGATTCGCGCCGCCGGCAACGAATCCGGCGCCGCCTTCCTGCAGGCCAAGCTCACCGAATGGGCCGACGCCCTGCACGACTACGAGACCTTCGGCAGCGCCCACAACCCGCGCCATGCCGATGCCCTGCTGGCGCTGCGCCGGGCCAATGCCATTGCCAATGTCGCCAAGATCAGGGATGCCGATCTGCGCAAGCTGGCGCTGGCCGAGCTGGGCATCGACCTGGCCGCATCCACGCCCGCCGCGGCGGACGCCCACCCCGATCTGTTTGCCGGCGAGTGATCGCATGTCTGCCACGCCTCTTGTTGTCGATGTTCCCCATGCTGCCGATCCCACCGCACAACAGCACTCAACTTCGGTTGATCACGCTTGAGGGCCGCGTCATGAGCAAACCCCTCCCCCGCATCGAACAGGCCCTGCGCGCCGCACTCAGCGGCCCGGCGCGGCACGACGTGCAGCAGACCGTGGGCTGGGACGATTCGCAAGTCAGCCGCTTTCTGTCCGGCGGCCAGGGCATCGTCATCGACAAGCTCGATGCCCTGGTGGGCGCGGTCGGCTTCGTGCTGGTAACGCGCCGCTATCTGGATGCCGTTGCCACGCTGGGCGAGGTGGGCATGCACTGTGAATGCGCGCGGCAGGGGATGGGCGAATGCGGGCAGGTGCGGCGATGAGCACGCCAGTGCCTGCAAACACCACCACGCGCCAGCTGCCGCTGGGGGTCGCATTGACATGCCCGCACTGCGGTTCCCGTGCGCACATCCGCACCAGCAAGCTGGTGACGGAGATCTACCGCGACGCCTGGGCGCTGTGCACGTGCTGCGGCTTCAAGGGCCGCGCCCACGTGGCGTGGGACGCGGAGGTGAACCCCAGCCTGATGCCCAACGCCAGGGTGTCGCTGCCCCGCATCGAATACCGCGAGGCCATCGAGCAGTTTTTCGCCGACACGCAGGACGGCAAGCCACAGCAGGACCTCTTCCTCAGCTCTGGCTGATGCCCGGCTTCTAGCCAGCCTCCCCACAACCCACGCATTCCCGCCTTCGTGCCTGGTTTCAGGCGCGAGGGAATTCCTTTGCCCGACGCCCCATGAACCCACGCTTGCACGCCGACATCACCACACGACTCGACCGGGACTTTGCCTTCAAGCGGCAAGGCCTGTGGTTACGTCAAGGCGTGTGCCCGAGCTGCGGCAAGAAAGAGCTGTACGCCAATGCCGATGCGCCTTGGGTGCTGCGCTGCGGACGGCTGGAGAAGTGCGGGCACGTGGAACACGTGAAGGACCGCTACAGCGACCTGTTCGAGTCCTGGTCGGACCGCCACCCCACGACACCCGACAACCCCAACGCCGCGGCCGACGCATACCTGCGCGACCACCGGGGCTTCGACCTGGACAAGATCGCCGGCTGGTACAGCCAGGAAAACTACTGGAACCCGGAACTGCAACTGGGCAGCGCCACGGTGCGCTTTGCCCTGCCGGGCGTGGGCTACTGGGAACGGCTCATCGACCGGCCGCAGCGCTTCGGCAAGCGCAAGGCGACCTTCCGTGGCAGCTATATGGGCACCTGGTGGCAGGCGCCGGGCATGAGCTTTTCGGGCGTCGATGAAATCTGGATCACCGAGGGCATCTTCGATGCCATCGCGCTGATATTGAACGGCGTGGTCGCGGTGTCGACGCTGTCGTGCAACAACTACCCGGAAGCCGCGCTGGCGGCGATGGCCGAGCAGATGGAGCTGGGCCGCCCGGACCTGGTGTTTGCCTACGACACCGGCAAGGCCGGCGAGGACTTCACGAAGAAGCACGTTGCCCGCGCCATCAAACAGGGCTGGAAGGCGACCGCGGCCCAGCCGCCGAAGGGCCGGCAGAAGTACGACTGGAACGAGCTGCACCAGCTCGACCGCCTGAGCGAACGCGACCTGGACGAATACCGCTACTACGGGGCGCTGCTGCTGGCCGCGAGCGCGGCGGAGAAGGGCAAGCTGATGTACAGCCGGCACGGCTGGAACAGCTTCCCGTTCGACTTCGACAAGCGCCTGTACTGGTGGAAGCTCGACATCGACAAACAGGTGAAGGCCGAGCAGAACCTGACCGAAGCGGAAGACAGCCTGAACAGGGACGAACGCGAAGCCAAGGTTCTGGAGAAGAGCAACACCGTCACCGAGATCTGCAACTGCCTGCCCACGCCGTTGTACTACCTGCGCAACGACATCACGGATGAGGCCTGGTATTACTTCCGCGTCGAGTTCCCGCACGGCGGCGCGAGCATCAAGAACACCTTCACCGCCGGCCAGATATCCGCCGCGGCCGAGTTCAAGAAGCGCCTGCTGCACATGGCCGCCGGCGCAATCTGGACGGGCAGCGCCGGGCAGCTCGACCGCCTGCTGTCGCGGTGGACCTACAACATCAAGCGGGTCGAGACCATCGATTACATCGGCTACACGCTGGAGCACGGCGCATACGTGTTCGGCGATGTGGCCGTGCAGGGCGATCGCGTCGTCGAGGTCAACGAGGAGGACTATTTCGACCTGGGCAAGCTGGCCATCAAGAGCTTGTCCAAGTCGCTGAAGCTGGACATCAACGCCGACCCCAAGGCGCCGCAGGTCGATTGGTTCGACAAGCTGTATTTCTGCTTTGGCCCGCGCGGCGTGGCCGCCCTGGCGGCCTGGTTCGGCAGCCTGTTTGCCGAGCAGATTCGCCACCGCTTCGAGTCATTCCCCTTCGTCGAGATCGTGGGCGAGCCGGGCAGCGGCAAGAGCACGCTGATCGAAGCGCTGTGGAAGCTGCTGGGGCGCGGCGGATACGAAGGCTTCGACCCCATGAAGGCTTCGGCCGTGGGCTTGATGCGGTCGATGGCCCAGGTGTCGAACCTGCCCGTTGTGCTGATCGAGTCCGACCGCGAGGACGAAGCGGACGGCACCCGCGGCCGGGTGAAGCAGGCCTTCCACTGGGACGGGCTGAAGAGCCTGTACAACGGCGGCAGCCTGCGCACCACGGGCGTGAAGAGCAGCGGCAACGACACCTACGACCCGCAGTTCCGCGGGGCGCTGTTCATCAGCCAGAACAACCCGGTGCAGGCTTCGATGCCGATCATGGAGCGGATCGTGCATCTGTGGTTCGACAAGAGCCGGCAGACCGAGGCCGGCCGCGCCCAGGCGCTGGAACTCGGCCGGATGACGGCGCGGGAGCTGAGCCCCTTCTTGCCGCGCGCGCTGACACACGAGCAGGCCGTGCTGGCCTTGATGGAAGAGCGCCTGCGCACATACGAGCGCGAGATCGCCGCCGCTGGCAGCAAGAACCAGCGCATCCAGAAGAACCATGCGCAGTTGATGGTGTTCGTCGATGCGCTGGCGATGGCCTGCCCGATCACGCCCACCCAGCAGGCCGAGGCCAAGGCCCTGCTAGTGCAGTTGGCGCTGCAACGCGAACAGGCGCTGCAGAAGGACCACCCGCTGGTGGAGGCCTTCTGGGAGGCTTTCGACTACCTGGACGGCACCGGCGAGGGCGAGAACGGCGAGCTGGAAGGCGAATCGCGCCTGAACCACAGCCGCGACCCGGCCTACATCGCGGTCAACCTCAACCATTTCATGCAGGTGGCGGCAGACCGCCGGCAGCAGGTGCCGCCGCTGCAGGACTTGAAGCGCCTGCTCAAGACCAGCCGCCGGCCGAGGTACATCGATTCCAACGTGCCGACCAACTCCGCGGTCCACGGCCGGCTCAACGCCCGCTGCGAGAACCTGGAACACATGCGCCCGACAACGGTGCGCTGCTGGGTATTCAAGGTGGAGGGCTGACATGGACCCCGTCGCCTCCGCCCCCCACACCGACGCCGAACTGCGCTGGGCCTGGCGCATGAGCGGCCTGCCCGTACAGGGCATCAGTTTCGAGCAAGCCACCGCATCGCCCGCCCTGCTCGCCGTGCTGCAGCTCGGCGTGGCCCGCCAGCGCCGCAAACGCGCCCGCCTTCAATCCACCACCCTCGGCGCCGGCATCGAGCGCAGCCAGCCGGGGTTCTCTGCCAGCGCTCAGCAATAAGGAGTCAGATCATGAGTTTCAAGGAAGCGGATCGTCATGTCAGCCATGACAACAGCACGCACATCCACTCTGTTGCATATATGAAAGCCGAGAACTTCCTGCGGCGCTGGCGTGCTCTTGAACGCGCTCATGAAGAGGTCGAACACCTCAATTCTTGCCTTCATGGCGCTCAGGAAGCGATGAAGAGCGCCCAGAAAGAAATGCTCGACGCGCTGCTCGATCACTACGACGGGGCTGTTCCTGATTACATCAGTTTCAGCGGCGACATCCTCTTCATCAAGCCCGCGATGCAGGGTGGAGAAGTGAACGTGATCAGGCCCGCGTCGTACTCCGACCTGTACCGCATCGAACCCGCCGCGACCGCCGACGCCGGCGCTGTGGATGAAGCGTGAGGCCCGCAATGCCAACCGACCCGCAAGCCGAGGCAATGGACCGCGCCCTGGATCGCCTCATCGTGGCCGCCATGGCGGTACGCACGCTGTCGGACAGCGGCGTGCTGTTCGAGGGTTACGACGGCGCCGAGCCCCAGCGCACCAACGCCTGCGCCGCCCTGGATGAACTGGGCGCCGCGCTCGATGCGTGGATGGACCTGCTCTACGGTCACCCGCCATTCTGAGCCAGCGCCATGGACAACATCCTGCTCTGCCTGCTCGCCGCCGTTATCTGGGCCGTCATCGGCCTGATCGCGGCCCGCTGCACCGGCATCAACCATCTCGACGACGATGGAGACTCGAAATGATCAAGACCCTCATCACCTGGCTGCGCCACCTGCGTCTGCAAGCCGCCGAAGCCGACTTGCAGTTCTTGGAGGCCCGCGCGCCATTCGCCATCGCCGAGCAGCGCGCACTGGTCGCCCGCCGCCGCGCCGCACTCGGCCTGCCCACCCACATCGACACCGAAACCGTCCGGCGGCGCGCCGAGAGGAACGCGAAGGAGGTGCTGCTGTGAAAACGGAAATCACGAGGGCTTGCCCGTTCTGCGGTGCCGCTGGCGAGCAGCTGCAGGTGCTGCACGACCTGGGGGATTTCACATCCGGCGCGGCGGTGTGCTGCGATAGCTGCGGGGCGATCGGGCCGTCTGACGACAGTTCTGCCCGTGCCGTGGCGCTGTGGAACGGTGCCGCGTTGCAGGCGCTGGGGAAGGGGGTGCCGGCATGAGCACGAAACGCTACCGCCTGAGCGGCGACAACTTCGACATGACGGTGGAAGTCGACCACGCCGTGCTGACCGAAGACAAGCTGCACGAGATCAACAATTTCTGGTCTGCCGCCGATCACCGACTGAAAGAACATGATGGCTCTGTGCTCGATGCCGTCTTGGAGATGCTGTTCAACCACGTTCAGCGGTTGATCGTCGAGGATTCGTGGGGGTTGAACCTGTATGGCGTGCTCCATGAGTTTGCCTGGAAGGATGACGAGGGGAACAGGAAAAACGGGCAGGAGGGCTGGCCCGACATGGACGGCAGCTACGGCATCAGCATCGTGCGGGTCAGCGATGTTGATCTCGACGAAAACCCCATCATCGCTGAGGTGCAGCCATGAAGCGCGACGCATTCCTCCGCCACCCCGACGAACACCGCGAGATCCGCACCTTCTGCCTGTTCGGCGCCATCGGCGCCGGCGCGAAGGGCTTCATGCGCGGCAGCGCCCGGGTCGGCAACCTGGTGGCCAGGCCGAGGTGCATCGGCTCGGTCGACGTGGATGCGGCCGCGAACCGCGACTTCAAGCGCATCGTCGGGGTCGAGGCCACGACGCTCGACCTTTTCAGCCGCGCGCAGTACACCGCATTCCACGGCGCCGAGCCGCCGGCCGGCTGGCGCGAGGCCACGCCCGAGGACATCCGCCAGGCGGCCGGCGGCGAGTTTCCGCACATCGTCTTCCTGTCCGCGCCGTGCAAGGGCTTTTCCGGGCTGCTGAACGAGACGCGCAGCAAGACGGCGAAGTACCAGGCGCTGAACGGCCTGACCGAGCGCGGCGTGTGGATGATGCTGGAAGCGTTCAGGGACTGCCTGCCGGAGCTGATCGTGTTCGAGAACGTACCGCGCATCGCCACGCGGGGCCGGCATCTGCTCGATCGCATCGCGCAGCTGTTCCGGGCCTACGGCTACGCCTGGGCCGAGACGACGCACGACTGCGGCGAGCTGGGCGGCCTGGCGCAGAGCCGCAAGCGATTCCTGGGTGTGGCCCGGCACATGGAGAAGGTGCCGCCCTTCCTGTACGAGCCGCCGAAGAAGCGCCTGCAGGCGGTAGGCACGCTGCTGGACCGCATGCCGCTGCCCGGCGACCCGGCCGGCGGCCCCATGCACCGCGTGCCGCGCCTGCAATGGAAGACCTGGGTGCGTTTGGCCTTCGTCGAAGCCGGCAGCGACTGGCGCAGCCTGAACCGCCTGCACGTCGAAGATGGGGTGCTGCGGGACTTCCTGATCGTGCCGGAATGCCGCAATGGCTATCTGGGAGTCCGGCACTGGGAAGACAGCACGGGGACGGTCCAGGGCCGCAGCCTGCCGACCAACGGTGCCTTCTCGATCGCCGACCCGCGCCCGCCCGCCGGCACGCTGGAATACGCGCAGTACGGCGTGATGCGGATGGAGGACACGGCCGGGGCCGTCATCAATGTGAAGTCGCCCGGGCAGGGGACGTTCAGCGTGGCGGACCCTCGACACCAGGGGCCGGCGAAGCACAACAACGAGTTCCGCATCGTGCCCTTCGACCGCCCCGCCACGGCTGTAACCGGCGCCCACGGCAGCGGTCAGTGTGTGGCCGATCCACGCGGTGCCGCCGAATCGGCCGCCCTGCACGGAAAGTACAAGGTCGAGCGCTGGGACGAATTCTCCCGCGCGGTGATCGCCGGCAACGCCAACGGCGCATTCGCCGTGGCCGACCCTCGCCCCGGCGCCATCCCGCAACCCGGCGATGCCTACCAGACCGGCGGCCACTACGGCGTGCGGCGCTGGGAGGACAGCAGCGGCGCGGTGTCGTCGGCCGCGTGCCACGACAACGGCTTCTGGTCCGTCGCCGACCCCCGCATGCCGGGCGCCACCGACAAGATGGTCGCCGTCATCCGCGCGCTGGACGGCACGTGGCACCGGCCTTTCACCACGCTGGAGCTGGCCGCGCTGCAGTCGATCATCGAGCCCGAGGAATACCTCGAACTCGACGGCCTGAACGACAGCGACTGGCGCGAGCGCATCGGCAACGCCGTGCCCCCGGCCGCGGCCGAGGCGATCGCGTCGACGATGTACCAGACCCTGCTGCTGGCCTGGTCCGGCGAGACCTTCGTGCTGTCGGCGGCGCCCATCTGGGTCCGGCCGGTGGCGGTGGCGCTGAGCGTGGCTCAAGGGGGTGCGTGATGCCAATCCGCCCCGAAAACAAAGTGCGCTACCCGGCCGACTGGCAGCACATCCGCCTGCAAATCCTGAACCGCGCACGTTACCGCTGCGAGCATCCGGGCTGCGGTGCCGTGCATCGCGCGCTGGGCTACTGGCGGGACGAGAAGTGGGTGCCGCTGCCCCGTGCGCTGCGCGATGCCGGCGTGGACCGGCCCTGCAGCATGGCCTGCGCAGACGGCTCGACGGTCAAGGTAATCCGCATCGTGCTGACCATCGCCCACATCGACCACCAGCCGGAGAACTGCGAGCCCTCCAACCTGCGCGCCTGGTGCCAGCGCCATCACCTGGCCTACGACGCCGAGCACCACAAGCACACCCGTCATCAAACCCGCCGGGCGGCCGCCAGAACGGTGGATATGTTCGAGGAGACATCGAAATGAGCAAGGCACACGACGATTTCGCCGATGCGTTCACCCGACTCTTGAATGAGGCCGGCATCAACGATGCGTTGCTGATCGCAACATCGGTGTTTGTCAATTTGGCCCTGACACTCGCAGAGCAGAACGGCTACGACGGCAGCTCTGAAATCAATATCGATGGAGGCTTTAACCGCGACATCACGATCCATGCTTCCAAGGCGACTGGCCGTGACGGGGGTGCAGCATGATGCCGCCGCTTGCCATGCAGTTGGGCCTCATGGCGCCCTATCCCTGCTGCGCGCCGGAAAGCGTGCGGCGTGCATACCGGGTTCTCGACCCCGCCCCCCACAAACTTCCCGACCTGCCTCCGTCTCCGGATCGCCCCGCATTCCCCGGTGGCGTGACGGAGAAGGTGTGGCTGGATATGGAGCGGATAACTGCGGAGCTGATCCGGCGTGGCCCGACCCGCCGCGCCGTTCTGAGCGAGGCCCTGGGCCTGAGTGAAGAGGTAACTGGCGACCGCTTGTACACGATGAAGGATCTGGGCATGGTCGCGCTGATGCGGACGGGGCGGTGCGCGGTCTGGGTGGCGAAGGCGACGGGGGTGAAAAAATGAGAAACAAGGAACACCCGGTCCTGTTCACCGGGTCGATGGTCCGCGCGATCATGGAAGGGCGGAAAGCCCAGACGCGGCGAAAGGTGAAGCCGAAGCAGATGGGGAGAATTACTGGCCCCATAGGCCCCGGCATGGCTGCGGAATACCACGGCATCGACAACGATGGGTGCGCGTTCTACTCGACGCTGCAATGCCCCTACGGTCAGCCCGGCGACCGGCTGTGGGTGCGCGAGAACGGCTGGGAGCGCCCACAACGCACGCCGCGCATGATGCGCGAAGGGGCTGACACCTGGGAGCCGTACTACTACGACGCGGACGGCATCACGGACGAGGATGCTGCAGACCTCAAGCGATGGGGCTTCAAACGTCGCCCAAGCATCCACATGCCGCGCCATTGCTGCCGCCTCGTGCTGGAAATCACTGGCGTGCGCATAGAACGCCTCCAAGACATCAGCGAGGCGGATGCGAAAGCAGAGGGTATTCCGCAATCATATCTAAGCCCGTCTCGAATCCCTGAGTTCAGCGATATCTGGGAATCCATCAACGGCCCAGGCTCATGGGGTGCCAATCCCTGGGTATGGGTGATCGAGTTCAAGCGGGTGACGTCATGATCACTCACCCCGCCCTCCGCTACCACGGCGGCAAGTTCCGCCTGGCCCCCTGGGTCATCCAGTTCTTCCCGCCACACCTGTGCTACGTCGAGCCGTTCGGTGGCGCCGCAGGCGTGCTGCTGCGAAAGCCGCGCAGCTACGCCGAGGTCTACAACGACCTGGACGGCGAGATCGTGAATTTCTTCGCCGTGCTGCGCGACCCTGCCACCCGGGCGCGGCTGATCGAGGCCATAACGCTCACCCCCTACTCGCGCGCCGAATTCGACTTGTCCTACCAGGACCAGGACCAGGACCAGGTGGAGCGCGCCCGCCTCACCGCTGTGCGGGCTGCCATGGGCTTCGGCTCGGCCGGCGCCACCAAAGGCAGCACCGGATTCCGGCGCGACACGCGGCGCAGCTACGGCACCGCCCAGCACGTGTGGTCGCGTTACCCCGAATCGCTGGCCAGCATCGGCGAGCGATTCGAAGGCGTTCTGATCGAGAACAACCCGGCGATCGAGGTAATGCGCTACCACGATGAACCCACCACCCTGCACTTCGTTGATCCGCCATATCTGCCGGAAGTCCGGCAGATGAAGACCGGGCAGAAGTATTACCGCCACGAAATGACCGTGGCCGAGCATTGCGAACTGCTGGACGCGGTGCGCGAGCTGCGGGGCATGGTGGTGCTGTGCGGATACCCCTCTGCGATGTACGACAAGGCCTTGAGCGGGTGGGAGCGGCATACAACATCCGCGCGGATTTCATCCGGCAGGGGCACAGCGATCCGGGAAGAGGTTGTATGGATCAATCCCACATGCCAGTCGGCGCTTGCCGGCGCTCTGGGCGGGCTGTTTTCGGCGGAGGACATGCGATGACAGACCAGCCCTCCGACCCTGTCATCTGGCGCCAGGATCTGAAGGAAACATTCGGGGTGTCGGCCGAAACGATCCGCCGATGGCTCAAGTCGGGCAAGCTGCCACAGCCTGACGTGGCACTATCCAGCCGCACGATGGGCTGGCGTGCCAGTACGCTGCGCGCGGCCGGCATCAACCTCGCGTAACAGCCTGGGCGTCCAGCCAATCCGCCCAAGCCTGCAGCATCGTCTGCCTCTCTTGCAAATACTGTGCGCGGTTGTAAGCCGCGCGCACTTCATTCGCTGGCACATGGGCAAGCTGGCGCTCGATCGCGTCGGGGCTGTAGCCCTTTTCGTTCGCCCAGGTGCTGGCCACACTGCGCCAGCCGTGTCCCGTCATCCGCCCCTTGTAGCCAATGCGGTGCAGCAGATACAGGATGGCGTTATCGCTCATCGGCCTGTCAGCCCGCCGGTCAGACGGGAACACATAGGGACTCCCAGGGCGAGCACGAGCACGCATGCCCTCGATCACCGCCAGCGCCTGGCGCGAAAGCGGCACCAGGTGGTCGAGGCGGCGCTTCATCTTCCCGGCCGGGATGATCCACTGGTCGCCGTCGATCTCAGCCCATTCCATCATCCGTAGCTCGCCAGTGCGCGTCCATGTATATGCGAGCAGCCGGACCGCAAGCACGCTCTGGATATCCCTCTCCATGTTGATCCGCTGGATCAGGCCCGGCACATCACGCAACTCGACTGCCGCGTGGTGCTCGACCGGAGCCCGGCCGAAGGCCTTCTCCGGGCGTATCAGCGCAGCAGGGTTGATGTCCGCGTATTCATGCTGGACCGCCCATTCGAAGACCTGGCCAACCCACATCCGCACCTTTCGCACGTACACGTGCAGGCCCTTCGCGTCCATGGCTCGCAGTGCATCGAGCAGATCGCCACGAGTGATGCTCCCGATGTTGCGCTTGCCCAGCGCCGGCGAAAGATGCATGGCGATGCCACGTTGTGCATTGACCACATAGCTTTCGGATAGGTCGTGACGCCCGCCCCAGTACTGTTCACTGGCATCGTCGAGCGTGATGCCCTTGCGGGTGGCCAGGCGCGGGGCCATCGGATCATCACCATCGCGGAGCGTGGCACGGTGCTGGTCGCGCTTCAGACGCGCCTCGGCCAGTGAGACTTCCGGATATGGGCCGATGCTGAGCGTCTTCGGCTTGCCCGCAAGGCGATAAGCCAGCCTCCAGACTTTCGCCCCCTTCGGCGAGATCCAGAGATGCAGCCCCCCACCGTCGAAGAGCTTGATCGCCTTGTCTCCAGGCTTCGCAGCCCTGCAGCGCGCGTCCGTCAGCGTGTTTGTAGGCATCCATCACCCCCAGCCAGTTCGATGCCTACACCGATGCCTACACACTGCCTGTGGTGCACCGTGTTTTTCGGTGCGGATGTGTGGGGTTTCGTGTGGGCCAGAAACGACAAAGCCGCGATTCTACGCGGCTTTTCGTGGGGTTCTGTGGGGCGGTGTAGCCCTGTGTGTGTCCTGAATGGCGGAGACGGAGGGATTCGAACCCTCGATACCGTTTTTGACGGTATGCTCCCTTAGCAGGGGAGTGCCTTCGACCTCTCGGCCACGTCTCCATCAGGAAGGCGCGATCATAGCGAGTTCGCGCCTCCCGGTCAAACGCTATTCACCAGCTTTATCAAGCCGCCGTGTCGAGGCCGAAAGCCTTGTGCAGCGCACGCACGGCGAGCTCCAGATACTTGTCTTCGATCGCGACCGAAATCTTGATTTCCGAAGTCGAGATCATCTGGATGTTGATGCCTTCCTCGGCCAGCGTGCGGAACATCTGCGAGGCCACGCCCGGGTGCGAACGCATGCCGACACCGACGATGGAAACCTTGCACATGGCGTTGTCGGTTTCGATCGCACGGGCGCCGATGTGGGTCTTGACACCGTCGAGCACCTTGACCGCCTTGTCCAGGTCGCCGCGCGCCACCGTGAACGAGAAGTCGGTGGTGCCGTCGTGGCTGACGTTCTGGATGATCATGTCGACGTCGATGTTGGCCTCGGCGATCGGCCCCAGGATCTGGTAGGCGATGCCCGGCTTGTCGGGCGCGCCGACCACGATGAGCTTGGCCTCGTCGCGCGAGAAGGCGATGCCGGAGATGATGGGTTGTTCCATGTTCTTGTCTTCCTCAACGGTGATGAGCGTGCCCTCTCCTTCGCGATCTTCGAAACTGGAGAGGACGCGCAGCTTGACCTTGTACTTGCCGGCGAATTCGACCGAGCGGATCTGCAGGACCTTCGAGCCGAGGCTGGCCATTTCCAGCATTTCCTCGAAGGTGATGGTGTCGAGCTTGCGGGCTTCGGGGACGATGCGCGGATCGGTGGTGTAGACCCCGTCGACGTCGGTGTAGATCTGGCACTCGTCGGCCTTCAGCGCCGCGGCCAGCGCCACCGCGGTGGTATCCGAGCCGCCGCGGCCGAGCGTGGTGATGGCGCCGTGCTCATCCACCCCCTGGAAGCCGGCGACGACGACGGCCCGGCCCTCGTCCAGATCCTTGCGCACCGGCGCCTCGTCGATGTCCAGGATGCGCGCCTTGGTGTGCAGCGAATCGGTCAGGATCCTGACCTGGCCGCCGGTGTAACTCTTCGCCGGAACGCCGATGTCCTCCAGCGCCATGCACAGCAGGCCGATCGTGACCTGCTCGCCGGTGGATACGACCACGTCGAGTTCGCGCGGTGCGGGGTTCGATGCTACTTCCTTGGTGAGTGCGATCAGGCGATTGGTCTCGCCGCTCATCGCCGATACCACGACAACCACCTGATGCCCCTGCGAGCGGAACTTCGCCACCTTGCGGGCGACGTTCTTGATGCGCTCGGGGCTGCCTACCGAGGTGCCGCCGTACTTCTGAACTATCAGTGCCATCGTCGTATCCAAATACCTGTGGATAAAGCGGATGATTCTAGCGAAACGTGGAAAACTTTGCAGGACATCACACACCCGAACCGCCAAACACACCCCCTACGCACTTAATGATAAAAACGTGAAATTTGTCGTTGTATTTGCACGGGATAGTGATCTATACTTTTCTCGCGGTATTACTTAAGTCATAAACCGGCCTACAATTGCGTCAGCGCTGTCATGGCGAATCCATGACAAGTGCACTCAACCAAGGAAACAGAAATGAAATCCAGTGACAACATCGACGTTCGTGAAATCCGTCGCAAGCTGGGCCTGAACCAGTCCCAGTTCTGGTCCAAGATCGGCGTCACCCAGAGCGGCGGCTCCCGTTACGAAAGCGGCCGCAACATTCCCCGCCCCGTTCAGGCGCTGCTGCGCCTGGTCCACGTCGAGCAGATCGACATCAACAAGGTCAAGAAGGACGACGTGGAAGTGGCCGAGTACCTGAAGGCCACCAACCCCGAGCTGTACAAGACCCTGAAGAAGGAAGCACGCGCAAAGAAGAAGGAGCGCTGAGCGCCGTGCGACGCAGCATCGAAGGCTGACGCGAACCGTCAGCCTTTTTTATGCGTGACGCCCGCCCGCGGCCATCCCTGCACCCAGGCAAGAAAAGCTCTGGCGCCCGGAAAAGCTGCCTCGACTCAATCACTTGCGGACATTGCCGCAGCAAGGGCCGCGCATTGCTGATGCTATAATCCGCGCCCCTTTGAATGAGGTCAGCCATGCGCATCACCCGCCGTCTCGAATTCGATGCCGGACACAGGATTCCCGACCATTCCAGCCAGTGCCGGCACCTCCACGGCCACCGCTACGCACTGGAAGTGACCCTTTCCGGCGAAGTCATCAAGGCCGACGGCCTGCCGGTAAACGGCATGGTGATGGATTTCGCCGACGTCAAGCGCATCGCCAACGACCTCGTCGTGTCGCGCTGGGATCATGCCTTCCTGGTCTATCGGGGCGACACCCAGGTCGTCACCATGCTCGACGCCATTCCCGGCCACAAGACCGTCGTGCTCGACCTCGTGCCGACAGCGGAGAACCTCGCCGCGGAAGCGTTCCGCATCCTCGATCCCGCCTACCGCGACACCTACGGCAACCATCTGCGGCTCGAACGCGTACGCCTGTACGAAACCCCCAACTGCTGGGCCGACGCCGTCCGCAGTTGAGCCCCCCACCCTTGCCGTTCAGCGCTTGAACGGCAGCGCGGTGATCACCATCGCCTTGCGGCGATGCGCCAGCCAGTTGTCCCGATAGGCCTGCGCCAGCTCGCAGTGGCCGCGCAGCACGATGACGTTTTCCGCGTTGCGGTTCTGCGCCGACCAGGTGAAATTGTACGAACCTGTAAGCACCGCGCAGCCGGGGCCGTCGGCATCGGCGATCAACACCTTGTTGTGCGCGGCGTTGTATTCGGTCTCGACCGCCACCGGCACCCCGCCCGCCAGCAGGATCGGCAGGGCATTGCCCTTGGGATTTCGGTTCATGTGGGCATCGGCCAGCACCTGCACCTTCACGCCGCGCCGATGGGCCGCCACCATCGCGTTGGCGATCCGCTTGCTGGTGAAGGCGTAGGCCTGCACGTGCAGGCTCCGGCGCGCACGCTCGATGACGCCGACCAGCAGCGATTCGGCATCATCGCGCGGCGTGAAGGCGAGCTCGATCTCCCCCTTGGCGGCAAAGCGCTGCGACGCCGATGCCGCCGGCGGCAGTACCGCCGCCAAAGCCAGCGCCATAGCCGGCAGCACCCACAGCAACCGGGCCGGCAGGCCCTGCCTGCCGGCTTCAGGCATCCGCCACCCGCTCCATCACCGCGGCGAAGAAGCCGTCGGTATCGTGCACATGCGGCAACAGGCGCAGGCGCTCGCCGGTTTCCAGTTTCACGCCCTGCTTGTCCAGCACCTCCTGCGCCACCACCGGGCGGAACTGCAGATGCGCCGCCAGGAAGGCATCGACCACCGCATCGTTCTCCTCGGCCAGCAGGCTGCAGGTGGCATAGACCAGGCGCCCGCCCGGACGCACCAGGCGCGCCGCCGCGGCCAGGATCGCGCCCTGCTTGGCCACCATCTCGTCAACCGCGGCCGGCGACTGGCGCCACTTCAGGTCGGGGTTGCGGCGCAGCGTACCCAGGCCGGTGCAGGGCGCGTCGACCAGCACGCGGTCGGCCTTGCCGGCCATGCGCTTGAGCTTGGCGTCGTTCTCGTGCGCGATCAGCATCGGATGCACGTTCGACAGGCCGGCGCGCGCCATGCGCGGCTTGAGCTTGGCGAGGCGTTTTTCCGCCACGTCGAAGGCATACAGCCGCCCCGTCGAACGCATCATCGCGCCGAGCTGCAGCGTCTTGCCGCCCGCGCCGGCGCAGAAATCGACCACCAGTTCGCCGCGCCGGGGCTGCACCAGCAGGCCGAGCAACTGGCTGCCCTCGTCCTGCACCTCGAAGCTGCCGTCCAGGAACAGCGGATGCTTCTGCAGCGCCGGCTTGCCCGACAAGCGCACCGCCTGCGGCGACAGGCTGCCCGGCTCGGCGGTGATGCCGTCCTCACGCAGGCGCGCGAGCAGGCTGTCGCGGTCGGTCTTCAGCAGGTTGGCGCGCAGGTCGAGCGGCGCCGGCCGGTTCAGGCCCTGCGCCAGCGCCAGCACGCCGGCCTCGTCGAAGCTGCGCAGCAGGCGCTCGGCCAGCCAGTCGGGCAGATCGGCGCGCTCGGCCAGGCTGGCTTCGCCCAGTTCCGCCGCCTTCACCGCCGCCACCCAGTCGCGCTCGGTGGCCGAGGCGAGACCTTCGAAATTTCGCATCGGCCAGCCTTCGCCGCGGGCGAACCAGGCCAGCAGCAGCTCGCGCGGCGTCGCCTTGTCGCCTGCCAGCCGGCGCAGCCAGCGCAGCCGGCGCAGCACGCCATAGACCGTCTCGGCGATGAAGCCGCGGTCGCGGTGGCCAAGCTCGCGGTTGTCGCGGAAATGGCGCGACAGCACCGCGTCGGCCGGAAACTCGAACGCCAGCACGGCACCGAGAACCTGCGTGGTCTGGATGAACAGCGCGCGCGAAACGGCACCTTCGGCTGCTGCCGGGGCACTTTTCACCGCAGCCTTTTTGGCTGCACCGCCGGATACGCCGCGGGCCTTGTTCCTGCTCTTGTCGTTGCTCTTGTTCATGTCAGTTCTTCTTGGTGTTTGCAGGCGTGCCGACTTCGATCGCCGCGGCACGCTGGTCCAGCACGCCGCCATCGTCGTCGGTGATGCGGATGCGGACCGGCAGCAGCTCATGCTGGACGGACAGCCAGATGTCGATGTCGAGCTCGCCGCCTTCGGCCGTCGCCCGCATCTTCAGGGTTTCCAGTTCGCCGGCCGGCAGTTTCAGCTTCTCCGGCCCCATCGGTTCCAGCTTCGCCTGCTTGATGCTCTTGCCGGTGATGACGTTCAGGGCGACCGGCTTGTCCGCCCGCGCATGGCGTCGCGCCTGGTGCCACAGGCTGAGCAGATCCTGGTCGCCTGGCTCGATCGTGCCGTGGCGCCGCTCCTTGCCGTCGCGCCGCAGGCTGACGCGGGCCGCCGGCCAGTCGAAGTGCGCGCTGTCGCGCTTGCGTCCGCGCTGGTCGACGACGAAGGACTCGGGGCGCATGCCTTCCGGTCCGACCTCGCCCTCGCTGCGCTGCTCGTACTGCAGGCCGAACAGGCCTGCCAGGCCGCTTGCGGCAAGATTCAGGCGCAATTCGTAACGATCCTGTTCGATCTTCCATTCATGCCGCGCCTCGCCGACCTTGAAGCCCTGCGACCCGTAATGCACGTCGAAACGGATGCTGCCGGCCGAAGCCGGCACGGCGGCCACAGCCCATTCGAAAGGCAGGAACGCCCCGCCCAGCAGCACCGGCAAGGCTCGCAGCACATCACGCCGTTTCATGTTCATCGTTCGGCTCCCACATCTTCGATGGCGGGCACGACATACCCGCTTTCGGCTTCGATCCCGGCGTCGCGCAAGAACACGTGCCCCGCCTCATCCACGCTCAGCCGGCCCTCGACGAACCAGCGCACCGCCTGCGGATAGATCCGGTGCTCCTGTACCAGCACGCGCGCCGACAGGCTGGCTTCGTCGTCGCCGGGCAGCACCGGCACCACCGCCTGGACGATGATCGGGCCACAGTCCAGCGTGGGCGTGACGAAATGCACCGTCGCGCCATGCACGCGCACGCCGGCCTCGAGCGCGCGCCGGTGCGTGTGCAATCCCGGAAAGGACGGCAGCAGCGAAGGATGGATGTTGATCAGCCGGCCTTCGTAGCGGCTCACGAAATCGTCGGTCAGCACGCGCATGAAACCGGCCAGCACGATCAGGTCGGGCGCGTGGCGATCGATGCACTCGGCCAGCGCGCCGTCGAACGCGGTGCGATCCGGGTAGGCCTTGTGATCCACCACGGCGGTGGCGATGCCGTGTTCGGCCGCGAAAACCAGGCCACCGGCGTCCGGGCGGTTGCTGACGACGGCAGCGATGCGCGCACCGGGAATGGCGGCATCGACGATGGCCTGCATGTTGCTGCCGCGGCCGGAAACGAGAATGACGATGGACTTCATTTTGAAAACGATGGGTTGGCGGGGCCGGATCGAGTCGCCTGGGCAGCGCCTCAATACACCGGCAGGAAGACCGCCGTGGTCAGGTTCTGGACCACGCGCGTCACCGTGCGTTCGGTCTCTTCCTCGATCACGTCGGACAAGGCGTCGAGCAGGCCGATGATGCGGCCGAACTCGCGCTCGAAGCTGAGGTTGGGCAACTCGCCCGACTCGCCCAGCGCGTTCGTCAGCAGCAGCAGCTCGCCGTTGCCGTCGCGCGCGGTCGACAGCTTCCACACCGCGATCTCGACGTTGCGGGCTGCATTGTAGAGGTGCTGCGGCTCCAGATCATCCAGCAGGTAGAAACCTTCGCGGTCGCCGAAGGCCGACTGCACCATGCTGGCCAGTCCCACCACCAGGGCCTGCACCCGGTCGCCGCGGTATTCGGGATGCAGCGCGACGTGCAGCGCATCCAGGTCGCGCCGGTTGCCGAGCGAGGCGAAGCGCCAGCGGTGGCGCTCGTCGAAGATGCGCGAGATGGCCGCCTCGGCGCTCGGCGCGTCGGATTTGCGCCATTCGCGCGGATTGCGCTTGTACAGCTTGTCGGTGAGGCGACGCAGGCTGGCAAAGATGTGCTGCTGGTGCGTCTCGGCCACGCGGTTGAGATCGGTCTTGAACAGTTGGCCCGGATAGAAGCCGCGCTCCCTCGCCGCGCCGGGCGCGGTACCCGGCGTAGAGCAGCCCGCCAGCGCCAGTCCGAGCACCGCGGCCAGCGCCATGCGCCGGCGCAATGCCTGGCGGGCGGCCTTCGGGGCTGGCGGGGGCTTGCTCATGCGCGTCATGTCCAGGGGATCTCGGCCCGGCATCATACCGGAAGCACGGCCCGCCACCGCCCGCAGCGGCGACGGGCCACGCCGTATAATTCCGCCCTTCCCCATCCAACCGGGCCCGGCCATGTCCGTCATCCACCGCCTGTCCGACCTGCTGGTCAACCAGATCGCCGCCGGCGAGGTCGTCGAACGGCCGGCCTCGGTCCTCAAGGAAGTGCTGGAAAACGCCGTCGATGCCGGCGCGCACGCGATCGAAGTGCAACTGGAACAGGGCGGCGTGCGCCGCATCCGCGTTGCCGACGACGGCTGCGGCATCGACCGCGACGACCTCGCGCTGGCGCTCGAACGCCATGCCACCAGCAAGATCGCCACCCTCGACGATCTCGAGCAGGTCGGCACCATGGGCTTTCGCGGCGAGGCGCTGGCCGCCATCGCCGCGGTGGCGCGCACCTCGATCACCAGCCGCGCCACCGGCGCCAGCCACGCCTGGCGCATCGACGGCGGCGACCGCAGCCTGGCGCCCGCCGCGCTCAACCAGGGCACCGTGGTGGACGTCGCCGACCTGTATTACAACACCCCGGCGCGGCGCAAGTTCCTGAAGACCGAAGGCACCGAGTACGCCCACTGCGACGACATGTTCCGCCGCGTCGCGCTGGCGCGGCCGGACGTCGGCATGCAGTTGTCGCACAACGGCCGCGTCGTCCATCGCCTGCCGCCGGGCACGCCGGCGGCGCGCATCGGCGCGCTGATGGGCGACGACTTCCTGCAGCACGCGCGCGAAGTGTCGGCCGAAGGCGGCCTGCTGCGCCTGACCGGTTTCGCCTCGCTGCCGGCCTACTCGCGCGCCAGCCGCGACGCGCAGTTCTTCTTCGTCAATGGCCGCTTCGTCCGCGACAAGCTGCTGACGCACGCGGTGCGCGAGGCCTACACCGACATCCTGCACGGCAGCCGCCATCCGGCCTACGTGCTGTTCCTGGAACTGGACCCGGCCGGCGTGGACGTCAACGTGCATCCGGCCAAGATCGAAGTGCGCTTCCGTGAATCGCGCGCGGTGCACCAGTTCGTCTATCACGCGCTCAAGCGCGTGCTGGCCGAATCCGGTGCGGGGCGGGTCGATACGCAGGCGGCCGCGCCATCCGCGCCGGGCACGGGCTTCGGCGGCGCCGCCAACACCTTGCGCTATGCTTCGGCGGAGCGCCCGGCGGACGCTGCCTCAACCGGCCACAGCGCCGGCCACGACAGTACCCGCCCCTGGTCTTCGTCCGCTCCTCCAGCCATGCCCAGGCAGGGGCAACTGGCGATGGATTCGGCCAGCCGCGCCTATCTCGACTTCGCCGCCAGCGCCCGTGCCCCCACCACCGGCACGGCCTCTGCCGGCATGCCGCCACCGGCTTCGCAATCCCTGCCGGACGACAGCGACGGCGCGCCGCCGCTCGGCTTCGCCCTGGCCCAGTTGCACGGCGTCTACATCCTGGCGCAGAACCGCGCCGGCCTGGTGCTGGTGGACATGCACGCCGCGCACGAACGCATCCTCTACGAAAAGCTCAAGACCGTGCTCGACGGCCGCCCTTCGGTGCAGCGCCTGCTGATTCCCGCGGTGTTCTCGGTCGGCGCCAAGGACATGGCCGCCGCCGAGGAATGCAGCGAAGTCCTCGCTGCGATGGGCTTCGACGTCGGCGCCGCCGGTCCGCAGGAACTGGCGGTGCGCAGCGTGCCGGCCCTGCTCGCCAATGCGCCGGTGGCGGAGCTGATGCGCAACCTGCTCGAAGAGCTGCGCGAATTCCCCGCTTCCGACGTCGTCACCGCGCGCCGCAACGAGTTGCTCGCCACCATGGCCTGCCACGGCGCGGTGCGCGCCAACCGCCAACTGAGCATTCCCGAGATGAACGCGCTGCTGCGCGACATGGAAGCCACCGAACGCGCCGACCAGTGCAACCATGGCCGGCCCACCTGGACACAGCTGACGATGGGCGACCTCGACCGTTTCTTCATGCGCGGCCAATGAGGCGGGCTTTTTATCCCCCGCGCCCGCACTTTTCCCCAGCCGCCGTGAACAGGCGTCTGGACAAGCTGTGGATAAGTGCCGCAACTGCCTGATGGCACGGCCTTCGGCGACACTGCCCAAAAATGAGGCGACCTGAATCGATGGATTTCGCCTGCGGCCCCGTCCACACGGCCCGGCCATCCCGTCCACCCCGATGGGCAAGACGATAGTCATTCAGTCAGAATGAAGCCGGTTCAGTCCGTCCCGCCATCGCGAACACGCAGGAACACCGGAAAGCGCGGTACACCCTGCGCAGTCAGCTCACGATAGCGGTAAGTCACCACGCTGCCGATCGCCGGCGGATCGCGCCGCTCGGCATCGCTGAACCCTGTGCCGAGACGAAAACGTCGTCCATCGGCCGATTCCACTTCCAGCGCGCCCAGCACGCCGTTGTGCCTGCCCTTGCCCGGCAGGTATCCGACGACCCGGGCTTCGGCATCGAGGAAGGGCGTCAGCTTCAGGATCGCATCGCCGCGGCCCGGCTGCCGCCAGGCGTCGGCACGATGCAGCATCAGGCCCTCGCCTCCCGCGGCGACGACGCGGGCGAGCGTGGCTGCCAGCGCTGCGCGGCTTTCCACGCGGAACTGCGGCACGGCCTGCAGGTGCGCAATGCCGGCCGTCTCGACCAGCGCCTGCAGCGCCCGCAGGCGTTCGTCGAACGGCCCCGGCCGGCCCGGCAGATCGAACACCATGTAACGCACCCGGCGCCAACCCTGTTCGGCCGCCGCCTCGCGACGTACCAGCCCCGACAGCTGCTCGAAGCGCCCCCGGCCGAGCCACAGCTCGCCGTCGAGCGGCACCGCCGGCAGGCCGGCGACGAACCACGCCGGCGCAGCAATCGGCCGCCCGCTGCGAAAGTACAGTTGTTGTCCATCCCAATAAGCCCTGACGCCATCCAGCTTCTCGCTCACCCAATAGGCCGAAGGATCGAGTCCGTCATGCCAGCGGCCGGCCAGCATCAGCGCCGGCACGGCGGCAGGCGATCGCCCCGGCAACAGGCAGGCCGGCAGCAGGCAGAGCGCACGCAGCAAACGCCGCCTGCAGCGGAACGGATCTTCGCGCGGCATGGGATAAAGGGTCCATGTAAATACCACAATCATAATACGAACAGCATCATCAATGACCGAGGGCGCAGACTCCCTTGCCATCGCTTTGCCCAAGGCCTGCCAAGCAGCGGATAATCCGCCCCAGCCGGATGCCGGCCAACTGCCTCGATCAGTTGCCTCGTCCGGGTGCTTGATTCCTTCCTCGCCCTTCTCATGCCGTGACCGACACGCCGCCCCCCACGCTCCCGCCCGCCCTGCTGCTGCTCGGCCCCACCGCCAGCGGCAAGACCGCCTGTGCGCTCGCCATCGCCCGCCGCCTGCCGGTCGAGATCATCAGCGTCGACTCCGCGCTGGTGTACCGCGACATGGACATCGGCACGGCCAAGCCCAGCGCCGAGGAGCGTGCGGCCTGTCCCCACCACCTGATCGACATCGTGTCGCCGGAAGAAAGCTATTCGGCTGCACGCTTCCGCGCCGACGCCATCCGCCTGATGCGCGAGATCAACGCGCGCGGCCGCATCCCGCTGCTGGCCGGCGGCACCATGCTGTACTTCAAGGCGCTGCGCGACGGGCTGTCCGACCTGCCGGCGGCGAATGCCGGACTGCGCCGCGCCATCGACGAAACCGCCGCCGCGCATGGCTGGCCGGCGCTGCACGCCGAACTCGCCCGCCTCGACCCTGCCGCCGCCGCGCGGCTGGAGCCCAGCGATGCCCAGCGCATCCAGCGCGCACTCGAAATCGTCCGCCTCACCGGCCGGCCGCTGGCCGAAAGCTATGCCCGCAAGGAAGACGAGGCCCTGCCCTGCCGCCTGCTGGCGATGGCGCTCGCGCCCTCGGACCGCGGCGTGCTGCACGCGCGCATCGCCGAACGCTTCGACACCATGCTGCACAGCGGCTTCGTCGACGAAGTCCGCCGGTTGCGCAGGACCTACCGGCTGAACCCGGAGATGCCCTCGATGCGCTGCGTCGGCTACCGCCAGGCCTGGGAATACCTCGACGGCGACATCGGCTACGACGAGCTGCGCTTCAAGGGCATCGCCGCCACCCGCCAGCTCGCCAAGCGCCAGCTCACCTGGCAGCGCCAGTTCCGCGAGACCTGGCCCGGCCTGGTCGAACTCGACTGCCTGCGCCCGGATCTCGCCGACGCCGTCCTCTACACCGCGCTGCAACTGATCGCCGCCTGAACGCCTCTTTCACACACGGAAAACCCTCATGGACCAGCAGATCATCGACGACATCAACCAGTGGCTCGACGAAGTCGTCATCGGCCTCGACCTCTGTCCCTTCGCCGCCCGGCCGCGGCGCGAGAAACGCGTGCGCATCGCCATCAGCCACGCCACCGACGAAGAAAGCCTGCTCAACGACCTGCAGGCCGAACTCGAGCGCCTGTCCGATACCCCGGTGGAAGAGCTGGAAACCACCCTTCTGGCGATTCCGGACATGCTCGAGGATTTCGGCGACTACAACGACTTCCTCGACGCGGTCGACCTGTGGGTGGAGCAGTTCGGCTGGGAAGGCGAACTGCAGGTGGCGAGCTTCCACCCGCAGTACCAGTTCGCCGACACCGAGCCCGATGACACCAGCAACCTGACCAACCGCTCGCCCTGGCCGCTGCTGCACATCATCCGCGAGGAAAGCCTGGAGAAGGCGATCGAACACCATCCCGACGTCGACGGCATCCCGGCACGCAACATCGCGCGCATGGAAGCGCTGAGCGACGAGGAAAAGCAGCGGCTGTTCCCCTATCTGTTTGGCTGAGTGCCCGAACCGGGAGGCCCGCCCGGCCGCAGTGCTTGGCTGGCCGTCTAGCGAGGAGTAGAGTTGAGGTCAACGGATCCGGTTTACTTTCCCCTCTATCACCGGAGTGAGCCTATGTTTCCTGAATACCGCGACCTGATCACCCAACTCAAGACCACCGACCGCCACTTCCTGAACCTGTTCGACAAGCACAACACGCTCGATCAGCAGATCAAGAACATCGAATCGCACATCGAGCACGCAACGCACGAAGAGGTGGAAGTCCTGAAGAAGCAGAAGCTGCTGCTGAAGGACCAGATGTACGCGATCCTGCAGAAGGCCGAATCCACGGCCTGACGGGCAAGTAGTACAACCGATGCACTCCCTGTGC
Organism: Thauera butanivorans NBRC 103042; assembly: GCF_001591165.1. GTDB lineage: Bacteria > Pseudomonadota > Gammaproteobacteria > Burkholderiales > Rhodocyclaceae > Thauera > Thauera butanivorans. The sequence continues at coordinate 117,076 of NZ_BCUG01000003.1, forward strand.
GCAGCCGCGCCAGGGAGTTTTCTTTTGGCGGTGGTGTCCGTCAAGTTTCTGATCGCTCGACATCCCGGACTGTGAACAACAACAAAGATCAAGCCCGTACCTCGGCCGCCTCCGTACCATGCTCCACCGCCCCGCGCTGCTTGCGCGCCAGCAGCGAATACACCGTCGGCACCACGAACAGGGTGAAGAAGGTGCCGAGCAGCAAGCCGCCGACGATGACCCAGCCGATCTGCTGACGGCTTTCGGCGCCGGCGCCGGTCGCCAGCGCGAGCGGCACCGAGCCCAGCACCATCGCGCCGGTGGTCATCAGGATGGGCCGCAGGCGCAGCACGGCGGCGTCGATCACCGCCTCCAGCAGATCGCGGCCCTGCCCGCGCAGCTGGTTGGCGAACTCCACGATCAGGATGCCGTGCTTGGTGATCAGGCCCACCAGCGTCACCAGCCCGATCTGGCTATAGACGTTGAGCGTGCCGCCGGTCAGCCACAGCGCGCCGAGCGCGCCGGTCATCGACAGCGGCACGGTCAGCATGATGATGAAGGGGTCGCGGAAGCTCTCGAACTGCGCCGCCAGCACCAGGTAGATGAAGGCCAGCGCCAGCATGAACACCAGCACCAGGCTGGCCGAGCTGGTCTTGAATTCGCGCGACTGGCCGTCGTAGTCGGTGGCGTAGCCCGGCGGCAGCAGGCGCGCGGCGGTCTGCTCCATCCATTGCAAGGCCTCGCCCAGCGCGTAGTCGGGCGCGAGGCTGGCCGAGATCGTCACCGAGCGGCGCTGGCCGAAGTGGTTCAGTTCGCGCGGCGCCACCGCCTCGCTGACTTTCACCACGTTGGCCAGCGGCACCATGTCGCCATTGCGGGCGCGCACGAAGATGTCGCTGATGTCGTGGGGATCGGCGCGGCTGGCGGCGCCGACCTGCACGATCACGTCGTACTGTTCCGCATCCTTCTTGTAGCGCGTCACCTGGCGGCCGCCGAGCATGGTTTCCAGCGTGCGGCCGATGACGTCGACCGGCACCCCCAGGTCCGCGGCGCGGTCGCGGTCGACCTCGACCGACAGTTCCGGCAGCGTCAGCTTGAGGTCGGTGTCGGGCGAGACGAGGCCCGGGTTGCCGCGCATCTCGCCCAGGATCGCCTCGGCATGGCGGGCGAGTTCGTCATAGGATTCGGACGTCGACACCACGAAGCTGAGCGGCCGCGAACGCGGGCTCTGGCCGAAGGAAGCCGGCATCACCGGAAAGGCATTCACGCCCGGAATCGCCTTCAGCCTGGGTCCCAGCTCTTCGGCGATCTTCGCCGCGCCGCGTTCGCGCTCGCTCCAGTCGGTGAAGCCGACGAAGGAAATGCCCTGCGACACCGTGGGGTTGCCGGTGATGACCAGATAGCGGTCGACTTCCGGCAGACTGGCATAGATGCGCTCGATCTCCAGCGCATAGCGCGACATGTAGTCGATGGTCGAACCTTCCGGGCCGTTGAACATGCCGACCACCCGGCCGCGGTCCTCCAGCGGTGCCAGTTCGTTCTTCAGTTGCCCCAGCAGCAGCACCGAGGTCCCCGCCACCAGCGCGAACGCCAGCATCACCAGCCAGCGCACTTTCAGCGACGCCGCCAGCAGGCTGCGGTAGCCTTCGGTGAGCCAGTTCAGGAAGCCTTCGACGGCATTGTAGATCGGACCATGGCTGCGTTCGTGGCGCAGCAGCCTGGAACACATCATCGGCGACAGCGTCAGCGCGACGAAGCCGGACACGATCACCGCACCGGCCAGCGTCAGCGCGAACTCGGTGAACAGCTTGCCGGTGCGCCCGGTCATGAAAGCCACCGGCGCATACACCGCCGCCAGCGTGATCGTCATCGCCACCACCGCGAAGCCGATCTCCTTCGCGCCCTTGAAGGCCGCCGCCACCGGCGCCATGCCTTCCTCGATGTGGCGGTAGATGTTCTCCAGCACCACGATGGCGTCGTCCACCACCAGGCCGATCGCCAGCACCAGCGCGAGCAGCGTCAGCGTATTGATCGAAAAGCCCAGCGCGAACATCAGCGTGAACACGCCCACCAGCGACACCGGAATCGTCACCAGGGGCACCAGCATCGCACGCCAGTTGCGCAGGAAGAACAGGCACACCGCCGCCACCAGCAGCACGGCTTCCCAGATCGTTGAGAACACCGCGTCGATCGAACGCTCGATGAACACCGTGGTGTCGTTGGCGATCGTCATCGACATGCCTTCGGGCAGCTCGTGCTCCAGCCGCGGCAGCATCTCTTCCAGCCCGCGCTTGAGATCGAGCGGGTTGGCGGTGGCCTGCTTGATCAGCCCGAGCGAGATCGACGGCCGGCCCATGAAGCGCACCGACGAACGTTCGTTCTCCGGCGCCACTTCGACGCGGCCGATGTCGCGGATGCGTACCGGGTAGTCGGCCGCATTGGCCGGCTGGCGCACCACCACCGCCTCGAACTCGTCGATCTGCGCCAGGTCGGTGCGTGCCACCACGGTGAACTCGCGCTGGCTGCTTTCGATGCGCCCGGCGGGCAGTTCCACGTTCTGGCCGCGGATGGCGTTCTCCACCTCCTGTACGGTCAGGCCGAAAGCGGCCAGACGCTCGCGGTCCAGCCAGATCCGCATCGAATAGCGCCGCTCGCCGAACATGCGCGCATCCGCCGCGCCCGGCAGGGTCTGCAGGCGGGGTTTGACGACGCGGTTGGCGAAGTCGCTCATTTCCAGCGGGGAATGGCGGTCGGACGAAAACGCCACCCAGATGATCGGGTTGGCGTCGGCCTCGACCTTGGCGATCACCGGCTCGTCGACGTCGTCGGGCAGGCGGCGGCGCACGCGCGACACGCGGTCGCGCACGTCGGCGGCGGCGCTGTCGGCATTGCGCTCGATGCGAAAGCGCACGGTGATCTGGCTGCGCTCCTGGCGGCTGATCGACGACAGCACGTCCACGCCCTCGATGCCGGCCAGCGAATCTTCCAGCGGCTTCGTCACCTGGGATTCGACGATCGCCGCGCTCGCGCCGCGATAGGTGGTATCGACCGTCACCACCGGCTCGTCGATGTTCGGGTACTCGCGCACCGTCAGCCGCGAGTACGACATCAGCCCCACCAGCAGCACCAGCAGCGACAGCACGGTGGCGAACACCGGGCGCTTGATGCAGATATCGGAAATGACCATCGTCGCGGCTCCCGTCGCTCAGGCCGCGCCGGCCACGGCAGCCTGCAGCACGCTCACCGGCGCACCGTCGCGCAGCTTGAGCTGGCCGGCGGTGACCACCTCCGCCCCCGCATCCAGCCCGTCGACGATCTCCACCATCGTCTCGCGCCGCATGCCGGTGCGCACATCCACCCGCTGCGCCTTGCCGTCCAGCACCCGGTAGACGAACTGCACGTTGCCCGGCGCCGGTACCAGCGCCGTTTCCGGTACCACCAGCACCTGGGGCCGTTCGGCCAGGATCAGCCGCACACGTACGAACACACCGGGACGCAAGCGGCCTTCGGGGTTGGCCAGGCTGGCACGCAGGCGCACCGCGCGGCCCTGGGCATCGACCAGCGGGTCGATCGCATCCACCCGTGCGGCGAAGCTGGCGCCGGGCAGTACGTCGCTGAGCAGTTCCAGCGTCTGGCCGGGCTTCACACGGTCGAGATACAGCTCGGGCAGGCGGAAATCCACCTTCAGCCGGGCGATGTCTTCCAGGTTGATCAGCGCGTCGCCGTCCTTGACGTAATCGCCCGGACTGACGCTGCGGATGCCGACCACGCCGTCGAAAGGCGCGCGGAGCTGCATGCGCGCCAGCCGCGCCCGCGCCAGCGCGACACCGGCACGCGCCACTTCGAGTTCGGCGCGGGCATTGTCGCGGCTGCTCTGGCTGACGAACTTGCGTGCGAACAGGTCTTCGCTACGGCGGAAATTGGCTTCGGCCAGCGTCAGGTTGGCCTGCGCCTGTTGCAGTTCGGCACGCTGCACCGCCGCATCCAATTCGACCAGCACGTCGCCGCGCCTGACCGCCTCGCCGTCGCGGAAGGCGATGCGCGAAATGCGCCCCGCCACTTCCGGCCGCAGCACCACCGATTCATTGGACACCAGCGAGCCGACGGCGGTGACGTCGTCGGCCATCGCGCGTCTTTCCACTCTCGCCACCTCGACCACCACCGGCGCCTCCACCGCCGCCTGAGTGTCCGCCGGCGTGCTGCGAGGCTGGTTGGCATACCATGCGTAAGCCGCCAGGCCGGCAAGGCCGATGGCGCACAGGGCGACGATGACGGGGCGGCGAGACGACATGGCAATCCGGCGGAAAACGAGACTGAGGATGAAACAGAGCGCCGCGATTGTCCCACAGGCAGATGCCGCGCTGCTCAAAGCAGACAGCGCGGACTCCACCCGAGTTCATCCGCCCGTGACCTCCGCCACACCGGCCAGCGCGGACGGCATTCGGCTTGGGCAGGCTCAGCGCCGCTGTTCGCCCAGCCGCGTCAGCGCTTCGTCGCGCAGATGCGTCAGCAGCGCGCTGCCGTCCGGCGCCACACGGAACTCTCCCCAGCGCGCCGCTTCGTAGGTTTCGGCCGTGCCTTCCTGGAAGAAGAAGGCGTTCGGCCCGACCGTGGGGCCGCCGTCGCGCCAGTGGATGCGCATCGCCACCGTGTCGCCAGCCGGCAGCGCATCCGCAACGCCCGCCAGCCGGGCGCGACCGTCGGCATCCAGCGCCAGCAAGGCGTAGGTCGCAGGCGGAGCGTCGCGCGCCTCCCTCCCGTCCCGCTGGCCCGCCAGGCCGCGATCGATGGCGAAGCGCAGCGCCATGTAGTCGCCCTGCATCAGCGAGCGCGGATCGACCGGCGCCAGCTCCAGCAGCACGACGCGGCCCTGCGCCAGCGTGCGTTCGCGATCGAGGATCGCCTTCAGCGACACGCCCAGCACCAGCGCCATCGAAGCAACGACGGCAATGCGCAACCAGCTCCGGCGGCTCACGTCCGCACTCCCGCGCCGATGCGCAGCACCCAGGCGCGCAAGGCCAGCAAGACCGCGCCGCCCAGCACCAGCAGGCCGGACTTGTGCAACAGGCTCACGTCGAGCAGATAGTAGAACTCGCCCACGTACAGCACCGCCGCCAGCAGCGCAAAACCCGCCAGCGTACGCTGGCTGGCCTGGAAGGCGGCAATGAATACGCCGACGGCCACGATCAGGCCCGGCGCGGCGTGGAACACCAGCGCCCACAGCAGCGCGACGCCGCACGCCGCCAGGCGTGACGCAGGAGGAGCCGTCCGTAACAGATGCGCAAGCAGGACGATCAAGACCAGCGCAGCACCAGCGGCAAGCCAGATCATCGGGCTGCGGTGATCCACCCCCTCGAACAGGAACGCTGTCCGGGCCCACATCAGCATCGGCGGCAGCACCAGCGCAGCCAGGCCAAAAGCCAGCATCAGCGCCCCGGCCACGCCGCCCCATGGCTGCGCCGCCCAGCGCTCGCGGGTGATGCAGGCCAGCACCGCCACCGCCATCAGGACAATACCGAAGGCCTCGCCAGCGAACCCGGAACCGATCAGCACGCCAAGCGCCACACTCAGCAGCAATCCACACACCACCCGGTGCAGCCGGCTTGCCCGCGGCAACGACATCGCGCCGCTCACCAGCACGCCCACGCCCGCCATCTGGCGCCAGGCATCGGGCTCGAACCATTCGGCCGCCGTCCACATCAGCAAACCCTGGCCCGTCAGCGACAGGGCCAAGCCCATCTGGTCGGTGAACAGGCCGCCGCGCCGGAACGACGCGATCGCAGCAATGCACAACACGACGCCCACCACGCCGGCCCCTGCCGTACCAAGGCCGGCCGCAGGCAGCACCAGCGCCGACACGATCAGCAGCGAGGCGAACCACGCCGCCAGCGCCTGCAGCAGCATCAGCCACCATGGCCCGGGCCGCCGCGCCAGCAGCGCCTGCCGTTCCGCTTCATCGACGATGCCGCGCTCGCGCAGCAGATCGGCGAGGCTGCCGCCGCCCGGCGGTTCGCACGCACTCATGATCCGCTCCTGCGACCGCCCGCTTCACCGCTCTCACGATGAAGCCGCATCAGCCCCCAGCCTGCGGCACTGGAAGCGAGGATCACGAACAGCCCCAGGACGTTCAAGGCCAGAAAATCGAAGCTATCGAGCACGCGCAGCAGCCCTGCGGTCAGCACCGCGATCGCCGCATAGACCAGCAAGGCGAGGATCGCAACATCCCGCCGCCACGGTCCATACACTGCGCTGCCCGCAAGCACCGCCAGCACGAACACCATCAGCCCCGGCCGGAAATCGGCCTCGAACCAGCCCGACACCGCCGCCACGCACAAGGGTGCCACCACCCCCAGCGCCGCCAGCCGCGCCATCCAGCGCTGCGCATCGACCAGCAGCCAGCGCCCCAGGCACTCGAAGGCCAGCAACACCACCAAGTTCAATCCCGCCACCAGCAACAGCGAATACAGGCCGAACAAACCGTCGAGGTAGCCCCAGAGGCCCATCGCCCCAGCCTGCGAGAGGGCGCGCAGCAAGGCCATGTTCGCCACCGCCAGCCACAGCGTCCAGCTGGCCGCCGAACGCGACAGCAGCACGAAAGGCAGCATCAGCGCCGCCCAGGCCGCGAACAGCTCCCACACGTCCGCGCCGGTCTGGTAAGTCTGGCCGATCAACGCCAGCAGCGCGCCGGTGGCAATGCAGGCGCCGAACAGCGCCGCGCGGAATGCGATCCCGCGCGGCGTCGCCCACAAGGCCGTGACTCCGCAAGCAAGCAAGGCCGCAGCCGCCAGGCCGAACTTGGCGAAGCGATGCAGTGCATCCCAGTTCCAGGCGAAGAAGAACACCACGCCGGCGCCCAACAGCAAGGCGCCGCCGAAAGCCAGCAAACGGTCGAGCATCCGCCGCCACTCGTCGGGCGCAGGCTGCAAGGGTCCGCAAGCCGCCGCCCGCGCAAGCTGTGCCGGCGCCAGCCCACCCGCCTCGGCAAGGCGGAATATCTGCGCGCGTTGTACGAAAGACCAGTTCATGAAAAAGAAAAGCCCGACTCAAACCCCCAGCCATTCCAGCAAGGCACGCAGGCGCTCTTCACCGTCTGCAGTGAAGCCGTCGATCCCGAGCTGGCGCAGGAAAGCCCTGCCCTGTTCGTCCGCAGACAACCCGAGCAGCGTCAAACGCGCCAGGTCCAGCGCCTCGGCCGATACCCGGGGGCCGGCGACGACGGGCATGTAGGGTTGACCGACCGATTCGTGCAACACGCGGTGCCCCTTTTCCCGCCATTGGCGGATCGCCCCGGAGTAGGACGCCATGCCGCCGACATCGACGATGCCGTTTTCCAGACCGAACGGGATCGCGCCCTGTTCTCGCACGTAGAAAACCTTCTCCCTCGCCAGGTCGATGCCCTTGTCGCGCAACTCGGCACGGCAGAAGCGCGTCATGTAGGCGACTTCCTCCGGCAGCACGAAGGTCTTGCCGCGCAGTTGCGCGAGCGTCCGGATCGGCGAACCGGTTGGCACGGCCAGCATGCAATGGCCCTCGGGCTCGGCATTGGCGACGTACTGGTAGCCGTAGTCGCGCAGGCCGCGCGCCGGATAGTCGGACGGACGGGCAACGACGAAATCGAAACGGCCGTCCTTCATGCCTTTTTCCAGCTCGGCGAATTCGCGCACGAAAACGACTTCGACCTTGCTGCCGAGCGCAGCCGACAGGCGCTCCGCCATCGGCGCGTATTTCTTGCGGCCTGCCGCTGCATCGATACCGCCCGAGGTGCCTTCGCTGACGGCCAGTGCAATCGGCTTCACCTCCTGCGCCACGGCCGGCAGGGGGCTCAGGGAGAGTGCCGCAAGGATTGCGAGCGACGGGACGAGATGGCGAAACGAAGGAGTTTTCATACGCGGCCGGTACCTGGAGTGGGAATCATTGACCTGGAGCGGATTGCCCATGATCGCAGCCATGGCCGCGGACGGAATGTGCATTCCGTCACGCGGCTGCAGGATGGCGAGAAGCAAGCAGATCAGTGCAGCTTGACCAATGCCGTACTTCTCTTGACGAGCACTCTGGCAATGGCCAGCACCGCCGTGCGGCCAAAACCGAGAATGGCCTTGTGGTGCATCAGGTGCAGGCTGATGTAGAGCCACCTTGCGAAGATGCCATCGACGAACAGCGTCCCGCCGGTCAATGAGCCCATCAGGCTGCCCACGCTGGTCTGCGTACCCAAGGAAACCAGGGAGCCATGATCCTTGTAGCAATAGGGCTGCTTCACGGGCTCGCGCCCCTCGACGGCGCTCATGATTGCCTTGAAGACGTAATCCGCCTGCTGATGCGCGGCCTGCGCCCTTGGCGGAACGGGCTTGCCATCGGCCTGCATGCACGATGCACAATCGCCGAGGGCATGGATATGCTCATGGCCCTTGACGTTCAAGCTGTCCGTCACTTCGAGCTGCCCGATCCTGTTCGTCGGAAATCCCAGTGAAGCAAGAAAGTCCGGTGCCTTGATCCCCGCGGCCCAGACGCACATGTCGAAATCGTACCTTTTCCCGCTCGCGTCGAGCAGATGGTCCTTCTCTATCCGGCTGACGCGACAATTCGTCACCACTTGAATGTTTCTCTTGGCCAGGAGACGGGCCGCCCCATTGGAAACCCGCTCGCTCAGCGGCGCCAGAATGCGGCCGGAGCCTTCGAGCAAGGTGATCCTCACGTCGGTATTGGGCTCCAGATGGGTGAAGCCGTAGTTCGCATAGATTCCACCCGCTTCACGCAGCTCGGCCGCAAGCTCGACGCCGGTGGCACCACCGCCGATGATCACCACGTCGATGGCGCCCGAATTGCCTTTGGCCTTTTCATTTTCCGCACGAATCATCTGCGCCATCATTTCGGCCCTGAAGCGATCCGCATCCCGGGGGCTGTTCAACGAGATGGTGTTCTCGTCCGCTCCGGGCGTGTTGTAGTAATTCGACGTGCTGCCAACGGAAATGCAGAGCCTGGAGAACTTGATCCTGCGCTCGGGATATACGAGCCCGCCATCTTCGCCTCCCGATGCCGACACGACGATTTCATTCGCCGCGAGATCGATGCCGGAGAACGCCCCATATACGAAAGTGAAGTTGTTCTGGTACGCGAGCATCGGATACGACAGGCCTTCCTGGTTCATGTCCAATGTGCCGGCGGCAACTTCGTGAAGCGTGGGCTTCCATATGTGGGTCAGACTCCGCTCCACGAGAACCACCTTGTCGCGGCCGAGCTTTCTGCCAAGCTTGCAAACCAGCTCCAGCCCGCCTGCGCCGCCGCCGATGACGACAATGCTGCCACTCCGGGCATTCTCCATTTTTTCCTCGAGCTCTGTTGGGTTGGAAAGGCAGGATAACCACTCTCGTCCTTGCCTGCCAACACGGCCGGCCGAGCCCGTCTCTACCCTTATGCAATCAAAAAAACCGCCAATCCAGCCAGGTCGATGGCCTTTCCGCGCAGACTGCGCGCCGGGTTTCGGGAGGAAGTACGCATTCCCCTCGCCAGCAAGACCACGCCCGTCTGCGCTTCGCCGTCTGAACCAGGAACCCCGGTACCGGGATGACCGAGCGGCGCTCAGCCCTTCAGCACCGCGATCGCGCTCATCGTCATCAGCGCGCCCGGCTTCGGCAACGCGGCGATCGCAAGCACCGCGCGGGCGGGATAGGGCTCGGCAAAGAATTCGGCGTAGGCGCGGTTCATCTCGTGGAAATCGTCCACATTCACCAGGTTGACCTGGACATTGACGATGTCGTCGAGCGTGCCGCCGGCCGATTCGAGCATGGCCTGGAAGTTCTTCAGGATCTGCTTCGATTGCCGGTAGGCGTCATCCCCGGCCAACTGGCCGGTCGCGGGATCGACGCCGGGCGTGCCCGAAATGAACACCTGACCACCGGCCACGACCGCGTGGCTGTACGGACCGATGGGTGGGAAAAGCGAAGTCTGGACGAGCGATCTGGGCATGTTGGTCTCAGGATGAAAGGGAAAGAAGCAGCCGGACATTCAGCACCTTGCGGGCCGAGGCAGCCAAACGATGCCCGTTTGCGTTCAAGCGCCGCCCTGTTCCCGCCCGTCCTTGAAGGCCAGCGCCCACAGCACCAGCATGCCGAACAGGATCAGCAGCAGCCACTTCAGCACGGAGCAAGTCGTGCTGATCAGATAGATCGAAGGTACGCCGAAGCGCGGCACTTCGGTGAGCCACCAGTGCAGGCCGTTTTCCACCGCGTCGAAAGCGGCTGCCAGCGGCAGCACGAAGGGCATGACGACACGCGCTACGCGGGGCAAGGGGGCAAACAGCCGGGTACGGGTGGCCAGCAGCCAGCCGAAAATACCATAGGCCAGCAGCAGCATGCCATCGAGTGGCAGATGGGCGCGGTAGCGGGCGAGGTGCTCGGGTGGCCACACATGCATGATCTCGCCGAAGCCGCGCGGCGTCCAGGCGAACTGCAAGGTCAGCACGCCGGGCTCCAGCGGCGCGACGAGCCAGGCCGTGAGCCCACACAGCACCAGGGCCAGCAGGCCACTGGCGCGGACTGCGCGCATGCGGGAATGCGGATACGGCAGTTGCACGCCGGCGGGTCAGCGCTGCTCGGCGGCCAGGAGTTCAGCCAGCCGCTGCGTGGGCACCGCAGCCGAATAGAGATAGCCCTGGCCGATCTCGATGCCCATCTGCATCAACTGCTGCCGTTGCTCCTCCGTCTCGATGCCTTCGGTCACCAGCTTGGCGCCATAGCGCCGCGCGCTCTCGAAGGCCAGCGCCACCGCCTCGCGAATCCGCTCCTGCTCCAGCCGGGCGATCATCCAGTGGTCGACCTTGACCTCCGCGAACGGGAAGCGGGCCAGCAGGGTGAGTGCGGCATAGCCGGTGCCGAAGTCGTCCAGCGACAGCTTGATGCCGGCCTGGCCCAAGGTCTCGACGTTCTGCTCGACGATGCCTATGGTCGGCATCTTGCTGGTTTCGGTCACCTCAACGGCCAAGCGGTGCGGCTCGACGCCCATGTCGCGCAACAGCGTCACCACACGCTCGCCGAAGCGGGCGGTGGCAAAGGACGCGGCGGAGATGTTGACGGCGAGATCCACGCCGTCGAGCCTCGTCAGATCGCGGACCACCGCGCGGACCGTGGCCCATTCCAGCTCGACCAGCATGCGGTGGCGCTCGGCGACCTCCAGTACGTAGAGCGGCGACAGCGGCTTGCCGGCGGCATCCGTGGCCCGCAGCAGGGCCTCCGCGCCCACCATGCGCCGCGAGCGCAATTCGAACTGCGGCTGGTACATCATCGGCGGCGTGCCGTGCTTGATCCAGTCCACCAGCATCATCCGCACGCTCTCGTCCGCATGCGCGCGCTCGGCGAACGAGCGCGGGAAGACCTGCACCAGGCTGTCGCTGCCGCGCAGCGCGAGGCTCGCCCGGCGCAGCGTCGATGCCACCGACCGCCGCAGGTCGGTGTCCAGGCTGGCGGCGCCGATCCGCAATTGCGGAATCAACCCCCGCTCGGTACTCTGGAACGAGGCGGTCATGCCGGCGTGCAGGTCCTCCATCAGGCCCGCGCCTTCGATCTCCGGGACCGACGCGCCATGCAGCACGATCGCCAGCGTCGCGTCGCCGAACAGGAAGATGCGCGGCCGGTAGGCCTTCAGCGCGGCGCCGACCTCGCCGTGGCCGATCTCGTCCGCCAGGCGCGGCCAGAAGCGGTCGCCCCAGTCGTCGCCATGGACGGAACAGAGATCGACGATGTTGACCGTCTCGACGAGCACGACCGTCGCCGGCCTGCCGCGCTCGGACGGCGCCAGCGCCTCGACGTACTCGTTCAGCGCGCGCCGGTTCGGCAGGCCGGTCAGCGGATCGGTGCGAACCGCTTGCTCGCGCTTCCTTTCTTCTTCCCGCACGCCATCTTCCCTGCGCAGGATGAAGAACAGACAGGCCAGCATCGGCAGTGTGACGATGGACCCGACGATGCGCCGGCCCATGTTGGTCTGGTAGCTGTGCAGATCGATGTTTCCCAGGTGGAAAAAAACGACCACGGTCATGAGCGAGACGGCGAGCCGCACCGCATAGACGAACAAGACGTCACCCACGCCGAGTGTGCGCAGCGAGCGGCGCCGGAACCAGCCATGCATGAGGCTGCCCGCTGCAGCGACGATCGCGATGTCCAGCATCCCGGGCCCAAGATTGGCCGCGCCGCCGATCAGGACGCGGGCGAGCCCGATGAAGGCGAAGCTGATGAATCCGCCTACCCAGCCGCCCAGCAGGCCGGCGAGAAACAGCAGATCGGCGCGGAGATAGGGCTTGGACGGAGCCTGGATGAATTCCGACACCAGCACCGCGAGCAGGAAGCCGGCGCCGCCGAACACCAGTCCATAGTAAAGCTTGTAGCGCTCGTCGCTGAACGGGATGTCGCGCCGCACCAGGATGAGAACGGAAACCATGCCGACAATGCCAGCCGCCTGCAGGAACAGTAGCGGCAACTCCGCCGTCGAGGCGGCAAGCTGGCTCGCGAACGCTTCCAGAGTCATAGAGATATCCCGTCGTCACGGCGCTCTCTCGCCGCAGTTCCCCGCCAGCAGAACGGCACAGCACCCAAAACCCGTCGCAGGACGACAGTCCTCGAAGATGGCCCGCACTGCCTCCACCGTGGAAAACCGCTCGCGAACCGCTCCAGGATGTCCTAGCTTGTCATGATCGCGGTCGAAGAAACCCCTGCATCACCCCGTCGGAGAAGAAGCCGGCATCGAATGCGCCCGTGATTTTCTTTTTCCATGTTAGCCTACACCGGTCACATTCCGACACCACAAACTTCGCGGCGCATCGGCACTCGCGCCGCCGTGGGGCGTACCGGCAGCCGCCATGGCCGGAACGCCATCTTCGCTGCATTCCCCGAAACGGGCATTCATTTCAAGACATCAGGCCCCGGCGCGACCCGCCGGCGTCCGGCCGCCGCTCCCGCTCGCGACGCAGCCTTCGCCCGGACCATGCGGGCTGGCTAGCGCCGTCGGCTGGCGGCACGCCATGCCACCAGCGCATAGACCGCCAGGTTCACGACCAGCGCCAGCGCAGCGCGGGCAGGCCGCCGAAGGGGGCGAACAGGATGAAGGCGAGATGCAACAGCAGGACGGCGTCGGCGGCGAGGCGATGGAGCATGCGCGCGCCCCCGGTGAAAACGAAACCCGGCTCGCCGCCGGGTTTCGGCGTCCGCCGTGGGACGGGCGGACGGAATGCGGACGGCCGGACTCAGCCGACGATGGTCTGCGCCTCGCCTTCCTGGCGGGCGTCGATGCGGCCGATGCGGTAGACCGTTTCACCCGCCGCCTTCAGCGCAGCCTCGGCTGCGTCGGCGTCGGCCGCCGACACCACCACCGCCATGCCGATGCCGCAGTTGAACACGCGGTACATCTCCTGCATGTCGACGTTGCCTTCCTTCTGCAGCCACTGGAACAGCGGCGGCAGCGTCCAGCTGGCGGCATCGATGCGGGCAGTGAGTTCGTCGCGCAGAATGCGCGGCACGTTCTCGGTGATGCCGCCGCCGGTGATGTGGGCCATGCCCTTGACCACGCCGGGCTTGGCCTGCATCAGCGCCAGCAGCGGCTTGACGTAGATGCGGGTGGGCTCCATGACCACGTCGCGCAGCTTGCGGCCGTGGAAGTCGGCGTCGAGGTCGGGTTTGGCGACTTCGATGATCTTGCGGATCAGCGAGTAGCCGTTGGAGTGGGCGCCGCTGGAGGCCAGGCCCAGCACCACGTCGCCCGGCACGATGCGGCTGCCGTCGATGATGTCGGCCTTTTCCACCGCGCCGACGGCGAAGCCGGCGAGGTCGTACTCGCCCGCCGGGTACATGCCGGGCATCTCGGCGGTTTCGCCGCCGATCAGCGCGCAGCCGGCCAGTTCGCAGCCCTGGGCGATGCCCTTGACGACGTCGGCAGCGGTGTCGACGTCGAGCTTGCCGCAGGCGAAGTAGTCGAGGAAGAACAGCGGCTCGGCGCCCTGCACCAGGATGTCGTTGACGCTCATCGCCACCAGATCCTGGCCGACGGTGTCGTGCTTGTCCAACTGGAAGGCGAGCTTGAGCTTGGTGCCGACGCCGTCGGTGCCGGACACCAGCACCGGCTCCCTGTACTTTTTCGACAGCTCGAACAGCGCGCCGAAGCCGCCGATGCCGCCCATCACCTCGGGGCGCATGGTGCGCCTGGCCAGCGGCTTGATGCGGTCGACCAGGGCGTCGCCCGCTTCGATGTCCACGCCGGCATCGCGGTAGGAGAGGGAGGCTTGGTTGGAGGAGGTGGGTGCGCTCAAGATCGTTCCTCTGGACTGGCGGAAATGCCGGGGCCGAGCCCGGCCGGCGCCCCTGGCCGCGGCCCGTGCTTGAGGCTGCAACGCCAAGTGGCTACATTTACGTGTTTCGCGGGTGGCATGCGCCCGCGCCAAGCCCGCGATTTTACTCGAAATGAACCCTCCCCGCGCCTACCGCCTGCAAACCCTCGTCTGGACCGCCATCGGCATTGCGCTGGCCGGTTTGTTCTGGCTGCTGGGTCCCATTCTCACGCCCTTCGTGATCGGCGCGGTGTTCGCCTACATCTGCGACCCCGCGGTCAACTGGATGGTGGCGCGCCGCGTGCCGCGCGCACTGGCGGTGCTGCTGGTGATCATCGCGCTGGGCCTGGTGATGGTGGCGCTGGCGCTGATCCTGGTGCCGATGGTGTATCGCGAGGGGGTTCAACTGATGAGCCGCCTGCCCGACCTGGTCGAGATGTTCAACGCCCAGGTGTCGCCGCTGCTGCAGGCGCGGCTGGGCATCGACCTGCAGCTCGACGCCGCCCAGCTGCGCCAACTGATCGCCGACAACTGGAGCAACGCACAGGACCTGGTGCCGATCGTGCTCGGCCACCTGAAGACCGGCGGCATGGCGGTGATCGCCTTCGTCGCCAATCTGTTCCTGATCCCGCTGGTGATGTTCTATTTGCTGCAGGAATGGCCGCGCCTGCTGGCCGAACTGCAGCGCATCGTGCCGCGGCCGTGGCTGGAGCGGACGATGGCGATCATCAACGACATCGATTCGGTGATGTCGGAATTCCTGCGCGGCCAGTTGTCGGTGATGCTGCTGCTGGCGGTGTTCTACAGCATCGGGCTGTGGCTCGCCGGGCTGAACTTCTGGCTGCCGGTGGGCGTGCTGACCGGCCTGCTGGTGTTCATTCCCTACGTCGGCTACGGCGGCGGCCTGATCCTCGCCATCCTCGCCGCGCTGTTGCAGGCCGAAGGCTGGCCGCTGCTGATCGGCGTCGGCATCGTGTATGGGCTGGGCCAGGTGATCGAAAGCTTCGTGCTGACGCCTTACCTGGTCGGCGAGCGCATCGGCCTGCATCCGCTGGCGGTGATCTTCGCGCTGATGGCTTTCGGCCAGTTGTTCGGCTTCGTCGGCGTGCTGGTGGCGCTGCCGGTCAGCGCGGCGCTGCTGGTCGGCCTGCGCGAAGTGCGCAATGCCTGGTTCGCCAGCCCGGTCTATCTCGGCACGCAGACACAGCCGGTGATCACGCAGGACGTGGACCGCAAATGAGCGGTCCGATCGACATTGACCGCCAGGCCATGAAGCAACTCGTCCTCGACATCCGCGCCGACGCCCCGCCGACGCTGGAAAACTTCGTTGCCGGCGCCAACGCCGAACTGGTGGCGGCGGTGTCCCTGCTGGCCTCGGTAGCGACCGCGCGGCAACTGCCGGCACGCCACGTCTATGTCTGGGGCGCGCCGGGCAGCGGCCGCAGCCATCTGCTGCGCGCCAGCGTGGCGCTGGCGCGGGAAGCCGGCCGCCCGACCCACATCCTCGCCGCCGAGGACGTGGACGATGCCTTGCCCGAAACCGCCGATGCGCTGGTCGCGGTGGACGACATCGACCGGCTGGCCCCCGACGCCCAGATCGCGCTGTTCAACGCCTTCAACCGCAGCCGTGGCAACGGCCAGTCGCTGCTGATGGCCGGCCCGGCCGCAGCGCTCGGACTGAGCCTGCGCGAAGATCTGCGCACCCGCATCGGCCAGAGCCTGATCTACGAAGTTCAGCCGCTCGACGACGCCTCGCGCGCCACCATCCTCGCCACCCTGGCCGAGCGCCGCGGCCTGCGGCTGGCCGACGAGGTGGTCGACTTCCTGCTGCGCCACGGCCGCCGCGAACTGCCCAGCCTGCTCGCCGTCCTCGACGCCCTCGACGCCGCCTCGCTCGAACGCAAGCGCCCGATCACCCTGCCCCTGCTGCGCGAGATGATGCAGCAAGGACTGGAGATTTGATGGGCAGCCCGAACCCCTCTTTCACCGCAGGAACTTCAGCCGCGAACACGGCTGGCTTTGTAGGCGCCCGATCGCGGCTGAAGCCGCTCCTACAAGCAGGGTCGTAGGATGGGTAGAGCGAAGCGAAACCCATCACCCCCTGATCCGATTCAACCATCCTCCGGAGCATCAACGTGAACCTCGCCCTCTTCGACCTCGACAACACCCTGCTCGCCGGCGACTCCGACTTCGCCTGGGCACAGTTCCTGATCGAGAAGGGCGTGCTCGACCGCGAAGTGCAGGAAGCGAAGAACATCGAGTTCTACGAGCACTACAAGGCCGGCACGCTCGACATCGATGCCTTCCTCGACTTCCAGCTCGCCCCGCTGGCCCGCCATCCGCGCGCCGAACTCGACGCCTGGCACCGGGAGTTCATGGAGCAATCGGTGAAGCCGATGATCACCGCCAAGGCGCGCGCGCTGGTCCGGCAACACCTGGACGAAGGTGCGCTGGTCGCCGTCGTCACCGCCACCAATGCCTTCGTCACCGGCCCGATCGTGCGCGAATTCGGCATCCCCCACCTGGTCGCCACCATCCCGGCGCAGGAAAACGGCGCCTTCACCGGCAAGGCACGCGGCACGCCGGCTTTCCAGGCCGGCAAGATCGTCCGCGTCGATGCCTGGCTGGAATCGCTCGGCCTGCACATCGGCGGCTTCGAGCGCAGCTGGTTCTACAGCGACTCGCACAACGACCTGCCGCTGCTGAAACACGTGTCCGACCCGGTCGCGGTCGACCCCGACGACACCTTGCACGCCCACGCCGAACAGCAGGGCTGGCCGGTGCTTTCGCTGCGCTGATGGACGAACCGCGCTCGCCGCGGGCGATCGGTTATCATTGCCGGCTCATGCAAGAACGACGCCTTTCCCGATGATCCGCAAGCTGCTGCGCAAGGTTTTCAAGCGCCCGGCGCAATCCGCCCGCCACGAACCCGCGCTGATCCCGATCGAACGCCACGGCATTCGGCGCGAACAACTCTCCCCCGCAGCACGCAAGGTCTGCGCCGTGCTGCAGGAAAAAGGCTACAAGGCCTTCGTCGTCGGCGGCGCGGTGCGCGACCTGCTGATCGGCCAGCCGCCCAAGGACTACGACATCGCCACCAGCGCCACGCCCGAGGAAGTGCGGGCAGCCTTCCGCCGTTCGCGCATCATCGGCCGCCGCTTCAAGATCGTGCATGTGATGAGCGGCCCGGAAACCATCGAGGTCTCCACCTTCCGCGCCAGCCAGGACGCCGAATCGGCCGAGACCGACGAGCACGGCCGCGTGCTGCGCGACAACGTCTACGGCAACCAGGAAGAGGACGCCACCCGGCGCGACTTCACCGTCAACGCGCTGTACTACGACCCGGCCAGCGAGACCATCGTCGACTACCACCACGGCGTCGCCGACATCCAGCAGAAGACGCTGCGCATGATCGGCGATCCGCGCACCCGCTACCGCGAAGACCCGGTGCGGATGCTGCGCGCGGTGCGCCTGGGCGCCAAGCTGGGACTGACGATCGACCCCGCCGCGCGCCACCCGATCCGCGACATGGCGGTGCTGCTGGAAAACGTCCCCGCCGCGCGCCTGTTCGACGAGATGCTGAAGCTGCTGTTCTCGGGCCACGCGGTCAAATGCCTGAAGCAGTTGCGCGAGGAAGGCCTGCACCACGGCCTGCTGCCGCTGCTCGACGTCATCCTCGAACAGCCGATGGGCGAACGCTTCGTCTGGCTGTCGCTGGAGAACACCGACGAACGCGTGCGCCAGGACAAGTCGGTGTCGCCCGGCTTCCTGTTCGCCACGCTGCTGTGGCACGAGGTGCTGGCCGCGTGGGAAAAGAAGAAAGCCGCCGGCGAACATTCACAGCCCGCGCTGTTCGAGGCCATGGACGAGGTGCTCGACGCCCAGGCCGGCAAGCTCGCCATCACCCGCCGCATCGCCGGCGACATCAAGGACATCTGGGCGCTGCAGCCGCGCTTCGACAAGCGCGCCGGCAAGACGCCCTACCGCCTCATCGAGCAGCCGCGCTACCGCGCCGGCTGGGACTTCCTGCGCCTGCGCGCGCAGGCGGGCGAAATCCCGATGGAGATCGTCGACTGGTGGGACCGCTTCGCCCACGCCGGCCACGACGCCCGCGAAGCGCTGATCCGCCAGGCACCGGCCGACGCCGCCCCCGCGGCCAAGAAGCGCCGCCGCAAGCGCCGCAAGCCGGCGGGAGAATCGCAGGCCGCCGACGCCGCCTGAGCGGACTCGCACGCACTGGCCACGCACAGACTCGACGCGCAAACTCCCCGCCCCATGACGCTCCCCCTGCGCGCCTTCGTCGCCTTCGGCGCCAACCTCGGCGACCCCGCCGCGGCCTTCGCACTGGCACTGCAGCGCCTGGCCGAACTGCCCGGCACCCGGGTGGCGGCGCATTCGTCGCTGTACCGCAGCGCGCCGGTCGGCGTCGAAGGCCAGCCCGACTACATCAACGCGGTGATCGAGCTGTCGACCACGCTCGCCGCACGCCCGCTGCTCGACGCCCTGCTGACGATCGAGCACGAGGGCGGCCGCCGGCGTGATGGCCACATGGCGCCACGCACCATGGATCTCGACCTGCTGCTGCACGGCGACGCGGTCATCGACGAACCCGGCCTGCAGGTGCCGCACCCGCGCATGCACTTGCGCGCCTTCACGCTGGTGCCGCTGGCCGAGATCGCCCCCGATGTCCGCATCCCCGGCCACGGCCCTGCAGCCGCACTGCTGCCGGGCGTCGCCGGCCAATCCATCGCGCGCACCTGATGCCAGGGCGGTCTCCAGCCCATGCCTTTTCCATCACCCCCTCTCCACCCGCGAGCCCACCATGCCCACCTGGCTCCAACCCGCCGCCACGGCCTTCACCGCCAACCCCGTCTGGCTGCAGACCGCGCTGCTGCTCGCCGCCTCCAACGTGTTCATGACCTTCGCCTGGTACGGCCACCTGAAGAACATGCAGGGCAAGGCCTGGTACCTGGCGGCGCTGGTGAGCTGGAGCATCGCCCTGTTCGAATACCTGCTGCAGGTGCCGGCCAACCGCATCGGCGCCACGGCGCTGAACCTGGCCCAGCTCAAGATCATGCAGGAAGTGATCACCCTGCTGGTATTCGTCCCCTTCGTCGTGCTGTACATGAAGCAGCCGCTCAAGCTTGACTATCTCTGGGCTGCCTTGTGTATGCTTGGCGCGGTTTATTTCATCTTCCGCAGCTGATTCCACCACTGATACAAGGCCAGGCCGGCAAACGCATGCTCGACAAAGCACACTACATCGTCGTCGAAGGCCCGATCGGTGCCGGCAAGACCTCGCTGGCAAAGCGCCTGGCCGAGCGGCTGCAGGCCGACACCCTGTTCGAGCAGGCCGAGCTCAATCCTTTCCTGGCGCGCTTCTACCAGCAGCCCGAGCGCTGGGCGATGGCGACGCAGTTGTCCTTCCTGTTCCAGCGTATCGATCAGCTCGCCGCGCTCGGCCCGATCTCGGAAGAACGGCGCGTGGTATCGGACTTCATCCTGGACAAGGACAGACTGTTCGCCGAGCAGAACCTCAGCCCCGAGGAACTGGCGCTGCACCAGCGCATCCACGACAGCGTCAAGCCCGCGGTGACGCCCCGGCCCGATCTCGTGATCTACCTGCAGGCCAGCGCCGACACGCTGATGGAGCGCGTCCACAAGCGCGGACTCGAAGCCGAACGGCGCATCACCGAAGCCTACCTGCAGCAGGTCGCCGACCGCTACACGCGCTATTTCTACCAGTACGACGCGGCGCCGCTGTTCATCGTCGATGCCGGCAAACTGAATCCGGTCGACCACGACGACGACTTCGAACTGCTGCTCACCCGCCTGCGCGACATGCGCGGTTACCGCGAATTCTTCGGTTACGCCGGGTAAACCCCTACTCATATTCGGGGCAATCAACTTGTGCAACGCACCAGTTTGGTGAAAACTCCGCCCTCCCATCAGGAGCGATGAATGAGCTATCTTCAGGACCAGAAGCCCGTCACCCTGTTCGAACTTGGCAAGATGCGTGCCGAAGGCCGCAAGATCGTCATGCTCACCGGCTACGACGCCAGTTTCGCCGCGCTGCTCGGCCGTGCCGGCGTCGACGTCGTGCTGATCGGCGACTCGCTCGGCAACGTGCTGCAGGGCCAGAAATCCACGCTGCCGGTCACCCTCGAGCAGATGGCCTATCACACCGAATGCGTGGCGCGCGCCGGCGCGCGGCCGCTGGTGGTCACCGACATGCCCTTCGGCACCTGTCACGAAAGCCCGGCACAGGCGATGCGCAACGCCGCGCGCCTGATGGCCGCAGGCGCGCAGATGGTCAAGATCGAAGGCGGCGAATACATGGCCGAAACCGTGCGCTTCCTGGTCGAGCGCGGCGTGCCGGTGTGCGCCCACATCGGCCTGACGCCGCAATCGGTGCACCAGCTCGGCGGCTACCGCGTGCAGGGCCGCGGCGACGAAGGCGCCGCCCGCATGAAGGCCGATGCGCTGGCGCTGGAACAGGCCGGCGCATCGCTGGTCGTCATCGAAATGGTGCCGGCCACGCTCGCCGCCGACATCACCGCCAGCCTGCGCACGATGGCCACCATCGGTATCGGCGCCGGACCTTCCTGCGACGGCCAGGTGCTGGTGCTGCACGACATGCTCGGCATCTTCCCGGGCAAGACCGCCCGCTTCGTGCGCAACTTCATGGAAGGCGCAGCCAGCATCGAGGATGCGGTCGCGCGCTATGTGGCCGCAGTGCGCGACGGCAGCTTCCCGGCTGCCGAACACTGCTACTGAACGCCCGGCGCGTCGTTGCCAACCAGCAGTTGCCACCCACTCCAGGTTTCAGCATGCAGATCCATCACACCATCGCCGACCTGCGCGCCGCCCGCGCCAGCGCCGGCAAGGTCGCCCTCGTCCCCACCATGGGCAACCTGCACGAGGGTCACATCGCGCTGATGCGCCAGGCCGCCGAAAAGGCCGACTGCGTGATCGCCAGCATCTTCGTGAATCGCCTGCAGTTCGGCGCCGGGGAAGATTTCGACCGCTACCCCCGCACCCTCGCCGCCGACTGCGAGAAGCTCGCCGCGGTCGGCGTCAAGCACGTGTTCGCGCCGGACGAGGCCGAGATGTACCCGCAGCCGCAGCGCTATCACGTCGAGCCGGCGCCGGCCCAGGTCTCGATCCTCGAAGGCGAATTCCGCCCCGGGCATTTCCGCGGCGTCGCCACCGTGGTGCTCAAGCTGCTCAACATCGTGCAGCCCGACATCGCCCTGTTCGGCAAGAAGGATTACCAGCAGTTGATGGTGTTGAGCAACATGGTGCGCGAGCTGGCGCTGCCGGTCGAAGTGCTGCCGGGCGACACCGTACGCGCCGACGACGGCCTGGCACTGTCCTCGCGCAACGGCTACCTGAGCGACGACGAGCGTGCCCGCGCGACGCTGCTGTACCGCCTGCTGTGCCGCATCCGCGACGCCGTGCGCGCCGGCAACCACGACCTGCTCAAGCTCGAGACCGACGCCATGGACGAACTGGCCGCCGCCGGCTGGCAACCCGACTACGTGGCGGTGCGCCGCCGCGCCGACCTGCAGCCGCCGGTCCACATGGACGACCCGCTCGTCGTGCTGGCGGCAGCCAGGCTGGGCCGCACCCGGTTGATCGACAATCTGGAGATCTGAAGCCGGTGCGCATCAGGGTTCGCCCCCGCTTGCGCTTCACTGCGGCCCGAACCACCCTATACTCATAAACCAGCCGCAGTCGGCGGCCTTGTGGCGCGTGACAGACAATGCACAACTTAAGGAGGGAGAGAAACGATGGCGACGACCGTAAAGCAGATTCTTGAGCAGAAAGGCAGCGCTTTCCATGCGGTGAGTCCGGCCGACTCGGTGTTCGACGCCCTGTCGTTGATGGCGCAGTTCGACATCGGCTGTGTACTGGTCACCGAGGGCGAGCGCCTGGTGGGCATCTTCACCGAACGTGACTACGCACGAAAAGTCGTGTTGAAGGGCCTGGTATCGCGCGACATCCGTGTCGGCGACCTGATGACGCCCAACCCCTGCACCGTCACACCCACCAATACGGTCGACGAAGTCATGCACACGATGACCGAAAACCGCTTCCGCCACCTGCCGGTGGTCTATCAGGGCAAGATCATGGGCGTCGTCACCATCGGCGACATGGTCAAGTCGGTCGTCCAGCAGCAGCAGGCGACGATCCGCCAGCTCGAAAGCTACATCGCCGGCGACCTCGCCGCCGAGTGAGCCGGCGCCCGCCGAAGCACATGAGAAACGCCGGGGCAAACCCGGCGTTTCTCTTTTCCGGCCAGCGCAGGACGCTTCAGTCGCCGCCCAGCGCCTTGCCGACCACTTCCGCCACGTCCGGCGACAGGCCCTCACTGGCCAGAACCCGTTCGAGCTGGACGCGGATGCTGGCCTGCAGCGCCGGCGTGAAGCGGCGCCAGCTTTCCAGCGCACGCGCCATGCGCGCCGCGACCTGCGGATTCCTCGCGTTCAATGCGATCACCTGCTCGGCCCAGAAGGCGTGGCCGCTGCCGTCGGCGGCGTGGAATTCGCCGGGATTGGCGCGGAAATAGGTGCCCAGCAACGCATACACCTTATTGGGGTTCGACAGGCTGAAGGCCGGGTCGGACAGCAGCGCGCGCACGCGATCCAGCGTCGGTGCAGCCGCATCATCCCAGCGCCAAGCGCCGGCCTGCAGCGCGAACCACTTGTCGAGCACCAGCGCATCGTCGCGGTAGCGGGTGTGGAAGGCCTCCAGCGCGGCCTCGCGAGCGGGATCGGTGCTCTGCACCAGCGCGGCCAGGGCGCCGAAGCGCTCGGTCATGTTGGTCGCGGCCTCGAAGCGCGCCTGTGCCCTAGCCAGCCCTTCGGCATGGCCGGCGGCGGCCAGGTAGCGCAGCGCCAGATTTGCCAGCGCGCGCCGGCCCGCGTCGGCGGGGTGGTAGCGGTATTCACCCTGCACTTGCATGGCGTCGAACAGGGCCAGCCAGTCGGCGGCCAGGCGCTCGCCCAGCGTGCGCGTCAGGCGCGCCAGGGCGGCCCGCAGCGCCAGCGGATCGGCGGGCGCCATGCGTTCGAGCAGATAGGCTTCACCCGGCAACGCCAGCGCCTGGGCGCGGAAGGCGGGGTCGAGCGCACCGTCGCCGAGCAGTGCGCGGAAGGCGGCGACGAAGGCATCGGGCACCGGCGTGGCGGCATCGGCCGCCATCGCCAGCACGACGCGCTCGGCGTAGCGCTGCGCCGCGTCCCAGCGGTTGCAGGGGTCGGCGTCGTGCGCCATGCGGAAGGCCAGGCGCGCATCGTCCTCATCCAGTTCGAGCACCACCGGCGCCGAAAAGCCGCGCAGCAGCGAAGGCACCGGCTCGGCGGCGAGGCCGACGAAGCGGAAGCGCTGCTCGGCCTCGGTCAATTGCAGCACGCGCGTGGCCGCGCCGGCCTGCGCCTCGCCTTCGAGCCGCAGCGGGCAGTCGCGCCCGTCCGCGCCGATCAGGCCGACCGCCACCGGAATCACCAGCGGCAGCTTGGCGTGCTGGCCCGGCGTCGCCGGCGTGTGCTGAGCCAGCGTCAGCGTGTAGCTGCCGTCGGCGGCATTCCACTCGCCGCTCGCCTTCACCCGCGGCGTGCCGGCCTGGCTGTACCAGCGCATGAACTGGTCGAGGTCGAAGCCGTTGTTGGCCTCGGACATCACTTCGACGAAATCGTCGCAGGTCACCGCCTGGCCGTCGTGGTAGCTGAAGTACAAATCCATGCCGTTGCGGAAACCCTCCTGCCCCAGCAGGGTGTGCAGCATGCGGATGACCTCGGCACCCTTCTCGTACACCGTGGCAGTGTAGAAGTTGTTGATCTCCTGGTAGCTGTCCGGGCGGATGGGGTGCGCCATCGGCCCCGCATCCTCGGGGAACTGCGCGGCGCGCAGCACGCGCACGTCGTCGATGCGCTTGACCGCGCGCGCCGAGGCCGCGCCCTCCGCACCGGCCGCGCGCGCCAGCATGTCGGCGGAGAACTGCTGGTCGCGGAACACCGTCAGCCCTTCCTTCAGCGTGAGCTGGAACCAGTCGCGGCAGGTGACGCGATTGCCGGTCCAGTTGTGGAAGTACTCGTGCGCCACCACGCTCTCGACGTTCTCGTAATCGACGTCGGTGGCAGTGTCGGGTTTGGCCAGCACGAACTTGGTGTTGAAGATGTTGAGGCCCTTGTTCTCCATCGCCCCCATGTTGAAATCGGCCACGGCGACGATCATGAAGCGGTCGAGATCCAGCTCCAGGCCGAAGGTCTCTTCGTCCCAGCGCATCGAATGCACCAGCGAATCCATCGCATGCCCGCAGCGGTCGAGATTGCCCGCCTCCACCCACACCTGCAGCAGCACCTCGCGGCCCGACATCGTCCGCACCGTGCGCTCCAGCGCCACCAGATCGGCGGCGACCAGCGCGAACAGGTAGGACGGCTTCGGGAACGGGTCTTCCCAGCGCGCGTAGTGGCGGCCGTCCGGCAGTTCGCCCTGCTCGATCAGGTTGCCGTTGGACAGCAGCACCGGACAGCTCGCGCGCTCGGCCTCCAGCGTGACGGTGAAGCGCGCCATCACGTCCGGGCGATCGGGGAAGCAGGTGATGCGGCGGAAGCCTTCCGCCTCGCACTGGGTGAAGAAGCCGCCGTTGGACAGGTAGAGCCCCGACAGCGTGGTATTGGCCTTGGGGTCGATGCGGGTGCGCACCTCGACCATTGCGCGATCGCCGTCGGCATCGATCTCGATCAGCGCGCCGCTCTCGCGCAGCGCCTGCGGCGCCTGGCCATCGACGGTCAGCGACAGGCGTTCGAGGTCCTCGCCCCATAGCCGGATCGGCCCCTCGTCCGCATCCGGGTTGCGCACGCACAACATGCGGTTGGTAACGACGGTGGCTTCGGGATCGAGGGAAAAGTGCAGCTCGACGGTCTCGACCGTCCAGGACAGCGGCCGATAGTCGGCGCGCCGGATCGTTGGGGCGTGTTCTGTTTTCATGGTTTCTCCAGCTTCCGCGCGAGAGGCGCGGAAAGGCGGAAGTTTACGCTGTGCGGAGGCCGGAGGACAGCGTGGAAGCTACCGAGTCAGTGATGCAGCTTCTCTTGCAGCCATATCTTGATGAGCGACTGATAAGGCACGTCGCGCGCATTGGCGGCAGCCTTGATGTTGTCCAGCAGATGCTGAGGCAGACGTAGCGAAATGGTGCGGGTGCTCGGCTTGAGATTTGGCAGCACCGCACGCTGCGCTTGAGACCAGTCGAGGTATTGCGTCGAATCGTGTGTTTCCCAGAAATCCCGCTCTTCGGTTTCGCTGGCGAATCCAGGGATGGTCTTGGTCGGCAGGGAGCAGATAATTGGAACCCTGGATTTTGCGGTCACGGGGATTGGTGAGACTCAAGATACGCCGATCACAGGGGACGCTTCTTTACTATGGTCTTTGCGGCCATGTTCATATAGAGCGCCAGATTCAAATCGTAGATCGTCACGCGCCGTTGAGCATCCCAAGTCGTGAGGGATACCATGACGTGATTGAAAACGTTGCGCCATTCGGGATGATGATCCAGGACCTTGCAGTGCTCGGAAACCAGCGCCATGAATTCGGCGGCCTGGTTGAAGTGAGGAAACTTGAACGTCTTGACCAAATACCTGACCTCTGCATTGCCAAAATTGTCGATGTACCACCCGTCGAAATCGTCGTAGCGAAGAATCTGGCCGAGTTCGGCATCAGGCAGCGGCTGAGTGCGCGCTTTCGCAAGATCAGGTTTCGGGTACTCATCGGCATCCGGCCGCTTCTTCAGCGAAAGCCTGACCGCAAGCCTATCCAGGAGCGGGCCTATTGCGGAGGGCCAGCCGGCATAATCGATGTGTTCGGAATGCATTTCGGCCAGAAAGGCAAGCTCCGGCCGTAGGCAAAACTGCCGAAAATCTCTTGCACAATCGGCAAAAAGCGGAATGATCGCACGACCCGCAAGGCCAAAACGGTCCGGCTCGGGCAACTTGATCTCTGCCGTTCGCGAATAGAGCAATTCTTCGACGATCCAGTCCGGAGTGGCCGGAATTTCCTGAGATGCCTCTTGCCTCGGCATCCAGTTCTTCCCAATCAGGACGATCGTCGCATGAGCTCCGTCGATCAAAGCGCGAAGGCGGTCAGGAAATCTGTCGCCCGGCTTCATCTCATCGACATCGACCGACACACGAACGAACTGCAACCGCTTCTCGATCTCGCTCTTCAGCAAGAGGGCGATTGGAGCGGTATCCTGGCGCCGGTAGCTTATGAAAAAAGTAAATGGCTGCACTGAATCCCCCCTGGAGAAACCTTGATGGTTTGATGTTTTTTCCAGGAAATCATCATTACACAGCCCCCCACGAGGCTGCATACCAGTGCTTGCACTTACAAACCTGGATGAAGCCACTCCGCAAGGCGATGCCATCCTGAAACACCGAGCCAAACTCGGAAACACATTCAGCTTCACAATAGATATTGAAAATCGAATGGCAAGATGAATCGGATATAGGTATACCCGCATCAACAATGCCCAGCACATAAGCCTTTCGGCATGACCACGACGAGGACGAGGTCGCCTGCAGAACCGCTCAGGCGAATGCGGACCGGCGCAACCCGCGCTCGGGCAGCCACAGCAAGACAGCTACGGCATTCTCGACAGGCGGAAACTACGCAGCCCCGCGCGCCCGCACGACCGCTTTCTCCGCTTCCACCAGCAGCAGCACCGCCACACCGAAGCCGAGAATCCGCAGCCATGCATCCGGCGCCAGCCCTTCGGTACCGAACAGCGCCTGCATCACCGGCAGGTAGGTGAATGGGATCTGGCAGGCCAGCAGCAGGCCGATTGCCCACAGCACGTAGCGATTGCCGAGGAGGCCCGCACGATTCAGTACCGGACCGGTCAGGCTGCGCATGTTGAAGAGATAGAACACTTCGCCGGCCAGCACCGCGTTGACCGCCGCGGTGCGCGCGGCGGCCAGGCTGGCACCCTGTTCCAGTTCCCACAGGAACAGGCCCATGCCGCCCGCCACCAGCAGCAGGCCGACGAAGACGATGCGCCACAGCAGGAAGCGCGTCAGCAGGGGTTCGCGCGGGTCGCGCGGGCGGCGCTGCATGATGTCGGGCTCGGCCTTTTCAAAGGCAAGCGCCAGCGCCAGCGTGACTGCGGTGATCATGTTGACCCACAGGATCTGCGCCGGGGTGATCGGCATGGTCAGCCCGAACAGCACGGCGAAGAACACGATACCGGCCTGGCCGATGTTGGTGGGCAGGATGTAGGCGACGGCTTTCTTCAGGTTGTCGTAGACGGTGCGCCCTTCTTCGACGGCGGCCGCGACCGAGGCGAAGTTGTCGTCGGCCAGCACCATTTCCGCCGCTTCCTTGGCGGCTTCGGTGCCTTTCCGGCCCATCGCGACGCCGACGTCGGCGCGCTTGAGCGCGGGCGCGTCGTTGACGCCGTCACCGGTCATCGCCACCACTTCGCCGCCGGCCTGCAGCGCCTTGACCAGGCGCAGTTTGTGTTCGGGGCTGGCGCGGGCAAAGATTTCGGTTTCCAGCACGACGCGCTGCAGCGTGGCGTCGTCCATGCGCTCGATCTCGGCGCCGGTGACGGCGCGCACTTCCTGCGCCAGGCCGAGTTGCTGGCCGATGGCGCGCGCGGTGGCGGCGTGGTCGCCGGTGATCATCTTGACCCGAATGCCCGCGCCCAGGCAGGCCTGTACCGCACACACGGCTTCGTCGCGCGGCGGATCGGTGATGCCGAGCACGGCCAGCAGCACGAAGCCGCCCTGCTCCACGTCGTCTAAGCACAAGCCGTCCAGCCGGCCCGGCGCCTGCCGTTCGGCCACGGCCAGCAGGCGCATGCCGCGGGCGGCGGCCTCGTCCATCCGCTGCTGCCAGACGTCGGCGTCCAGCGGCAGCGGCTGGCCGTCGAGGCCGGTGCAGGTGGCGCACAGCGACAGCACGCGCTCCGGCGCGCCCTTCAGCATGATCCGGGCTTCGCCGCGCTGGTCGTGATGCAGCGTGGCCATGAAGCGGTGCTCGGATTCGAAGGGGATGAGATCGTCGCGTGGCAGTTCTTCGCGCTGCAGTCGAGGGTCGATGCCGGCCTTGAGCGCCAGCGTCGCCAGCGCGCCTTCGGTGGGGTCGCCGACCATGTGCCAGGTATCACCGTCCAGGCTCAGTTCGGCGTCGTTGCACAGCAACGCGGCGCGGCCGATCCGGCGCAGCAGGGGTGCGTCGTCAGGCGGCAGTTCGCGTCCGTCACGTTCGAAGCCGCCCTGCGGTGCATAGCCGGCACCGCTGACGTCCAGATTGCCGTCGGCGGTGATCACGCGCTGCACGGTCATTTCGTTGCGGGTCAGCGTACCGGTCTTGTCGGAGCAGATCACGGTGACCGAGCCGAGCGCCTCGACCGCCGGCAGGCGGCGGATGATGGCGCGCCGCCGCGCCATGCGCTGCACACCGATGGCGAGCGTGATCGTCATGATCGCCGGCAGCCCTTCAGGGATCGCCGCCACCGCCAGGCTCACCGCGGCCAGGAACATCTCGCCCGGTGCATAGCCGCGCAGCAGCGTGCCGAAGGCGAAGGCGCCGAGCGCCACGGCGAGGATCACCCAGGTCAGCATCGCGCTGAAACCCGCCATCTGCCGCAGCAGCGGCGTGGTCAGCGATTCGACTTCGTCGAGCATCGCGCTGATGCGGCCGATCTCGCTGCCGGCACCGGTGGCGACCACCACGCCGCAGCCCTGGCCATAGGTGACGAGCGTGCCGGAATAGGCCATCGAGCAGCGATCGCCAAGGCTGGCATCGGCGGCGACCGCGTCGGGCGATTTCTCCACCGGCTGCGCTTCGCCGGTGAGCACCGCTTCGTCGATGCGCAGGCTGCGCGCGTCGATCAGGCGCAGGTCGGCGGGCACCTTGTCGCCCGAGGCGAGAAAGACGATGTCGCCCGGCACCAGTTCGCCGGCATCCACCTCCTGCCGCCGGCCATCGCGCAGGATCTGGGCATGGGGCGAGAGCATGTCGCGGATGGCGTCGAGCGCGCGCTCGGCCTTGCCTTCCTGCAGGAAGCCGATGAAGGCATTGATCAGGACGACGCCGAAGATGACGCCCGAATCGACGTGGTGGCCGAGCAGCAGCGTGACGACGCCGGCCACCAGCAATACATAGATGAGTACGTTGTGGAATTGCAGCAGGAAACGCTTCAGCGGGCCGTTGCGGGGCGGCTCGGGCAGCGTGTTGGCGCCGTACCGCGCCAGCCGCGCCGCCGCCTCGGCGGCATCCAGCCCTTCATCGCGGTCGACGCCGAGCTCAGCCAGGCAGTCGTCCGCGGCGCAGGCGTGGGAGTCGGACACGAGTGGAACGGGTGCTGCGGAAGGAAGTGCAGATGACATGGTTTGCCAGGGCGGGAATACCCGCTTGTCCAGCGGACATCCAGCGCCACGAAGTGGATCGCATGCGCCATGCTACTCCGCCAGCGTGGCAAAAGTTCCGCCGGCGCGATGCTGGATGCCGTCTTCGGCCCGCTCAGCCTTTGGCGGCGGGCGGCAGCAGCACGATGCACGAGCCCGCCAGGCGGTCGTGCAGAAACTGGCGGTCGCGGTCGATCAGCGCCCACAGCAGGCCGACGCCGAACAGCAGCACCGACGGCCAGCACAGCGCATAGCGCAGCCAACAGCGGCCCAGCGGCAGGCTGCGGCCATCGGCGGCATCGACCAGCTTCAGGCGCCAGGTCTGCATCGCCAGGGTCTGGCCGTGGCGGCGCCAGTACCAGACGAAATAGGCGCCCAGCACGGCGAAGATGTGCAGCCAGGCGAACCAGCCCGGCGGCGCGATCTGCAAGCCGACCCCCAGCATCAGGTAAGGGACGAGAAAGGTCAGCGCCAGCACGCCGAGCAGCAGCATCGATTCGTACAGCATGCTCGCCAGCCGCCTGCGCAGACCCGCCAGTTCGACGCGCGGGCGCTCGACGGCACCGGCAGACGCGGTCGAGGCCTTGGCGGCGGCGGCAGGACGTTCGGGATTGCGCTTCATGGAGAAAGAAGTCCGGAGGGTCGATCGATGTGCGAAGCGGTACGGGCGCCGGAACAAGCCCTTGTCCGCCTTGACCAAACCCGCCATGGCCGGTAACGTTGCGCGTTTCTTCAAACGATTTGTCGAGTGAGTTTGCGATGGTGCTTACCGGAGCCGAAATTGTAATCAGGTGCCTTCAGGAAGAAAAGGTCGAGTACGTCTTCGGCTATCCCGGCGGTGCAGTACTGTATATCTACGACGCGCTGTTCCAGCAGGAATCCGTGCGCCACGTGCTGGTGCGCCACGAGCAGGCCGCGGTGCACGCCGCCGACGGCTATGCGCGCAGCACCGAGCAGGTCGGCGTCGCGCTGGTGACTTCCGGTCCGGGCGCGACCAATGCCGTCACCGGTATCGCCACCGCCTTCTGTGACTCCATTCCGCTGGTGATCATCTCCGGCCAGGTGCCCACCGCCGCCATCGGCCAGGACGCCTTCCAGGAAGTCGACACCGTCGGCATCACCCGGCCCTGCGTCAAGCACAACTTCCTGGTCAAGGACGTGCGCGAGATCGCGTCGACGATCAAGAAAGCCTTCTACCTGGCGAAGACCGGCCGCCCCGGCCCGGTGCTGGTCGACATTCCCAAGGACGTGTCGATGCACCAGTGCGAGTACGAGTATCCGAAGGAAATCTCGATGCGCTCGTACAACCCGGTGGTCAAGGGCCACTCGGGCCAGATCAAGAAGGCCGTGCAGCTGCTGCTCGGCGCCAAGCGGCCGATGATCTACACCGGCGGCGGCGTGGTGCTGTCGAACGCGGCCGAACAGCTCACCAAGCTCACCCGCCTGCTCGGCTACCCCGTCACCAACACCCTGATGGGCCTGGGCGGCTACCCCGCCGGCGACCGCCAGTATCTCGGCATGCCGGGCATGCACGGCACCTACGAAGCCAACATGGCGATGCACTACTCCGACGTGCTGCTGGCCGTCGGCGCCCGCTTCGACGACCGCGTCATCGGCCTGCCCTCGCACTTCGCCGAAGAGCCGCGCAAGATCATCCACATCGACATCGATCCGTCGTCGATCTCGAAGCGCGTCAAGGTCGACGTGCCCATCGTCGGCGACGTCAAGGAAGTGCTGGAGGAGATGATCCGCCAGCTCGAAAGCGGCGAGGCCCGCCCCAACCCCGAGGCGCTCGCCGCCTGGTGGAAGCAGGTCGAGGAATGGCGCGGCCGCAACTGCATGGTCTACAAGAACTCGGACGAGATCATCAAGCCGCAGTTCGTCGTGCAGAAGCTGTGGGAAGTGACCGGCGGCGAAGCCATCGTCACCTCCGACGTCGGCCAGCACCAGATGTGGGCCGCGCAGTACTACCCCTTCACCAAGCCGCGCCGCTGGCTCAACTCCGGCGGCCTGGGCACGATGGGCGTCGGCATGCCCTACGCGATGGGTGCGCAGCTCGCCCACCCGGACATGCAGGTCGCCTGCATCACCGGCGAAGCCTCGATCCAGATGAACATCCAGGAGCTTTCGACCTGCAAGCAGTTCCGCCTGCCGATCAAGATCTGCAACCTGAACAACCGCTACCTGGGCATGGTGCGCCAGTGGCAGCAGCTGTTCCACGGCGGCCGCTACTCCGAGTCCTACATGGATTCGCTGCCCGACTTCGCCAAGCTGGCCGAATCCTACGGCCACGTCGGCATCCGCGTCGACAAGCCCTCGGATGTCGAAGGTGCGTTGCGCGAGGCCTTCACCACGCACAAGAACGAGCTCGTGTTCCTCGACTTCCAGGTCGACCCGACCGAGAACGTCTACCCGATGGTGCAGGGCGGCAAGGGCCTCACCGAGATGATCCTGTCCGCCGAAGACCTCTAATCCAGGACCGAACACACCATGCGTCACGTCATTTCCCTTCTGATCGAAAACGAATCCGGCGCGCTGTCGCGCGTCTCGGGCCTGTTCTCGGCGCGCGGCTACAACATCGAGTCGCTGACCGTGGCACCGACCGAAGACGCCTCGATGTCGCGCATGACCATCGTCACCACCGGCTCGGACGACATCATCGAGCAGATCACCAAGCAGCTGAACAAGCTGGTCGAGGTGGTCAAGGTGGTCGACATCTCCGAGGCGGCGCACATCGAACGCGAGCTGATGCTGGTCAAGATCCGCGCCACCGGCAAGGATCGCGAGGAGATCAAGCGCACCGTCGACATCTTCCGCGCCCGCATCATCGACGTCACCGACGCCTCCTACGTCGTCGAGCTGACCGGCAACCAGGGCAAGCTCGACGCCTTCCTCGGCGCCATCGAGCCCGCCCTGATCCTCGAAACCGTGCGCTCGGGCGTTTGCGGCATCGGCCGCGGCGACCGCGTGCTCAAGCTCTGACCCACCCCACACCGCAAACGAAAGGACGAACATGAAGGTTTATTACGACAAGGACGCCGACCTCTCCCTCATCAAGGGCAAGAAGGTCACCATCGTCGGCTACGGCTCGCAGGGCCACGCCCACGCCCAGAACCTGTCCGACTCGGGCGTCAAGGTCACCGTCGGCCTGCGCAAGGGCGGCGCCTCGTGGTCCAAGGCCGAAGGTGCCGGCCTGCAGGTCAAGGAAGTGGCGGAAGCCGTCGCCGACGCCGACGTCGTCATGATCCTGCTGCCGGACGAGAACATCCCCGAGGTCTACAAGAACGACGTCGAGCCGAACATCAAGCAAGGCGCCGCGCTGGCCTTCGCCCACGGCTTCAACGTGCACTACAACCAGGTCGTGCCGCGTGAAGACCTCGACGTGATCATGGTCGCGCCGAAGGGCCCCGGCCACACCGTCCGCTCCGAATACCTGCGCGGCGGCGGCGTGCCCTCGCTGATCGCGGTGTACCAGGACAAGTCCGGCAAGGCCCGCGACATCGCCCTGTCCTACGCTGCGGCCAACGGCGGCACCAAGGGCGGCGTGATCGAGACCGACTTCAAGGAAGAGACCGAAACCGACCTGTTCGGCGAACAGGCCGTGCTGTGCGGCGGTGCCGTCGAGCTGGTCAAGATGGGCTTCGAAACCCTGACCGAAGCCGGCTACGCGCCCGAAATGGCCTACTTCGAGTGCCTGCACGAGCTGAAGCTGATCGTCGACCTGATGTACGAAGGCGGCATCGCCACGATGAACTACTCGATCTCGAACAACGCCGAGTACGGCGAGTACGTGACCGGCCCGGAAGTCATCAACGAGCAGTCGCGCGCCGCCATGCGCAACGCCCTGAAGCGCATCCAGACCGGTGAATACGCCAAGATGTTCATCCAGGAAGGCCGCAGCAACTACCCGAGCATGACCGCTCGCCGCCGCCTGAACGCCGAGCACCCGATCGAGAAGGTCGGCGCCCAGCTGCGCGACATGATGCCCTGGATCAAGGCCAAGGCCCTGGTCGACAAGTCGAAGAACTGATCTTCGCGCGCCCTTGCGGCGTACAGAGGCCGGAACCGCATCATGCGGCTCCGGCCTTTTTCTTTTCAGCCTGCTTCCACTACCGCCGCGGGCTCGGCCTCCCGCCGCAGCAATTCCCGCTTGCGCTCCACGCCCCAGCGATAACCCGACAGATCGCCGTCGCGGCGCACGACACGATGGCAGGGAATGGCGACGGCGATGGGGTTGGCGCCGCAGGCCGCACCGACGGCCCTTGCTGCACGCGGCGCGCCGATGCGCTCGGCGATCTCGGCATAGGTGGCCGTGGCGCCGGCCGGAATCGCGCGCAAGGCCTGCCACACGCGTTCCTGGAAAGCCGTGCCGCGCACGTCCAGCGGCAGGTTCAGGCCGATGACAGGCATCTCGACGAAGCCGACGACCTGCGCCACCAGGCGTTCGAAATCGGCATCGCCACCAACCAGTTCGGCCATGGGAAAGCGGTCCTGCAGGTCGCGCACCAGGGCATCGGGATCGTCGCCCAGCAGGATGGCGCAGATACCGCGCCGGCTCTGTGCGACCAGGATGGCACCCAGCGTGCATTGGCCGACGGCGAAGCGGATCTCGGTTCCGGTGCCGCCGGCCTGGTAGTCCCGCGCGCGCATGCCGAGGCGCTGGTTCGAAGTCTCGTAGAAGCGGCTGCTGGTACTGAAGCCGGCGCCATAGATCGCATCCGTCACCGAGGCCGCCGGCTCGCCCAGTTCCTCGCGCAACCGGGCGGCCCGCCGGGCGGAAGCATAGGCTTTGGGCGTCACCCCCGTCTCGGCCTTGAAAATGCGGTGGAAATGCCAGGGGCTCATGCCGGCCTCGGCGGCCAGCGCATCGAGTCCGGGCGGCGGTTCGCTTTCCTCGATCCGGCGGCAGGCCTGCGCCACCAGCGCAGCCCGTTCGGCCGCAGCGGTCGTCCTGTCGCCATGCGCGCGGCGGCTGGGGCGGTAGCCGGCAGCCTCGGCGGCTTCGGCCGAATCGAAGAACTCGACGTTCTCGCGCCGCGGCAGCCGGGCCGCGGAGCTCGGCCGGCAATACACGCCCGTGGTGCGCACGGCGTAGACGAAATGGCCGTCGGCCTCCGGGTCACGCGCCTGCACCGCCTGCCAGCGCGAGGCTTCGCTTGCATAAGGCGATGGAGTCTGGAGATTCGCGTTCATGGCTTTGTCCTGCGACACTTGATCATGGTGCCAGCTTAGGCTGCCATCCGACTACGGGCACTCCGAATCTTGCGGTCGAATTTTCCTCCGCCGCAGAGACGCACCATTTACGCAAGGATCCCCGCAAAACCCGCCGCCTCGGCCTGGAAACGTTCCACCAGCCAGTCCGCCGTCGCCGCGACCCGCGCCTGCGAGCGCGCATCCGGGTGGATCAGCATCCACAGCTCCCGGCTCAGCACCGGCCGGGCGCCGGTCAGACGAACCAGGCCGGGCACGGCATCGGCGAGGAAGCACGGCAGCACGCCGTGGCCCACGCCATCGGCCACCGCGCGCGCCAGCCCCCTCAGACTGTTCGAGCGCAGGCGGATGCGGCCGCTGCCGAGCATGGATTGCAGATAGCGCATTTCCGGCGTGTGGGCGAGATCCTCGTTGTAGGCCACCCAGTCTCCGGTCCGTACCGGCAAATCGCCCCGTGCAGCGCCATAGACGGCGAAGCCGACGTCCGCCAGCTTGCGGATCAGGAAGTCGCCGCTGGCCGGCCGTGCGAGGCGGATCGCGATGTCGGCCTCGCGCCGGGCGACGTTGAGGTTGTCGTTGCTGGCGATGACGTCGACGCACAGCTCGGGATGGCGGGCGCACAGATCCCGCAGTCGCGGCACCAGCCATTCGCCGACGATGGCAGCCACCGCGGTGATGCGCACCACGCCGCCCACCTTGCCCGCGCCAGCCTCGGCGACGCGCACCACGCCGGCCATGTCCTCCTCGATGCGGCCGGCCCGTTCCAGCACGCGCAGGCCGACCGCCGTGGGCTGCCAGTGGCCGTCGCCACGCTCGAACAGGCTTGCGCCCAGCGCGGTTTCCAGCGCTTTCAGGCGGCGGGCGACGGTGGTCTGGTCGACACCGAGCCGGCGCGCCGCCGCTGCCAGCGTGCCCTCCCGGCCCAGCATCACGGCAAAACGCAGATCATCCCAGTTCATCGCCACGGCAACCCCTTTTCCGGCCTCCTGATCCGCATCGGCTCGCATCAGGCGACTCGGCACGCCCTTGTTCGGAAGCCCTCTCGCCCTGCAAATCTGCATGGATTTCCGGCAGAAATGCCTATTCACGCAGGCAGCGGCAAAGTATAGCCTCCCATCACCGTCGCATCTGCAGCGCCAGGCGACGCCGACATCATCAGGAGACGACACATGAGCACCGCATCCACCACCCTGCGCCAGTTGACCGGCCAGCCCGACACCCCTGCCCCCCTGTCCGAATCGGCGCTGATCATCGTCGATGCCCAGAACACCTATCGCGAAGGCATCATGCAACTGACCGGCGTCGAGCCGGCGCTCGATCAGTGCGCGACGCTGCTGGCCCGCGCGCGGGCACTGAAGATTCCGGTGCTGCACATCCAGCACGACGCCGGCCCCGGCACCCCCTACGACGTGCGTGCCGAAATCGGCGCCATCGCCGACAAGGTCGCGCCCGCAGACGGCGAGGCGGTGGTGGTCAAGAATTATCCGAACTCCTTCATCGGTACCGACCTGGACGAGCGTCTGAAAGCCGCCGGCGTCAAGAACCTGGTGGTGACGGGCTTCATGACCCACATGTGCATCAACTCCACCGCCCGCGGCGCCTTCAACCTCGGCTACGCCGTGACGGTGCCGGCCGCCGCCACCGCGACCCGGCCGCTGGCCGCACCGGACGGCTCGGTGGTCAGCGCCGAAAGCCTGCAGGCGGCCGCACTGGCGGCATTGGGCGACCTGTTCGCGGTGGTGGTACCGGACGAAGCGGCCATTGTCGACTGAGGCCGACTGAAGCCCCCCTCGGCCGGCGCCGGTTTCCCCGCCGCCGGCGGCACGGCTAAACTGCCTCCCTGCAACCGGCTGCAGCTTTTCGCACGCGGCCGGTTTTCACGCCCAAGGAGGTTTTCTTCATGCCCATGTTCATCGACACCTCGCCGCCCGGCCAGTGCATCTTCTGCCGCCTGGTCGCAGGCGAGATTCCTTCGGCCCGCGTCTTCGAGGACGAACTCACCATCGCCTTCATGGACATCGGCCAGGTCAATCCCGGCCACGTCCTGGTGGCCACCAGGCGCCATGCCGCCACGCTGTTCGACATCACGCCGGACGAAGCCGCCGCGGTGGCACGGACGGTGAAGCGTGTCGCCCACGCGGTACGCGACACCTTCGACCCGCCCGGCCTGACCCTGCTGCAGGCCAACGGCCGCGAAGGCGATCAGACGGTGTTCCATTTCCACATGCACGTGGTGCCGCGCCACAGTGACGACGGCATCGCGCTGTCATGGCCGCGCAAGGATCCGCCGGCCGACGTGCTGCAGGGCTACGCTGCGCAGTTGCGCGACGCCCTCGCCAGGAGCTGATCGGCAGCGCCCAGCAGCGATTCGGCGCAGCGCGGGCGGCGGACTGCTAGAATCGAATTCCTGCAGAACCATTAGTGTCCACATGGACGATCCCGACCGCATGCCCCTGATCACGCCCGACAAGCGCCGCCGCGGCATCTACATCCTGCCGAACCTGTTCACCACCGCCGCCTTGTTCGCCGGCTTCTACGCGATCGTGCAGGCGATGGACCAGCGCTTCGAGATCGCGGCAGTGGCAATCTTCGTCGCCATGGTGCTCGACGGCCTGGATGGGCGTATCGCGCGCCTGACGCACACTCAGAGCGAGTTCGGCGCCGAATACGATTCGCTGGCCGACATGGTGTCCTTCGGCGCGGCGCCGGCCCTGGTGATGTACGAGTGGGCGCTGCGCGACCTCGGCAAGCTCGGCTGGATCGCGGCCTTCATCTACTGCGCCGGCGCCGCGCTGCGGCTGGCACGCTTCAACACCAACATCAGCGTCGTCGACAAGCGCTACTTCCAGGGCCTGCCCAGTCCCGCCGCCGCGGCGCTGACCGCAGGCCTGGTGTGGGTCGGCATCGACAACGGCTTCACCGGCGACGAGCTGAGCGGCTACGCCTGCGTGCTGACGATCTTCGCCGGCGTGTCGATGGTCAGCAACGTGCTGTTCTGGAGCGGCAAGAGCATCAATCTGCGCAAGAGCGTGCCCTTCATCGTGCTGATCGCCTTCGTACTGGTCTTCGCGCTGATTTCCAGCTATCCGCCGGGCATCCTGTTCGGCCTGTTCCTGGCCTATGCCGCTTCCGGCTACGTGATGTGGGTGCTGCGCTGGAAGCGGCGCAAGGACAAGCGGGCCAGCGCAATGGCCCCGGCCGCACCTGCCCCCCAGGCCGACGGCACGGAACCTCCCGCCGCGGCCGATGACGACGCCTCCCCGAGGAGCTGAACATGAAAGACCAACTGATCATTTTCGACACCACCCTGCGCGACGGCGAGCAAAGCCCGGGCGCATCGATGACGCGCGAGGAAAAGCTGCGCATCGCCCGCCTGCTCGAACGCATGCGGGTCGATGTCATCGAGGCGGGCTTCGCCGCCGCCTCCAACGGCGACTTCGAATCGGTGCGCTCGATCGCCGAAGCGGTCAAGGAATCCACCGTCTGTTCGCTGGCGCGCGCCAACGAAAACGACATCCGCCGCTCCGCCGAGGCCATCGCGCCGGCCGCCCGCGGCCGCATCCATACCTTCATCGCCACCAGCCCGATCCACATGGAGAAGAAGCTGCGCATGACGCCCGACCAGGTCGTCGAGCAGGCTGTGAAGTCGGTCGCGCTGGCGCGTCAATTCACCGACGACGTCGAGTTCTCGGCCGAGGACGCCGGCCGCTCCGACATCGACTTCCTGGTACGCATCTTCGAGGCCGTGATCCAGGCCGGCGCGAAGACCATCAACGTGCCCGACACCGTCGGCTACAACGTGCCGGAGCAGTACGCCGGCACCATCCGCACGCTGATCGAGCGCGTGCCCAACTCCGACAAGGTGATCTGGTCGGTGCACTGTCACAACGACCTCGGCATGGCGGTGGCGAACTCGCTCGCCGCCGTGCACGCCGGCGCGCGCCAGGTCGAATGCACCATCAATGGCCTGGGCGAGCGCGCCGGCAACGCCTCGCTGGAAGAAATCGTCATGGCGGTGCGCACCCGCGGCGACGTGTTCCCGGTCGAGACCCGCATCGACACCACCCAGATCGTGCCGGCGTCCAAGCTGGTGTCGCAGGTCACCGGCTACCCGGTGCAGCCCAACAAGGCCATCGTCGGCGCCAACGCCTTCGCCCATGAGTCCGGCATCCACCAGGACGGCGTGCTGAAGCACCGCGAAACCTACGAGATCATGCGCGCCGAGGATGTCGGCTGGGGCGCCAACAAGCTGGTGCTGGGCAAGCATTCCGGCCGCAACGCCTTCCGCGCGCGGCTGCAGGAGCTGGGCATCGAGATCACCGGCGAGGAGCACCTGAACCATGCTTTCTCACGCTTCAAGGAACTGGCCGACAAGAAGCACGAGATCTTCGACGAAGACCTGCACGCGCTGATGCGCGACGAAGCGATCACGCCCGAGGCCGAGCATTACCGCCTGGTGTCGAGCCGCTTCCATTCCGAGACGGGAGAAACGCCGCTGGCCGAGCTGACGCTGGTCATCGGCAACACCGAGCACCGCACCCAGTCCGAGGGTTCGGGACCGGTCGATGCCGCCTTCAAGGCCATCGAGGGCGTTGCCAACAGCGGCAGTCAGCTGCTGCTGTATTCGGTCAATGCCATCACCACCGGCACCGATGCCCAGGGCGAAGTCACCGTGCGCCTGGCCAAGGAAGGCCGCGTGATGGACGGCCAGGGCGCAGACACCGACATCATCGTCGCCTCGGCCAAGGCCTATCTGAACGCGCTGAACAAACTGCAGAGCACTGCCCCGCGGCTGAATCCGCAGGTTTGAAGCCGCATGGCCGGCCCAGTCTTCCGTAGGAGCGGCTTCAGCCGCGAAAGCAGCGCATGGGGGCATCCGCCCCATCGCGGCTGAAGCCGCTCCTACGAGGGCGGTGGTGTTCCCGGCCAGCAGCGGCCCGGCCTCCTCCTCTTATTTCCCGGGCACCAGCCGCGACGGCGCGGTGTTGCGCGCATAGTACATCGTGCCGAGGAACAGCAGCACCGACAGCGCGATCTCCACGCCCGCCAGCACCCCGGTCAAACCCGGATCACTGGCGCGCAGCACGCCTTCGGTGAAGTACAGCAGCGACAGCATCGACACCCATTGATGGGTGTAGCGCTTGCCGCGCAGGATGCCGAACACCGCCGGCAGCAGCGGCACCGCCTTCAGCATCATCCACGAGCCGCCGGGGCGCAGCGGCGCGAGCCAGCCTTCCCACAGCACGCACAGCGCGATCAGCGCCAGCAGGCTGATGCTGGCAACGAGGTTGAGCAGGCGCGGACTCATCGCTCACCCGCCAGCCGCAGCGTCACTTCGGCCAGGCGGCGCCCCTGGGCGCGCGCCAGTTCGATCTCGTCGGCCGTCAGCACCGGCAGGCCGTCCATGCCGGCGACGTGGGTCGCACCATAGGGCGAGCCGCCGCTGCGCGTGGTGTTGAGCCGTGTTTCGGAATAGGGAATGCCGAGCAGCATCATGCCGTGGTGCAGCAGCGGCACCATCATCGTCAGCAGCGTGCTCTCCTGCCCGCCATGCTGGCTGGCGGATGACGAGAACACGCAGGCGGGCTTGCCGATCAGCGCGCCATTGGCCCATTCTCCCGCCAGCCCGTCGAGGAAATACTTCATCGGCGCCGCCATGTTGCCGAAGCGGGTCGGGCTGCCCAGCGCCAGGCCGGCGCATTCGACCAGGTCGCGCGGCTCGACGTAGGCCGGGCCGTCGGCGGGTATCTCGTCTTCCACTGCCTCGCACACGGTCGACACCCGTGGCACGGTCCGTACCCGTGCCACGGCGCCGGGCACCTGATGGATGCCGATGGCGATCTGCTCGGCCAGCGCGCGGACCGAACCGCGATGGCTGTAGTAAAGGACGAGTATTTCCTGCATGGCTGCGCGCGAGAATCGGGAGGCGCGGATCATACCATTGGGGCCGCGCCGGCCGCGCCACGCAGGCCTTGCCGCCCAAGTCGAGGCACGCCAACCTGCATCACGCCGATCCGTGCCAGCGCGGCCCGATCCACGCGGCCCGGCCTGCCATCAGATCGGGTAGGGATCGATCTCGTAGCGGAACAGTTCGACGCTGGCAGTCTGCATGTCCAGTCCCAGGGCGCGCCCCTGCGCCACATACACGCGCGCGCCTTCGCGCACGAAGACGAAACGGCGCGAAGCATAGGTTCCGGCGGGTGCGAGGAAAGCCGGATGACGGCGCATCGGCTCCATGGCCGGCAGCGCCAGCGCAGGCACCACCCCCCGCAGCGTGGCCCCGCGGAAAGCCACCTGCACCGCGTGATAGGACGGCGCCAGCATCTGCAGCCCCAGTTCGATCCGGCCGGACGCTTCGCTGCGCACCCAGCGCACCACGCACACCGCCCAGGCCTCATCCGCCTGGCGTCTGACTCCGAGCACGATACCGGCAACGATTTCCGCCGGCCGGCCGGTACCCGCCCCGGTTTCCGTGATGCTCATGATCGCGTAGCCGCCCGGGCTTTCGTTGAGCACCTGCCATTCCAGCACCCGTCCGCCCTCGCTGCGCCCTCGCCCGAGCTCCCACAGCCCGCGCAGACCCAGACAAACCTGGATCGCATAGTGCTGGGGCCGCCGGGGCTGTATCCGCAGCGGGGAGCTCACCCAGCGTTCGCGCAGGGTGCGCAGCAACGCGAGCAGTTCGACCGGCGTCAGGCCCGGCGGCAGTTCCTCATCCCCTGCATCCAGCAGCTCCACTTCGAGCGTGTCGCCGGTGTTCTCCGCGGCAGCGATCACCGTTTCCAGGTGCTCGACATGCTCGCCGAGCACGCGCGCAAGCGGTACGAGGCTGAAGTGGCGCACGTCGCCTCCCGCGGGCGCCAGCCCACGCGCCACCGATACCGGCGCCGTATCCGTCCCCAGTACGATCCACCAGGCACCGACGAGCGACTCGCCCTCAGCCTGCAACTGCAGCTCGGGCAGGCCGCTGCCGAGGAAATCGGCGATCCAGGCCAACTGGCGGGCCGTCAGGCTCTCGGGAGACGCGGCGGCGATCGCCGCCATGGTGAAATAGGACGCATCGCCTTCGAGCTCGGCCGCCACGCGGTTGGCGAGCGCCCACAAGCCAGGCGGCGCATTGGCAGCGGACATCGCCGCCACGACGAAAGCTTCGCAGCACAGCACCAGCCCCAGGCGCCGGCCGTCTTTCCAGGCACGCAAATCCGGCGCAGCCGCGGACTGCAGGCTTTCCAGCCTCCGTGCCATTTCCGCCAGGGTGGCGGAAATGTCGATCGACGCTCGATGCAGGACGGGCGGCAAAGGCAGGCTGGCCTCCTGCAACTGCGCACGAATGCGGCTGCTGATGTCCAGCCCCCGCGCCGCGCCGCCCTCCAGGCAGCAGCGCAGTACCTCATCCGCCAGCCCGCTGCTGCACGGCAGTTCCCCGAGGCGGGTACGCAAGCCTTCCAGGTCGTCGACGACCTCGTCGGCGGGTTCGGATTCCAGCCAGCGCAGGAAATCGCCCGCTTCGTCGCCAACAGCAGAAAGTGGAGCCTGGATCATGGACAGAAAACGTTGCAGATGTTCATTTATTGCATTTTAGTCATATTTGAGAATGCACGACTTTTCTCTTCGAGCAACTCGGAACGTGCCGGAACAGGCATCATTCCGCAAGTGCTCGCCCGCCATGCTTCCTCTTGTTCGACAAAACACGCGCAGCTTGATCCCGGCAGCGTTTTGCACTAGAATTCGCCGTTTTTCGCATCCACCGATCAGGAAAATCAGATGGTCGTCATTCGCCTTGCCCGTGGTGGCGCCAAAAAGCGCCCGTTCTTCAACATCGTCGCCGCCGATTCCCGCAATCGCCGTGATGGCCGTTTCATCGAGCGCGTCGGCTACTACAACCCGGTTGCCTCCGGCGCCGCGCAGGGCCTGGTGATCAACGCCGAGCGCCTGGCCTACTGGCAGCAGAACGGCGCCCAGCTGTCGCCGACCGTTGCCCGCCTGGCCAAGCAGGCCGCCAAGGCCGCTGCCTGAGCAGCGACGATCCCGGCCACGGCCTGAAGAGGCGGACAGGCACATGATCGTACTGGGGCGCATTGTCGCCCCTTTCGGCGTTCAGGGCTGGGTCAAGATCCATCCCTTCGGCGATGACCCGGTCGAATGGCGCAAGATGCCGCAATGGTGGCTCTGCGCCGAGGACGGCGCTCCCGCCGAGCGCTGGAAGCCCTATACGCTGAAAGCGTGCCGGGCGCACGGCAAGGGACTGGTCGCCGCCTTCGGCGAAGTGCCGGACCGCAACGCGGCGGAGGCGATCGACGGCTGGTACATCGGTGCACCGCGCGAAGCGCTGCCGAAACCGGCCGAAGACGAGTACTACTGGGGCGACCTCGTCGGCCTCGAAGTCTTCAACGAAGCCGGCACGCGGCTGGGCGTGGTCGATGGCCTGCTGTCCACCGGCGCCCATGACGTGCTGCAGGTGAAGGACGAGGCACAGGACGGCGGCGAGCGGCTGATTCCCTTCGTCGCGGCCTACGTGCTGGATGTCGATCTCGCCGCACGGCGCATCCGCGTCGCCTGGGGCGAGGACTGGTAGGCGTGAGCGATCACGCCGGAGCCGGGAGCAGTCAGGAAGAGGCAGAGGTGACGATCGCGGGCGGCCTGCGCCGCT
Source organism: Thauera butanivorans NBRC 103042 (assembly GCF_001591165.1). GTDB lineage: Bacteria > Pseudomonadota > Gammaproteobacteria > Burkholderiales > Rhodocyclaceae > Thauera > Thauera butanivorans. The sequence goes on from NZ_BCUG01000003.1 coordinate 160,634, forward strand.
ACGACCTCATCACCCTCTTCCCCGAGATGTTCGTCGCCCTGACGGGCAGCGGCATCACCCGCCGGGCGAAGGATCGCGGGCTGTACGCGCTGGGTTTCCACAACCCGCGCGACTTCACCCACGATCCGCACCGCACGGTGGACGACCGCCCCTACGGCGGCGGGCCGGGCATGGTGATGCTGGCCGAACCGCTGCTGCAATCGATCGCAGCGGCGCGCGTGGCCCAGCAGACGGAGATCGGGGCTGCTGGCCCGGTGCTCTACCTGTCGCCGCAAGGCCGCCGGCTGGACCAGGCGGCGGTGATGGAACTGGCGGCGCAGCCGGGCTTGATCCTGCTGTGCGGCCGCTACGAAGGCATCGACCAGCGCGTCATCGAACGCGCGGTCGACATGGAAGTGTCGCTCGGCGACTTCGTGTTGTCCGGCGGCGAACTGCCGGCGATGGTGCTGCTCGACGCGATCGTGCGGCAACTGCCCGGCGCATTGAACACCGCCGATTCGGCGCAGGAGGATTCCTTCGTCGATGGCCTGCTCGACTGCCCGCATTACACGCGGCCGGAAGTGCTGGGAGAAGACAAAGTGCCCGAGGTGCTGCTGTCGGGCAACCATGCAGCAATCCGCCGCTGGCGGCTGAAGCAGTCCCTGGGCCGCACCGCACTGCGGCGGCCGGATCTGCTGGCCGGGCGGCAACTGAGCAAGACCGAATTGAAACTGCTTGAGGAATTCAGGCAGGAGCAAGCCGGGGCGGAAGACGGCAGCATCGTCTGAAAGCCCGTACATAAACGGCACGCACCAGGTGGCGACCTGCTCTGCTGCCAGGCCGATGCAAAGACAGAGGCCGACAACATCGATGGAGTATCCGCAATGAACCTGATTCAGCAGCTCGAACAGGAAGAAATCGCCCGCCTGACCCAAGGCAAGGCCATCCCGGAGTTCGCCCCCGGCGACACCGTGATCGTCCAGGTCAAGGTCAAGGAAGGCAACCGCGAACGTCTGCAGGCATACGAAGGCGTGGTGATCGCGAAGCGCAATCGCGGCCTGAACTCCGCTTTCATCGTCCGCAAGATTTCCTCGGGCGAAGGCGTGGAGCGCACGTTCCAGACCTACTCGCCGCTGGTGGCCGGTATCGAAGTGAAGCGCCGCGGCGACGTCCGCCGCGCCAAGCTGTACTACCTGCGCCAGCGTTCGGGCAAGTCCGCACGCATCAAGGAAAAGCTGGACTACAAGGCCGCCGCTGCCAAGAAGGCTGCCCTGCAACAACAGCAAGAGCAAAAGCAGCAAGGCTGATCACTCTCGCGGTGACGCACGAAAAACGGACCTTCGGGTCCGTTTTTCGTTTCCGGCCTCAGCCGGCTTCGCGCTGCAGCCGCCTCTCCAAAGGAGGCCGGCGCTTCAGCGCCGCTCGACGTAGCGCAGGATGCCTGCCGCAGCTGCCAGGAAGATCAGGCTGGGCGTCAGCGCCGCCATGATCGGCGGCCAGGCGTTGATCATGCCGAGGTTGGAGAACAAGCCGTTCAGCAGATGGAAGCCCACGCCCAGCATCACCCCCATGAAGATGCGCGCGCTGGCGCCGCCCATGCGGTCATGGATGAAGCCGAAAGGCAGCGCCAGCGCCATCATCACCAGCACGGCGAAGGGATAGATCAGCTTCTTCCACAGCGCGATCTCGAAGCGGTCGGAACTCTGCTGGTTGTCGCGAAGGTGCTGGATGTAGGTCCACAGCCTGCCCACCGGCATGTGCTCCGGCCCCACCATCAGCACGCCCAGCACTTCGGGCGAGAGATCCGAGCGCCAGGTGATTTCCGGCACCTGTTCGACTTCGGTACGGTCATCGAGGAAGCGGGTGCGGGACACTTCCAGCAGGCGCCAATGCTCCTTGCCGTCGTGCACGCCGCGCCTGGCTTCGCTGATCGACAGCAGGCCGTAGTCGTCGTCGAATTCATACACCCGCGCGTTCTGCATCGTGCGGTCGGGCAGCATCGTGCGGACGTTGATCACCAGCCGGCCGTCCTTGACCCACAGGCCGGAGCGCAACTGCTGCGACACGGTGGACTGGGTCGCCGTCAGTTTCCATTCCTGGGCGGCCGCTTCGGCCGGCGGGCCCACGTATTCGCCGATGAGGAAAGTCAGCGCCACCAGCACGCTGCCGATCAGCGCCAGCATGCGCGCCAGCGCGCCGTTCGACATCCCGGAGGCGCGCATCACGGTGATTTCGGAATGGCGCGCCAGCGTCGCCAGGGCATACAAGGTGCCGATCAGCACCGCGACCGGGAACAGTTCATAAACGCGACCGGGCAGGATCATCGCCACATACACGGCCGCATCGGCGATCTGGTAGTCGCCCTTGCCGACGTCTTCCAGTTCGTTGATGAAGTCGAAGAAGGCGAACAGGCCCAGGAAAGCCACCAGCACCAGCGCCGTGGCCGAGTAGATCTCCCGCGCGAGATAGCGGAACAGGATGCTCATGACGACCTCGCCCGCCAGAACGGCGACACCGCCAGCCGCTTGTAGAACAGCAGCGCCAGCATGGCCAGCACGATCAGGTGCGGCAGGAACAGCCCGACGCCGAAGCTCATCCGCCCCTGCGCCACCCAGCCCTGGAACACCGAGATGGCATTGCTATAGACGAGATAGGTCAGCAGCGCGATCAGCAAGCCGTTGGCCCGCCCCGCGCGCGGATTGACGAAGGACAGCGGAATGGCGAGCAAGGCCAGCAGCAACGCGGACAGCGGCGCACCGAAGCGGCCCAGCAGTTCGCCCATGCTGCGCTTGTCGCCCTGCGCCAGCAGCAGCGCGGTGGGCAGCGCGCGGGTGCGCGACGGCTGGCTGACGGCCGGCTTCTGCTCCACCTGAACTTCGTAGCGTTCGAACTCCATCACGCGGTATTCCGGCGTACCCGGCCGGCCGTCGTAGCGCCGCCCTTTCTCCAGCACCACGAAACGGCGCCCTTCCTCGTCGCTGCGCATGTAGCCTTCGGCCGACGCGATCACGACCAGGCCGCCATCGCGCGTCTCCTCGCTGACGAAGACGTTGCGCACCCGGCCATCCTCGCCGGCGCCGATCTCGACGAAGAACACGCGCTGGGCGCCGGAGGACTCGCGGAACACGCCGGGCGCGACACGCTGGGTATCGTCGCGGCTGTCGAGACGGTCGCGATATTCGCTGCTCTGCTGCTGCGCCCACGGCGTCAGGTACAGCGAACCGGCGCCGATCACGACCACCAGCGGCAGCGCGAACGTCAGCACCGGCCGTATCCAGGACGTCAGCGGCACGCCGGCCGCGAACCACACCACCATTTCCGAGTCGCGGTAGCTGCGCGACAGCGACACCAGGATGGCGATGAACAAGGTCAGCGTCAGCACCGTCGGCAACTGCGCCAGCGCACCGTAGCCGATCAGCGCCAGCACCGCTTCGGCCGGCACGCGGCCGCCGGCGGCCTGGCCGAGCAGGCGGATCAGCACGGTCGAGATCAGGATCGCGAACAGTGCAACGAAAACCGCGGCGGCGGCGTGGGTGAATTCCCGCTGAAGGGCGCGGCGGAAGATCATCGCGCGATAGGACCGATGGGCAAGAGAGGGTTGTGATGAAGGTTGCAGCCGCCGGCGGGAAGGGCCCGGCCGGAAGGCTTTTTGACGGGTTCCGGGCGAAGGCGCCATAATCGGCGGCAGTTCGCAAGACGCGTCTTCCCAAGGAAAAAAGCTGATGGAATTTACCATAAAGACCGGCTCGCCGGCGAAGTCCAAGGCCGGCCTGCTGGTGCTCGGCGCCTTTGCCGACGGGGTTCTGCCCACCGCCACCGCTGCCGTCGATGCCGCCGCCGAAGGCCGCATCGCCCACTACCTGAAGCGCGGCGACCTGGACGACAAGGCCGGCGCCACGCTGCTGCTGGCCGAACTGCCCGGCACCCACGCCGAGCGCGTGCTGCTGGTCAGCCTGGGCAAGCAGGACGAATTCGGCGACAAGGCCTACCGCGACGCGCTGACCGCCGCCGCCAAGGCGCTGGCCGCGACGCCGGCCAAGGACGCCGTCGTCACGCTGGCCGACCTCGCCGTCGGCGAACGCCCGCTGAGCTGGAAGATGCAGCAGGCCGCCCGCATCCTGGCCGACGGCGCCTACCGCTTCGATGCGCTCAAGTCCGGCAAGGACAAGAAAGACAAGAAGGAACGCGGCGCGCGCAAGCTGACGCTGCTGACCGCAACCGAACCGAGCGCCGAGCTCGACACCGCGGTGCGCTACGGCCACGCCATCGCCACCGGCATGGCGCTGGCGAAAGACCTCGGCAACCTGCCGGGCAACGTCTGCACCCCCACCCATCTCGCCGACACCGCCCAGGCGCTGGGCAAGCAGTACAAGTTCGACGTCGAAGTGCTCGAACGCGCCGACATGGAAAAGCTCGGCATGGGCTCCTTCCTGTCGGTGGCGCGCGGCTCGCACCAGCCGCCCAAGTTCATCGTCATGAACTACAAGGGCGGCAAATCCAGGGCCAGGCCGATCGTGCTGGTCGGCAAGGGCATCACCTTCGACACCGGCGGCATCTCGCTGAAGCCGGCCGCCGAGATGGACGAGATGAAGTACGACATGTGCGGCGCCGCCAGCGTGCTCGGCACCTTCAAGGCCATCGCCCGGATGGGCCTGCCGATCAACGTCGTCGGCCTGATCGCCGCCACCGAGAACATGCCCGGCGGCGGCGCCACCAAACCGGGCGACGTCGTCACCTCGCTGTCGGGCCAGACCATCGAAGTGCTCAACACCGACGCCGAAGGCCGCCTGGTGCTGTGCGACGCGCTGACCTACGCCGAGCGCTTCAAGCCCGAATGCGTGATCGACATCGCCACGCTGACCGGCGCCTGCGTCGTCGCCCTGGGCAAGATCCCCAGCGGCCTGCTCGCCAACGACGACGAACTCGCCGCCGAACTGCTCAAGCGCGGCACCGACTCCGGCGACCGCGCCTGGCAGTTGCCGCTGTGGGACGAGTACCAGGAACTGCTCAAGAGCAACTTTGCCGACATGGGCAACATCGGCGGGCGCTACGCCGGCACCATCACCGCGGCCTGCTTCCTGGCGCGCTTCACCAAGGCCTACAAGTGGGCCCACCTCGACATCGCCGGCACCGCCTGGCTGTCAGGCGACGCCAAGGGCGCGACCGGCCGGCCGGTGCCGCTGCTGTCCGAGTTCCTCGTCGGCCGCGCACGCGGCGACTGAACGGCAGCGGAATGGCGCCGAGCGTCCGCTTCTACCACAACACGCCCGACCGGCTCGCGCTCGCCTGCGAGCTGATCGGGCGCGCCTACGGCAGCGGGCGCAAGGTGGCGGTGCGCATGCCCGACGGCAACAGCGCGCGGGAACTCGACCGCATGCTGTGGCTGCGCGACACCCTCGCCTTCGTCCCGCACGTGCTGCGCGACTCCGAACTGGCCGCGGAAACGCCGGTCGTCATCGGCGAAGCCGTTCCCGCCGCCCCCTGGCCGCATGCCGACACGCTGTTCAACCTCGCGCCGGATCTGCCGCCGGATTACCAGGACTTCAGGATCGTGATCGAAATCGTCGGCAAGACCGAAGCCGAACGCCAGCCCGCCCGCGCCCGCTGGGCGCAGTACCGCGAACAGGGACTGGAGCCGAAGGCCTTCGACGCCGAACGCAGGGTGGCGCTATGAAGGACTGGCTGCCGCTGCCCCCCGACGAAGAACTCGAACGCGCCGACGACCTGCTGGACCAGGCGGACGCCTTGCTGGGCCGCCATCGCGCGGCCAGGCCAGCGAATGAAGCCGGCGCCCCTACCCCGCCCAGCCCCGCAGACGCCGATTCCACCGATCTTCCCATCCTCACCGAGGTCGTCGATCCATCCGAGCTGCCGCTGGGCTGGAGCGAACGGGATCCCGATCCCCTGATCTTCGACTCGCCGCCCGCAGAAAAGGCAGCGCCAGTCGAAGCCCCCCCGGCGCATGCGCCCCCCCCGCCTGCCCCCGCCTTCTCAGCGGCCGAATCGGCAGTCACGACCGAAGATCGCGTCGCCTACCAGATCGCCGAACGCCTGATCGAGCTCGATACCCTGATCGCACGCAGCATCAACGACTGGATGGATCAGGAATTTCCGCAGATTCTGCAGCGCGAACTCGACAACCTCAGCGAGCGCCTGCAGGTCGAACTCCAGGCCCACCTGCGCGCCACGCTGCAGCCCGAGCTGTCGGCCCACATCAGCCGCCAGATGGAACGCAGTCCGGATCTCCCGCCGCCGCTGCGAAGCTGAACCGCCGCCCTCCAGCGAGCGAAACCCTCCCCACAGGATGGGTAGTCCCCGTAGGATGGGTAGAGCCGCAGGCGAAACCCATCATCACCAGCCGGGCCCTCATACCGCCACCGATGGGTTTCGCTTGCGCTCTACCCATCCTACCCCCACTACCCGCCACCCCACGCGCCCGCCGGGCGCGGCGGGCGCATCCGCTATAATCCGCGCTTTGCCTTCACGCGCGTAAAACAACATGGAACTGGCCAAAAGCTTCGAGCCCGCCGACATCGAACGTCGCTGGTACCCCGAATGGGAATCCCGCGGCTACTTCGACGCCGGCCTCGACAAGTCGAACCCCAACGCCTTCTGCATCCTGCTGCCGCCGCCCAACGTCACCGGCACGCTGCACATGGGGCACGGCTTCAACCAGACGATCATGGACGCGCTGACGCGCTACCACCGCATGCGCGGCGACAACACGCTGTGGCAGCCCGGCACCGACCACGCCGGCATCGCCACCCAGATCGTCGTCGAACGCCAGCTCGACGCCCAGGGCATCAGCCGCCACGACCTCGGCCGCGAGAAGTTCCTCGAGAAGGTCTGGGAGTGGAAGGAATACTCCGGCGGCAGCATCACCGGCCAGATGCGCCGCCTCGGCACCAGCCCGGACTGGAAGCGCGAACGCTTCACGATGGACGCCGGCCTGTCGAAAACCGTCACCGAAACCTTCGTGCGCCTGTACAACGAAGGCCTGATCTACCGCGGCAAGCGCCTGGTCAACTGGGACCCCAAGCTCGGCACCGCGGTGTCCGACCTCGAAGTCGTGCAGGAAGAAGAGGACGGCAAGCTCTACCACATCCTCTACCCCTTCACCGACGGCCCGGCCGGCGGACTGCGCGGCCTCACCGTCGCCACCACCCGCCCGGAAACCCTGCTCGGCGACGTCGCGGTGATGGTGCATCCGGAAGACGAGCGCTACGCCGCGCTGGTCGGCAAGACCGTCGAACTGCCGCTGACCGGCCGTCGCATCCCGATCATCGCCGACGACTACGTCGACCGCGAATTCGGCACCGGCTGCGTCAAGGTCACGCCCGCGCACGACTTCAACGACTACGCCGTGGGCCAGCGCCACGGCCTCGACATGATCGTCGTGCTGACGCTGGCCGGCGCGGTGCCGGCCGAAGCCGAAGTGTTCGACACCGCCGGCCAGGCCAAGGGCCACATCGCCATGCCGGCCTCGGTCGCCGGGCTGGACCGCGTGCCGGCACGCGAGAAGGTCGTCGCCGAACTCGAGGCTGCCGGCCTGCTGGTCGAAGCCAAGGCGCACAAGCTGATGGTGCCGCGCGGCGACCGCACCGGCGTCGTCATCGAGCCGATGCTGACCGACCAGTGGTTCGTCGCCATGAGCAAGGCGGGCGCGGACGGCAGGAGCATCACCCAGAAGGCGCTGGAATGCGTGTCCTCGGGCGAGATCAGGTTCTACCCCGAGAACTGGGTCAACACCTACAACCAGTGGCTGAACAACATCCAGGATTGGTGCATCTCGCGCCAGCTGTGGTGGGGCCACCAGATTCCGGCCTGGTACGGCACCGACGGCCAATGCTGGGTCGCCCACGACGAAGCCGAAGCACGCGCGCTGGCCGACAAGGACGGCTACACCGGCGCGCTGCGCCGCGACGAGGACGTGCTCGACACCTGGTATTCGTCCGCGCTGTGGCCATTCTCGACGCTGGACTGGACGCCCGAATGGCCGGCCAGGAGCAACGACGCGCTCGACCTCTACCTGCCGTCCACGGTGCTCGTCACCGGCTTCGACATCATCTTCTTCTGGGTCGCCCGCATGGTCATGATGACCAAGCACATCACCGGCAAGATCCCGTTCAAGCACGTCTACGTGCACGGCCTGATCCGCGACGCGGAAGGCCAGAAGATGAGCAAGTCCAAAGGCAACGTGCTCGATCCGATCGACCTCATCGACGGCATCGGCATCGACGAACTGGTCGCCAAGCGCACTTTCGGCCTGATGAACCCGAAGCAGGCGCAGAGCATCGAGAAGAAGACGCGCAAGGAATTCCCCACCGGCATCCCCGCCTTCGGCACCGACGCGCTGCGCTTCACCTTCGCCAGCCTCGCCAGCCCGGGCCGCGACATCAAGTTCGACCTGTCGCGCTGCGAGGGCTACCGCAACTTCTGCAACAAGCTGTGGAACGCCACCCGCTTCGTGCTGATGAACACCGAAGGCCAGGACTGCGGCCTGGGCGAAGGCGTCGCCTGCACGCCCGAGGTGCTCGACTTCTCCTTCGCCGACCGCTGGATCGTCTCCCGCCTGCAGCGCACCGAAGCCGAAGTCGCCACCCAGTTCGAAGCCTACCGTTTCGACCTCGTCGCCCGCGCGGTGTATGAATTCGTCTGGGACGAGTACTGCGACTGGTACCTGGAACTGGCCAAGGTGCAGATCCAGACCGGCACCCCGGCCCAGCAACGCGCCACCCGCCGCACCCTGCTGCGCGTGCTCGAAACCGTGCTGCGCCTGGCCCACCCGCTGATCCCCTTCATCACCGAGGAGCTGTGGCAGACCGTGGCGCCGCTGGCCGCACGCAAGGACGCCGACAGCCTGATGCTGGCCCGCTACCCGCAGGCCGACGCCGCTCGCATCGACGAAGCGGCGGAAGCGAAAGTCGCCGAACTGAAAGCGCTGATCCACGCCTGCCGCAACCTGCGCGGCGAGATGAACATCTCGCCCGCCCAGCGCCTGCCGCTGGTCGTCGCCGGCGACAAGGTCGTGCTGGCGCAGTACGCGCCCTACCTCGCCGGCCTCGCCAAGCTTGCCGAGGTGCAGATCGTCGACGAGATCGGTGCCGACGAGCTCGCACCGGTCGCGGTCGCCGGCGAAACCCGCCTGATGCTGAAGGTGGAAATCGACGTCGCCGCCGAGCGCGAACGCCTGGGCAAGGAAATCGCCCGGCTCGAAGGCGAGATCGCCAAGGCCGAAGGCAAACTCGGCAACGCCAGCTTCGTCGACCGCGCCCCTGCCGCCGTCGTACAGCAGGAACGCGACCGCCTGGCCGGCTTCAAGGCCACGGTAGACAAGCTGAAACCGCAGTTGGCGAAGCTGGGCGGCTGAGCCGTATCGGCTTCAGGGCCTGACGGAAACGGCAGCGAGATTGATTTCGCTGCCGTTTCCGCTTTGCTCCCAGGAGGCGACAGCGCCATGCAGAGGCATGATTTTTCGCCCGATCAAGCCAATGCAAGCATTTACGCCGGCACCCGGACGCCTGTAGCGCGCCTTCGTTCCATCTGAACCCTGTGCTCAGTTTTCCATGGCTTTCAGCTCGGCGAGAAACCGCTGCTGCTGCGCACCTTCGCGCCGGCTTTGCTGTATCTGCGCCCCGAGATTGTCGATCTCACGACGCTTGGCAGCCAACTGCTCGTTATTGGCCCTGAACACACTCTGTTGCTCCTGGCGCTTTTTCTGCAGTTCGGCGTTCAGTGCTTCAATCGCCTCATTCAACTGCCCGCTTATGCCATCACGGCTGCTCCTATGTGTGGCGTCCAGTTCCTGGCGAATGGCGCTGATTTTCTCCTGGTAAACCGTATTGGCCTGCGCCATCAGCTCCCTGCGCTGGCTGGACAACGCCGCTTCCTGTTCCCTCAACTGTGCCTGGCGTTCGCGGAATGAAGCCTCCAGCCCCGCCAACTCGGTACGTAGCGTTTCATCGGCACTGGCTTTGTAACGGGTGAAATCCGCCGCACTCTGGCGTTTGCGCGCCGCGGAAATGTCCGTATTGTATGCGTCGCGCAACTGCTTGCGCTGGACCGCTGCAGCCTGCTGCAGCTCCTTTCCCTGCGCCTGCAGTTCAGCAACCTTCAGCCGGTAATCCTTGTCCAGTTCCGCAATACGTGCATCCAGCTCCTTCTTGGGCTCAGCGCCTTTTTCCCTGAGAGCAGCCTGCAGTTCCTGTCCGGCAGCCTGGTTTTCCTGGTTAGCCTTGTTGCGCAACACTGTCTGTTCCTGATGAATGCGCTGCTGCTCGTCATTCAGCGCTGCCATCACTTGCCGGTTCTCTTCCTGGATCTTCTGGTTCAGCGCGTTCCACTCCCCAATCATCGTCTGCCACCGGGATTCATCGGCGCCAATCTGTTCTGCACGTTTTTCAAGCGATGCCTCGGCAGCGGCCACCAGACGCTTGTAGTCCGAACTGCCGACAATGACATGTTTCGCTCCATGAGCATCAGCAGGTTTCCCGGCAAAGAAATTGGGAGCCTGTTCGTGCGAGAACATGCTCATCCATTCCTCCCCACGGAGAACTGAGCTGGCTACGCCGATAACAAGAGCATCATCACCTTTCCTGGCGATGCGCTTGAGGATCACATGCTCGTCAAGCGTGCCCAGGCTCTCGTACAGATCAGCCTTTGGAGAAACCTCCGCACGGAAGCGGTAGCGGCGCTGCGGCTCGACCTTGGTGCCGACATCGTCTTCGGCTTCGATCTTGAAACTCTCGACCTGCCAGGCATTGGGGATGTCTGCGGCGAACTGCGATTTCAGGTCAGGGCCGCTTTTGCCGCAGGCCGCAAGACCCAGCACGCCTATTCCGAAAGCAAGTCTCCGGAACCAGCGACGGATGATCGTCGTATCACTGAATCGGGTTCGTCCAGCCAGCCGTATCTGAATCGCAGGGCAAGCACGTAGATTGTTTGTCATGGGGACTCTCCGCTGGCACAGATACAGCAGTGGAAGACAAGACAGCAGGCCGGGCAAGGCACTCGGAAACTGCGGCTCGTGGTTTATGTATCATAGTGTTACATCGACCGCAAGCAGCTTTCAGAGCCGATGAAAAGATGGAAATCCATGTTGAAAGCAGCGCATCGTCAACATCGGCGTGCTGGAGCTGGCATGGGTTTCCGCGACCGCCCTGGGGCCGGGCGACACGCACTTCATCCATACGCCGGGTGCGGCATCCTGCATACCAAACAGCCCTTGAGCAGGCGCCAGGGCCTGCAACTGAAGTCGATGCGCAGGCCGACCCCTCGCTTTACATAGCACAAGTCAGGTCGAGGCCAGCATCTGCATGTGGGCGACCCGGGCTTGCCGAGCGACGGCACACGGATTCGCGTGACTGCGCAGGGCGATGAGCCTGTCGAACCTGCCTTGCTCGGCGGACGGCCCTTTCATCATGGACACCGTCCGAGCGGCTGCAGCAAGCCAAGCGCGATTTCGTTTTCGGCCGCACGGGGCATGTTCTGGGCATGGAAACGGAACGGGCCGGCCGCATCACCGGCCAGCCCGTTCCGCATTCAGCAGCCTGAAGTGGAAGCTTTACTTGCGCTTCAGGAAGAACTCGAAAGCCTTGTCCGCCGTTTCACCCTGCTGCAGCAAGGGGTTGCCGGTCTGCTTGGCGAAGGCCTGAAAATCCTTGGCCGAGCCCGGGTCGGTCGCCACCACGCGCAGTACCTGGCCCGATTGCATCTCGGCCAGCGCCTTCTTTGCGCGCAGGATCGGCAGCGGACAGTTCAGGCCGCGCGCATCCACTTCCTTGTCGAAATCCATCCTGTGTCCTCGCTTGCGTCGATATCAGTTTTTTGAATGGCTCGCCATTCTAGTGGATGCCCGCCCGGCCCGAAAGAATGCGCAGCAGGGCAGGCGATGCCCGCCCATCGAATCCGTCACGGCGGGAACTCAATCCTTGCGGTCGCGCCTTTCCTCGATCAGGCGCTGCTTCAGTTCGCGCAGACGCGCATCCACCGCGGAGAGCTCGTAGAAATCGCCGTCGCCCGCCCTGCTTGCGATCTCCAGTTGCTCGATCGCTGCCGGCAGGCTGCCGCGCAGCCGATAGACTTCGGCCTGGGCGCGGTGCTGGGCGGTGACTTTGCCCAGGTCCGCATAGGCCCGCGACAGCAGTTGCCACAGGCGCGGGTCGGACTGGCGGTTGTCCAGTGCGCGGCGGACGCCATCGACCGCCGCCTGCGGCTGGCCGCCGAGGATGCGCGCATTGGCCAGCGCATAGACCAGGGCGTGGTTGGACGGGAAGCTGCGCATCGCCGCCTCCAGCACCTTGATCGCGGTCGCGCCGTCCTTGCGCGCCAGTGCGATCTCGGCGCGCAGCGTTTCGATCCACGGCGACGGCGGCGCCTTGGCGCGCACGGCCTCGAGCCGTTGCGCTGCCTCGTCCAGCCGGCCGGCGCGGAACAGGGCGCGCGCCAGGCCATAGCCGGCGGCGGGGTCGGCCGGCGTCTGCGCCAGCTGGCTTTCCATGTCCCTGACCGCATCGGTGGCCAGGCCGGCGTTGGCACGCAACTTGGCGCGGGAGAAGTTGAAGTCCGGCGAATCGACCACCTGGCGGTAGCGCATCGAGTTGACACGGTTCTCCATGTCGGCGATGCGCTCGGTCGTCAGCGGGTGGGTGCGCAGATAGGCCGGCGCATTGTTCTCGTACATGCGGGTGGCGCGCTGCAGGCGCTCGAAGAAGCCGGGCATGCCGCGCACGTCGAAGCCGGCACTCTCCAGCGTCTCGAGCCCGACGCGATCCGCCTCGCGCTCGAAGCTGCGGGTGTAGCCGAGCTGCGACTGGATCGCGCCGGCCTGGCCGGCAGCGATCGCCGCCTGGCTGACGTCCGAATTGCTGCGCGCCGCCAGCACCGCCACCAGCAGCGAGGCCATCATCAGCATCGCCGACTGGCTCTGCTTGCCGACGATCTGCGCGATGTGGCGCTGGGTGACGTGGGCGATTTCGTGGCCGAGCACCGAGGCGAACTCGGATTCGGTCTGCGCTGCCAGCAGCAGGCCGGTATGCACGCCGATGTAGCCGCCGGGCAGCGCGAAGGCGTTGAGCGTCGAGTCGCTGACGACGAAGAAATCGAAATCCAGCCCGGGATTGTTGCTCACCGCCGCCAGCTTGTGGCCGATGCGGTTGACGTACTCCTCGACTTCCGGATCGTCCAGGTAGCTGGCATCGCGCCAGCGGATCTGGCTGATGATCTGCTCACCGATGCGCCGCTCGGCGGCCGGCGAAAGCTCGGTCGCGGCAACGTCTCCCAGATCGGGCAGATCGTAGGCGTGGACAGGGAAAGCCAGCGCGAGGCTGAGCAGCAGGGCAAGAGGTCGTCGCATCATCGGGTGCTATGATACCCGGCCGCATCAAAGCGTTCCCGCATGCCTGTATCCGGCTGTAGCCGGCCCCGGCCGCGGCGCACGCGCCCTCTCTTCATGACCGCCGAAGCACGATGAGCACCGACGCAGCGAACTCCGACACCCCCGCCTTGACCCATTTCGACACCGAAGGCCAGGCCCACATGGTCGACGTCGGCGCCAAGGCCGAAACCCGCCGCGTCGCCGTCGCCACCGGCCGCATCCTGATGCTGCCGGATACCTTCGGCATGATCCGCGCCGGCACGGCCAGGAAGGGCGACGTGCTCGGCATCGCCCGCATCGCCGCCATCCAGGCCTCGAAGCGCACCAGCGAACTGATTCCGCTGTGCCATCCGCTGCCGCTGACGCGGGTGGCGGTCGAGTTCGCGCTGGAGGAAGGCGCGCAGGAAGGGAGCGAACACGCGGTGCGTTGCACCGTCACCGCCGAAACGGTCGGCCGCACCGGCGTCGAGATGGAAGCACTGACCGCGGTCAACGTCGGCCTGCTGACGATCTACGACATGTGCAAGGCGGTGGACCGGGGCATGCGCATGGAAGGCATTCGCCTGCTGGAAAAGCTCGGCGGCAAGTCGGGGCACTGGCAGGCCTGACGACTGTTTACCGGACGGCTTGCTTTGCGCCGTCCTTTGCTGCCAGGCGCGAGATCACCAGCGGAAAGGCACCCGACCCGGCAAGCGCGATGGCCGACACCAGAAACGCCAGTCCCGCCATCGGCTCTGCCAGTGCCGGATGAAGCCGGTCACCGGCACCGGCGAAACACGTCACTGCCGGCACCAGACACAGCGCCGCCAGGACGAAAAGCACGAGCGCCGACATCGGCATCCGGCGGTGGTCAGCGGACATGCATCCATTCTCCATTCAAAAGTTGCGGCCCAGCTTGCGGTACAAGGTGTTGCGGGCGATGCCCAAGGCCCGTGCAGCAGCTGACACGTTGCCGCCGTGTTCGGCCAGCGCCCGCTGGATCAGGCTCTCGTCCAGACCCAGCGGGGGACGGCCACGCGGTCGGGCTGCTACGGACAGCATCCTCCTGGACTCTGCTCCTGCCCGAGATGTGACGAAAACCGGCACAGCTTCGGCATCGAAGATTTCCTCCGGCAGATGCCGCGGCAGGATCACCCGTTCATCGTCATCGAGCAGCGCCAACGCCACCCGCAGCACGTTCTGCAATTGGCGGATGTTGCCCGGCCAGGCATATGCCTCGAAGAAGTGCATCACTTCTTCCGACACGCTCACACCATCGCACGGCCGGCCGGCGCACTCCGCCTCGATCAACAGGCCGACGATGACACGCATGTCGGTGCGCGCACGCAAGGGCGGCAGGTGGACGGTCAGGCCGTTGATGCGGTAGTAGAGGTCCTCGCGGAACAGGCCGTTCTTCACCGATTCGTTCAGCGTCCGGTGCGTCGCCGACACCAGCGCGATGTCGACCGGCAGCGCCTCCCGGGCACCGACCGGCACCACGCGGCGCTCCTGCAGCACGCGCAGCAGCCTCGCCTGCATGGACAGCGACATGTCGCCGATCTCGTCCAGGAACAGCGTGCCGCCGTCGGCCTGCTGGATGCGCCCCACCGCGCCTTCGCGCCGTGCGCCGGTGAAGGCGCCGCCGACATAGCCGAAGAGTTCGGCTTCGATCAGGCTTTCGGGAATCGCTGCGCAGTTGAGGGCGACGAAAGGGCCATCGGCCCGCGGCCCGCTGTTGTGGCAGGCCTGCGCCAGCAATTCCTTGCCGACACCGGATTCGCCCTGGATCAGCAACGGGATGTTGCGCCCCACCACCCTGCCGGCACGATCGAGCACCCGCTGCAGACCGGCATCGCCAGTAGCCAGGCGGGCGAGCGTCACACGCCCGTCGGCGGCAGGCTCCAGCGCAAGACGATGCAGCCTCTCGCCGGCGGTCCGCCCGGGGTCGCAAGGCCGCTTCGACGCAGGCACGGGCAAGTCCGCCAGCGGCGCGCGCGTAAAGATCCGCCCCATCGTCGTTCGTCTCCAGCACCGGACCATGCCGGCTCACCGGGACTATTAAAGCAAAAGCTGCTGCAGCAAAGCAGAAAACAAAGCAGAAAAAATTCGCCGGGCGAAAAGGAACACCATGGGAACACTGCATCCCTCGGCGGGAAGGGCTGCCGCAGCTAGCGGCCGCGGGCGCGATCCTCGGCTTCCACCTCGGCCATCTCGTCGTCGTCGAACAGCCGCGAGCGGGTCAGGAAGGCCTTGCCGGTGCCGCCTTCCAGCGAGAAGGTGCCACCCGTTCCTTCCACCACGTCGATGATCAATTGCGTGTGCTTCCAGTATTCGTATTGCGACGCACTGATGTAGAACGGAACGCCGCCGATCTCGCCGAGATGGACGTCGTACGGGCCGATCGTCAGATCGGTGGGCAGGTAGCAGTTGGCGGCGCTGTTGTCGCAGCAGCCGCCGGACTGGTGGAAGATCAGATCGGATCCATGCTCGGCCTTGAGCTGGTCGATCAGTTCGAGCGCCGCAGGTGTGGCGATGACGCGCTTGACCATGATTGTCTGCTCCGCAGTACAAGTGTCGGGGGCAGTCGCCTGCCCCCGACCAAGCGCCCGCAAGCAGGCGCGGGAGGAGAGCCGTC
>NZ_BCUG01000004.1 GCF_001591165.1 Thauera butanivorans NBRC 103042
CCTAAGACGGGCGTTCAGGCAAAGAAGGTTTTTGCGACTTTAAGGTAAGGGCAGCCTGCCTTTCCGGAAATTGGTGGATTAAATGCCTTTTAAAAATATTACAGGAAAACAAGAGTCGGCCATCCTTTCTGCGTTGCGGGTAGGACAGTACAATCTTTTGTTAGGTGCCGGCTTCAGCATGGATTCCGCCAATGAGCGCGGTAAGCTACCTAGTGGTGAGGCTCTCGCGGCCGAGTTGTGCAATGTAACCGGAGCAAAAAGCAACTCACTGCAACGGTTATATGAACTGATGACGCCGGAGCAAGTCAGGACGCATATCACCGATCGACTTTCCCGTAGCGCGCCTGGAAAGACGGCTGAGCTTATGTCATCGTTTATTTGGAAGCGAGTTTTCACTTGGAATGTTGATGATGTGCTTGAGAATACCTATCAAGATGGACGCAGGCTTCAGCGTGCAGTACCAAAACACTTCAACGACATCTATGCAAATGCAGAAAGCTTGGAGGAGCTGCTAGTAATTCATCTGCACGGCTATGTTGGTCAAGCGGATCGTGGTTACGTATTTTCACGCGAGCAATATCTAAAACAGATCACAAAGGTGAATCCGTGGATGACGGTGCTGACACAACTTATGCTGTCAGAGCCCATGATTATTGCGGGAACTTCGCTTGACGAAGTGGATCTTGATTTCTATCTCGCTCAACGAACTAGCGAGAGCGCCCGCAGTGATCGCGGGCCTTCAATTTTGGTGGCATCTGACGGACCTTTCTCCCGCAAACTTTGCGAGAAACACGATCTCCTATTGTTTGATGGGCGTTCGCTTGAATTCTTTGAATATCTCAAGGGGTTGCTTCCGACGGCTCCCACACCCTCAGAGCTTATTCCCATAGAGACCCAAAAACTGATCTCGCCTAAAGTCAGTAAAGTTGTCGCAATGGCTTTCAGCTCGGATTTTGAAGTTGTTCCTGGTTCAGCTCCAAAAGCAACAAATTCTCGCTTTATGTACGGCCACCTGCCGACTTGGAGCGATTTGGAGTCAAACCTTGATATCAGCCGTCCTATCGTAGCTGGGATGCTTCTTGAGGCGGAGAAGCGTATCGCTGACCCCCTCAACACTAATCGCCTAATGTATATTGGAGATGTGGCCGGTGCCGGCAAGACTACGGTGCTCAAACGGCTTGCATTTGAACTCGCCAAAAGAGGCGTTCGAACCCTTCTCTGCTCCGCCTTAAGTCGTATTGGTGCGGACACAGCGAACGTGCTTGACCTGCTCGACGGCCCAGTCGTTATTATCATCGACAACTTGGCTGAGCAAGCTCCAGCCGTAGTCGACCTTATGGCGCGCCTTAGGAAACCTGATGTCCTATTTGTTGGTGCAGAACGGGGTTACCGAGAGAACTACCTAAAGCAAGTTCTCGCCAGCGTGAACTATGACCAGTTCGATGGTTTGGCGATTTCAGGGGTTGAGGCGAGGAGACTCATTGATCGCTATGTTGAAGTTGGGGCTATCGGCGACCACACAATCCTCAAGCAGAAGGACAGGTTCGTCCGTGAAGTACAGAGTGATCCCATTGCTGTAGCGTGTTGCCGAATACTCAATGACTTTCGACCACTCGACCGAATTGTTGATAGCATTACCACCGACGCTGGACCTGAGGCGCTAGGTCGTTACTTGGGCGCAGCCCTTGCCCAGCATTGTTTCTATGGCGGTATCCGGTACGAAATATTGATGAAGGCTTTTGGCGGAAAAGGGGGGCAGGAACAATTCAAACCCAGCAGTCCGTTGCCGCTAGACTTCTACGACGACCCTAAGAGATTTGTAATTCCAGAAAATGCTGTTCTCGCTGAGAATGCCCTAGCTAGACTAGCGGAGCGAGATCCTGACAAGATGCTTTTAACGTTCGTCAATTTGGCAGAGGAACTTGGTTCTTGGGTGAATCGAGAGACCATCAGGGCACGTTCCCCTGAGGCGAGGCTTTCTGGTCGTCTGTTCGACTTCGATGCCGTTGTTGGGAAGTATCTCAAGGGAAATTCAGAGGACTTTTACACTCAAGTTAAAAGCGTCTGGGAGTGGAACTCGCGTTATTGGGAACAAGTGGCTTTGCTCAACTTAGCGCGCTATCAGATGGTGACAAATATGGAGCGGCGCATGGAGTATCTTCAGGATGCGGTCACGCATGCGCGACACGCTGTAACCATCGAGCATCATCCCTTCCCACTAACCACGTTGGGAAAGGTTCTCTTGGTACATATGTTGGCTCCAGGCATCAGTATGAAGACCTCTTTCGACGAAGCATTTCGCAAGTTGTCTGAAGCCATTCAAATTGAGGACCAACGCAATAGGGTTTCCGTCCAGCCTTTTGGAGTGATCTTTAGTGGCGTCGTCAGCTACTTGGAAGCGGGCGGGCAATTAGATCATAAGCAACTTTCTCGACTAACAGATATTCTATCTGTAGCTTCGACCAAGCTAGGTGGCGACCGTGAGATGCAAAGACATATTGAAGCTGTGAAGCAAATCTTGGTTTGAATTACTGTGGAATCCTCGACTTCTTTATAATTAACCAAGCCGAGAGGCAATGTTCAGGATAGCTAAGTTCTCTCTTGAGAGATTACCTGTGTATTAGTTATCTCTCTTCGGAATGCGTGGTTCTGCGCTCCGGATTTTTTGTCCTAAGGTAACGCGTGGAACAACAAGCTATGATGCGAGAAAGTTCGTCATTCCGCAGCAATCATGCCGCTGTAGCATGCCCCAGCTCGCTTTCTCCGGGCTCTCATGTGACTCCCAGCCCACAGTGCCGCATCGTCAAGAAGCTGCATGAAACAGAGCTAACCTATTGCCCTGCATACGGTTTCAAGCCTCGCGTGATTCTCACAAAAGGCTTGACGCCGGCCATTTTTTGGCTTCGCCGCCAAGGGCAGCGGTAGCGGCCGCGCCCTTCGTCATTGCCACGACGATGGCTTTACCAGCAGCATCGGCCTCGATGCGCAGCCCGTGCTGCGCGGCCTGCGCCTTCAAGGCGGCATCGGCCACACCGCCGTTGGCGCGGATGGCGGCCTCGGCATACACGCGGAAAGCGGCGTTGATGTCGTTCGTCGTCGCCTGCCCGCTGTTCTTGATCGTCGTGAAATGGGCCTTGGCGTTTTCGGCCAGGCGCTTCAGCTCCGCTTCGCTCGTGATGCCCAAACCTTGAAACGCAGCTTCGAGCGCATCGCCCGTGTCATCGGCCTGGCCCGCGGTCTTTTTCAGCTCGGCGCGAATCTGCTGCTGGAGCTCTGCCGCGCGCTGCGTGTCGCCGGCAGCGATCGCCGACTGGTAGGCCTTCTTGAGATCGGCAAGCGAGGACACCGTGGCGGCGACTTCGGCACGCTGCTTTTCACCGGAATTCTTGGCCGCGGCGGCGGCTTCGGCACTGAGCTTCGTGATTTCCCGCCAGACGGCCGTGGCGCCTTCGATGTCGCCTTCCGCGGTCAGGCGCTGCTGCTCGGCCGTCAGCTCGGCAATGCGTTCGGCCGTCGTTTTGGCCTGCTCCGCGATGCTGCCCAGCGCCGCTGTCGTGCCTGCCGCCGCCGTGTTCGCAGCTCCGGTGAGCCCGGCAAAGCCGGCCTGGGCCAGCTCCGCCCCCTCGGCCGCGGCATCGAAGGCCTCGCGGGTCTTGCTGGCAAAGGCTTCGGAGACGGCATAGGCTGCTTGTGCGTTGAACCGAAGATTCTCGGCGGCTGCAGCAAAGCTGGCCGACATGTCACCGAAGGTGACCTTGCTGATACCCTCGGCGATCAAGGCCAGATCGGACAGAAACGCAGACGCAAGCCAAGACGCACCACGCCCGAGTGCATAGACGGCAGTCAGCACCGTGTTGATGCCGGCGGACATCACCCCGTAGGCCGTCTGGGCAATATTGCCGGCAGCAGTGGCCTTCGTGCCGATCCAGTCGAAGACCTCGCCCGCGCGCGTGCCGAACGCCTGCATGTCGGCTGCCAGCTTCGAGAAGTCGATCTTGGAGAAAAAATCGGCGACCCACTTGCCGCCCGCCTCGAAGGCGGACTTGATGGCCTGGCCGAAGCGGTCGGCCGTGCCGTCGCTGACGAACTGGCGCAGGCGCTCTGCAACGGCATCGACCTGTTCCTTGAGCGTTGCCAGGACAGGCGTACCGAGTTTGATTTTCAACGCATCCCAAGCACTGCCAAGGCCCTTTGTGGCGCCGTCCAGGTTGTCGCTCATGACTGCGGCGAAGTCACGCGCACTGCCTGCTGACTGGTCGAGCTGGCGCTTGAGATCGTCGAGCGAGCCGATACCCTGGTTCAGCAGCGCCCGCAGGGCGGGGCCGGCCTCCGTGCCCACGGCGTTGATTGCCCGCTGCCCCCCTGCTCCGGCCGCAGCAAGCTGGCGTAGGGCTTCGTCGAAGTCGGTGGTGGTGATGCCTGCCGCGGCCAGTTCTCGACGGAACTTGCTGGCGGGGTTCGAGAACTGGGCAAGAATGCTGTTGAGCGCAGTACCGGCCCGGCTGGCATCGATGCCGGCATCGGCAAACTTGCCGATGATGGCGACCGTCTGCTCCAGGCTCAGGCCCAGCGAGTTGGCCAGGGGCGCCGCATACGACAGCGCCTGGGCCAAGCCTTGCACACTGGTGTTCGAGGCATTCGCGCCCATCGACAGCACGTCGGCGACGCGGCCGGCCTCTTCGAACGACAGCCCCATGCCGAAGACGGCCTTGCTGATGTAGTCGCTGGCCTCGCCCAGGCTGACCCCACCGGCAGCGGCAAGATCGAGCACGGCGGGCAGCGCCTGGACTGCATCGGTGGCGGACAAGCCCGCCTTGGCGAGGTTTTCCAGTGCGCCTGCGGCCTCGACGCTGGTGTATTTCGTCGTGGTGCCGGCGTCTTCCGCCGCTGCGCGCAGCGCGGCAAGTTCTTCGCCCGACGCGCCGGCGGCAGCCTGTACGGCCGACATGGCGGTCTCGAAGTCCCGCGCAGAGCCGACTACATCGCCGAACAGGCGAATGCTGAAATAGCTCGCAATCGCAGCGGCGATCTTGCCGGCATGCGCACCGAGTGCGGAGAAAACCGACGAGGCCTCATCCTTGGCTGTGATGATGATGCGGGTGATTGGATTACTGGCCACTGATCAATCCCCCTTCAAGGCGCCAGTGCCGCCCTGCACTGCTCGTTGATCCGGCGGCACACCTCGGCCCACTGCACCACCTGCAGTTCCCAGCGCATCATCTCCGCCTCGCTGGGCACCACCGGCGCCGGCACCGCCCCGCAGGCCTGAAGGCATTCGGGTGGCGTCGCCGATGGACTGCAGACCGTTGGCCCGGGCGATGGCATCGACGAGCAGGCGGAAAGACTCAGGATCGCGAGCACACTCCAGGCGTGCCGCACGGGTGATGATCTGTTCATGGCGCGAGGCCTCGGCTAGATGACGAGATGCGGTTTCGGCCTGCTGGCGGGCGAGCGTGGCGGTACGGGTGGCCGTGGCGCGCAGTTGCTCACCAGCAGTACCAAGTGCGGCCGCGGCGTCGGCCAGCGCGGTGCGGGCGCTGCCAAGTTGTGCGCGGGCAGCACGCCCATCGGCCAGCTCATGGCCACCCCAGCCGCCCAGGCCCAGCCCCACCACGAACCCCACCAGCGCAACCAATGCGATGGGCTGCACATCACACCTCCTGAGGTTCACAGCCGGTTTCGAACATCCGGCGCTCTTCGGCGCGGCGCTTGACCAGGCCGGGCAGGCGCCGCCCCTTGGCATACACCCAGCGGTCGAATTGCGCCGCCGCGCCCCAGCAGTCGCCCGCGTTCAGGCGGCGGGCCAGCGTGGAGGTGCAATAGGCATCGCCGCCGACATTGAAGGCAAAGGACACCAGGGCGTCGTACTGCGCCTGGGTGATGGCGACATGGGTGCAGCGGGCCACTGCCTTGCCGGCCACGCCGGCATCGAGCACCAGCAGGCGATTGCATTGCTCGAAGCTGGCGCGCTGGCCAAGCTGCACGCCGGCGGTGTGGCCGGTGCAGATGGTGGGGATGCCGACCGGGTCGAGATAAGCGGTCAGCAGCGTGCCTTCGTGCGCGGCGATGAAGCCGAGCCCCACAGCGCTGACGACGAACGCGGCTGCCAGTGTTTTACCGCGCGTCATGGGGGCAGTCCGGGTGTTCGCAGGCAACCGGATGACGGCGGTCGTGGGGTACGGGATCGTCGCGCTGACGGCGGTCGGCCAGCAGGCGTTCGATCTTTTGTTCGTGGGCACGCTGCTCGCGGCGGTCCTTGCGGATGATGTGCCAGGCCTGGAGAACCAGGCCGATGAGGCCGATCAGGATGCCGACGACGACACCCAGGTCATTGAGGGTGAGTGCGGACAACACGGAGATGAGGCCCCCTGCGTAGCTGGCGGTGGATAGCGTTCTGTCGTTCATGGCCGCTCCGGCTGGATGGGGCGCCGAACCCAGGCCCGGCGCCCTGCTGTGCAGGCGTCTGTACTTAGCTGGCGGTGTCGCGCAGCTCGACGGTGAAGGGCTCGGTCTTGCCCACCGGGGTCTTGGCGCGCCCCGTCAGCGGGATGCTGGCGAAGTCATCGGCGAGGAAATCGAAGGCGGCATCCGGGGCGACGATGCCTTCGTGCACGGTGGCGATGCACGGCAGCTTGTCGGCGAAGTTCATGCCGTCGAGGATGAAGCGCGCGCGGATCTCGTTGACCGTGGCGGCACTGATGCGGGTGCCGCTGATGGCGCTGTAGGCGCCGAAGACCTTGACCTTTGCACCCGCGCTGATGCCGGCGCCGGCCTTGACCCGCAGCCAGCCCAGGCGCCAATTGACTTCGTAGTGCGTGCCCAGCTCGTAGGTGGTGTCGCCTGCTTCGTTCTTGACGGTGAAACCTTCCTGCTGCCAGTTCTGGTGCGGCAGCTCCACCCAGCCGCCCAGGTCGACGGTGACTTCCAGCGCATCACCTTCGGCAAGGGTGCCGCTGGCGGTGTTGATGGCGGACTGCGTGCCGAGCAGGGCCAGGGTGAGGCCTTCGCGGTCGACCTCGCCAAAGGTGACGGCGAAGTCGCCGGCCTGGGGCAGGTTGACCGCCTCGATGACCTGGCCGTAGGTGCTGCGGCCCTTGCTGGTCTTTTCCTTGGTTTCGATGTTGGGCTTGTACTCGAACTTCTCAGCTTCGTAAGGGCCGAACAGCGAGCCCAGCGCGCCAGTGAGCGGGTTGTACCGCTGGACGTAGAGGTCGCCAGCGCCAAGAAAACCACGTGCTGCCATGATGGGTTGCTCCTATGCGTTCGGCGCGGCCGTGGCCACACCGGGAAGGGTGAAGTGGATTGCCAGCTCGACGGCCGCGCCCTGGTAGGCGGGAGGCGGAGGCGCATCGAGCACGGGGCGGACACGGCCGGGGCCGGTTCCATAGCGGAAGGCGAGCACGCGCCGAAGCAGTTCTGCCAGGCCGGTGGTGGCGCGCTCGACCTGGACGGCATCGATGGCACCCGCGCCGGCGCCGATGCGCACCACGAAACGCTGGTCGACGGCAGCCTCGGTGCGCGCCGCGCTTTGCGCGCTGACGCGGTAGCCTTGCCACGCCACCTGCACGACGAGCGCGTGCTGCTCGAAATCGGGCTCGTCGAAGGTGCCGTAGATCGGCGCGCCGGGCACGGCATCTGCCAGGGCGGCCTTCAGCGCAAGCTCAAAGGGGAGGAACATCAGCCGCCCTCCTCTTCGCCGTTGGCGGGGACAGTCAGCACCTTGGCGAGCGGCGCCACGAATTCCCGCCCGCCATGCAGGGCACGCGGCTTTTCGGCCACGCGCAGAACGCCGGCAGGCGCCGAGGCCGAACCGGCCAGCGTGAGGTTTTGCCCGCGCTGCAAGGCAGCAGGGGCAGCGTAGCGCAGCAGCCAGTCGCAGCCCCGAACGCCATCGAAGAAGTCCGTGTCGTTGAGGCTCAACATGCCAGCGAAGGGCTCGCCGCCATCGGGCGTGACGACGACATCGGCCAGCATGCCGACCGTGGCTTCGGTCAGCATGTCTTCGATTTCGGCAAACGGGGCGACCAGGCCAGTCATGCTCAGGCGCCCTCCCCTTTCTGCTCGGCCTTGTCGTCCGCCGCGGCCGGGCGCACGGGCACGGCGAACCCGCGGGCGACCAGCGCTTCGGCTTCGGCCTTGTCCTTGATGTCGATCTCGCCACCGGGCGGGATATCTCCCGCAGCGGTGCCGAGGGTGACTTTGGCGATTAGCTTCATGTCACCCTCCCGATCAGCGCACGGTGGCGCAGAACGACGCGTTGACGCGGTACGGGACCGGCAACGGGGCGGACTGCATGAGCAGGTAGCGGACGGCCGGATCCTTTTCGAGCCAGGACTTGGGGAAGTAAGGCAAGGCCTGGAAGCCCGCCTCTTCGTCCTTGATGGCGCCGAAGCAGCGCACGCCGTCCAGATCGGGGCTAAGCAGCAGGACGGTGTAGTCCGGCAGGTAGGCCGTGGTGGCGCCGGTGTCGGGGTGCACATACCAGCCGGTATGCACCCAGATGTCGAAGTCGCCCACGTTGCCCATGTAGCGGGCGCCTTCGCCGGTGACGGTGGGGTTGAGCTGGTCGCGGCCGCGGAAGCGGTCGAGCAGCTTCTGCACCTCGGCATCGGCGCTGAAGAGCTGCCAGGCCTTCAGGTCCATGACCACCGTATTGGCAGTGGCGCCGGAGTGCTGCGAAACAAGCAGCGACCAGGCCTGCAGATCATCCAGCGGCTTGACGCCAGTCTCGCCCCAGCGCGCCGTGGTGGTCAGCGCCTTGGTGAGGTCGCCGTGGCGCTGGAAGTCGACTTCCACCTCGGGGTACTCGTCGCCCTTGACGACCACCTTGCCGGTGCGCAGGGCCTCGACCGCCATCACTTCCATACGGCGGGTGAGCATGTCGAGCTGGTCCTGCAAGTCGCGGGCCAGCAGCAGTTGCTGGCGCTGGGCCGGGGCGAGCTCGCCGCCGATGCGCTCGCCGATGGCCCGCTTGAAGGGGCGCGAGGAATCGAACACGCGCTTGTCCTTGACGTAGGCGGGCTTGAAGGTCTTGGTGACGTAGCCGCGCGACTGCACGACTTTGCCGGCGACGATAGGCGCGACGAAGGGGGCGATGCGGCGCTTGCCGGTGTCGATGTCGAAGTGGATTTCCTCGCTGTCCTCGCGCTGCTCTTCGCGGAAGAAGCTGTTGAGGAAGAAGGGCTGCGGTTCCGGCAGCGCCTCGACGACGCGGCGCAGGACGCCAGTGGTGAAGATGTCCATGTGTGCTACTCCTTTCAGGCGGCCACGGCCGGCAGGATGGTGATGCCCTTGGCGCGCAGGCCTTCGGTGATGCTGGCCACGGTGTGGCCGGTGCCGAGGGTGAGTGCAGCGGCGGCGAAGTCGCCGCGGGCGTAGGCGAGCGCCTTGACGTCGGCGGCGGTGGCGTCGACGTCTTCGGCGAGGATGAGGTCCGGCGTCTGGCTGCCGTCCGAAGCCGCGGAGAGCGACAGCAGGTATTTGCCGCTGGCGGTGATCTTGCCGAGCACCGCGCCACGCTTGAGTACGCCAGCGCCGGAGGCGATGGTGATCTGACGGCCGACGAGCAGGTGCGCGTTGCCGGCGATGAGGCCATCGGGCACGTAGGTGCCTTCGGTGGCGAATTTGGCCTTGTAGTCCATGTGCGGCTCCTTATTGCACGGTGTTGCCGAGCAGACCGACGATGCTCGCGGCCAGCGTGGCTTCGCTGTTCTCCAGCTCGGAGGCCGCCTCGACGCCAGAGACGGCCGGGTTGGCAACCGTGGCCATGGCGGCGGCGAAGACGTTGGCAGGCGCGGCGGCGGGCGGCGTCGAGGCGACCGCGCCGAGGATGGCGGTGGCCTGCTCGGTACTCAGCCCGGTGTTGATGCACTGCAGGGCCAGGGGCGCGCAGCCGGCAGAGGCGTGGCCGAGGATGGTGCCGACGCGGGCACGCTCCGCCTGGGCGCCCTGCTCCACGCCTTCGGCGCGGGCGTGATCGAGATCGGCCTGGCTGAAGGAAGCTGCTGGGGCGGCTGCCGGGGCAGCGGCCTGGGGTGCGGGCAACGTGGTGGTGCCCGCCTGGGTGGTTTCGCTCATGAGGTGGTCTCCTGGTTGAGCTGTGGCGCGGGCGGACTGCCCGACGGGATGCGGCCGGGCACGAAGCCCCGCCAGTTCGGCGATGAGTTGATCGGTGGTGGCGATGCGGTCTGCGAGGCCAGCATCGATGGCGGCCTGGCCGCGGTAGGTCTGCGCCTGGGTTTTGCGGACGGCTTCCGGATCTAGGCCGCGGCCGCTGGCCACGGCGCTGATGAACATCTGGTGCAGGTCGTTGATCTCGGCCTGGATGTCGGCGCGCACGCTGTCGGGCAGCGGCTCGAACTGGTTGCCATCTACCTTGTGGTCGCCGGCATAGATGTGCGTGACGCGGATGCCTTCCTGCGCCAGGGCCTGGGACAGATCGACGTGGCGCATGACGACGCCGATGGAGCCGGCGTAGCCGGTGCGGGTGATGGCGAAGTGTTCCAGCCCGGCCGCGGCGAGGTAGCCTGCGGATGCCGCCAGCCCGTCCGCGATGCCCCAGACAGGCTTGTTGCCGCGCATCTCGCGCAGGCGATCGTGGTACTCGAACGCACCTTGCGCTTCGCCGCCGGGCGTGTCGAACACCTGCAGCACGGCGTGCACGTCCGCGTCGGCCAGGGCCATTTCCAGCGCGGCGGCCAGATCGTTGTAGCCCAGGATGCGGTCGCTGCTGGCCATGACAAAGCGACCGCGATGGGCGAGCACGCCGCTGGCGTAGATGACGGCCACGCCGTCGACGATGGCGTAGCCGGGGCGGCGATCCCTGTCTTCCACGCGGCGGGTGCTGAAGAGTTCCGCCGGCAGTACAGACGCCTGCACAGCGTGCTCCGCCGCGGACAGGTCGACATCGAGCAGACGGCCGCCCAGGCCGGCGATGATGGCGTCCAGCTTCTGCGGGTGGATGAGCAGCGGGGTGTTGAAGATGCGCGCGGCGAGGTGCGGATATTTCATGGGGTGACGGCCTCCTGGCCGAGCATGGCGAGGGTGTCGTGGTAGGCTGCAGTGGCAGCGGCGTCCGACTGCGCGCCACCGTCTTTGTCGTCTGGGCTGGCGGATTCGGTGTCGTCGCCGGCCGCTTCGGTATCGCGCCGGGCCAGGCCGCTGGGGCGGGTGGCGTCCGGGACGGCAGAGGAAAGGCCCCGCTCTTCTTTCATGGCCTTCTCGATGGCCTGCTGGTCGAGGATCTCTTCGAAGTCCTCGCCCTGTTCGGCGCATTCTTTTTCCAGCGTGGACAGGCCGGCGGCCATGCGCAGGACCACGGCCTGTACTTCCTTGACCGGATCGACCCAACCCTTGCCGCCGAAGATGAAGCGGCAGCGGCAGTAGGCGTAGCGCTTTTCGTAGAAGTCCGGCGCATCGACCAGGCCGGCATTCACGGCCTCTTCCAGCCACAGCTCATAGACGGCCTGCAGCCAGTAGTCGGAAAGCCAGCGGCGGCGGCCGTTGAAGTAGCGCCAGGCTTCGAGCAGCGCAGCGCGGGCGCTGCTGTAATTGGATTTGCTGAAGTCCTTCAGCAGCAGTTCGTAGGGCAGGTTCATGCCGGCGGCGATGTGGCGCAGCGCGGCAAGCATGAAGGCCTCGAAAGCCGGGTTCGGCCGTCCAGGGCTGAAGCTGGACAGGCGGGCGCCGACCGGCAGCGGAATGACCGCCCCGCCCTGCAGCTTGCGGATGCTGCGTGCCTGGCGGACGGATTCGTTCCACGCTTCGCGCGGCTCTTCGCCGAACAGCGCCGCGGCGGCATCCGGGCTGAGGTCTGATTCCAGGAATGCTGCGACCAGGCTGTTGGCCAGGCTGGCCTGCAGCTCGTTGTGGGCGTACTTGCCCGCCATGTGGAATTCGCGCATCACCGCGGAGACGATGGGCTTGCCCCGGCTCTGGCCGGTGCGTTCCTTGTCATGCAGGTGGATGACGCGGCGCCGGCCCCAGGCGGTAAAGGCCGGCACGCGGCTCCAGCGCTGGGCGCGCGCACTGCCCAGGCCGAAGCCGGCGAGCGCATCGCCGGGGTGCTTTTCCAGGATGTGATAGGCGACAGGGGCGCCGTAGTAGTCCTGCTCGATGCCGGCGCGGATGTCGTCGCGGTGCATCATGCTGGTGGGGGTGCTGAGGCGGTTGGCATCGACCATCAGCAGGCGGGTGTTCCAGGCGCTGCCGGCACGCGGCAGCCACAGCGGCAGGGCGAGCGCGTCCCCGTCGAGCATGGCGCCGCCCAGAGCCTGCAGCGTGAGGCCCAGCAGGTTGAGCGTGCGGCCGGCATCGCATTCCGGAGTGGCGGCCCAACTGCGGAAATGCGCCTCGGTGTTGTTGCCCCACTCGCGGGCCTGCTCGCGGGACCAGCCCAGCAGGCGGTAATCGGGGATGGCGGAGAGCTTGAGTACCGAGCCGACGATGTTGTCGCGCATCGTCTGCATGGCGCCGCCCATCAGCCCGTTGTTGCGGGCCAGGTCGCGCGAGCGCGCGGTGAGCGTGTCGAGGTCCGGCAGCAGATCGGCGTCCGCACTGCCGGCCACGGGGTTCCAGTCGGCGGTGGCGAGGTCGTAGCCAGCAGACTGGTGCTGCCCGGCCAGCGCGGCACCGCCCTGCCCTGCCTGGGCGCGGAGTGTGAGATGAGGTTTGCCGGATCGCCGCGCCATGCTCACACCAGATAGATGGGCCGGTGGGCATGGGTGCCCGCACGGGCATCCAGCTCGGCGCAGATGGCGGCGATTTCCTTGCGGATTTCGGCGGTCTGCTGCTCGTAGCGGGCGGAGCGATCGCCCGAGCCCACGGCGGTGGGCTTGGTCAGGCGATCGTGCAGGGACTGCGTAAGGCGGTCACGCAGGGCCTGGAGTTGCTCGATCGTTTGGTGGCTGTAGATTCCCATGCCCGGCAGAGTGCCGGGATGGGGCGGAACTGTTTAGGTGAACTGTTCCTCTTGACTGTTCCGCGTGTTTGTGTATGGAAATGGCGCGGCAATGTTGGTTTTTGCCGATTCATGCTTCCAAAAAATAACGGATTCCATTAATATCTGCTCTATGGAAAAACGCAAAGCCCACTACGATCTGGCCACCATCAAGGCGGTGGTACTCGATCGCGGCCTTGACGCCTTTACCCGTACCGCGGTGCAAGGAATCGACGCGATGGGCCTGAGCGAAGCCGAAGGGCTGGCCGTGGCGCTTGGCCTGCAAGGCAGCATGCTGTTCAAGAGCATGACCACGCACGCCGACCACACGGTATGGCAGGACGTGTATCACGCGCCCTGCCCAAACGGGAAAACCGCCTATATCAAACTGACCCTTCGCGCCGGCGCGGTGGTGATCCAGTTCAAGGAGAAATGACATGGGTGAAATTCGATACTGCCTGCAATGCGATGACGGCACCGTGCTGGAACAAGGCGCCAAAGACATGACCGATCGTGTCGATGGCATCGAGTTCACCGTGCCGCAGGTGCGTGGCTGGCACTGCCCGGTGTGCGGCGAGTGCGAATTCGACGATGGCGAAGGCAAACGGTATAGCGCCGCAATGGCCAATGCGCGCCAAGAAGCCGCCGAGCGGCGCGCCGCCGAATTGCGCGCCATCCGCAAGCGCCTTGGCCTGAAGCAGGCCGAAGCGGGCCGGCTGTTCGGCGGCGGCATCAACGCCTTCTCGGAATACGAGCGCGGCAAGACGCAGCCGCACAAATCCACCGTGCTGCTGCTGCGCCTGCTGGACAAGCACCCGGAACTGCTGAAGGAGCTGAGCTGAAGACTAGATCGGCTGCGCCGGACTGTCCGCCTCTCGTTTGAGCATCGACGGCGGCAGGTACAGCCGGCGGCGACTGGGGTCTGCCGTGCGGTTGTTGTCCTTGCGGCCGCAGCCGAGCTTGCGCAGGATGGCGCCGATGCGGCCGGTGATGGAGGGCGTGAGCTTGTCGGGGGCGATGTCGAGCCAGGCGCCGGCTTCCTGCATCGAGAACGGGGCGGTCTGCTGCTGCACGAACTGCCGCAGTTCGTCTTCGAACGGCTCGGCAGCGTGGAGGTCTTCGTCGGTGATGCCGAGCTCTTCCAACAGATCGACGCCGGTGCGTTGGAAAGTGGCGGCATTGGCCAGGCGCGCCGCGTGAGCGTGACCCAGGCGCAGCGCATTCCCGACGCGCAGCAGGCTGTTGAAACTGCGGCTGGCGGAAACGATGTGGTCGGCGCGGTGGTTGACCGAGGCGGGCAGGCCGGGCACCGGCGCCACGTCGGCGGACGCATCGCGCAGTTCGAAGAAAGCGCGCACCAGCGCCTTCTTGAAGCCGCGCACGATGTCGCTGTTGCGCATGTAGGTGAGTAGCAGCGTGGATTGGGGTTCGTTGAGGAAGGCGATTTCTTGCCGCTGCATTCCGCCTGCCGTTTCAAAGGGTCGCGTTTCAAACGCGACCCTTCCGAACTCGTCGAGGTCGTCCGCATACTTCCGAACCAGGCCGAGCACGTTCTTGTGCTCGACCTCGGTTCCCTCGGCAATGGCAAGGCTGGTGGTCACCAGTTCGCCTGCGCGCTCGATGACGACCTCGGGCATGTGCAGTTCAGGCAGCATGGCGCACCTCGTCTTCACGCTCACCAAGGATGGCGGCGAAGCGCTGTGCATCGGCTTCTGCCAGCGCGTAGTGGTCCATGCGGTGCGCCGCTTGGTAGAGCAGAATCTCGATGAAGCTCCAGAAGCCTACCGCGTAGCCTTTGGCGTCGGAGTCGTCTTCGACCTCGGCCATGTCTTTCGCCACCAGCGCGAGCAGGTTCCCGCCGGCCCAGACCGGGTTTTCCTTCAGGTACTGGATGAAATCGCATGCGTACTGGCGGCCAACGTTGTTGGCATGACGGTAGTCATCTGTTTTCGGCACCGCCCAGAACGAGCGGCGCACTTTGCGCTCGATGCGGACATCGGCAACGAAAGCAAGATCGGTGATGGAGGCGGGACGGGGCGGGAACGTGTGACGTTCTACCAAGGTGCGAGCGGACATGGCCGGGACTCCTACGAAGCGGTTTTGTTTTCCGCCATCCCGACGCCAATCGGGGTGGGCGGAGCCGTGCAGGTTGGCGTACCAGTCGTAGGGCTGGCGGGCCTTGCGGCCCCCCACACGGCCCGCCCATTGAGAGCTGTAGCCATGCTGCGGACGTAAAAAAACCGCGACATGCGGCGGTTTGTCCGCCTACGAAACCGGGACGCCAATCCCGCGTCACTGCCTGTTGAGCAGCGATGGGGCGACTCTCCCACATCGGCATACGATCGTCAATACCTGCCAGAATCCCAGTTGATGCAAACAGTCCACCACCCAACCAGGAAGGATCATGAAAATCACCATCCAGCTTCCCGAAGAGCTACGGGCACGCCTGGGGTACGAAACACCCCCGGCGGCCGATCTGAATACGCCGTTTCCCAGCATCGACGAATATCTCGATGCACATGGCACGCTCACTGACCTGACGGACCAAGTGTTCAGGAACGCAATCGATGGCGGGTACATCACCGAAGAGCGAGCCAGGCGCCTCGCTGAATGGTTCGATCGTCACCCGCTGATAGCGTCGATTTACCCCTACGCCCAGTTGAAACGGGCACTGGAAACGGCAACTTCCGAGAATGGATGGAGCGAAGTTGCTGAGGCCGCGCTGCTGGGGTTTATCGGTCTGTTTTGCCTTCAGCGGGATTTCTATTCAGGCGCCAAACATTTACTGGACGCCCCTACCGAGCTTTTTGGCGACCTGTACATGGAGATGTTCCACGTGCCCGCCGCTCCTATCGATCTTCACAGGCAGACCGTCGAAGTAACCGGCCCATGCGAGAAAGGGACGCATAAGGCCATGATCGAACGGGCTGCCGCAGCCGGAGCGTACTACAACAAACGTGGCCCGTTCTCTCGCCTGTTTGTTGCCAACAGCCACATTGCACAGCGTGTTGTTTCGACGAAGATGCTCATGGCGATATTCGCAGGCATGCGATACGGGCAATCCGTTTTGATCATGCCCGAGGATCATTTTCCCTGCTAGACGCCGCTCACCTTCCTCTCCTATCGAACCCCATCCCCAAAAAAACAGGCGAGTAGGCGCATGGAGGCGAACAAATTGTATCTACAAATAATTCTTGACCGCTTGAATTAACGCATCTACAGTTATTGCATGGGAACACGACTGATCTGGGATGAAGCCAAGCGGGCGGCGAACCTTGCCAAGCATGGGCTGGACTTTGCCGAGGCAGCGGTTGTGCTTGAATCGCGCTACCGGCTGGATGTATCGGTGGTGCGCAAGGGTGAAGCCCGAATCCAGTCGTTTTCCTACGTGATGAACCGGCTTGCGGTGCTGACGGTGGTGCATCTGGCGCGCGAGGGCGCGACCCGCATCATCAGTTTCCGCCCGGCCAGCGAAGTGGAATCGGAGGCTTACCATGACTGGCTCAGCAAAGAAGACGACTGAACGCGAAGCCATCCTCAAGGCGATGGAAACACCGCCGCCCGGCGGCTATTTCGAGTGGGATGGCAAGGACGAGGACGAGCGCCCGGCCACGGCGCAGGAAATGCAGGCGGGCATCCAGGCCGAGCGCAAGGCGCGCGGCCGCCCGGCGGGCAGCGGCACCAAGGAGCAGGTTGCCATTCGTTTCGACAGCGACGTGCTGGCCGCTTTCCGCGCCAGCGGGCCGGGCTGGCAGACGCGGATGAATGCCGCTCTGCGCGAGTGGGTGAAGTCGCACCCAGTGCCGTAGGCACTCACACTACCGCCACCTTCCGCACCCACCGCACGCTCACCCCGAACTCCCGGGCCAGCACTGCCGCGTTCCGGCCGGTGAAGCGCGCCCGGATCTCCGCAATCACCCGCTGCCGGTCTTTCAGCCGCCGGCGCGGCACGTAGATGCTCTCTCCGCCCAGGCGCAGCATGATGCGCTCGACGAACATGGCGGCAACGTCTTCGCTGGCGGAGATGCCGAAGGAGCGGGCCACGGCGCGGGCTTCGTCTTCGATGACGGCGATGGGGTCGTCGTCGATGTCGTGTTCGTCCATGGCGGGCCTCAGTACAGGGGGATGGGGGCGAAGATGTCCTCGCCCGGTTCATTGGCCGGCAACGCAGCCGGCGGGGCGGGCGGGACGAAGGACTGCGCGCATACAGGCTCTACGGGTTCCTGCGCTGCCGGCTCAGGCGAAGGAACTGGAGCACTGAAAAGGTCCGGCGCCAGCGCATCCCGCCATTTCTGCCAGGTGCTGGCGGGCGTGGTGTGGTAGCCCATGGCCTGGGCCAGGAACAGCACGATGACGGTGCAGTCCAGGACCTCGTTGCGGTGCCCGCTGGGGCACACCCAGCGGTCGGCCCAGCCGTGGGCCATGCGGACCTTGATGCGGTGTTCGGCGGTGAGCTGGTCGAACCACTCGGGCGGCAGGTGGCGGTTGAGGTGGATGTAGCCGGGGCCGGGTTGCTTGACCTGGTCGAGCCGGCCGTGGAGCAGGTCCTTGGCGGTATCCACGCAGATGCGCCACAGCTTGACGCCGCGCTTCAGGGTTTTGCCAAAGGCGTTCACGTCCACCCAGCTCGGCTTCATCTTGATGGGGGCGCCCAGGGCCTGGTCGCCCTTGGTGGCGAACACCTTGCGGGCGTTCATGGCGCGGCAGTAGGTATATGCCTGATGCGTCCAGTTCGTGCCGCCGGTGTCGATGCCGACGGCGTCGATGGGCATGGCGTGCCCGTTGATGTGGCGGTAGGTAGCCTCGATGACGGGGTTGAGTTTTTCGAACCATTCCTGCTGCTGGGCCGGGTTGCCGTAGATGACGCGGTAGTCGATGGGCCACATTTCCTCGCCCTCGCCGATGGCCCAGGCGACAGCCTCCCAGCGGTCTTGCTGGGTATCGATGCCGAGCAGGATCTTGCAGGCACCCGCGGGCACGAGCTGCAGCGGGATGTCCAAGTCGCGCTGGGCGCGTTCACGCAGCAGGCTGGCGTCGGTGTGGTCGTATTCTTCTTCCCAGACGTCGGCGAGGGTTTCGTTCTTGAAGCCCTGCATGGGGCCGCTGTCGCCCAGCTTCTGCGCTTTGCGGGCTTCGAGGAATTCGCGCACGATGTCCGGCCAGGCACGCTGCGGGCTGTAAGCCGTCCAGACCTTGACGAAGGCGACATGGCGCGGCGGCTTGCGCGGGGCGCCGTGGCTGTCCGTCCAGACCTTGGCGATGTGGTCGTAGATGTAGTCGCCGCAGCGGCTGACCCAGCGCCCGGCTTCCCAGATCGACAGGTAGTCGGCCTGGGTGATGGCTTCGTTGCAGTGGGGGCAGACGTGGCGGACGGTGGCGGGGTCGGCGTTGTCCCACTTGAAGCCGTAACGGACATCGGCGCCGCCCCACATGAGGGGGTGGTCGGCACCGCAGTAGGGGCAGTCGATGCGGAACTCCATGACCGCGTCCGCCGCCTGCACGCGCCGGCGGACGTGGCTGGTGAATTTATGGCGCGGCGTGGTGCCGAGGATCAACTTGGGGAACGGCGCGCCTTCCAGGCGCCCCTTGGCGCCGGTGACCGGGTCGATGGTTTTTTCCACCACCTGGTCCATGGCGTCGACTTCGTCGAGGATGCCCACCGCAATGGTGATGCGGCGGAAGCTGCGGGCGGCCTTGGCGCCGAGGTAGTGCTGCACGCTGCCACGGAAGCGCTTGAACTTGATGGTGTCGTCGTCGCGGCCAAGGCGGCGGACAGGGTCGAGAGCACGGCAGATATCGAAGGACGGAGTGATTTCCGACTTGACGAAGCTGTCGCGGTCGTCGTCGGTAGGCTGCCAGATGGCGAGCTTGCGGCGGCGGTGGGCGGCGTTGTATTCGGCGAAGCCGACTATGGTCTTGGTATAGCCAACCCGCTTGGCCTTCTCGACATTGACTTCCTCGATGTCGTCGTTCGAGAACGCATCCATCCAGCCGATCTGGAACGGCCACGGCACGAACAGACCGCGCTGGTGACTCGATTCTTCGTCCAGGTCGAAGTGTTCCGCCGCCCAGGTGCTGTAGGGCACGGGCGGGTCCGCCTTGAGCGGGCGCAGGCCGGCTTCGATGGCACGCTTCAGGGCTTCGACGGTTTCGGTGGGCAGACGGGTAGTCATGGTCAGTCCCCTTCTACGGAGGCATCGGGCGTTTCGTCTTCCTGGATATCGAACGGGTCCAGGGCATCGGCGATCAGCGATGCCGTCTTGCGGACCATTTCGTTCCGCGCCCGAGCGACCTCGGTCATGACCAGGTCACGGACGGGCTGAGGCAGGTCGGGGCAGACGCGATTGATCCCAGCGGGGATCTGGTCGAAGTGGTCGACGGCGGACTGGGATGCGTTCGACAGCACGTCAGCCAGGACATCGATGGGGGCATAGGTGCCACGCGCGACGGCGTTCTTGATGTCCTGCCCCTCACGCTGCGACCGTGCCAGCAAGGCGCGTTCGGTCGGCAGGTCGATGGAGCCGTCGGCCGCAGCCCGGCCAGCAGCCTCTTCCCGCAGCTTCCGCAAGTAGCGGATGCGGATATCGCCCAGGGGCACCTGCTTGTGGTCCAGGCCGAACTCGGTCAGCAGCTCGCGCAACCTGCGATCGCTGATGTCGAGGTGCGCGGCGATTTCTGCCTGGGTGGGGGCGCGTTCGACCCGCCCCGCCTCATCCCGCAGATGCCGTACATACGCGTGCACAAGCGGCGCTAGGTTGTAGGCGTTCTTGTCGACACGCGGGATGACGCCCCGATCCACGAGCCGTCTCAGCTCGCCCGGCGTGAGATCCAGCAGCCGGGCGGCGGTGTCGTGGTTGAGATGGCCGGACATGGCGGATTAGCGCCCGCCCTTCGCGGCTGCACGGTCCAGTCTCTCGGCCGCTCTTGCGGCGGCCTTCGCGGCAGCCTCGGCCATCACCACGCGCCGCTTTTCAGCGCGGTCCAGGCGCTCGATTTCAGCGACCAGCAGCGCAGCGGCCTTCACCATGTTGCGGCGCGGCTCGCCCGGTTTCCACCATTCCGCCGCGAAGGGCCATTGCTGCGGGCAGCCATCCTGCGAGACGGAGCCATACAGGGCATAGCAGGCAGCGGCAGCAGGGAGTTCGCCGCCACGGTACGTGTCATCGTGCGCCGGCGCCCACCCCTCGATGGCGACCTGGCGCTCGCGCTCGGTGATCACATCCTCGATCGCGGCAACGCCACGGCGACGCTTGATCGCTGGAGCAGAGGACGGCGCTTTCTCCACGCCGGCGCCCTCGCCCGCCGGCGGCGGCGCCCCACCGTCCGACAGGGACGCCAGAGCATCCGCGCCGATGCCGAGCGTATCGAGGTCGAAACCATCATCCTTCAGCAGCGCCAGTTGCTGGGCCAGGACAGTTTCGTCCCACTCCCCGTTCCGGCCGATCTGATTGTCGGCAATGATGTACGCGCGCTTCTGCGCATCGTTCAGGCCCGTGCGGCGCAGGCACGGGACGGTTTTCATGCCCGCGCGAATCGCCGCCAGCCGGCGCCCGTGACCCGCCAGGACCACGTCGTTTTCATCGATGACGATCACGCCGTTGAAGCCGAACTGTTCGAAGCTGGCCACCAACTGAGTGATCTGGCCATCGCCATGCTTCATGCTGTTGTCCGGATGCGGCGTGAGCGCCTCGGGATCGATGTGTTCAATGATGTCGTGCTGAGTGTTCTGCTGAGTGTTCAAAACCGGAACCCCCTTAGGAAGGTTGAAAAACAGTGGAAGAACGAGGATCGAATTACCCGCGGCGGGACCGCCCGGGAAGGACCCACGATTAC
This sequence comes from Thauera butanivorans NBRC 103042, assembly GCF_001591165.1. Classification (GTDB taxonomy): domain Bacteria; phylum Pseudomonadota; class Gammaproteobacteria; order Burkholderiales; family Rhodocyclaceae; genus Thauera; species Thauera butanivorans. The sequence continues at coordinate 20,771 of NZ_BCUG01000004.1, forward strand.
CCGCCCGAGTCGAAAGCCTCCCGGAAGAGTCGAGGGAAGTTGTCCGCGGCGACACGCTGGCCGAGGCCGTAGAAGTCGAAGCGGGGCTTGTATGCTGCCGAGGGGACGAAGATCATGACCGGCTCGATGCGACTGCCCAGCGCGTAGTGGGTGCGACGGTAGATGCCCGGCTGCATCGCATGGCTGCCAGTTGCACCACTGGCCCGCACGAACGAACGCCGATCACCGGGACGTACCGCAAAGTATTCCCAGCCGGCCTTCTTCCGCGTCCCCCTGCGCCGCTTCTCCCGTCCGGCAAACCCCATGTTCTGAGTTGAGCCCGCCACCTGCTCGGCAGCGTCGAACCATGTCAGGATTTGTCGAATCTCCCCCGGGCTGTGGTTGCCGAAAGCATCAAGCTTGGCGCGCTGACCAGGCACGGCCATCCAGCCAGCCGGCAACACACCAACTGCCTGCAGCGCCACCTCGAACGCCTTCTGCCGCCGCTGGCCGCCGCCGATCTGTGTATTCAGATAGTTGTCCGCACGAGGCTCCCTAACCAGGAGTTCAGCCGTAATAGTGCTGCCCGGCGCCGATTGCCACCTAAGCCCCGTCTGCCTGTCCGGGTTCGTTTTATCGCTGTAGAGAGCGATGCGCAGGTCTTTTCCGCCCAACCTGACCCGGAAAGCGTTGAGCGTCCAGCGCGTGGGCCGATCGAACACGCGCTCCATCTCCGCACGCTCTTCCGCCATCAGCACGCGGGCCGTTCGAAGCACGGCGCGCTGCGCGGCCACCTCGATGCGCTGCCGGCTCGATTCGCCGAACTCCCGCAGGGCTCGCTCCATCTCCGAAGTATCGACCTTGACGGTGGCAACCATGTCAGTGCCTCCCCTTCCGCTGCGCCGCCTCGGCGGCCTCGCGTGCTTTGCGCTCGTCGGCTGCCTGGGCACGCATGCGGGCCATCGAGCCGCGCACGATGAGTTCCCAGGCGGCGATGCTGGCGGAGAGGTCAGCAAGCCAGAGCGCCCAGCTGTGGATCATGTCCGGGTCGCCCTTGTCGATGGCGGCCTTGATCGCTTCGCCGATTTCCGTTTCGTCGGCCTCGCTCCAATCCCCGCGCGCCTTTCGGGCGTCCGCCACGCGGACGAAGTCGGCCCGCATCTTGCTGATCACTGACTTCATCGGTTCCTTCATTTCTGCCCCCTTGCAACCAAGCAACCACCCAAAGTTGTGGGTTTGAATACGCGTGGCGCGCCGGCACGCGCGCGTGCACGCGTCTGCACACGCCTGCACGCGGGCAGGCGGGTTACGCATGTAATGTTCGAAATCAGGGTGGGTGCTTGGGTGCAAACCCAGGCAACACCGGCCAAAACGGCGCATTCAAGCCTTTTGGCGTTGTGTGGCACAAGGATTGCTTTAAAGCACCGCATGGTTAAAACGGCTCCACGTCGCGCCATTCGGCATCGACCAGGTCGAACAGCTGGCGCATATCGCTGTCGATCTCGGGGAGCTGGTCCGCACACCAGTCCTCGGTGACTCGCTCGGCGCGTGCAAGCGCCTGTAGCGCCACCTCGGTGAGGCGCGCCTTGTAGAGCGCTTCGGCCTGCTTCGCGAGCAAGCTGGCGCGGCGGTTGATGACGCTCATGTCCGCCCTGTTGAGATTCTTCCGGTGCATTCATGCCCCTCAAAACGGCACCTTGGGCGCGTCGTCGTCTTGTGCAGGCGGCTTGGCATCGCCCTCTGCCCCGCCCCGCTTGAGCATCGAGGGTGGCAGGTACATGCGGCGCTGACTCGGATCCACGGCGCGGTTGTTGTCCTTGCGTCCGCAGCCAAGCTTGCGCAGGACGGTGCCGATGCGGCTTGTGATGGCAGGTGTAAGCTTGTCCGGGGTGAGATGCAGGTGTTCGGCAACCTCCTTCATCGAGAACGGCGCCACCTGGTCCTGGACGAACTTCCAAAGGAAGTCCTCGAAGGGTTCCGGCATGCCGCGCTTGGCCTGCTCGGGCGTGAAGAGGCCATCCTGTTCCTCGCGCGACGGCCAGCACGGTGCGCCCTGGTGGTAGTCGTGCAGCGCCTCGGCCAGCATCAATTCCAGGCAATCTCTCAGGCCATCGAGGTTGATTTCCTCCCCGACCCGGACGGGCCAGAAGCGCCGGCCACCGGTCGCATCCTTGAGGTATTCATCCTCATTGGTCGTGCCGATGAAGACGGACTGGCGTGGCACCTTGATGAGACGCTTGCCGTAGGGTGGGCGGTACTCATCCTCCTGCCTGGACAGGAAGGACTTCTGTTTCCGCTCCTCGGCCTTCATCAACGAGCCCAACTCGGCGATCTCATAAACCCAATGCCCAGGCAGGGCCATCAGCGAATCCTTGTTGTTGAGATCGAGGTCGGTATCGCAGAACCAGCGCCAGGACAGAACGCGCGCGACGCTGGATTTCCCCTTGCCCTGCTCGCCTTCCAGCACCAGGCAGTAGTCGAACTTGCAGCCGGGCTCCATCACCCGCTTGACCATCCCGCGCAGGAACAACTGGCCGACCAGGGCAGTGTATTCGGTGCGCTCCACGCCCAGGAAGTCGGACAACCATTCGGTGTTGCGCGTGATGCCATCCCACGGCGGCAGCGCCGCCAGGGCATCGCGCACGGGGTGGAACGGATGGCGCCGGCCCAGCACCTCGACGGCCTGGGCCACGGTCGACGGCGAGAACTCGACCCCCCACTGCCGCTGCAGGTGGATGGCGGTCATCATGTCCAGATGATCCGTCCACTCCCCGTCCGCCTTGCCATCGCGGTCGAAGGGCACGGGCTGCCGGAACATCGTGCGCTCGGAAAAAAGATCGAAGCCGACCACGCCGCGCCATTCCGGCATGTTGGCCAGGATCAGCTCCGCATTGGCGAGGCAGGCCGACACGTCGCCCCTTTTGTAGAGCAACCACTGGCGCCAGTCTTCCTCTGGCGGCTCATCGCCCCCCCCTGCGGGAGCTGTTGGTCGGCGCGGCGGAGATTTGGCGCCTGAAGGGGGCGGGGGCGGCGCACTGTCGGGCGGACTGTCTGAAGCGGCCGGAGCAGAAGCGTCTTGCGTAGCCGCTGGACCGGCTGGCGTAGAGGCAGCGGCGGCCTGGCGGCGGCTCTTGCGCTCGGCAGCCTTCGCCCAGGGCGAGATCCATCCGTGCTGCTCGGCCAGCGAGAACAGCGAGCCGATGCCGATCTGCTCGGGATTGAAGCCCGCCCACCGGCGTGCGGTATCGTCCGGGCCAGCGTACTTCTGGCTGCGGGCGCTCCAGGCATCCCAGATGATGTAGCCGGCCGCACCCAGACCAGCTTTGCAGGCCATGCCCAGCTCGATCCACTGCTGGTAGTCGTCGGGCGGGACGGCCTGAATGGCCTCTTCGGCCAGTGCAGCGGTCTCGGCGAGCGAACGTTGCCGCCCGCCGAGGTGCGCGCCAAGCGGCGGCGGCGAATCTGGCGACGCCGGCACAGCGGCAGCGGGCTTGCGGGCACTTTCGACGGTGGCATACAGGCGCCGCAGGACCGGCTCGCCGATTGGCGCCACAGGAACGGGCGGATCGTCGAATGACCGGCCCGTCCAGGTAAAGAACTGCCTGCCGGAGAAAACCTCGACGCCGACCTTATTGCTCTTGAACGCGAGGCGGCGCCCTGCTGCCACCCACGCCTGCTCGACATCCCCGCTCAGGCCACAAATGATGTGGACGCCGGTCCCGGACGGCGAGTATTCAGCATAGCTGGCGCAGGCCTCGACGATGGCCTGCATGCGCTCGGACACCTCGCCGGTGTCCGGGTCGATCATGCCGTCCAGGTCGATGCCGAGCAGACCATCGCCTGCCAGAAAGGCGAAGCCGACGCCGTCGAAATCATCGGCGCGGGCAGTGGCGCAAGCGTGCTCGAAGGTGCCCAGCCGGGCGCGGTCGGCGTCGGAGCCCTGGTCGCCGACGCGCCGGCCGCCACCGGGGTAGTACGGCATCTTGCGCGGCTTTTTCTCGGGCGTTTCGCCCGGCTCGTAGCGCCACACGACCCACTGGCGCCGCGTGGCAAGCTCGGGCGGCGCCCAGTCGGGCACGGGCATCCGGTCACGGTATGCCGCCCGATAGGCGGGCAGATCGGCCCAGGGCGGAGAGTTCGACATCTACGCCCGCCCTTCCGCCCGGCGGCGGGCCTGCCAGTCGTCCCGGCAATCCGCATCGCAGAACGCCAGCCCGGCGTCTACGGGCTCGTCGCAGTTGTAGCACTGCCCGCAAGCCACGGGCGCCGATGGTGATCGACGTCGGGCAGCCTCGATGGCGCGTGCGGTATCGAGCTGCTCGCGCTCGGCGGCGATGTCGGCAAAGTCGGCCATTGTCAGCGCCCCTTCCTCTTGCCCTTGCCGCCGGCATTTACCCCGGCGTGGGCGAGCAGTCCGGGCAGCTCTTCGAGCAGCAACTGCACACGGCTCAACGCATCGGACTGGTCGGCCAGGCGGTCGCCGCAGAACCGGGCGACCAGGTAGTAGACCGGTGTCAGGTCGTCGAACGCCTCGATGTACTGCTCGAGCAGATCGAGGTCGAAGTGCCGCTGTCCGTCACCCGACAGCATCACACTCAAGTTGCCGGGGTAGACGTACAGCTTGCCGGCGACCCTCTTCAGGCCGTGGCGATACACCCCGGCGGCAACCGCTTCCTTCAGCGATCCGTAGCGTTCCTCGAGGCCTGGCTCCATGTCCAGTGTGAGCTGGACGTGATCCGCATTGATACCCATCGATGCAATCTCCTATCGGCAGTTATGCGCGGTTATCAGTGCCCACGCTTATCGTTGAACCAGCGAAACACAACGCCCACCCCCAGGGAAAAAGAAGGCCGGCAGCAGCCATGCCGCCGCCGGCCCGAAGCTCCGACAGGAGGGAGGGAGACAAGAAACGGGAGGTGCGCCCCATGCGGATAGAATGCGAGTTCTCACACAACACAGTCATCACCACAGGAGCGCACCATGAGCAACTCCACCCCCGTCATGATTCTGGGAATGGTCTGGTACAAGGCCGAGCATTACGACGCCATCCGCCGGGTCATGGCCGACGGCCACAAGCTCCCCGCTACGTTCCACGAATGGCGGATGAAATCCGAGACTGGCGAGAAGAAGCATCGCCGCGACGGGAAGATCGTCGTGCGCGCCTTCATCGACCCCGAAGCGTTTCCCGACTGGTGCCGGGCGCGCGGCCTGAACATCGACGCCCAGGCACGCATGCAATACGCCGCAACCATCGCGAACGAAACTGTGATGCGCAGCCATGCAGAAGGCGACGGAGCACACTGACATCAGGCGGTCTCCTGTTCCACATGTGGGGCTGTGCCGCGCAGGTACGCCCAATCCACATCGGGGCGCAGGGCTTCGCAGCAAACGGCGCCGCCAGACTCCCGCTCGACCCTGATCGCCAACTCCGCTGCGCAGGGCTTCTGGCCATAGGCCACGTTGCGTAGGTGGCCGTAGCTCGTCCCGCACCGCCTGGCGAAGGCGATGCGGTGATCCATCGGCATACCGAAGAGGTAGGGCTTGAGCATCATGGCTAAATAGTAACCGAGCAGTTACCAGATAGCAATAACTACTCAGGGAATTACCAATCAGTTACGCATACACGAAAATAGGTCATGGACAAGAACGACATCCGCCGAGCTCGGCTCCGTCAAGTCATCGATGAGCGATTCGATGGTAAGGTCGCGCGCCTTGCGGCCTTTTTGGAGATGAAACCACCACAGCTTCACCGATGGCTATCAGGGAAGCAGGGGATTCACGAGGACAGCGCGGCCAGCATGTGCGAGAAGATTGGCCTCCCCGCCGGCTGGTTCGACCTCCCGCCCGACTCATCCCTGCCGTTGCCGACCCCCAAGGTAGGCATGGATGACAACGTACCCCCCGAAGCCGCCACCGAACTCTGGCGAAGCTACCAGCGGGCCGACGCCGAAGCCCAGCGGGTGGTCGACATCGTGCTCGACCGTGAACGCGGCGAGGTGGGTGCCATACTGAAGTCCGCTATCAGCACGGCACTACTGGCCGCAAAAAGAGAACCCGCCGCGCGCAAGAAGACGGCCTGACCTGCGGCTGGTATGGAGCAATAGCAGTGAGCATTGCAAACCGAAGGACATCTCACGCTGATAGCCCAACTGCCGAAAATTGAGATGAAGAACCTCAAACAACACGCTACTGAGCGAACGAAACAATGAGAAAAATCATCAGCCTTGCAGCTCTTGTTTTTTCCTGCAGTAGCTTTGGCTCCTGCTATGAGCTCTATCGAGGCGATGTGCTTATTGAGCGCACACCACACCCACCTTTCGACATTAGTTATCACCCAGACAATGGCCCCAGCGAGGCGCTGCAAGCATCACGGGCGAGAGGCGAACACCTCATCATTTCCCCATACCGTTGCCCCGATTCCCAGCAGGCTACTTCCATACAGCCTACGAAAGGATGGTCGGGGTACGGCAACGCAACAAGTGTTACCCCCAGCAGCACCGCATCTGGACGCTATGACGTATCGGCAGCAAGCGGCGGACGAACAAACGCCGAACACAGTTACCCCCATGTCGGCCCACGCGGCGGTCAATACCGAATCACCGCCAACGGGAAAAAGCGTTACGCGTCACAGGAAAGGAGGCGTTAAACATGGGATGGAGATTTCAGAGACGGGTAAAGATCCTTCCCGGCGTCACCCTCAATTTCTCGAAATCGGGGGTCAGTACCAGCTTCGGTCCACGCGGATTACGCTACACCATTGGTCATGGTAAACGACGGCTTACCCTCGGCATCCCTGGCACGGGCGTCCACTACACAGAAGTTACCAGCAAAAAACGACGCGCCCGACCACCTGCCCCAACACCAATCCCATTGCAGCCCGAGCAGTCCCATGGCACTGGATTCCTTGGCAGAGCACTCATTGTCGTAGCCATCATTATTGGCTTTGGCGTACTGGTCGCTGGCCTATCTCGCTACACTACTATCACGCTCTTGCTAGGCGCTATCATCGCTACCATTATTTTCATTATCGTGGTGGCTCGAGGCGGAACCTATCGTTAAGCCTGAATCAGCCCACAGGCACCCTTTCTAGAACGTCTGGCGATCAACCCCAAATCCCTCGAACAGGCATACACTTTGATCTGGTGTACACAAAGTAGCGCCAAGCTCAAGAGAAAAGATAGCGCCCCATCACTCCCCAAGAGCAGCCATTTGCTGCCGCATGTGCTCGATTTCTGATTGCAGGGTTTCGATCTGCAGGCCGTAACTGCTTGTGACGGCATTCATCTCGTCACTGATGCTGCGCTCCCACACAGCGCCGGCCAGGTTGTTGTTGGCGTAGCGTTTTTTGTCGCGCAACTGAGCAAGGCGAGTATTCATTTCCTCAGTCAGCTTCTTGATGCGGGTTTGATGACGATAGATGTCGTCATCAAGAATACGGCGCCGCACCGCATTGTCGGCAGCCTGTAGTTTGGCCTGATTGGCGCTGTGCCCTTGCTGCGCGCGCGCGGCGCTTTCTGCATTCCAGTGCCCCGTGGCTGGCGCCACCTTCAATTCCTCACCACCCTGGGCGCAAGGCACGTCCGAAAACACGACCTTGCCCCCTTCCTTGCACTTGTACACCTGCGCCTGGACACTCATCGTCGCGCCCGCAAGCACCATGGCCAGCACCAGTCTATTCATGCCCCACCCCAAGCAAACGTCATCGCGGCGAGGTTAACACAGCAATCGTCGCCGCACGCGTGACTGATTCCCTCTTGAAACAATAGAAACCCCGCCAAATTCAGCGTCAGCCAACGCACACCGCAAGCTGCCCGGTCATCACGCCGCGCTCAGCAGCGACGCATCGAGCTTGACCACCACATCCGCCCACGGCACCGTCACGCGCCCGTCCGGCTGCTTGTCGACCAGCCCGTGCTCGATCAGCTTTTGCACGTCGGCGTGGACGTTGGAGTAGTTGCGCGCCAGCGCCTTGGCCACCGCGTAGATGGACACCGGCCCCAGGCGCTTGACGGCCCGTAGCGTATCGAGCCGGCGCGGCGGCAGTTCGGCCAGCAGCTGCGCCGCATTGGCAAAGCCCAGATAGTAGTCACCCGCCGGCAGCACCGCCCCGGCGTCGATGCGGCGTGCCACATCGCGCACCTGCGCCTGCGTGGCCGCCCAGTCGGTAATGCCGATGATTGCCCGATTCGCCATGGTTCATTCCTCCGTCAAACGCGCGATGTCGGCCAGAAAGTCGGCCACCACCTGCAGCATGGACACGAAGCGGAACGGCACCTCGGTTTCGTCCGCGCCGACATGTTTGTGGTCGCCCTTGCCGGCTTCGTTGTCGTAACGCACCAGGGTGCGGCCCGCCCGGCCCGCATAGAAGCGGTACTTGTATTCGTGCGCCGACCCCGGCACTGACGGATCGACCGACCAAATGACCATTTCGATGGTCACGCCATCGGCCCGGGTTTCCTTGCTGCGATGGATCAGTGTCGCGCCCATGTATTGCATTGTACGGATATATCCGCATCACGCAATACATTAAATCCGACAGCCCGCTGAGTGCGGGCTTTTTGCGTCTGAGACATGGAGCAGAAAATAACCGTACAGTTATTGACAAAAAAGTAACCATAGAGTTACGATCAACCCATCTCAACACCCCCCCCACCGGGCCTGCGGTCAGGAGACGGAGCCAAGCATGAACACCCTCTCAATCACCGGCTACACCCGCGACTGCAACTGCGAGCACTGCGGCCGCCCGCTGAAGCTGGGTGTCGTCACGCCGGAAAAGGGCACCATCGGCGCCGACTGCTTCGTACGCCTGATCCAGCGCGACACCAAGCGCTACAGCGGCAACGGCAAGCCCTCGGCCGAGATGGTCAAGCAGTACGCGCTCATCATTGCCAAGGGACTGGAATACGCCGCCCGCCAATACGGCTACCGCGCTTCGTCCTTCGTGTTCCAGACCGCTTAACCACTACCGGCCCGCCGGTAGGCGGGCCTCCACCCCTGGAGACCGCAATGCAAACGTCTGCACCCTTCCTCATCGCCCTCCCCGACCTCGCCCCCGGCGAGATCTGGGCCGGCATCGCCGTCGAAGACGGCGCCCCCGCCCACCACCTGATCCTGCTGCCGGGCGACGTCAAAGGCGTCACCCACGAAGCCGCCACCGAATGGGCCGCCAGCATCGGCGGCGGACTGCCCACCCGCAAGGAGCAGGCGCTGCTCTTCGCAAACCTCAAGGATCAGTTTGAAGAGGCCGCCTACTGGAGCGCGCAGCGGCGCGAGTCCGACCCGGACTACGCCTGGTACCAGCACTTCGGCTTCGGCAACCAGGGCTACACCCGCCGCGACACCCAGCTCCGCGCCCGAGCCGTCCGCAGATTGCCCATTTGATCATTCGTCAATTCCCATCGGACACACATCATGCAAACGTCTGCACTTTCATCCGACCGCACGCTGCAGCGGCTCCGCCAGCGGCTGGACAGCTGGGCGCTTGATCACCTGCGCGCCCATGCCGCGGAACTCGCCAACCGGGTCGAGGCGCTCGAGGCTGAGATCGAAACCACGCGCGATGAGGCGCGCAGGGCGTGGGCGGCCGCCGACCAGTGGCACGACAACCACATGACCTTGCTGCACGAAATGATGGACATGGGCGCCGAGGTCGGCATTACCCGCGACGGCGAAGTGCTGGTGAGCTCGATGGCCGAAGCGGCGCCGCCCGACCTCGCCGACGGCGAGACCTACATCGGCACCATCCAGGTCGCCGGGCTCGCACCCTACCAGTTGATCCTGCTGCCGGGCGACGTCGAAGACGTCACCCACGAAGCCGCCACCGAATGGGCCACCAGCATCTGCGGGGAACTGCCCAACCGCCACGAGCAAGCCTTGCTGTTTGCTCATGCACGCGACCAGTTCGAGCGCGACGACTATTGGAGTGCCGAGCGGCACGAGTCCGCCCCGGACTACGCCTGGTACCAGCACTTCTACTACGGCGACCAGAGCTACGGCCACCGCGGCACCCAGCTCCGCGCCCGAGCCGTCCGCAGATTGCCCATTTAATCATTCATCAATTTCTGGAGGCCGCCGCAATGGTCCTGCTCCGAAAAATCATCTCCGCCGCACGTCGCTTGAGGCTGCAGGCGGCGGAGGCCGATCTGGCCTTCCTGGAAGCACGCGCACCGCTTGCCATTGCCGACCAGCGCGCGCGCGTCGACCAGCTCCGTGCAAAAGAAGGCCTGCCGCCGGTGCCCAGCAGCGCAGACGCAATCCGCCGTGACATCGAGCGCGCGACAAAGGCCGCGATACTGAGGATCTGACATGGACGCGCCGACCCGCCGTGCCATCGCCCGATTCTGGCGTACCTACGTGATCTGCCTGGCAATCGCCGGGCTCGTGATCCTGGGATGTGTGACATGAGCCTGATCCCCACCCCGCTCGTACCCCGCGATGACGACTTGATACCCGTCACCGTGTGCCTGACCCCCGTCCAGGCCGATCGCCTGGAGCGACTGCTTGCCCATTGTCGCGACCACAGCGGCTTGGACGATGAATCTGTCGCCGACATGGTTTTCGAAACCGGCCTGCAGGTTGCCGAGCAGGCCATCAACGGATAAGCCGCCATGCGCCAGTACTCCGACCTGCAGAAGTTCAAGGACGCCAAGACCATCGCCCGCGACTACGGCCTGTTCGTCGTCGAAAAGACCCTACGTACCAGCACCGCCTATCTGCTGTATCGCCGCACAGCCACCGGAAATGCATTCCTCGGCAAGCGCGGCAGCGTCGACGGCCTCTACCGCCTGGTGTGCAAGGTCACCAACTTTCACTAGCCCATTGCCGGCGGGCAATGCCGGCGCCATTCACGAGGTCCCCATGGAAAACACCACCTCCCCTGCCCTTGCAGAGGGCGAGATTCCCATCGCCATCATCCAGATCACCGGACACGCGCCCTACCACCTGATCCTGCTGCCGGGCGACGTCGAAGACGTCACCCACGACGCCGCCGCCGAGTGGGCGACCAGCATCTGCGGGGAACTGCCCAACCGCCACGAGCAAGCCTTGCTGTTTGCTCATGCACGCGACCAGTTCGAGCGCGACGACTATTGGAGTGCCGAGCGGCACGAGTCCGACCCGGACTACGCCTGGTACCAGAACTTCTACTACGGCGGCCAGAGCGACAGCCACCGCGACGACCTGCTCCGCGCCCGAGCCGTCCGCAGATTGCCTATTCAATCATTCACCAATTCCTTGGAGGCTGCCCAATGAGCGCCATCACCCTCAATGACATCAAAGCCGCGATCGTCTTGCAGCCGGGCGAACACTACGCCGGCATCGTGCTCGACCAGAAGCCCGAACACAGCTACCACCTGATCCTGCTGCCGGGCAGCGCCAACGACGTCACCCACGAAGCCGCCACCGAATGGGCCGCAAGCATCGGCGGCGATCTGCCGACCCGAAGCGAACAAGCTCTGCTGTTCGCGAACCTCAAGGATCAGTTTGAAAAGGCTGCCTACTGGGCCGCCCCGCGGCACGAGTCCGCCCCGGACTTCGCCTGGTACCAGCACTTCGACCACGGCCGCCAGCTCGGCTACCACCGCCACCTCCCGCTCCGCGCCCGAGCCGTCCGCAGATTGATCATTCAGTAATTTGACCCTTTCCATCGGCATGGCACACCACACCCAACTTCCGATCTATCGCGCGGCTTACTCGCTGCTCGACGCCATCACGGATCTCGCACGCAACATGCCGCGCGACTTCAAAACGTCGATTGGCACCAAGCTTCGCGACGAGGCCGTCGAGATCACCACCCTTGTTTTCCGGGCGAACGTCGCCCGCGAGAAGGCGCCGCACATCGAGGGGCTGATCGAGCGCGGTGTGGATTTTGTCGGCCAGGTCATCAAGCCCCACCGCCGTCACACCCGGCGCCGCACCGTGGCCGAGGCCATCCGCCGCACGGCCGAAGCAGCACCGGAAGACCTCCTCGCCACAGCAAACAGCTATTTCGGCCTGCTCGGCCAGGCCACTCGCAGCCACCACGATCGCGCACTGCTCGGCAATACAGTCCGCGATCGCGGACACAGCGTCAACTACGCGCTGACCAAGACATACCGGAGGGCATCATGAGCGCCAGCCGCCCCTGGAGCGCCGCCGACGATGATGCGCTGCGCCGCCTCTACACCGAGCTGTCGGCCAGCGCGGTGGCTCGACACCTGGGGCGCACGCGCAGCGCGGTCAGGAATCGCATCACGGCCCTGGGCTTGCGAAAAAGCACCAACAGCGGCCAGTTCCGCGCGGGCCACACCACCTGGAACAAGGGCATGCAGGGCCTCGACATCGGCGGCAAGGCCACCCGATTCAAGAAAGGGAACCGCCCCCACACCTGGCACCCGATCGGCCACACCCGCGTCACCAAGGACGGCTATCTGCAGCGCAAGACCGCCGACACCGGCGTCACACGCCGCGACTACGTGCACATCCATCACCTGGTGTGGCGCATGCACGGCGGAACCGTGCCGCCCGGCCATGCGTTGGTCTTCCGCGACGGCGACCGCCTGAACCTCGACATCAACAACCTCGAACTGATCACCCGCGCCGAGTTGATGCGGCGCAACACCGTGCACCGCCTGCCGCCCGATCTGAAGCAAGTCGCGGATCTGAAGCGGCAACTCTCCCGAAAACTCACCTACATCGAAAGGAGCAGCCATGAACAATGACATCACCGCACTTCGCTCGGTCTTGTTCGACACCCTGCAGCGTCTCAACGACCCGGAGAACCCCATGCCCGTCGACCGGGCCAAGGCCGTGGGCGAAATCTCGCAGACGATCATCAACACCGCCAAGGTCGAGCTGGAGCACATGCGCATCACGCGCGGCCGCGGCACGGGCTTCATGGGCGCCCTTCCTGCACCTGAGGAGCCCGCCCCGCCGGCCGAGCGTGAAGATGCCCTGTTGCCGGCCGCTGCCACGACGAGCCCCACAAAGCATGGCACCAAGACCGTGACACAGGCCCACGGCGCCACCGTGACGCGCCACATGATGAGGTAAGCGCCATGGAACAGACCATTTCGCCGTTTGCCGAGATCGAGCTGCAGCGGCTCGCACCGAGCCCGACCAATCCGCGCAAGACCTTTACCGACCTCGACGACCTGGCCGCATCGATCCGCGAACAAGGCGTGATGCAGCCGATCCTGGTGCGGCTGTGGCCGGACGACTACCCCACGCCCGAGGGGCGCGACGACCGCCCCACCTACGAAATCGTTGCCGGTGAGCGCCGGTATCGGGCTGCACAGCTTGCCGGCCTGGCGAGCATCCCCGCCCTGGTACGGCCGCTGAACACCCGCCAGGTGCTGGAAGCGCAGATCGTCGAGAACCTGCAACGGCGTGACGTGACAGAGCTCGAAGAGGCCGAAGGCTACCAGCTGATGATGCGTGACCACGGCTATACCGCCGACCAACTCGCCGAGAAGGTCGGCAAGAGCCGGGCGTACATCTACGGCCGGCTGAAGCTGACTGCGCTGTGCGAAGCGGTGCGCGAGCGCTACCGCGCCGGCGAGCTGGATGCCAGCCGTGCGCTGCTGATCGCCCGCATCCCCGTGCCGGCGCTGCAGGAAGAGGCGGCCAAGGCCATCCTCGAGGGCTGGAACGGCCCGATGAGCTACCGCAACGCCGCCCGGCACATCCAGGACCGCTACACGCTCGATCTGAACAAAGCACCGTTCGATCGGAACAACGCGTTCCTCTGGCTCGCCGCGGGCGACTGCAACACATGCCCCAAGCGCACCGGCAACACGCCCGAACTGTACCCGGACACCCCTGCAGACGTCTGCACGGACCCGTCATGCTACGCGACCAAGAAAACAAACCACATCGCACAGCAGGCCGAACTGCACCGCGAGGCCGGATTCAAGGTGATCACCGGCGATAGCGCCAAGAAGATCGCGCCGCACGGCATCTACGGCGCCAGCATCGGCAATGACTACGTGGCCCTGGATCACAAGAGCTATTACGGCGACAAGGAAACGACCGCACGCAAGGCGATCAAGGGGCACGACGTGCCGACCGTGATGATCGAGGACGTGCGCGCCGGCACGTTGGTGCCAGCCGTTGCAAAGAAAGACCTCGACCAGGCACTCAAGGCCAGCGGCATCCGCGTCAGCACCAGCAGCCGCAACCCGCGCGAGCTGGCCAGAGAACGGGCACGCAAGAGTGAACAACAGTTCCGGCGGGCGTTGTTCGACGCACACCACGTAGCGAAAGCCGCCGACGCCCACGACAACAACGGCGACGTGCTCAATGAAGCCGATCTCTCGCTCATCGCCCGCCAGTTCTGGGCACGCCTGCATCACGACGCCCAGAAAGTCATCGGGCGCATGTACTTCCCCGAAGCCCCGGCAGAAAGCGAGCCGGATGCCGAACGCTTCACCAAGAATCCGGACTATCTGCGTGCGGATTATCTGCGCATCAGCGCAGTGACTGGAATGATCGATGACCTGGCCAAGCGGGCGCTGGTCACCCTGCTGCTGGATATCGCGCTGGTTGGCACGCTTGACGTTCCGACCTACATCGAGGACATCAGCACGCCCCTCCCCCTGCTGGCGGCCGTGCATCGGGCCGGCCTGAATGCCGATGAGATTCGGGCAAGCCTTGATGCCAAGCCGACGAAACCCGCTTCTACCCCACCCAAGGCTGCGCCGGCAGGCGGAGCTACCCACGCGAGCAAGGAGAAAAAACCCGCCACGCGCGCGAAACAGGCTGCGCCGGCGGGCGGGAAAACCGCCGCGAAACCCAAGACACAGGCCGCTGCCGCGGCAAGCAAGGCAAAGGCAAAGACCAGCGGCCGCGCTGCGGCCGGAGGAAAGGGGCAACCCACCGACGATCCACCGGCGTACCGCTGCCCGAACACCCTCGACATGCTGGAGGCCCGAGCATGAGCAAGATCTACAGCAACGTGATGCTCGACCTCGAAACCATGGGCAACGGCCCGGACGCGGCCATCGTGGCCATTGGCGCCGTTGCCTTCGACGTCGCATCTGGCGAAATCGGCCCCGCCTACTACAACAGGGTCACCCTCGAATCGGCCGTGCAAGGCGGCGGCGTGATCGACGCCAGCACCGTCGCCTGGTGGATGCAGCAGGGTGACGAAGCACGGCAGGAGATCTGCCGCCCTGGTGGTGTAACCATCGGCGATGCGCTGCGGTCCTTCGCCATCTGGGTGGCCGAGCATGCGCACGATACCGAGATGTGGGGGAATGGCGCCAGCTTCGACAACGTCATCTTGCGCGGCGCCTACGCCCGCCAAGGCTTGCAGCCGCCGTGGGCCTGGTGGAACGACCGGTGCTACCGCACCGTCAAGGCACTGCACCGCGACGTGCCGATGGAGCGCCTCGGCACCCACCACAATGCCCTGAGTGACGCCACCAGCCAGGCGCAGCACCTTATCAAGATGCTCGCGCCTCGGCCGCCGGACGGGTGGGCAGTCATGAACGAGGACGGCCGCATCGTCACATGGTATCCACAGCGTGATCATGCATCGATCATCGCCGCACAGCACCGCCCCGGCGCCGTCCTGCGGGCGATGCACCTGGAATGAACGGCAGCTTGTTTCTAGGAGCGACCTGATGATTCTGACGCACGATCAGATCGTCGAGATTACCCAGCGCGTGCGAGCAAGCGCGCAACGACGTATGCTCGACCATCTCAATATTCCATATCGCCAGAGGCCGGACGGAACACCGGTCGTATTCGAGGCCGACATTCATGCGCCCGCGAAAGAAAGACCGACACCTCCCCGCCTGCGTTTACCTGAGGCACGGGGCTTATTGGCTGGTCAAGGCCGGCAAGTGGCATCGCCTCGGGGCAGACCTTGAAACCGCCCTGGTCGAGTATGCACGTGCCCAAGCGCGCCGACAGGGCAGCATGCCGGAATTGATCGATCAAGCCATGCCGTCGATCCTCAAGGGAAAAGCCCAGAACACGATCGCCCAGTACCGTATCGCCGCCCGAAGGCTGCAGGACATGTTTACCGAGTTCGCGCCACAGCAGGTCACGCAGCGCGATATTGTCCAGGCCCTCTCAATCATGGACGACCGTCCAGCTGCAGCAAATCGGCTACTCGTCGTGCTGCGCATGGTGTTCAACTGGGGGCTGCGCACGGGACTGGTTGAGTTCAACCCATGCATCGGCGTCGAGCGACTGAAGATGCGCCCACGCACGCGCCGAGTCGACTTGGAAGAGTTCGAGGCAATCAAAGCGCAGGCCGGTCCGCTGCTCGCAGTCATCATGGACCTGTGCTACCTGACTGGGCAGCGCATTGGTGATGTGCTGACGATCAGGCGCGCAGACCTCCGTACAGACGGTCTCTATGTGGAGCAGCAGAAGACGGGGGCGCGGATGCTCATCGCCTGGAACCCCGAGCTTGCAGCGGCCGTCGAGCGCGCCAAGGCAATGCACAAGAACGTTGCAAGCCTCTATTTGCTTCCGGGCCTGAACGGAGGCCCCCCAAAGTACGGCACGATTTGGGCGCAGTGGCGCAAGGCCCGCGAAGCAGCAGGAATTACCGATGCCAACATTCACGACCTACGCGCGATGTCAGGAACGGAAGCGGAAATGCAGGGCATCGATCCCCAGCGCCTGCTCGGACATCGTGACGCCTCGATGACGAGGCGCTATCTCCGGGATCGCGGGGTAACGATCGTCCATGGTCCGAGTATTGGACACGTCCAAAACAAACGAGCCAAAAGCTAGGCTGTTACTGGGGTTGATGTAACCACTTCTTCCATCTATGTCGTTTTCCTCGTGCCGCCGTTGCGCTGGGCAACGGCGGGAACTCGTTTCGCGGCCGCCTTGCGTTCGCGCCATTTGGGCATGATCAGGCGCATGCCCTGCACCCGCTTCACCCCATGCATCAGATAAGCCCCGCCCAGCAACGGCCACCAGCGCGCGCCGGCGCGATCCATCCAGCGCAGGCGTTCGAGCCACGGCGCACTGTTCAGCGCCGGCACATGGCAGCCGGATTCGACCGCCAGCACCTCGAAGCCGAGCAGCTTCAGCCAGTCCTTGATCCGCATCGCCGGCCGGTACTGGCCGCGCCACGGCGGCACGCCGTCCTTGCGTGCCGCCAGGCGGCGCAAGCCCCACAGGCTGATCGGATTCAGCCCGCTCAGCACCACGCTGCCTTCCGGCACCAGCACACGCTCCACCTCGCGCAGCACCTGATGCGGATCGGCGGAAAACTCCAGCACGTGCGGCATCAGCACCAGATCGATGCTCGCGCTGGCGAAAGGCAGCTCGAACTCGTTCGCCAGCACCGCCGCCGGCCCCGTACGGGCGCAGACGAAGCGGAAAGGCATGCGGTTGGCGGCCAGCAGATCCAGCCCGGGCAAGCCGATCTGCACCGCCCTGTAGCCGAAGATGTCCGCCACCATGCGCTCCAGCACGGCTCGCTCCCATTCGAGCAGGTACTGCCCCGGCGGCGTTTCCAGCCACGCGGAGAGATCGGGCATTGACATCGGCGACCAGGCTTCCACAATTGGCGGATGCACATTATCCCTCTTCCCGCCTTCCGCGATAACTACATCTGGCTGATCCGCGACGGTCGCCACGCAGTCGTGGTCGATCCGGGCGATGCCGCACCGGTGCTGGACTACCTGGCACGCGAAGGGTTGCAGCTCGCCGCCATCCTCGTCACCCATCACCACGCCGACCACGTCGGCGGCCTGGGCACGCTGCTGTCCCACGCACCGGTGCCGGTGCATGGCCCGTTCAACGAACGCATCGACGGCGTCGATCATCCCGTGGCCGAAGGCGACACGGTGCGCATCGATGCGCTGGATCTAGAGTTCGACGTGCTCGACGTCCCGGCCCACACCGCCGGCCACATCGCCTACGTCAGCCGGGGCACACCGCCCCGCGCGCTGTTCTGCGGCGACACGCTGTTTTCGGCCGGCTGCGGCCGCCTGTTCGAAGGCAGTGCACGGCAACTGGCTGACGCGCTGGCCAGGTTCGCCGCCCTGCCCGACGACACCCTGGTGTACTGCACGCACGAATACACCTTGTCCAACCTCGCATTCGCACGTGCAGCCGAACCGCACAACCCCGAACGCGACGCCTACGTCGAGCGCTGCCAGGCGCTACGGGCTGCGAACCGGCCCACGCTGCCGAGCACGATCGGGCTGGAAAAGGCGATCAATCCCTTCCTGCGCAGCGACCAGGCACAGATCCGCGACGTGCTTGCCGGCCATTCCGGCGTGCGGCCTGCCGACGCCATCGAATGCCTGGCCGCGCTGCGCGCCTGGAAGGATACGTTCTGAAATTGACGCCCCGTCCCGCCGGTCGATAGACTTGCGGGCTCCATCGTCCGCGGCACAAGGCAGTCGCACGATCATGCCCAGACAGTTCGCCGCCCGCATCTCCGCTTTCATGACCAGTCTCGCCTGCATCGGGTTGCTCGTCATCGGCGGGCCTGCGCATGCCCAGCAGGCGGTGCCCGCTCCACTCGAGGTCGACGAAATTGCCGTGCCCGAGCGCGTGCTCACGCTCGATCTGACCCGCGACGCCAACGACATCTGGGATCGCATCCGCCGCGGCTTCGGCATGCCCGACCTCGACAGCGAGCGCGTCGGCGACCAGCAGGCCTTCTACCTGAACAGGCCGGGCTTCCTGAAGCAGGTGTTCTCGCGCGGCGGCCGCTATCTGTACTACATCGTCGACGAACTCGAACGCCGCGGCATGCCCACCGAGCTGGCGCTGCTGCCGATGGTCGAGAGCAGCTACAACCCGCTTGCCTATTCCCGCGCCCACGCCTCCGGCCTGTGGCAGTTCATCCCGTCCACCGGCAAGCAGTACAACCTGACGCAGGACAACTGGGTGGACGAGCGGCGCGACGTCATCGCCTCGACCAATGCCGCGCTCGACTACCTGCAGTACATCTACGAGATGCACGGCGACTGGCATCTGGCGCTGGCTTCCTACAACTGGGGCGAAGGCTCGGTTCAGCGTGCGCTGAAGCGCAATGCCGAGGAAGGCCTGCCGCTGGAATACAGCCACCTGCGCATGCCGGACGAAACGCGCAACTACGTGCCCAAGCTGCAGGCGATCAAGAACATCGTCTCCGAGCCGGAGCTGTTCCATTTCGAACTGCCCTACGTCGCCAACGAGATGCACTTCGTTTCGGTCGATGCGCCGATCGGCGTCGACCTCGCCACCGCCGCGACACTGTCGGGCATGCCGCTCGACGAGTTCCTCGCCCTGAATCCCGGCTTCAACCGCCCGGTGACGACGATGCCGGGCCAGGCCTTCATCGTTCCCACCGACCGTGCGCGCCAATTGCGCGAAGGCCTGGACGAATTGAAGCGCAGCGGCAAGGGCTGGAGTCTGCACACCGTCGAAAAGGGCGAGCGGCTGGAGCAGATCGCCGCCCGGCATGATCTGAGCGTGACCGAGCTGCGCCAGATCAACGGTCTCTCCGGCAATGCCGTGAGCGCAGGACATACCCTGCTGGTGCCCAGCGGCATCGACCCGGACGGCGCCTTGCAGGTCAGCAGCATGCTGCCCTTCGCCGCTGCAGCGGCACGCCAGCAGGGCTTGAAGATCGGCGGTTCGGGAGGCGGGCTCAAAGCGCCTGCCGCCGTGCGCACAACGGCGGGCGGATCGAAAAAGGCCGCGGCCCCGGCGAAGCCGGGCGCAAAGAAGGCCGCGCCGAAAGCAGCCCCCAAGAAAGCCTCGAAACCCGCCGCGAAAAAGGCGCCCCAAACCAGCACGGCGAAGAGCACCGGAAAGACCACCGCCAAGCCGGCAGCGCCGAAGCAGGCAAGCAAACCCGCCGCCAAGGCCAAAGCGCCCGCCAGGAACTAGGTGTGGATGGGTCGGGCCGCGTAGGTCGGGCCGCGTAGCCAGCGCAGCAAAACCCGACATCGCTGCGCTCGCTCTCGAGATGGCGGATTTCGCCTTCGGCATCTACCGATGCGGCCCGCCCCATCTCGCCGCCAGACTGCCCTGCTCAATCCCCCAGCGAGCGCAGGATGGGAAGAGCCGAAGGCGAAACCCATCGCCTCAAGCGTGGCGCGGTGGGTTCCGCTGCACTCTGGCCCCCTGCCTAGTTGCCTTCCTGCTCAATCTCCCAGCCGCGGCCAGTGGCAGCGGAAACGGTGGCCCTGGCCGAACTCGGTCACCGGCGGGTAGCTGATGCGGCAGACTTCGGTCGCGTGCGGGCAGCGCGGATGGAAGTGGCAGCCCGCCGGCGGGTTCAGCGGCGAAGGCAGGTCGCTCGCGACCGGCGCCGCATCGCCACCCTTGCCGCTCATTTCCCTGTGCTCCTCGCCGATCCTCGGCACCGCGGCGAGCAAGGCGCGCGTATAGGGATGGGCCGGCGCGCGCAGCACCTTGTCGGCCGGCCCCTGCTCGACGATGCGCCCGAGGTACATCACCGCCACGTCGTCTGCCAGGTATTCGACCACCGCCAGGTTGTGGGTGATGAACAGGTAGGCCAGGCCACGCTCGGCCTGCAGCTCGCGCATCAGGTTCAGCAGTTGCGCCTGCACCGACACGTCGAGCGCGCTGGTCGGCTCGTCGCAGATGATCACCTGCGGCGACACCGCCAGCGCGCGCGCTACCGCGATGCGCTGGCGCTGGCCGCCGGAAAACTCGTGGGGGTAGCGCCAGCGCATGTCGGCCGACAGGCCGACGCGTTCGAGCAGTTCATCGACGCGTGCGCGGCGGGCATTCGAATCGGCTTCGACGCCGAGGCTGGCCATGCCCTCCTCGATGATGTCGCCGACGCGCATGCGCGGATTGAGCGACGCGAACGGATCCTGGAACACCATCTGCACCACCCGGCGCATGGCCCGCAGCGCTTCGCCGCGGTGCGCGCTGATGTTCTCGCCGCCGAGGAAGAGCTCGCCGGCGGTCGGCTCGATCAGCTTCAGCGCGGCCTTGCCGACCGTGGTCTTGCCGCAGCCCGATTCGCCGACCAGCGCCAGCGTCCGCCCGGGTGCGAGGCTCAGGCTGACGCCGTCGACCGCGCGGACATGCCCGACCGTACGCCGCAGCAGCCCTTTGCGCACCGGGAAATGGACGCTGAGATCCTGCACTTCCAGCACCGGCGCAGCCGGGCGCGCGCGCCATGGCGCGGCCTCCGGCTGCACGCCGGCAGGCCGGTGATGCGGCACGGCCACGCCTTCGTACAGATGGCAGCGCACCGCCTGCTCGCCGATGCGGTGCCAGGCCGGCGACTCGTCGTCACAGCGATCGAAGGCCAGCGCGCAGCGTTCGGCGAAGCGGCAACCCGGAAAATCCCGGTCCAGCGTCGGCACGGCGCCGCTGGGCGCATCCAGCGGCGCGCCCCGCTTCGCCGCGCCCGGCAAGGCGGCGAACAGCTTGCGCGAGTATGGATGCAGCGGTGCGTGGAAGAAGGCTTCACGCGGCCCGGTCTCGACCAGTTCGCCCGCGTACATCACGCCGACCCGGTGCGCCATGCGCGCCACCACGCCGAGATCGTGCGTGATCAGCAGCATGCCCATGCCGCGCTCGGCCTGGATCTTCACCAGCAGGTCCAGCACCTGGGCCTGGACGGTGACGTCGAGCGCCGTCGTCGGCTCGTCGGCGATCAGCAGCTGCGGCTGTCCGGCGAGCGCCATCGCGATCATCACGCGCTGCTTCATGCCGCCGGAGAACTGGAACGGGAAATCGCGCAGCCGCCGTGCCGGATCGGGAATGCCGACCGCTTCGAGCAGGCGACAGGCTTCCGCTTCGGCCCGCACGCCGTTCACCCCATGCTGCGCCAGCGCCTCGGCGATCTGGGCACCGACCGTCATCACCGGATTCAGGCTGGTCGAGGGCTCCTGGAAGATCATGCCGATGCGCCCGCCGCGCACGCTGCGCATCACCGACTCCGGCAGGCGCAGCAGGTCTTCGCCGCCCAGGCGGATCTCGCCGCGCTCGATGCGGCCGCCGTCGGGCAGCAGCCGCGTCAGCGCGAGCGCGGTAATCGATTTGCCGCAGCCCGATTCGCCGAGCAGCGCGAAGGTCTCGCCTGCGGCGATCGCCAGATCCACGCCGTCGACCGGCCGCGCCGCGACGGCGCCACCGCGGTCGATGGCGACGGCGAGCCCGGAGACGGACAGAAGCGGAACGGCACCGCCGGAAGAAGCCGCGGCTGGCGCGGAAAGGTTCATTGCTGGCGTTGTCTGGCTATGTCCGGAACTGCGGCAGCCCCGGAGCGCAACAGAAAAGAGACTGAAAAAAGGCCGCTTGCGCGGCCTGGGCACGATCAGTGGTGATGTCCGCCCGCGCCATGAACGTGGCCGTGGGAGACTTCCTCGGCGGTGGCGGCACGCACTTCGGCGACGGTGACCTCGAACACCAGCGCGACACCGGCCAGCGGATGGTTGCCGTCGACCACGACCTTGCCGTCGGCGATGTCGGTGATGCGGTAGATGACGTCGTCCTCACCGTCGTCGGAGGTGCGCTCGAAGCTCATGCCGACTTCGATATTGTCCGGAAACAGCTTGGCGTCCTCGACCAGGATCAGTTCCTCGTCGTAGTCGCCGAAGGCGTCTTCCGGCTGCAGCTTGACCTGGAAGCTTTCACCGACCTTCTTGCCGTGCAGGGTTTCTTCCAGCACCGGGAAGATGCCGTCGTATCCGCCGTGCAGATACACCAGCGGGTGCTGGCCATCGTCGATGACGGCGCCGTCCGTGTCGCGGACGGTGTAGTTGAGCGTCACGACGCTATTTTTCACGATTTCATTCTGCATTGTCGGCTTCCAGTTTCTTGACCAGTTCAAAAACCGCAGCCGCGTGGCCACGGGGTGCTACATCATAGAGCGCATGGCGGATCACGCCCCGTTTGTCGATGATGAAGGTCGAGCGCCGCACGCCCGTCTTCTTGATGCCATCGACTTCCTTCTGCTGCCATACGCCGTACAGGCGACAGACCTCCTTGTCGGCATCCGACAGCAGCCGGATCGACAGGCCTTCCTCGTCGCGGAAATCGGCGTGCGTCAGGCAGTCGTCAGGACTCACGCCGACCACGATGCAGCCGTGGCGGGCAAAATCGTCCTCGTGATCGCTGAAATCTGCGGCCTGCAGCGTGCAGCTCGGCGTCCGGTCGCGGGGATAGAAATAAAGAACCACATGATGCTTGCCCTGCAAGGATGCGAGGTCGAAGACCTCCATGTCCGCATCGGGCAAGGAAAACGGGGGCGCGGTATCTCCGCTTTGCAGCATGGGCTCTCCCTGACGTGAGGCGGATTCTAGCCGAGACCCCCGGCGAACTCTACCGGGGCCGGGCTGGGATTCCGGGTGGGGCTGGACCAACATGGCTCACTCCCTCTCTGTTTTTCTGTAACCGGAATAATAGATGCGCACGCGGCGTCCGGCCACAAACAAGTTCCACTATCCGCGCACCTGTACCCTGCGCACGCCGCTGCGTACCACCGCGGCATAAGGCTCGAAGCGGCTGCGGTTCTCGTCGATCGCCAGGCCGCCGCCCACCGGCGGAAAGGCCCGCTGCGGACAGGAGGGGCGTTCGCACACCTTGCAGCCGGCGCCGATCGGTGTCGGCGCCTCGGGGTCGTCGAGCTTGAGCCCCTTGGCGTAGACCAGCCGCGAAGCGTGGCGCAGGTCGCAGCCCAGGCCGATGGCGAAGCTCTTTTCCGGTACGCCGTAGCCGCCGCGGCTGTGCGACACGCAGCGCGCGATCCACAAATAGGTGCGGCCGTCGGGCATCGCGGCGAGCTGGGTCAGGATGTGGCCCGGCCGCGCGAAGGCTTCGTACACGTTCCACAGCGGACAGGTGCCGCCGACGCGGGAGAAGTGGAAATCGGTCGCCGACTGGCGCTTGGAGATGTTGCCGGCGCGATCCACCCGCACGAAGAAGAAAGGCACGCCGCGCGCATCCGGCCGCTGCAGCGTGGACAGGCGGTGGCAGACGGTCTCGAAGCCGACACCGAAGCGCCGGCCGAGGCGATCGATGTCGTAGCGCAGCCGCTCCGCCGCAGCCACGAAGCGGCCGTAGGGAAGCACCAGTGCGCCGGCGAAGTAGTTGGCCAGTCCGATGCGCGCCAGCACCCTGGCCTCGTCGCTGCGGAACGGTGCCTCGGCGGCGATGCGATCGATCTCCTCCCCCGCCTCCAGAAAGGCGAGCTGGGTCGCCATCTGGAAAGCCTGCTGGCCGGGTTCGAGCAGCGGCGACAGGCTCAGCACGCGCGCCACCGGATCGAACGCACGCAGCGGGCCGTCCTCGTGGCCCTCCTCGCCGAAGCCGGCGTCGTCTCGCACCACGCGCACGCCATGCACCTTCGCCAGCCGCGCCGCCAGCCCGGCAGCGACGTCGCCCGGCTGCAGCGACCAGGCCCCGAACAGGCGCTCGGCGAGATCGTCCAGCTCGGCGACGTGGTTGTGGCGGGCGTAGAAGAAGTCGCGCACTTCCTCGTAAGGCATCGGCGGTGCACCGGCCACCGCGCCGCGGTCCTCGCCCAGGCGGGTGGCGAGCGCATCGACGCGCTCCTCGGCCTCGCGGCAGCGCCGGTCGAGCGCGATCAGGGCGCGGCCGATGGCGGGCATGCCGGCGGCCAGTTCGCGGACGTCGGCCAGCGACACCGGTTCGTCCAGCATCGCGCCGAGCGCGCCGCTGCCGAGCACTTCACGCAGATCGGTGATCAGCCGAGCCTCGTCGTCATCTGAAAAGCGCTGCACATCCACGTCCAGCGCAGCGCTGATCTTCAGCAGCACCTGCACGGTGAGCGGACGCTGGTTCTGCTCGATCTGGTTCAGATAACTGGGCGAGATCTCCAGCGTCCGCGCCAGCGCCACCTGGGTCAGGCCGCGCTCCTCGCGCAGCCGGCGCAAGCGCGGGCCCATGAAGGTCTTTTTCATGCTGGCTCCGATAACAAGGCCAATTGATTCGCAAAATTTGCAAGTCAGGCCTGATAAATTTACAAAATACACAAAATCAATAACTTATATTACTTTTTTGCTGCGTATTCTTGCAAATCATCGTCAAGCCACACCCTTCGCCTCGTGAACGCCTCCAGCCGCGGCAGTGGCCGGCCAAGATCTTCGCAGGCTTTGCAAATTCACTCATATCGCTTCGCAAAACCTCGCCTTTTCAGTCATTTACGCAATTTTCTCGCTGCGTATAGTGCGCTCCATCGACACCGGCGGCCCTCCCGCCCGTGCCCATCCACCGAAGGAGACCTGCATGAGCACTGCTACCACCGAGACCGCGCCGAAGACGAAGAAATCGGTCGCCCTGTCCGGCGTCACCGCCGGCAACACCGCCTTGTGCACCGTCGGCAGAAGCGGCAACGACCTGCACTACCGCGGCTACGACATCCTCGACCTCGCCGAACAATGCGAATTCGAGGAAGTCGCCCACCTGCTGGTGCATGGCAAGCTGCCGACCAAGGCCGAACTGCGCGCCTACAAGGCGAAGCTGAAGGCCATGCGTGGCCTGCCCGCCAGCGTCAAGGAAGCGCTCGAGCGCCTGCCCGCCTCCGCTCATCCGATGGACGTGATGCGCACCGGCGTGTCGGCGCTCGGCTGTGTGCTGCCGGAGAAGGACGACCACAACACCCCCGGCGCGCGCGACATCGCCGACCGCCTGCTGGCTTCGCTCGGCTCGATGCTGCTGTACTGGTATCACTGGTCGACCAAGGGCCAGCGCATCGAAGTCGAGACCGACGACGACTCGATCGGTGCTCACTTCCTGCACCTGCTGCACGGCGAAACGCCGCCGGCAAGCTGGGTGCGCGCGATGCACACGTCGCTGAACCTGTACGCCGAACACGAGTTCAACGCCTCGACCTTCACCGCCCGCGTCATCGCCGGCACCGGCAGCGACATGTATTCGGCGATCGCTGGCGCCATCGGTGCGCTGCGCGGCCCCAAGCACGGCGGCGCCAACGAGGTGGCGTTCGAGATCCAGAAGCGCTACGACAACCCGGACGAGGCCGAGGCCGACATCCGCCGCCGCGTCGGCAACAAGGAAGTCGTGATCGGCTTCGGCCACCCTGTCTATACCGTCAGCGATCCGCGCAACGTGGTCATCAAGGGTGTCGCCAAGCGTCTGTCGGATGAAGCCGGCTCGACCAAGATGTACGACATCGCCGGGCGCCTGGAACAGGTGATGCGGGAAGTGAAGCAGATGTTCCCCAACCTCGACTGGTTCAGCGCGGTCAGCTATCACATGATGGGCGTGCCGACGGCGATGTTCACCCCGCTGTTCGTCATCGCCCGCACCAGCGGCTGGGCGGCGCACATCATCGAGCAGCGCATCGACAACAAGATCATCCGTCCGAGCGCCAACTACGTCGGCCCCGACGACCAGCCCTTCGTGCCCCTCGAGTCGCGCCACTGAGGAGCGCACCACCGAGCGCCGTGGCGGCCGTGGTCCCCCTCCTGTCAAGGCAACACGGCCGCCACACACGGCGCCCCGGCGCGTGCGGCGGACTGCCCGCCGCGCCCTTTTCGTCCGCATCGACGCTCGCGACAACTTCTTTCGAGCCGGCCCCGGCCGCCCAGCACTCATGAATACAGCCCATCGCAAACCCCTGCCCGGCACTTCGCTGGACTATTTCGACGCCCGCGCAGCGGTCGATGCCATCCAGCCCGGCGCCTGGGACAAGCTGCCGTACACTGCCCGCATCCATGCCGAGAACATCGTGCGCAAGGCCGATCCGGCCATCATCGACACCTGTCTTTCGCAGCTGATCGCGCGCAAGCGCGAGATCGACTTCCCCTGGTTTCCGGTGCGCGTGGTTTGCCACGACATCCTCGGCCAGACCGCGCTGGTCGACTTGGCCGGCCTGCGCGACGCCATCGCTTCGGCCGGCGGCGACCCGGCGGCGGTGAACCCGGTAGTGCCGGTGCAGCTGATCGTCGACCACTCGCTGGCGGTGGAATGCGGCGGTTTTGACCCCGACGCCTTCCGCAAGAACCGCGAGATCGAGGATCGCCGCAACGAGGACCGCTTCCACTTCATCGAGTGGACGAAGAAGGCCTTCGCCAACGTCGATGTGATCCCGGCGGGCAACGGCATCATGCACCAGATCAACCTGGAGAAGATGTCGCCGGTGGTCTACGTACAGGACGGCGTCGCCTTCCCCGACACCTGTGTGGGCACCGACAGCCACACGCCGCACGTCGATGCACTGGGCGTGATCGCCATCGGCGTCGGCGGCCTGGAAGCCGAGAACGTGATGCTGGGCCGCGCGTCGTGGATGCGCCTGCCCGACATCGTCGGCGTCAGGCTGGCCGGCAAGCGCCAGCCCGGCATCACTGCTACCGACATCGCCCTGGCGCTGACCGAATTCCTGCGCAAGGAGAAAGTCGTCGGCGCCTACGTCGAGTTCTTCGGCGAAGGCGCCGACAGCCTGTCGATCGGCGACCGCTCGACGATCTCCAACATGTGCCCCGAATACGGCGCCACCGCCGCGCTGTTCTTCATCGACCAGCAGACCATCGCCTACCTGAAGCTGACCGACCGCAGCCCGGAACAGCTCAGGCTGGTCGAAACCTACGCCAGACAGGCCGGCATCTGGAGCAGCGCGCTGCAGACCGCCGAATACGAGCGCGTGCTGGGATTCGACCTGTCTACCGTGGTGCGCAACATGGCCGGCCCGTCGAACCCGCACCGCCGCCTGCCGGTGTCCGCCCTGCGGGAACGCGGCATTGCCGACCCAGTCAAGCTCGCCGCCGGCAAGGAAGAAGAGGCCCAGGGCCTGATGCCCGACGGCGCGGTGATCATCGCCGCGATCACCTCGTGCACCAACACCAGCAACCCGCGCAACGTCATCGCCGCCGCGCTGCTGGCGCGCAATGCCAACAAGCTGGGCCTGACGCGCAAGCCCTGGGTCAAGTCCTCGCTGGCCCCCGGCTCCAAGGCGGTCGAGCTGTACCTGAAGGAAGCCGGCCTGCTCGGCGACCTCGAGAAGCTCGGCTTCGGCATCGTCGCCTTCGCCTGCACCACCTGCAACGGCATGTCCGGCGCGCTCGATCCGAAGATCCAGCGGGAGATCATCGACCGCGACCTCTACGCCACCGCCGTGCTGTCGGGCAACCGCAACTTCGACGGTCGCATCCACCCCTATGCCAAGCAGGCCTTCCTGGCCTCGCCGCCGCTGGTGGTGGCCTACGCGATCGCCGGCACCGTGCGCTTCGATATCGAGCAGGACGTGCTAGCCGTCGTCGATGGCAATCCGATCCGGCTGAAGGACATCTGGCCGAGCGACGAGGAAATCGACGAGATCGTCGCCAAGGCGGTCAAGCCCGAGCAGTTCCGCGCCGTGTATGAGCCGATGTTCGCCATCCGCCGCGACGACGGCGAACGCGTGTCGCCACAGTACGACTGGCGTCCGATGTCGACCTACATCCGCCGCCCGCCCTACTGGGACACCGAAGGCGTCGGCGCGCTGGCCGCCAATCCGCGCACGCTGAAAGGCATGCGCCCGCTGGCGATCCTGCCGGACAACATCACCACCGACCACCTGTCGCCGTCCAACGCCATCCTGGCGAGCAGCGCGGCGGGCGAATACCTGGCGAAGATGGGCCTGCCGGAGGAAGACTTCAACTCCTACGCCACCCATCGCGGCGATCACCTGACCGCGATGCGCGCCACTTTCGCCAACCCGCAACTGGTCAATGAAATGGCCGTGGTCGACGGGCAGGTCAAGCGCGGCTCGCTGGCGCGCGTCGAACCGGAAGGCCAGGTCATGCGCATGTGGGAAGCGATCGAGACCTACCTGAGCCGCCGCCAGCCGCTGATCATCATCGCCGGCGCCGACTACGGCCAGGGCTCCAGCCGCGACTGGGCGGCCAAGGGCGTGCGCCTGGCAGGCGTGGAAACGGTGGTGGCCGAAGGCTTCGAGCGCATCCACCGCACCAACCTGATCGGCATGGGCGTGCTGCCGCTCGAATTCAAGCCGGGCAGCAACCGCCTGACGCTGCAACTCGACGGCACCGAGACGTACGATGTGGAAGGCGAACTGCAGCCGCGCGCCGAACTGACGCTGCTGATCCACCGCTGGAACGGCGAAACCCTGCGGGTGCCGGTCACCTGCCGGCTGGATTCGGACGAGGAAGTTTCGGTATATGAAGCAGGTGGCGTGCTGCAGCGCTTCGCCAAGGACTTCCTGGAAGGGACGGTCTGACGCAGCAAGGAGCGGGAAGCGGCGCCCCGGCACGCTTCCTGCGCATCCCACACACCGCCGCCGGACACGGCGGCCTGACAGGAGCCCCGCACATGGCCCATGCAGCGCAAGTCAAGATCCCCGCTACCTACATGCGTGGCGGCACCAGCAAGGGCGTGTTCTTCCGCCTGCAGGACCTGCCCGAGCGCTGCCAGGCGCCGGGCGAGGCCCGCGACAGGCTGTTCATGCGCGTCATCGGCAGCCCCGATCCCTATGCCGCGCAGATCGACGGCATGGGCGGCGCCACCTCCAGCACCAGCAAGTGCGTGATCCTGTCCAAGAGCAGCCGGCCTGAGCACGACGTGGATTACCTGTACGGCCAGGTCTCGATCGACAAGCCCTTCGTGGATTGGTCCGGCAACTGCGGAAACCTGTCCACTGCCGCAGGCGCCTTCGCCATCCACGCGGGGCTTGTCGACCCGGCGCGCATTCCCGCAAACGGCGTCTGCGTGGTGCGCATCTGGCAGGCCAACATCGGCAAGACCATCATCGCCCACGTGCCGGTCACCGGCGGCCAGGTGCAGGAAACCGGCGACTTCGAGCTGGACGGCGTCACCTTCCCGGCCGCCGAGATCGTGCTGGAATTCCTCGATCCGTCCGACGACGGTGACGAAGGCGGATCGATGTTCCCCACCGGCAATCTGGTCGACGACCTCGAAGTGCCCGAAAGCGTGGCAAACGCGGGCACGCTCAAGGTGACGATGATCAACGCCGGCATCCCGACCATTTTCGTCAATGCCGAAGACATCGGCTACCAGGGCACCGAGCTGCGTGAGGACATCAACGGCGACCCGGAGGCGCTGGCGCGCTTCGAGGCCATCCGCATCGCCGGCGCGCTGCGCATGGGCCTGATCAAGACGCCGGCGGAAGCCGCCACCCGCCAGCACACGCCCAAGATCGCCTTCGTCTCGAAGCCCAAGGACTACGCGGCCTCCAGCGGCAAGACGGTCACGGCCGGCGAGGTCGACCTGCTGGTGCGCGCGCTGTCGATGGGCAAGCTGCACCACGCGATGATGGGCACCGCGGCAGTCGCCATCGGCACTGCCGCGGCGATTCCCGGCACGCTGGTCAACCTCGCCGCCGGCGGCGGCGAGCGCACCTCGGTCCGTTTCGGCCATCCGTCCGGCACGCTGCGCGTCGGCGCCGAGGCACGGCTGGTCGACGGTCAATGGACCGTCACCAAGGCCATCATGAGCCGCAGCGCGCGCGTGCTGATGGAAGGCTGGGTGCGCGTGCCCGGCGACGCTTTCTGACCCCTCGAACACAGCCCCCGAACAAGGAGACACCATGTCCACTCGCAAGCAACTGAAAGCCCTGGCCGAAGCCAGGCGCGGCGTGATCGTGCCGGGCGCATTCAACGCGCTGTCCGCGCGGGTGATCGCCGACCTCGGCTTCGAGGCCATCTACATCACCGGCGCCGGCGTCACCAACATGTGGTTCGGCATGCCCGACCAGGGCTTCATGGGCCTGGCCGAGATCGCCGACCACACCGCCCGCATCCGCGACGCCGTCGACCTGCCGCTGCTGGTCGATGCCGACACCGGCTTCGGCAACGCGGTCAATGTCTATCACACCGTGCGCACGCTGGAACGCGCCGGCGCCGACTGCATCCAGCTCGAAGACCAGGTCGCGCCCAAGCGCTGCGGCCACTTCAACGGCAAGGACGTGATCAGCACCGAAGAGGCCGTCGGCAAGATCAAGGCCGCCGCCGACGCCCGCCGCGATCCCGACTTCCTGATCATGGCGCGCACCGACGCCGCCGCCGTGCATGGCTTCGAGGCCGCCATCGAACGCGCGCACAAGTTCGCCGAGGCCGGCGCCGACATCCTGTTCGTCGAAGCCGTGACCGGGGAAGAGGAAGTGCGCGCGCTGCCGCAGCGCCTCGCCAAGCCGCAGTTGATGAACATGGTGATCGGCGGCAAGACGCCGATCTTCAACGCCACCGAACTGGGTGAACTGGGCTACGGTTTCGTGCTGTACGCCAACGCCGCGCTGCAGGGTGCGGTGGCCGGCATGCAGAAGGCGCTGACCGTGCTGCGCGACGAAAAGGAGGTCAAGGAATCGAGCGGCCTCGTTACGCCTTTTGCCGAACGTCAACGCCTGGTCGGCAAAGCCGAATGGGATGCGCTGGAAAAGCGCTACATCTGAGCAGGCTGAATACCTTTCCCCGGGCGAGCATCCTTTGGGCGCCCCTCCTCCCTTCGAGAGGCGCAGAACGGATCCGCGGAGAGGGAATGGAAATGTCCGAAAAGGACGATGAAGAATGAAAAAAATCAAAAGCCTGCTGGTTGCAAACCGTAGCGAGATCGCCATCCGGGTGATGCGCGCCGCCGCCGAGCTGGGCATCCGCACCGTTGCCATCTACGCCCGCGAAGACCGCTTCGCGCTGCACCGCTTCAAGGCCGACGAGAGCTATCTGGTCGGCACCGGCAAGACGCCGATCCAGGCCTACCTGGACATCGACGACATCCTGCGCATCGCGCGCGAGGCCGGGGTGGATGCCATCCACCCCGGCTACGGCTTCCTGTCCGAGAATCCGGACTTCGCCGAAGCCTGTGCCGCCGCCGGCATCGAGTTCATCGGCCCCTCGCCCGAGGTGATGCGCACGCTCGGCAACAAGGTGGCCGCGCGCAACGCTGCCATTGCCGCAAAGGTGCCGGTGATTCCGGCCACCGCCGCGCTGCCGGACGACCTCGACGCAGTGAAGGCCCAGGCCGCGGCGATCGGCTATCCGCTGATGCTCAAGGCAAGTTGGGGCGGGGGCGGCCGCGGCATGCGCGCGATCGACAGCGAGGACGAGCTCGCTGCCGCGATCGCCGCTGCGCGGCGCGAAGCCAAGGCCGCTTTCGGCAACGATGAGGTCTACCTGGAAAAGCGCATCGTGCGTGCCCGCCACGTCGAAGTGCAGGTTCTCGGCGACACCCATGGCCAGCTCGTCCATTTGTTCGAGCGCGACTGCTCGGTGCAGCGGCGCAACCAGAAGGTGGTGGAGCGCGCTCCGGCCCCCTACCTCGACGACACTCAGCGCGCCGAGCTGTGCGAAGCCGCGCTGCGCCTGTGCCGCTCGGTCGGCTACACCCACGCCGGCACGGTGGAATTCCTGATGGACGCCGACAGCGGCGAGTTCTACTTCATCGAAGTGAACCCGCGCATCCAGGTCGAGCACACCGTCACCGAGGAAGTCACCGGCATCGACATCGTCAAGGCGCAGATCCACGTCAGCGAAGGCGCGCGCATCGGCACGCCCGAATCCGGTGTGCCCGAGCAGGCCGACATTCGCCTCAACGGCCACGCGCTGCAATGCCGCGTCACCACCGAAGACCCGGACAAGGGCTTCGCGCCCGACTACGGCAAGCTCGGCGCCTACCGCAGCGCCGCCGGTTTCGGCATCCGCCTGGACGCCGGTACCGCCTATACCGGCGCGGTGATCACGCCCTACTACGACTCGCTGCTGGTCAAGGTCACCGCCTGGGGCCGCGAACCGGCCGAAGCCGCACAGCGCATGGACCGCGCGCTGCGCGAGTTCCGCATCCGCGGCGTCGCCAACAACCTCGCCTTCCTCGAGAACGTGGTCGACCATCCGTCCTTCCGCGACGGCACGTGCACCACCCGCTTCATCGACGAAACGCCGGAACTGCTTGCGACCACGCCGCGCCTGGACCGCGCCACGCGCATGCTCGAATTCATCGGCGAAGTGGTCGTCAACGGCAACCCGGAAATGAAGGGCCGCCAGCCGGCTCCCGCCAGCAGCCTCGGTCACGGCCGCGAAGATGGCAGCCTGATCTGGTCGGCCGCCAGCCTGGATGCGACTATCCCCGCCGGCAGCCGCGACCGCCTGCGCGAACTCGGCGCCAAGGGCTTCTCCACCTGGATGCGCGAACAACAGGCGGTGCTGCTCACCGACACCACGATGCGCGACGCCCACCAGTCGCTGTTCGCCACCCGCATGCGCACCGCCGACATGCTGCCGGTGGCACCGCACTATGCGCGAGACCTCGCCGACCTGCTGTCGATGGAATGCTGGGGCGGCGCCACCTTCGACGTGGCGATGCGCTTCCTCAAGGAAGACCCGTGGCAGCGCCTCGCACAACTGCGCGAGCGCGTGCCCAACATCCTGTTCCAGATGCTGCTGCGCGCCTCCAACGCGGTCGGCTACACCAACTACCCGGACAACGTGGTGCGCTTCTTCGTCCAGCGCGCGGCGGCCGAAGGCATCGACCTGTTCCGCGTCTTCGATTCGCTCAACAACGCCGACAACATGCGGGTGGCGATGGACGCGGTGAATGAGTCCGGCGCGCTGTGCGAAGCCGCGCTGTGCTACACCGGCGACCTGTTCGACGCCCGGCGCGACAAATATTCGCTGAAGTACTACGTCGATCTGGCCAGACAGTTCGAACGTGCCGGCGCCCACATCATCGGCATCAAGGACATGGCCGGCATCTGCCGCCCACGCGCGGTGCGCGCGCTGGTCAAGGCACTGCGCGAGGAAACCGGGCTGCCGGTGCATTTCCACACCCACGACACCAGCGGCGCCTCCGCCGCCAGCGTGCTGGCGGCGATCGAAGCCGGCGTCGATGCGGTGGACGGCGCCATGGACGCGATGAGCGGTCTCACCTCGCAGCCTTCACTCGGCGCCATCGTCGCCGCCCTGGAAGGCAGCGAACGCGCGCCGGCCGTCACCCTCGACCAGCTCCGCCCGTTCTCCCACTACTGGGAAGGCGTGCGCCGCCACTACGCCCCCTTCGAGGCCGACATGCGCGCCGGCACCGCCGACGTGTACCGCCACGAAATGCCCGGCGGCCAATACACCAACCTGCGCGAGCAGGCCCGTGCGATGGGGCTGGAACACCGCTGGGACGCCATCGCCCAGGCCTATGCCGACGTCAACATGCTGTTCGGCGACATCGTCAAGGTCACCCCGACCTCCAAGGTGGTCGGCGACATGGCCATCTTCATGGTCGCCAACGAACTCACGCCGGCCGACGTGCTCGACCCGGCGCGCGAGATCGCCTTCCCCGAATCCGTCGTGCAACTGA
The DNA here is from genome assembly GCF_001591165.1 of Thauera butanivorans NBRC 103042. Lineage (GTDB taxonomy): Bacteria > Pseudomonadota > Gammaproteobacteria > Burkholderiales > Rhodocyclaceae > Thauera > Thauera butanivorans. The sequence goes on from NZ_BCUG01000004.1 coordinate 54,956, forward strand.
TGCGCGGCGAACTCGGCCTGCCGCCGGACGGCTTCCCCGCGGAACTGCAGCGCAAGGTGCTCAAGGGCCAGGCGCCGCTGACCGAGCGCCCCGGCGCGGTGCTGCCGCCGGCCGATCTCGACGCCGCGCGCGCGGCCGCCAGCGAAGCGGCCGGCCGCGACATCGACGACAAGGACCTCGCCTCGTGGCTGATGTATCCCAAGGTCTTCGCCGACTTTGCCCGCCACCAGCGCCAGTACGGCGACGTGTCGACGCTGCCGACGCCGGTGTTCTTCAGCGGCATGAGCGAACGCGATGAAATCGCCGTCGCCATCGATGCCGGCAAGACGCTCGCGGTACGCCTGACCGGCCGCACCGAAGCCGACGACGACGGCATGGTCAAGCTGTTCTTCGAGCTCAACGGCCAGGCGCGCCCGATCAAGGTCGCCCAGGCCGGTCTGGCCGCGCCGCAGCGCAATCACCCCAAGGCCGAGGACGGCAACGCCGCCCACCTGCCCGCTCCGATGCCCGGCGCGGTGGTGATGGTGGCCGTCGAAGCCGGCCAGACGGTGAAGAAGGGCACGCCCTTGCTGTCGATCGAGGCGATGAAGATGGAGACGGTGCTGAGCGCCGAGCGCGACGCGACCATCGCCCGCATCTTCATCAGGCCCGGTGATCAGGTGGAAGCCAAGGATCTGCTGATCGAGTTCACAGCAGCGGAGGCGGCATGAGTGCCTTCCACTGCCACGATGCCACAACGGCCGGCTTCCAAGCCACCCGATGGAGGAGCACGGACATGAATGACAACGATCTGCTGCGCCCGCGAGCGCTATACGAAGCCATCGGTGACTCGCTGCGCGAGCGCATCTTCGCCCACGAACTGCCGCCGGGCGCCGCGCTGGATGAAATCGCCCTTGCGCGCGGCTACGGCGTCAGCCGCACGCCGGTGCGCGAGGCGCTGAAAGTGCTGGCCCACGAGGGCCTGGTGGTGATCGAGCCGCGCCGCGGCTGCTGCGTGGCGGAGTTTTCCCGCAGCGACGTGTGCGCACTGTTCGGCGTGCTCGAGCTGCTGGAAGCCTTCGCCGTGCGCGAAGCCGCCGGCCGTGGCCCGGTCGCCGGACCGATCGACTATGAACGGCTGGTCGAAAGCGCCGGCAATCGCTATGCCGCCGACGCCATCCTTCGCCTGCGCGAAAAGCTCAGACTGGCGCTCGGCCCCGCTTTCGGCGACGGTGACGCCGAATGCTTCTCGGGCATCGCACCTACCCTGCATGCAGCGCTGAGCCGGCACGACGCAGCACAGGCCGAAGCTGCATGGCGAACCTACGCCGCCGCACGCCGGCGACTGGCAAACCTCAAGGAGCCCGCGCCGCTGCCCAATTGAACAGTCGCTCCCGGCTTGCGAACCTTATTCGAACGCCAATGCGTCGACCGCTGCTTACCCTTCGACGCGGCAGGCCTGCACCTTCCAGCGCCGTACTCCGCGCTGCGCGAGTCCGGCGCCGAGGCGGTCCAGTTCGTCCCTGCCGAACAGGCCGGCATGCCAGGTCGTTCGGCATTCGTGGTCGACGCCGCTGGCCAGCAGCAGCTCCAGCGAGCGCTGCGCGGCGCTTGCGCTGCCAGGCGTGGCAGTGATCGCATCGTAATGTCCGGCCGGGCCCTTGATGTCCAGCCCCACCCAATCGAGCAGCGGCAGCACCGCGGCGAGGCGGTCGGGATACATGCCTGCAGTGTGCAGCGCGGTCTCGAAGCCGAGTGCGCGGACTTCGCGCAAGGCCTGCGGCAGCGCCGCCTGCAGGGTCGGTTCGCCGCCGGAGAACACCACGCCGTCGAGCAGGCCGCGGCGGCGTTCGAGGAAGTCCAGCACTGCCTGCCATGGGCGCTCCGCTTCCGTCCCCGCCGGGATCAGCTGCGGATTGTGGCAGTAGCTGCAGCGCCACGGGCAGCCCTGGCAGAACACCACGGCGGCCAGCCGGCCGGGAAAGTCGATGGTGGTCAGCGGCACGAAGCCGCCGACGCGCAGGCTGGACATGGGGGCGCCTGCTTCAGCCAGCGAGGCCGCAGCGATTCTCGGCGAAGAAGCGGCGCTCGGCATGCTCGCCCTTCTTGCCGGTGTTGAAGCTGGCGACCGGGCGGTGGTAGCCCATGACGCGGGTCCACACTTCGCAGGGCTGGCGTTCGTCGTCGCTGAGGGTGACGGCGTCGGCGAGATGGCGGGTTTCGGTGGCGGTGTGCATGTTCATGGTGTGCTCCTTGTGGAAAAAATGGGATGTCAGGCCGCGAGCCGTGCCCGCTTGGCGGCCAGGCGCTCTTCGTCGCACTTCGGGCAGAACGCGTGCTCGCCGGCCAGGTAGCCGTGCGCCGGGCAGATCGAGAAGGTCGGCGTCACGGTGATGTAAGGCAGGCGGAAGTTCTGCAGCGCGCGCCGTACCAGGCGCTTGCAGGCTTCGCCGCTGGACAGGCGCTCACCCATGTAGAGGTGCAGCACGGTGCCGCCGGTGTATTTGCGCTGCAGCGCCTCCTGCCGGGCCAGGGCTTCGAAGGGGTCGTCGGTGAAGCCGGCGGGCAGTTGCGAGGAGTTGGTGTAGTACGGCTGCTCGGTGGTGCCGGCCTGCAGGATGTCCGGCCAGCGCTTGCGATCCTCGCGGGCGAAGCGGTAGGTGGTGCCCTCGGCCGGGGTGGCCTCCAGGTTGTACAGGTGGCCGGTTTCCTCCTGGAAGGCGGTGATGCGGGCGCGCACGTGATCGAGCAGGCGCACGGCGAAGGCGTGGCCCCGTTCGGTGGTGATGTCTTCGGCATCGTTGCTGAAGTTGCGGATCATCTCGTTGATGCCGTTCACCCCCAGCGTGGAGAAGTGGTTGCGCAGCGTGCCGAGGTAGCGTTTGGTGTAGGGGAACAGGCCCTGGTCGATGAGGCGCTGGATCAGCTTGCGCTTGATCTCCAGGCTGTCGCGGCCGATCTCCAGCAGGCGGTCGAGGCGGGAGAACAGGCCGGCCTCGTCGCCACGGTGCAGATAGCCCAGGCGCGCGCAATTCACCGTCACCACGCCCAGGCTGCCGGTCTGCTCGGCGCTGCCGAACAGGCCGTTGCCGCGCTTGAGCAGTTCGCGCAGGTCGAGCTGCAGGCGGCAGCACATGGAACGCACCATGTTGGGCTGGAGTTCGGAATTGACGAAGTTCTGGAAGTAGGGCAGCCCGTACTTGGCCGTCATGTCGAACAGCAGCGCGGCGTTGTCCGACTCCCACGGAAAGTCCGGAGTGATGTTGTAGGTCGGGATCGGGAAGGTGAACACCCTGCCCTTGGCGTCGCCGGCCGACATGACCTCGATGTAGGCGCGGTTGATCAGGTCCATCTCGGCCTGCAGGTCGCCGTAGGCGAAGGGCATTTCCTCGCCGGCGATGACGGGGATCTGCTCCTTCAGGTCGTCCGGGCAGGTCCAGTCGAAGGTGAGGTTGGTGAACGGCGTCTGCGTGCCCCAGCGCGAGGGCACGTTGAGGTTGTAGATGAGTTCCTGGATGTGCTGGCGCACCTCCTCGTAGCGCATGTTGTCCTTGCGCACGAAGGGCGCCATGTAGGTATCGAAGGACGAGAAGGCCTGCGCCCCCGCCCATTCGTTCTGCATGGTGCCGAGGAAGTTCACGATCTGCCCCACCGCGCTGGACATGTGCCTGGGCGGACCGGCCTCCACCTTGCCCGGCACGCCGTTCAGGCCCTCGTGCAGCAGGGTGCGCAGCGACCAGCCCGCGCAGTAGCCGGACAGCATGTCCAGGTCGTGGATGTGGATGTCGCCCTCGCGGTGCGCGGCGCCGACCTCGGGCGGGTAGACGTGCGACAGCCAGTAGTTGGCGGTGACCTTGCCGGCGACGTTGAGGATCAGCCCGCCCAGCGAATAGCCCTGGTTGGCGTTGGCATTGACCCGCCAGTCGGCGCGGGTGAGATATTCATTGACCGAGCTTTCGACATCGACCTGCACCTTGCGCTCGCCGCGCAGCGCCGCGTGCCGTTCGCGGTAGACGATGTAGGCGCGCGCGGTGGCGGCGAGGCCGTCGGCGATCAGCGTTTCTTCGACCACGTCCTGGATCTGCTCGATGCCGACCGCCTGATTGCCGAAGCGGTGGGCGAGCACGCGCAGCACCCGCTCGGTGAGACGGACCGCTTCGTCGTCGCCGTATTCGCCGCTGGCCCGGCCCGCACGGGATAGCGCGGAACGGATCTTGCCGGCATCGAAAGCAGTGCGACGGCCGTCGCGCTTGATCACCCTGCGTGCGCTGATCACGCTGGCGGGTTCGGGCGGATTCTGCATTTTCGTCCCCTTGATGCACTAAATGTAGTTGAATTTTTCACTCAAACAACTACATGTTGATTTGACATACATCAATAAGATCTCCATCCGAGCTTGCCGCCCGCGTTTGCACTAATGCCGGATGGATCGGCAGCAGGGCCGGAAGCTGCGCCGGCACGCCTATCCGCGCGCGGCTGCCGCCCTGTTCCCGCTGTGCTTGCGCCCTTCGTCCTCGAAGCGGTAGGAGGTCAGGAACTCGACATCGACGCCGGTTTCGAGCAGCTTGCCGGCTGGCGGAAATGCGCGCTGCACGCAGTCGGCGCGCGGGCAGACGCGGCAGCCGGGGCCGATCGGCACCACCTCGCGCTGCGCGTCGAGGTCCAGGCCGTCGGCATAGACCAGCTCCCGGGCATGGCTCAGTTCGCAGCCCAGGCCGATGGCGAAGGACTTGCGCGGCACCCGCCAGCCGCCGCCGCCGCGCCCGATGCTGCGGGCGATGCCGAAGAAGCGCGTACCGTCGGGCATCTCCGCCACCTGGGTGAGGATGCGCCCCGGCTGAGTGAAGGCATCGTGCACATGCCACAGCGGGCAGGCACCGCCGTGACGGGCGAAATGGAAAGCCGTCGCGCTCTGGCGCTTGGAGATGTTGCCGGCCTGGTCCACCCGCACCAGATAGAAGGGCACGCCACGGGCACCGCTTCGCTGAAGCGTCGACAGGCGATGGCAGACTGTTTCGAAGCCGACGTGGAAGCGCCGCTGCAAAGCCTCGATGTCGTAGCGCGAGCTGCGTGCCGCGGCGCGAAAATCACCATAGGGCAGCAGCAGCGCACCGGCAAAGTAATGTGCCAGCCCCTGCCGTGCCAGGGCGCTGGTCTGCGCATCGGAAAAACCGGCGGCGGCAATCTCCGCCTCGATGACATCACGGTGTGCGATCAGCGCCAGTTGGGTGGCGATCTGGAAGGCCTGCTGGGCGTCCGACAGATGCGTCGCCACTGCGAGGCGGCTGCGGCGCGCATCGAAACGCCGCAGCATGCCGTCGGCAGCGGTGTTGCCGAGCCCTTCGACCTCGATGCCATGCTCGTCATGCAGGATCCTGCGCAGGGCCGCGGCACGCTCGCCCGGCACCAATCCTCCCCTGCCCGCCCGCTCCTCGGCCAACGCATCCAGCGTATCGATGTAGTTGTCGCGCCGGTTGAAGAAATCACGCACCTCTTCGTGCGGCAACGGTGCGAGCAGCGTCGGCAGTTGATCGCCGTGCAAGCGATCGGCCAACTGCGCATATTCGTCCTGCAGACGCTGGTGGCGCTGGACCAGGCCGACGAAGGCGCTGGCCAGTTCGGGCACCTGCTCGACCATGCGCACCAGTTGCGCCTGGCCCACGCCCTCCCCGGCCAGCAGGCGATCGCGGAACACGTCCCTCAGTTCGCCCAGCAGGCGCCGGTCCTGCTCCTCCGAAAAATCGCTCACTTCGCAGTCGAAAGCCTCGACCAGTTTCAGCAGCACGGTGGCGCTCACCGGGCGCTGGTTGTTCTCCAGCTGGCAGACATAGCTCAGTGAAATACCCAGCCGGGCAGCCATCGCGGCCTGGCTCAAGCCTGCCTGCTCACGCAGGCGGCGCAGGCGGGCGCCAATGAACAGCTTGTGGTTCAAGACCTCGCCTCCTCGTTCACATGATTCGCAACTTCACGCTTTCCATTGCGAATTTATTTACATGATTTCTCTTTTACATCAATAGCTTATTGATGATTTCAAGGCATGTAAATACGATGCGGTCGAACACGGCAGGCATGTCCGCGCAGCCGCAACGAGAACCGGAAGGAGACACCCATGAATACGACCCAAAGCAGCACCATCCCCACCGTCAAACTGCTGATCAACGGCGAATTCGTCGAATCGCGCACCACCGAATGGCGCGACGTGGTCAACCCCGCCACCCAGCAGGTGCTGGCCCGCGTGCCGATGGCCACCGCAGAAGAAGTGGATGCCGCCGTCGCCGCGGCCAGGAAAGCCTTCGAAAGCTGGAGGAAGACGCCCATCGGTGCCCGCGCACGCATCTTCCTGAAGTACCAGCAGTTGATCCGCGAGAACATGAAGGAAGTGGCGGCCATCCTGACCGCCGAACAGGGCAAGACCCTGCCCGACGCCGAGGGCGACGTCTTCCGCGGTCTGGAGGTGGTGGAGCACGCTGCCAACATCGGCACGCTGCAGCTCGGCGGACTGGCCAACAACGTCGCCACCGGCGTCGATACCTACACCCTGCTGCAGCCGATCGGCGTCTGCGCCGGCATCACGCCGTTCAACTTCCCGGCGATGATCCCGCTGTGGATGTTCCCGATGGCGATCGCCTGCGGCAACACCTTCGTGCTCAAGCCTTCCGAACAGGACCCGCTGTCCACGATGCGGCTGGTCGAACTGGCGATCGAGGCCGGCATTCCGGCCGGCGTGCTCAACGTCGTGCATGGTGCGGTCGACGTGGTCAACGGCATCTGCGACCACCCGGACATCAAGGCGGTGTCCTTCGTCGGCTCGACCCGCGTCGGCACCCACGTCTACAACCGTGCCAGCCTCGCCGGCAAGCGCGCGCAGTGCATGATGGGCGCCAAGAACCATGTCGTCGTGCTGCCCGACGCGCACAAGGAACAGACGCTGAACGCGCTGGCGGGCGCCGGCTTCGGCGCCGCCGGCCAGCGCTGCATGGCCTCGTCGGTGGTGGTCTTCGTCGGCGAAGCGGCGCAGTGGCTGCCGGAACTGGTCGAGCGCGCCCGCGCGCTGAAGGTCAATGCCGGCCACGAGGCGGGCACCGACGTCGGCCCGGTGATCTCGCGCGCCGCCAGGGCCCGCATCCTGGAACTGATCGAAGCCGGCGTGCAGGAAGGCGCGACGCTGGAACTGGACGGCCGCGCCCCGCAGGTGCTCGGCTACGCCGACGGCAACTTCGTCGCCCCCACGCTGTTCTCCGGCGTCAAGCCCGGCATGCGCATTTACGACGAGGAGATCTTCGGCCCGGTGCTGTGCACGCTGGCGGTGGACTCGCTCGACGAGGCCATCGCGCTGATCAACGCCAACCCCAACGGCAACGGCACCGGGGTGTTCACCCAGTCGGGCGCGGCGGCGCGCAAGTTCCAGGAGGAGATCGACGTCGGCCAGGTGGGCATCAACGTGCCCATCCCGGTACCGGTGCCGCTGTTCTCCTTCACCGGCTCGCGCGCCTCCAAGCTGGGCGACCTCGGCCCCTACGGCCAGCAGGTGGTCCTGTTCTACACCCAGACCAAGACCGTCACCGCGCGCTGGTTCGACGACGGCGTGGTGGCGCCGGTCAACACCACGATCAGCCTCAAGTAAGCCGGCCCGGAGCACCGCCATGGACTTCGAACTCTCCGAAGACCAGTGTGCTTTCCGCGACACCGCGCGCGAATTCGCCCAGCGCGAGTTCGCGCCCCATGCGGGGCGCTGGGACACTGAAAGCATCTTCCCGATCGAGGCACTGCGCCACGCCGGCGAGCTGGGCTTCTGCGGCCTGTACGCGCTGGAGGAATACGGCGGCCTCGGCCTGCCGAGGCTGGACGCCAGCATCGTGTTCGAGGAACTGGCCGCCGCCTGCCCTTCGACCACCGCCTACCTGACCATCCACAACATGGCGGCCTGGATGGTGACGCGCTTCGCCCGGCCCGAAATCGCGGCCGAGTGGGGGCCGCGCCTGGCCTCGGGCGAGATGCTGGCCTCCTACTGCCTGACCGAACCGGGCGCCGGCTCGGACGCAGCCTCGCTCGCCACCCGCGCGCGACGGGAGGGCGGGCACTACGTGCTCGACGGCGCCAAGGCCTTCATCTCGGGCGCCGGCGCCACCGACGCGCTGGTGGTCATGGCGCGCACCGGCGAAGCCGGGCCGAAGGGCATCTCGGCCTTCCTCGTCGCCGCCGACAGCCCCGGCATCGAATACGGCAAGAAGGAGCACAAGATGGGCTGGAACAGCCAGCCCACGCGCAGCATCACCTTCGACGGCGTGCGCGTGCCGGCCGCCCAGCGGCTCGGCGAGGAAGGCGAAGGCTTCGCCATCGCCATGAAGGGCCTGGACGGCGGCCGCATCAACATCGCCACCTGCTCGGTGGGCGCGGCGCAGGGCGCATTGAACGCGGCGCTCGCCTACGTGCATGAACGCCGCCAGTTCGGCCGCCCGCTGGCGGACTTCCAGGCGCTGCAGTTCAAGCTCGCCGACATGGCCACCGAACTGGTCGCCGCGCGCCAGATGGTGCGTCTGGCGGCCAGCCGGCTCGACGCCGGCGCGGCCGACGCCACGCTGTACTGCGCGATGGCCAAGCGCCTGGCCACCGACCTGGGCTTCTCGATCTGCAACGAGGCGCTGCAGATCCACGGCGGCTACGGCTACATCCGCGAATACCCGCTGGAACGCTACCTGCGCGACGCGCGGGTGCACCAGATCCTCGAAGGCACGAACGAGATCATGCGCGTCATCATCGCCCGCCGCATGCTCGCTGAACACACCACGGAGACCCCACGATGAGCACGCACACCTATCCCGGCCTGGCACTCGAAAAACAGGGCCACACCGCCATCCTGACACTGGACAACCCGCCGGCCAACACCTGGACGCAGGAAAGCCTGGCCGCACTGGTCGAAGTCATCGAAGCACTCAACGCCGACCGCGAGATCTACAGCCTGGTGGTGACCGGCAGAGGCGACAAGTTCTTTTCCGCCGGCGCCGATCTCAAGCTCTTCGCCAGCGGCGACAAGGCGGTGGCGGCGGGCATGGCGCACTACTTCGGCCTCGCCTTCGAGACCCTGTCGGCCTTCCGCGGCGTGTCGATCGCCGCGATCAACGGCTATGCGATGGGCGGCGGACTGGAATGCGCACTGGCCTGCGACCTGCGCATCGCCGAGGAACAGGCGGTGCTGGCGCTGCCCGAAGCGGCCGTCGGCCTGCTGCCGTGCGCGGGCGGCACCCAGTGGCTGTCCTGGCTGGCCGGCGAAGGCTGGGCCAAGCGCCTGATCCTGTGCGGCGAGCGCCTGGACGCGGCCACCGCGCTGCGCATCCGCCTGGTGGAAGAAGTCACCGGCCGCGGCGAGGCGCTGGCGCGCGCGCTGGAACTTGCGCGCACGGTCGAAAAGCAGAGCCCCACCAGCGTGGCCGCCTGCAAGCGCCTGATCCAGGCCGCCCGCACCACCCCGCCGAACCAGGCGCTGCCCGACGAGCGCGCGGAGTTCGTCAAGCTGTTCGACACCGCCGACCAGCGCGAAGGCGTCACCGCCTTCCTCGAAAAGCGCGCCCCGCAATGGCGCAACGCCTGAGGAGGCAGCGATGGACGACTGCGTGATCCTGCGCGAATTCCCCACCGCCTGCGGCCGGCGCTTCGGCCATGCGACGCTGAACGCGCCGAAGAGCCTCAACGCCCTGTCGCTGGACATGATCGACCGCCTCGCGCCCCAGCTCGACGCCTGGGCCGCCGACCCCGCCATCGTCGGCGTGCTGCTCGACGGCGCGGGCGAGAAGGCCTTCTGCGCCGGCGGCGACGTCGCCGCGCTCCACCATGCGATCAAGGCCATGCCCGAAGGCGAGGTACCGCAGGCGGCGAAGGATTTCTTCGAGCATGAATACCGCCTCGACCACCGCATCCACACCTACCCCAAGCCGATGCTGTGCTGGGGCCAGGGCATCGTCATGGGCGGCGGCATCGGCCTGATGGCCGGCTCCTCGCACCGCGTCGCCACGCCCACCACCCGCATGGCGATGCCCGAGATCACCATCGGCCTGTACCCGGACGTGGGCGGAAGCTGGTTCCTGCGCCACATGCCCGGGCGCAGCGGCCTGTTCCTGGCGCTGACCGGTGCGCCGCTCAACGCCGCCGACGCCCGCTTCGCCGGGCTGGCCGATTTCATCGTCGCCGATGCCGAGCGCGAACGTCTGCCCGCGCTGCTCGCCGACACCCGCTGGGATGCACCGGATGATGGCGGCAACGCCGCCAACCACGCCCGCCTGGGCGCCCTGCTCGACCAGTTGGGAGCCAGCGTGTCGCCCGCCACCGTACAGCCCTCGCCGCTGCGCGCCCACTTCGACCGTATCGAGGCATTGATCGGTCACGACGGCCTGGCCGACATCGCTGCCCGCCTGAGCGCGCTGGCCGAGGATGCCGACCCCTGGCTCGCCGCCGCCGGCAAGACCTTCGCGCGTGGCGCGCCCAGTTCGGCGCGGCTGTCGTGGGCACTGTGGCAGAAGACGCGCCACATGTCGCTGGCCGAGGTGTTCCGCACCGAATACCACGTGTCGGTCGCCGCCACCGCCCACCGCGACTTCGCCGAAGGCGTGCGCGCGCTGCTGATCGACAAGGACCGCAAGCCGCGCTGGCAATTCGCCACCGTGGAAGCCGTCCCCGACGAGATCATCGCGGACCACTTCGAGCCCCGTTACAGCGGCCCGCATCCGTTGGCCGACCTGGGCTGAATAAAGGCGGACGCAATACCGTTCAGCCAGCCCCGGTTTTCTCCCTCCCCCCTCGCGGGGGAGGGCCGGGGAGAGGGGGCGCCCCGCAGGGGCGTAAGTAGCCGTCGTAATGGCTGGGCCTTGTCCCGCACTCGCGCCCCCCTCTCCCCAACCCCTCTCATCAAACCGCATCGCAACCAGGAGGAGACACCACAATGACGGACAAGCACATCGCCTTCATCGGCCTCGGCAACATGGGTGGCCCGATGGCCATCAACCTCGCCAGGGCCGGCCTCGCGGTACGCGCCTTCGACCTCGACCCCGCCGCCCGCGCGCGCGTCGCCGAGCACGGCGCGCACATCGCCGACTCGGCCCGCGCGGCGGCGGACGGGGCCGGCATCGTCATCAGCATGCTGCCGGCCAGCCGCCATGTCGAAGGGCTGTTCCTCGGCAACGGCAACGAACCCGGCCTGCTCGCCGCCCTGCCCGCCGGTACGCTGCTGATCGACTGCAGCACCATCGCCCCGGCCAGCGCGCAGAAGCTGGCCGCGGCCGGCCACGCGGCCGGCATCGCGGTGCTCGACGCGCCGGTCTCCGGCGGCACCGCGGGCGCCGCCGCCGGCACGCTGACCTTCATGGTGGGCGGGGCAACAGAAGACCTCGCCCGCGCCGAACCCATCCTGCGCCACATGGGCCAGAACGTCTTCCATGCCGGCGGAGCGGGCGCCGGCCAGGCCGCCAAGCTGTGCAACAACATGCTGCTCGGCATCCTGATGATCGGCACCAGCGAAGCGCTGTCGCTGGGCCAGTCGCTCGGCCTGGACCCGGCGGTGCTCGCAGGCATCATGAAAGTCAGCTCCGGCGGCAACTGGGTGCTGGAAAAGTACAACCCGGTGCCCGGCGTGATGGACAACGTACCCGCCGCGCGCGGCTACAGCGGCGGCTTCGGCACCGACCTGATGCTGAAGGACCTCGGCCTCGCGCTGGAAGCGGCCATCGCCAGCCGGAGCCCGGTGCCGCTGGGCGGGCTGGCCGAATCGCTGTACGCCGCGCACAGCCGAGCCGGCAACGGCGGGCTGGACTTCTCCAGCATCATCGGCTTGCTGCAGGCGCGAAAGCAGTAGGCTCCCGGCGGGCGCCCACGGCCCCGGCGGCGCCCGCACCAGTTCGATGAGAGCCGAACCCGGCAGCCCACATTGACGGCCGGCCTGCTCCAGGCGGAAACTAAGAACGATTCTCGATAGCCAGCCAAGGGGAGGTTCCCGGTAGCCAGCGCTTCTTTCCGCTTCCCGGAGCATGCCGTGCCTGCCACCCCCAACGTCGACGAGCTGTACACCGATCATCACAAATGGCTGCACACCTGGCTGCGCCGCCGGCTCGGCTGCACCCACCGCGCCGCCGATCTGACGCACGACACCTTCCTGCGCCTGCTTGCCCGTGAAGAGCCGGTCGCCATCCAGGAGCCACGGGCCTTCCTGACCACCATCGCGCAGCGTCTGCTGTCCAACCACTGGCGGCGCGAGTACCTGGAACAAGCCTGGCTCGAAGCCCTGGCCCTGCGGCCCGAGGCGCTGGCCCCCTCGCCCGAGGAGCGGCAGGTAGTCCTCTCCACGCTGATCGAGATCGACGCCCTGCTGTCCACCCTGCCCGGCGAAGTGCGCCGCGCCTTCCTGCTGTCGCAGTTCGACGGCCTCAACCAGGCCCAGATCGCCGCCGAACTCGGCGTCTCGGTGACCACCGTCAAGCGTTACCTGACCCGGGCCGGCACCCTGTGCTACTTCGCCCTCGATGCCGGCTGAGATGTCCTCTGCGACGCCCCAGCCGCCGGCCGACTTCGATCCGGCAATCGCCAGCCGTGCCGTGGAATGGCTGTTCGAACTGCAGGAGGCCGGCGACGCCGAAGCGCCACGCCGGGCTTTCGAAAGCTGGCTGGCCGAGCACCCCGACCACCGCCGCGCCTGGGAACACATCCAGCGCGTCAACGCCCGCCTGCACTCGGTGGCCGACAACGCGCCGCCGGTGCGCAAGGCGCTGCTCGGCGGCCCCCGCCGCCAGCGCCGCGAACTGCTCATCGCGCTGCTCACCGCCGGTGCCAGCGGCGGCCTGTGGCTGCACAGCGGCCACGGCCGGCGCAGCACCGGCCTGCTGGCCGACCTGCGCACCGGCGTCGGCGAACGCCGCACACTGGAGCTGGCCGACGGCAGCGAACTGGCGATCAACAGCGACAGCGCGCTGGACGTCCGCTTCGACGAGCAGGCCCGGCAACTGAGCCTGCACCGCGGCGAAATCCTCATCCGCACGGGGCAGGATCCGGCCAGACGCCCCTTCGTCGTCCTCACCCGCTACGGTGCGCTGCGCCCGCTCGGCACCCGCTTTGCCGTGCGCATCCTGCCGGACGCCGGCCACCTCGCCGTCTTCGAAGGCGCCGTCGCCGTCCAGCACAGTGGCGACACGGCGCCGCGCGTCACCCTGCAGGCCGGTGAACAACTGCGCTTCGCCCCGGGCCTCGACGAAGCGCCGCAGGCCGCCGACGAAAACGCCGTCGCCTGGCGTGAAGACATCCTGGTCGCCGCCAACATGCGGCTCGCCGACTTCCTCGCCGAAGTCGGCCGGCATCGCCACGGCCGGCTCGCCTGCGCGCCGGAAATCGCCGACTGGCGCGTTTCCGGCACCTACCGGCTGGACGACACCGACCGCATCCTCGACGTCCTGCGCGCCAGCCTGCCGGTGCGTATCCACACCCTCACGCGTTACTGGGTCACGGTGCATCCCGCCACCTGAGCAAAATAACGCACCGCGGGTGGTCTACTTTTTTTCCTCGTCGGACAAACAAGGTGAAGCCGCATTTTTCACCTTCACCACCCGAGGAAACACCATGCCCCATCACTACCTGCCGCGCCTGAGCCTGCTGGCCCTGGCCGTCGTCCATCTCGGCACCGCCGTGCCGGCGTTCGCCGCCGAAACAGCCGGTGCCGCCAAAACCGCCGTCCAGCGAAGCTACGACATCCCCGCCGGCCCGCTGGAAGCCGCCTTGAACCGCTTCGGCCGCGAAGCCGGCATCACGCTCGGCTTCTCCACCGGCCTCACCGCCGGCCTGCGCAGTCCCGGCCTGCAGGGCAGCCACGACCTTGCCAGCGGCCTTGCCCAGCTGCTGCAAGGCACGGGACTGGCGGCGGAAGCACGCGGCGACGGCAGCTATACCCTGTACAGGCTGCCAGCGGCGCAGGGCGAGGTCATGCTGGCGCCGGTGGCGGTGACGGCGCAGCTTGCGCGCCCCGGCGACCTGCCCGAAGCCTATGCGGGCGGCCAGGTCGCACGTGGCGGGCGCGTCGGCATGTTGGGCAACCAGGACATGATGGACACGCCGTTCAACCAGTCGAGCTACACCTCCGAACTGATCCGGAATCAGCAGGCGGTCACCGTGGGGGACGTACTCGATAACGATCCAGCCGTACGCCGGGATGCGCCGCCAAGCGGTACCTATGAGTTCTTCAACATCCGTGGCTTCAGTGTCACCACTGGAGATATGACGTTCAACGGGCTATACGGCATGCTGCCTTACTACAGCGTGGTGCCGGTGGAGTTCGTCGAACGGGTGGAAGTGCTGAAGGGTCCCAGTGCCTTGCTTGGTGGGATGTCGCCCAACGGCGCCGTAGGCGGTGGCATCAACATTGTGCCCAAGCGCGCCGCCGACGAGCCGCTCACACGCTTCACGCTGGGCGTGGAATCCAGATCACTCTGGCGCGCTCATGTTGATACGGGGCGTCGTTTCGGCGCCGACGGTGAATGGGGCATTCGTTTCAACGGCAGCTACAAGAGCGGCGACTCGTATGTCGATGACCAATCCCGGAAAGGCCATGTCGGCGCCCTGGCGCTGGACTATCGGGGCGAGCGGCTTCGCGTGGCAATGGATGTCTTCCGTCTCCACAATGAAGTACGAGGCGGGGAATCGATCGTTGCCTATGCGGGTACCGGCTTGCCAAAGGCGCCCGACGGCAGTACCAATCTCATCCCGGGCCTGTACTTTCCCTCAACCACGGAGGGTGTGCTGTTGAGTGGCGAACTCGACATCAACGAGCACCTGACCGCTTTTGCCAAAATCGGTACCCGGCGCTATGTGCAGAAAGAGGGGCATCAGATTTCCGCCATCTCGAATCTCGATGCCCTGGGCAACGGAACCCTGACGCTCTGGAGCTGGAATCAGGATCACCGCAACGTCACGGGGGAGGCGGGTATTCGGACATCCTTCCAGACGGGGCCGGTCAAGCATGCGCTCGTCATCAGCGGCTCCCGCTTGGATAGCGAGAATCGGGAATCCCGCTACCGCGTCTCCCAGTCAACCAATATCTACTCGCCGTCGGCCATCGCTGTATGGCCCCAGTTGCCTGGTGTTGCGACGAAGGTTTCTGACAGCACCCTGAGCGGCCTGGCCATTGCGGACACCATGAGTCTTGCCGAGGGCCGCGTGCTGTTGACGCTGGGTGTCCGCCGGCAAACGGTCAAGGCCGATTCGTTCAATTCGACCAGTGGCCTGCTCACGGCCAGCTATGACAAGAGTGCCTGGACGCCGATGGTGGGCGTCGTGTTCAAGGCCAAGGAAAACCTCTCGTTCTATGCCAATGCGATCGAAGGTCTTTCGCAGGGAACGATCGTCGGAGCCACCTACCAGAACGAGGGGAAGTGTTCCCACCTTACAAAACCAAGCAATTCGAAATCGGGGCGAAGCTGAAGACTGGCGCAATCGTCAATACGCTGAGTGTCTTCCAGATCAAGAAGCCAAGCACTACGATCGATTACACTACTTCGCCGCTGCCTACATTGTTGCTGAATGGCGAACAGCGCAACCGCGGCATCGAATGGACGATCTTCGGCGAAGTGTCTCCTTCGGTGAGACTGCTGGGCGGCGTGACCTATACGCAGCCGAAGCTCACCCGGACACAAGACGGGGCGCAGGACGGCAACCATGCGGCGGGCGCTGCCCCGTGGACGGCAAACCTCGGTACCGAATGGGATCTGTCCGAGATTCCCGGCTTGACCCTGAGCGGCCGCGTGCTCTATACCAGCTCGCAGTATGCAAACAATGCCAACACGTTCAAGCTGCCAAGCTGGACGCGTCTGGACATTGGCGCCCGCTACGCCACGAGCATCGCCGGCAAGGCCACGATCTTCCGTGCGGGCATCAACAACGTGTTCGACAAGAACTACTGGTTGAGCACGCGCAGCTACGGCGCGTTTTCGCTGGCCGCTCCCCGGACGTTCCAATTGTCGGCAACGGTGGATTTCTGATTCGTGATATCCGGCAGACAGTGCCGACGGTGTCGAACCGCCGACATCCACACGCCGGTTTTCCAGCCGCAGGCCACCGATGCACTGAAATCGTCAGCGCCAGTGATCCAGGATGTGGAACCGGCCCTGCACCGGCAAACCCGCAGCCTCCAGCGCGGCGATGGCCCGCACGACGTGCTCGCAGCCCATGGAGCGGCAATCCGGCCACCATTCGCTTCAACGTGGACAAGGTGTTCGACAAATGGCGGGGGCAGCTTCGCTGGTGCAGTGGAGCAGGTGTGAATGGTTTGCCTGGCCCGTTCACAAGTGTTGGCCTGCATCCATGCGCTGGTGCAGGATGCGCACGACGTCGATGCAGCCATCGTCCAGCGTGCGAAAGAACAGTACATGTGCGCCCGTGAGCTGCTTGCGGTAGCCGTGGCGGATGTGGCTGGCGTCCTGGCCGCGTTGCCGGCGGCTGGCCAGCGCTTTGCAAGCGTCGCGGATGTTGCCGATATAGCGCTCGGCCTGCTCGACGCCCCAATGCTCGGCGGTGTAGTCCCAGATACCGGAGAGGTCAGCCACCGCCTTGCGGGAAAGCCGATAGCCACTCATGCAGAGGCTTTCCGCCCGGCCTGGGCGCGTTTGGCCTGGATGAATTCGTCGAAGTCGAAGCCGGTCGCCGGGCCGCTGCGCTCGCCTTCTTCGAGCGCGTGGCGCAGGGCACTCAGGCGCATTTCCTGCTCTTCGAGCAGGCGCAGCCCAGCACGCACGACTTCGCTGGCCGAGCCGTACCGGCCATGGGCAAGCTGCTGCTCAATGAAGCTGCCAAAGTGCTCTCCCAGCGAGATGGAGGTGTTCTTGGTCATGGCGTGTCTCCGGGTGGGATGGAATCTCAGATTACCACCCAATCGTATTCATTGGTATTTCCTGCCTGTAAGTAAAGCAGCTTGTGGGTGCGTGCAGTGAGCATGGATATCGCGGTGCGCCCGCGCCATCTCGATGAAGGCGCGCAGGTAATCGATGTCGCCGTCCGCCTCGCGGTAGCCGAGGAAGATCTGCTTGTCCACGCCCTGCGGCCCCAGCTTCACCGGAACCACGCCGAAGCGTTCCGCATTTTCTTCCACCAGCCAGCGCGGCAGCGCGGCCACGCCGCGGCCGCTGGCGACCATCTGCAGCATGATGTCGGTGGTCTCGATCGGCTTGTGCCGCTTCGGCGAGATGCCCGCCGGGGTGAGGAAGCGGGTGTAGATGTCCAGCCGGTCCAGGCTCACCGGATAGGTGATCAGCGTTTCATCCGAGAGCTGTTCGGGGTCCACATGGCTGGCACTGGCCAGCGCATGCGCGCAGCCGACCACCAGCACCTGTTCGTAGTCGAACACCGGCTCGAAGACCAGCCCGTTCTTGTGCAGCGGGTCCGGCGTGACCAGCAGGTCGATCTCGTAGCCGAACAGCGCACCGATGCCGCCGAACTGGAATTTCTGCTTCACATCCACGTCCACCGCCGGCCACGCGGCCAGGTAGGGCGAGACGATCTTCAGCAGCCACTGGTAGCAGGGATGGCATTCCATGCCGATGCGCAGCGCGCCACGCTCACCCTGAGCGAACTGGCGCAGACGCTCTTCCGCCAGCACGAGCTGCGGCAGCAGGCGCTGGGCTACCGCCAGCAGGTACTCGCCGGCCTGCGTAGGCCGCAAGCTGCGCCCTTCGCGGTGCCAGATCGCGGTGCCGAGTTGATCTTCCAGCTTGCGCACGGTGTGGCTCAGCGCCGACTGGGTGACGTGCAGCTTCTCGGCGGCGGCGGTCAGCGAGCCGTACTGATCGACGGCGCAGACGATTTCCAGATGGGTGCGTTCCAGGATGGGCATGTCATTGCGTGAACAACATTAATCGATTAATGAAACAATACCATTTTTATTCATGAACGAGGCGTCATAGGATTGGGCCACTACCAACCCGTATCCGCACTCCCATGGCACTCACACACAACCTCGGCTTTCCGCGCATCGGCGCAAAACGCGAACTGAAATTCGCCCTCGAATCCTACTGGAAGGGCGAATCGTCCCGCGACGAACTGAAGGCGACCGGCGCCAGCCTGAGCCAGCGCCACTGGAACGACCAGGCCGGCCTCGACCTGGTGCCGGTAGGCGATTTCTCGTTCTACGACCAGATCCTCGACACCAGCTTCATGCTCGGCAACCTGCCCGAGCGCGTGCAGGGCTTCCACGGCGACGTGCTGGACAACTACTTCCGCGTCGCCCGAGGCCGCTCTGCCCAGTCGGCGGAAGAACATGCCGATTGCTGCGGCGGCGTGGCCGCCGGCGAGATGACCAAGTGGTTCGACACCAACTACCACTACATCGTCCCGGAATTCACCACCGCCACCGAGTTCCGCCTGGACGCCTCGCGCCTGCTGGAGCAACTCGCCGAAGCCAGGGCGCAGGGCGTGCGCACCAAGCCGGTGATCGTCGGCCCCGTCACCTATCTCGCCATCGGCAAGGCCAAGGACGACTCCGACCGCCTCGCGCTGCTGCCGCGCCTGCTGCCGGTGTATGCCGAGCTGCTGGAGACGCTGGCCGCGCAGGGCATCGAATGGGTGCAGATCGACGAGCCCATCCTGGTCACCGAGTTGGACGCTGACTGGCAGCATGCCTTCACCACCGCCTACCACCAGTTGAAGAGCTGCCGCGTCAAGCTGCTGCTGGCGACCTATTTCGGCCAGTTGGCGGAGAACCTGTACCTCGCGGCCAACCTGCCGGTGGCCGGGCTGCATGTGGATGCGATCAACGGGCGCGACGACGTGCTGCCGCTGATCGGCCTGCTGCCCTCGCACAAGGTGCTGTCGCTCGGCGTGATCAACGGCCGCAACATCTGGAAGACCGACCTGACTGCCGTGCTCGACTGGCTGGAACCCATCGCCGAGCGCCTTGGCGAACGCCTGTGGCTCGCGCCCTCGTGCTCGCTGCTGCACGTGCCGGTGGATCTCGCCAGCGAACAGAAGCTGGACCCCGAGCTGAAGTCCTGGCTCGCCTTCGCGCTGCAGAAGCTCGACGAGTTGAAGGTGCTCGCCACCGCGCTGCGCGAAGGCCGCGCGGCGGTGGCCGGCGAACTGGCGGCCAACAAGGCCGACCTGGACGCCCGCCGCGCCTCGCCCCGGGTGCACAACCCCAAGGTGCGCAGCGCGGTGGCCTGCATCGTTCCCCACCTGGGCATGCGCGAAAGCAGCTACGCGCGGCGCACGCCCAAGCAGGCCGCGCTGCTCAAACTGCCGAAGTTTCCCACCACCACCATCGGCTCCTTCCCGCAGACCGCGGAAATCCGCCAGGCACGCGCCGACTACAAGGCCGGACGCATCGGCGCCACGGCCTACCGCCAGGCCATGCAGGCGGAAATCGAGCGCAGCGTGCGCGAACAGGAAAAGCTGGGGCTGGACGTGCTGGTGCACGGCGAGGCCGAGCGCAACGACATGGTGGAATACTTCGGCGAGCAGCTCGACGGCTACGCCTTCAGCCAGTTCGGCTGGGTGCAGTCCTACGGCTCGCGCTGCGTCAAGCCGCCCATCCTGTTCGGCGACATCAGCCGCCCGCGGCCGATGACGGTGGAGTGGATCACCTACGCGCAGTCGCTTACCGGCAAGCCGATGAAGGGCATGCTGACCGGCCCGGTGACCATCCTCAACTGGTCCTTCGTGCGCGACGACCAGCCGCGTTCGGAATCGTGCAAGCAGCTTGCCCTGGCGATCCGCGAGGAAGTGCTGGACCTGGAAAAGGCCGGCGTGCGCGTGATCCAGATCGACGAGGCCGCGCTGCGCGAAGGCCTGCCGCTGCGCCGCGCGCAGTGGAAGGAATACCTCGACTGGGCGATCGAGTGCTTCCGCATCGCCGCCAACGGCGTGCGCGACGAAACGCAGATCCACACCCACATGTGCTATTCGGAGTTCAACGACATCATCGAGGCCATCGCCGGCATGGACGCCGACGTGATCACCATCGAGACCTCGCGCTCGGACATGGAGCTGCTCGACGCCTTCGACGACTTCAAGTACCCCAACGAGATCGGGCCCGGCGTGTACGACATCCATTCGCCGAACATCCCGAGCACCGCGCACATCGTCGACCTGATGAAGAAGGCGGCCGAGCGCATCCCCGCCGAGCGCCTGTGGGTCAATCCCGACTGCGGCCTGAAGACCCGCCAGTGGGGTGAAGTCATCCCGGCGCTGGCCAACATGGTGGAGGCAGCGAAGACCTTGCGCGCCGCCGCCTGAGCAGGCACTTTCTGCCCGGCATGGCAGGGTCGAGGCCCTGCCCCAGCTCAGCAGCCCCCTGTCGCCATGCCACCAGGGGGCTGCTGGGTTCTGTTCTTCCAGCGTCGGCGACACGGGCCACATGCCCATGGACCGACAAGAGCTCAGGCTGATTCGGAAATCCTGAGCGTCCTGATCAGAAGCTCATGAAGGCTATCCACGGCCTTCGAGCCGCGCGAAGCCCTGCTCCGGTACACCGACACTTCCATCGGCTCCAGTGGCCCCAGCCCATGCGCACTGCCCAGGATTTCCAGATGGGGCGGTGCGCTGCAGCGGGTCAGCACGGCGACGGCCAGCCCGCTCTCGACGGCGGCGATCTGCCCGGCCAGGCTCGAGCTGTTGTAGACCACCCTGTAGCGGCGCCCCTGCAGACCCAATGAATTGATGGCGCTGCGCCTTGCAAGGCTGGTGTTCTCATAGACCGCGATGGGCAGCGGATCACGCCGCCACGCATCGAACTGGGGCGCTCCCACCCACACCATCGGTTCGTGAAACAGCAAGGTGCCGCGCCGGGCATGGTCCCGCGAAATCAGCGCCAGATCCAGGTCGCCCCTTTCGACGCGGGGAATCAGGGATGTCGACTGCTCGCAATCCAGCTCGATTTCCACGTTGCCGTGCCTGGGCGCGAAGCGCTTGAGGACAGGCGTCAGGTAGGTGGCGGCGTAATCGTCCGGAACCCCGAGTCGAACACGGCCTGCCAGCTCCTCGCCATGAAAGGCCGCCTGCGCCTCCGCGTGCAGGTCGAGGATACGCCGTGCGTAACCCAGCAGGACTTGCCCGTCGGGCGTCAGCTGGTGCTGCCGCGGGCCGCGCACCAGCAGTTGCCGCCCCACCGCGGCCTCCAGCTTCTTGAGCTGCATGCTCGCCGCCGACTGCGAGCGATGCAGTTCCGGCGCGGCGCCGGACAACGAACCGGCATCCACCACCGCGACGAAGCACTTGAGCCAATCGACCTGCAGATCCGGGTAATTCATGGCGCCTTCATGTATTCGATTTACGGATGGTAGGTAGCAGAATTATGCGCTTTTCGTCATTTACTGTCTGGCGCATCCTTCCGGCCTGCATGCCCTTCCGGCCACGCCGGCCATCGCACGCAATCGATGTTTTCGCTCGGAACGGCGACAGCTACAGGTGAAGGAGACCGGACTTTGACAAGCAAGCCTGCAACGGCATACGCGCTCGATCGCCACGAGGTATGGCTTGGCTTCAAGCAGTTGCTGCCCATTTCCCTTTTCGTCGTCATCTTTGGCCTGGCATTCGGGCTTGCAGCCACGCAGTCGGGACTGGATGGCGCTTCGATCGTCATCATGAGCACGCTGGTCTTTGCCGGCGCTTCGCAGTTCGCCGCGCTGGACTTGTGGGGCGCGCAAGTGCCGTTGATCCCGCTGGCCATCACTGTCTTCGCCGTCAACGCCCGCCACCTGCTGATGGGGGCCACGCTTTATCCGTGGCTTCGCCATCTGCCGCCCGCAAGGCGCTACGGCGTGATGCTCGTCGTCACCGACGCCAGCTGGGCCATGTCCATACAGGCATTCGGCCGCGGCGAATCGGGCATGGGGCTGTTGCTGGGCGGCGGCATTGCCCTCTGGCTGGCCTGGATACTGGGTTCCTGGCTGGGCCTCCATTTCGGCAATGCCATTCATGACCCGGTGAGCCTGGGGCTGGACATGGTGATGGGCTGTTTCATGCTGGCGATGGCGATCAGCGGGCCGAAGAACCTGCGCATGTTCGCGATATGGACAGTGGCGGCCTGCTCGTCACTGCTGGCCTACTGGTATCTGCCGGAAAACAGCCATGTCGTCGTGGGCGCATTGGCGGGCGGCGTGCTGGGCGCAGTCTGGATGGAGAAAAAGCCGTGAGCATCGAAACGTCGGCCATCGGCACGCTGATCATCATTCTGGTCATGGCGGGGGTGACGCTGGCCACCCGCTGGGGCGGGATTTTCGTCATGTCCTTCGTCCCCATCGGCCGCAGGGTCCAACAGTTCATCGGCGCCATGTCCGGCTCGGTACTGGTGGCGCTTCTGGCACCGCTGGCGGTGAATGGCGACGGTGGCGCGCGGCTGGCGCTGCTGGCCACCGCCGCCACGATGTTGCTGCTGAAGCAGCCCCTGCCCGCGATCGCTGCCGGCATCGCCACGGCGGCCTTGTCCAGGCAGCTTTTGTAGGAGCGCCGCGACGGCGATCGCGCTGTCCGAACTTGCCGCAGCGCCCTTGCCGATCCTTTCCGTCGCCTGGAATGCTTGCCCGGCAGGAAAGCGAGGCCGAGAATCTCCTTGTCCGCATCGGGCAAGACTCGGAAACGCGCCACACCTGCACTCCAAGGAGACACACGATGTCCTCCACGAACCATGACTCCCGGCCCGGGCAGATGCTCCCGAACCTGCCGGAACGCATGCGCGCGATGGTGCTCGAACGTCCTTTCGAGCCCTTGAAGGCCGTCGAACTGCCACGCCCCGTGCCGCAGGCCGGCCAGGTTCTGCTCGAAGTCGAAGCCTGCGGCGTCTGCCGCACCGATCTGCACCTGATCGACGGCGAACTGCCCGACCCCGTACTGCCGATGATTCCCGGCCACGAGATCGTCGGCCGCGTGGCCGCCATCGGCAGCGGCGTGCAGGGCATCCGCCTCGGCCAGCGCATGGGCGTGCCCTGGCTGGGCTGGACCTGCGGCCACTGCAGCTACTGCGGCAGCCAGCGCGAGAACCTGTGCGACGAGGCCCGCTTCACCGGCTATCAGATCCACGGCGGCTATGCGCAATTCACCCTGGCCGATGCGCGCTACTGCTTTCCGCTCGACGACGCGATCGATGCCGCCGCGGCCGCGCCGCTGCTGTGCGCCGGCCTGATCGGCTACCGGGCGCTGGCGATGGCCGGCGACGCGCGGCGGCTGGGCATCTACGGCTTCGGCGCGGCCGCCCACATCATCTGCCAGGTCGCCGTCTGGCAGGGGCGCGAAGTCCATGCCTTCACCCGCCGCGACGACACAGCCAGCCGCGACTTTGCGCGGACGCTCGGCGCCTGCTGGGCCGGTGCATCGGACGAGCTGCCGCCGCAGCCGCTGGACGCCGCGCTGATCTTCGCCCCGGCGGGCGAACTGGTGCCGGCCGCGCTGCGGGCACTGGGCAAGGGCGGCAGCGTGGTCTGCGCAGGCATCCACATGAGCGACATCCCCTCCTTTCCCTACGACATCCTGTGGGGCGAACGCCGCATCATGTCGGTCGCCAACCTGACCCGGCGCGACGGCGACGAATTCCTCGCCCTCGCCGCCCGTGTGCCGGTGCGCACCGAAGTGACGCGCTTCGCGCTGGCCGATGCCAACGACGCCCTCGAGCGGCTGCGCCGCGGCGCGCTGCAGGGCGCGGCGGTGCTGATTCCCTGAAGCCGCTCCGGCCAGGCTTGCCGTTCTCCATCAACTGTTTAAAATTACAGCCATCCACAAGGAGGCTGTAATGAACGCCCGCAGCGAGAAGCTCACCGCCCGCCAGCAGGAAATTCTCGATTTCATCCGCGCCACCGTCGAAGGCGAAGGCCGCCCTCCCACCCGCGCCGAAGTCTGCACCGCCTTCGGCTTCCGCTCGCCCAATGCGGCCGAAACCCATCTGCGCGCGCTCGCCGCCAAGGGCGCCATCCTGCTGGAAGAAGGCCGCGCCCGCGGCATCCGCCTGGCCGAGGCGCTGGGCCTGCCGCTGGTCGGCCGCGTCGCCGCCGGCAGCCCGATCCTGGCGGCGGAGCACGTCGAAACCCGGCTCCAGCTCGACCCCGCATTGTTCTCGCCGCGCGCCGACTACCTGCTGCGCGTGCGCGGCATGAGCATGCGCGACGCCGGCATCCTCGACGGCGACCTGATCGCCGTGCATCGCAGCCCCGAGGCGCGCAACGGCCAGATCGTCGTCGCCCGGCTGGAAGACGAAGTCACCGTCAAGACGCTGCAGCGCAAGGGGCCGCTGGTCGAGCTGCTGCCCGCCAACCCCGACTTCGAACCCATCGTCGTCGACACCCGGCGCGATCCGCTGGCCATCGAAGGCGTCATGGTCGGCCTGATCCGCCAGGATCACTGAGTTTTCCCCGTCCTGTCCGCGCCTGCCGCGCATCGACGAATCACGCGGAGCACGCCGTGGCCCAGTTGCTCGAGAACCTGCCCGCCGGCCTCGTCTGGCAGGGCTCGCATCTGGCGCGGCCGCCCGGCGGCATCCTGCCCACCGGCTTCCCTGTGCTCGATGCGGAGTTGCCCGGCGGCGGCTGGCCGGCCGGCGCACTGATCGAACTGCTGGCCGAACACCCCGGCGTGGGCGAACTGTCCCTGCTGCTGCCGCTGATGCGCAAGGCCGGCGCCGAACGCTGGATCGCCTGCATCGCGCCGCCCTTGCTGCCCTACGCACCGGCGCTGGCCGCTGCCGGCGTGCCGCTGCAGCGCCTGCTGCTGATCCAGCCTGCCAGCGCGGCAGAAGCCTTGTGGGCCGCCCGCCAGGCGACGGCCAGCGGCGCCTGCGCCCTGGTGCTGGCCTGGCTTGCGCGGCCCGACACCGCAGCGCTGCGCCGCCTGCAACTGGCTGCCGAAGAAAGCGCCACGCCGCTGTTCCTGTTCCGCACGCGCGACATGGCCCGCCACGCCTCGCCCGCGCCGTTGCGCCTGGCCCTGGCGCCCACGACCGGGGGGCTGCGCATCGACATCCTGAAACGGCGCGGCCCGCCTGCAGCGCGCCCTGTGCTGCTGAGCTGGCTCGACGACACCGCCGCGACGAACGACGCCTGCGCCGGCACGGCACGGCGCCTCGCCCTCGTCGGCTGAACAAGCATGCCGTGGCTCGCGATCAAGCTGCCGGAGCTGCCGCTGCAGGTCTTCACCCGCGGCCTGGCCGACGAGGACACGCCGCTCGGCGTGATCGACAGCGGCCGCCGTAACCGCATCCTCGCCGCCAACGGCGCCGCCCGCGCCCAGGGCGTCTTTGCCGGCCAGGCCTTGTCGGCCGCACGGGCCATGGCGCCGGCGCTGCAGCTGCAAGCTCGCCAGACCGCGCGCGAAGCCGCCTTGCTGGCCGAAATCGCCTGCTGGGCCGGGCGCTTCACGCCGCGTATCAGCCTTGCTCCGCCCGACGCCGTGCTGCTCGAGATCGGTGCCAGCCTGCGCCTGTTCGGCGGTATGGACGCGATCCGCCAGCAGGCTCGCGAAGGCCTGCTGCAGCTCGGCATCGAAGCCCGCCTCGCCTGCGCCCCCACGCCGCTGGCCGCCTGCTGGTTCGCCGCCTGCGGGCAGGACCCCGCGGCCGGCATCGACTGGCGCGAGGCGCTGGACGGCTTGCCGCTGTCCGTCCTCGGCAGCGGCACGGACGGCGACCCTGCTCTCCCCCAAATGCTCGCTCATGCCACCACGGCCTGTTCCGCCAGCACGCTCGAGCTGCTCGACGGCCTCGGCGCCCGCAGCATCGGCGTGGTACGTGCATTGCCCGCAGCAGGCCTGGCCCGTCGCCAGGCCCAGGCCGTCGGCCTGCTGATCGCCCGCGCCCGCGGCGAACAGCCCGACCCTCGCCCCTGGTTCGAGCCGCCCGCGCGCTTCTCGCACGAACTGGCGCTGCCGGCGCCGACCCATCACAGCGAAGCCCTGCTGTTCGCCGCCCGCCGATTGTTCGCCAGCCTGTCGGCCTGGCTGCAGGCCAGGCATGCGGGCATCGACCATTGCCGCCTGTCGCTGGTCCATGAAGGCAGCGGGGAAACGCCGCTGGACATCGTGCTCGGCCATCCTTCGGACGACGCGGATCATCTCGCCCTGATCACGCGCGAACGCCTGGGCATGCAGGTGCTGCCTGCCGAGATCTGCATCCTGCGCCTGGAAGCCGAGCACCCGCTCGACCGCGGTGCGCATGCCACCGACCTGTTCGGCTCTCCCGGCCAGGCCCGGAACGAAGCGCTGCAGTTGCTCGACCGCCTGCGCGCACGGCTCGGCGACGGCGCCGTGCGCCGCCTCGCGCCACTCGCCGACCACCGCCCGGAAGCCGCCTGGCAAGTCTGCGGGGAGCGGTCCCGAAGCAGCCAGGCAAAGCCTTCTCCGAGCCGAAACTTGCGCCCCCTGTGGCTGCTCCCCGCGCCGCGAGCGATCGACCTTCGGCAATACGCGCTGATCGGCGACGCCGAACGCATCGAAAGCGGCTGGTGGGACGAAGGCGACATCCGCCGCGACTACTACCTCGCCCGCCGTGCCGACGGCAGCCTGTGCTGGGTTTTCCATGATCTCGCCTCGCCGGGCGGCTGGTTCCTGCACGGCTGCTTCGGCTGACGCGGCCGCCGCGCCGGGAAGCGCCTTGCGAACGTAGTACACTCCCCGGCACATTTTTCCCGGCCTGCCGGACAACAACAGACATGCCATCCTCCTCTTCCCCCCACTCTCCCGGCATACCTGCCGAACTGCCGGGCGACGCCGCCCGCCGCCGTGCAAAACGGAGCCTGCTCGCCTTCATCATCGCGCTGCCGATCTCGTGGTGGCTGTTCAGCCGGCTCGAACCGATCTGGGACCGGATCCTGCCGCTCGAAGGCCTGCCTTTCATGGCCGCGGCCACGCTGCTCGGCGCGGCGCTGGCGATCGCGCCGCTGGCGGCCGCCATCGGCTTCCTGCTGGCGGTCTGGTTCGGCGTGGACAGCGTCTACCTGCCCAGGCGCACGACCGGCGCCGCGCTCGACAAACCCATCGTCGCAGTCGGCCTGCTGGTGTGGTTCTCGCCCGCGCTGGCCGCCATTGCCGCCGCCGGGCGCGGCCTGTACGAGGGCCGCATCCATTTCGTGCGGCCGCCGCGCGACTACTTCCTCGCCACCGATCCGATCGCCTTCTGGCAGGGCGTGGGTTTCTGGCTGATCATGGCCGTGCTGTTCGGCTTCCTCGCCTGGCGCTACTGGCGCCCGCGCCTGTTCCCCCGCAACGCGGCGCAAGATTGAAGCCCACCCCCGCCCGTCCCACCTCGCCGGCAACACCGGCGGCCGCAGCTCTGCCGGCAGCGCCCATCATCCGCCAGTTGCTGCACCACGCCTGGCCGGTGCTGGTCGCGCAGTTGCTGTCGATGTCCATGATGGTCGCCGACACGCTGATCGCCGGCCGCTACGGCACGGCCGACCTCGCCGCGGTCGCGGTCGGCAGCGGGCTGTACATCTCGGTGGTGATGCTGCTGGTCGGCATCCTGCAGGCGGTGGCGCCGACGATCGCCCACCATGTCGGCGCCGGGCGCAGCGGTGCGATCGGGCCGGCTCTGCAGCAGGGCTTCTGGCTGGCGCTGATGCTGGCCGTGCCGGGCTGCCTGGTGCTCGGCCAGCCGGATGCCCTGCTCCGGTTCGCCCGCGTGCCGCCCGAGATTGCCGAAGGCGCCGGTGCCTACCTGCGGGCCACCGCCTTCGGCCTGCCGGCGGTACTGCTCTATCGCACTTTCTACGCCTTCAACAACGCGGTCGGCCGACCGCGGGTGCTGATGGTCATCAGCTTCATCGCCGTCTGCGTGCATGTGCCGCTCGCCTGGGCGCTGACCCACGGCCTGTTCGGCTTCGCC
This sequence comes from Thauera butanivorans NBRC 103042, assembly GCF_001591165.1. Classification (GTDB taxonomy): domain Bacteria; phylum Pseudomonadota; class Gammaproteobacteria; order Burkholderiales; family Rhodocyclaceae; genus Thauera; species Thauera butanivorans. The sequence continues at coordinate 82,746 of NZ_BCUG01000004.1, forward strand.
GGCCTGTCCGCGCTCGGCGGCACCGGCTGCGGCATCTCGACCGCCATCGTCAGTTGGCTGGGGCTGGGCTGCGGGCTGCTGCACCTGCTGCGCAGCCCGGCCTACCGCCAGTACGCGATCTTCTCGCACTGGCAGGCGCCCCGCCCGCGCGAGATCGGCTCGCTGCTGCGCCTGGGCGTGCCGATGGGTTTTTCCACCTTCATCGAGATCACTTCCTTCACGCTGATCGCGCTGTTCGCCGCCCGCCTCGGCTCCGAAGCGGTGGCCGGCCATCGGGTGGTCGCCAACCTGTCGGCGCTGGTCTACATGCTGCCGCTGGCGATGTCGATCGCCACCCTGGTGCTGGTCGGTCAGGCCGCCGGCGCACACGACTGGGCACGCGCGCGCGCAACGGTGAAAGTCAGCCTGTGGCTGACGTCCGGCTTCGCCACGCTGGTCGGCATCGGCCTGTGGCTGCTGCGCGAGCCGGTGATCGGCCTGTCATCGACCGATCCGGCGGTACGCGCGGTGGCGCTCGGCCTGATCGTCTACATCTGCATCTATCAACTGACCGACGCGATCCAGACCGTGGCCGCGCATGCCTTGCGCGGCTTCAAGGTCACGCTGCTGCCGATGCTGCTGCACACCCTGTGTTTCTGGGGCGTCGGCCTGGGCGGCGGCTACTGGGCCACTTACCACGCCTTCGGCCGCGAGACGGCGCCCAGCGTCGCCGGCTTCTGGGAGGCCAGCGTGGCGGCGACCGTGCTGGCCACCGCACTGTTCGGCTGGCTGCTGGCGCGGGTGATGGAACGTCAGCGCATCTCGAACAATTCCTGATGAAAGGCTCCCGGGGGGAGCCCGTGAGCCAGCAGATCGGCACGCAAGGCCCGGCCGAACGCCGAAGGGCCGCAGAACCAGACGCTGGCATCCTTCCAGCCGGGCACGGTGCGGCGCAGGCGCTCACCATCCAGCCGGCCCTCGCCATCGCCTATCAGCAGGTGCAGCCTGACACCGGCGGCCCCGGCCGCTTCGGCCAGAATCTCGCGAGCCTGCGGCGCCAGCACGGTCGTGGGGTGAAACAGGTCGACCTGGCGGCTTTCAGCGGGGTGCCCGGCAAGATACTGCAGACGGGCCAGGAAAGGCGTGATGCCGATGCCTGCGCCGATCCAGATCTGGCGCCGCTGGTCCGAGAAAGTGAAGCAGCCATAAGGCCCTTCGACCGTCACCGGGTCGCCGATCTTCAGGCGCTCCGGCAGGCGCCTGGTGTGGTCGCCCAGCCCCTTGGTGACGAAGGTGATCTGCCGCTTGCCGGGGTCCCATGCCGACGCGATGGTATAGGGGTGAGCGCCTTCGCGGGGATCCGAAGTGACGAAGGCGAACTGGCCGCTCTGGTGCCCCTTCCACCCTTCGTCGAGCTGGATGCGCGTGACCAGGGTTTGCATTTCGGGGTAATGGATCAGTTCCTCGATGCGCCCGCCCACCTGGCGCTTGCGGCCGATGCGGCCGGCCAGGCTGATACAGGCGGCCAGGCTGCCTGCGGCCATCAGCAGCGCCATGGCGATGCCGATCGGCTGGGTCCAGTATTCGTGCTTGATCAGGATGACGCTGTGGAAGACCAGCAACAGGTAGCCGGCGGCCAGCAGCGTGTGGAGCCTGGCGAACAGGCGGTAGGGAAAGCGCTTGATCAGCGCCAGCACGATCAGGACCGCGACCGCGTAGAAAGTCCATTCGCCGACGGTTTCGGCCAGCCCGCGCTGGGTGCGCAACAGCGCCTCGATGCCTTCGTATGCCTGCCCGCCGCCCTTGCCCGGCTTGACCAGCCAGCCCCAAGCGACGGCCCACTTGGTGCCCTTGGCGAACAGCCAATGGACGGTGCCGGCCACCAGCGCGGTGATGCCGAGCCATTTGTGCAGGCGGTACATCTTGTCCAGGCCGTCGAACATCGGCTCCAGGCGCACCGGGCGCAGCGCCAGGACCATGGCGACGCTCATGGCCCCCATGGCGATGACGCCGGAGTACTGCACGAATACCTTGCGGAACGGAAAATAGCCGAAAGGCTGGGGCAGGAAAGTATCCGCCATCAGCCACAGCACGCTCAGCCCACCCAGCAAAACCACGAGACCTGTCTTGATCGGTTTCATCGCCGTACGCCTCCCGCCGTACTTTTTCGATTGACGATGCCCAAGTTTCGCCCGGCCTGCCTGAACGCAGCCTGAATCCGCCTGGCTCGCACCGACGTGGAGCCGGGGCCTGCCGGCCGGGAACTGCGGGAATCCAGCGCCGGCAGGGATGATCCTGCTTCTGCAGCCGAGCGCTCAGGCAGCCCGGCCCAGCCAGCCCCTGCGCAGCTTCAGCGCTCCGGCGGAAGCCTTTTCCGCAGGCTTCAGGCTGATCTTGTCGACGACGGGCTCGCCCAGCACGACGCTGAACACCATCAGCTCGTCGCGGCGGAAGGCGTGGATCTCCACCTCATCGCCAGGCTGGCGCCGCGCGAGCATGTCGTCGAGCGCCTTGCCGCTGCCCAGTTTCAGGCCGTCGAGCGCGATCAGCACGTCGCCGGCCGACAGCCCGGCCGCCTGTGCCGCACCGCCGTCATGGACGCTGGCAAGCCTGCATTCGCCATTGCCGGCCGCCAGCTTGACGCCGAGCGAAGGCGCGGCGGCCGTCGGCTCGGCCTGCCAGTCGATGCCGAAGCCCTTCAGCAGCTTCGCCAGCGGCAGGTCGCCGGTGCCCTCGACCGTTTTCTTCAGCCAGCGTGCGAGCTTGCTTCCCAGCATGCTGCCGCCCACCTCGCGCACCGCATCGAAGATGCCTTCTTCCGCCACCCCCAGCCCGGTTTGCCCATGGCGCTGCCACAGCAGGCGCATCACGTCGTCCAGGCTGATACGCCCGTCGCTGCCGGCACGCAGCTGCAGGTCGAGCGCGAGCGCGATCAGCGCGCCCTTGGCGTAATAGCTGACGATGGCGTTGGGCGCGTTCTCGTCCTGGCGGTAATACTTGGTCCATGCATCGAAGGACGACTCCGCCACGCTCTGCTTGCTCCGTCCGCTGCCGCGCAGCACGGCGGAGACGGTCTTGCCGAGCAGGCCGAGGTAGTCCCCGGGCGTGATCACGCCACTGCGTACCAATGCAAGGTCGTCGTAATACGAGGTGAAGCCTTCGAAAGCCCACAGCAGGCGGGTGTAGTTTTCCTGGGTCAGATCGTAAGGCGTGAAGGCCGCCGGCTTGATGCGCTTGACGTTCCAGGTATGGAAATACTCGTGGCTGCACAGGCCGAGAAAGCTCTTGTAGCTGTCGGGCAGGCCTTCCATGCCCTTCCACGGCAGGTCGGCGCGGCTGCACAGCAGCGCGGTCGAGGCGCGATGCTCCAGCCCGCCGTAGCCCTCGCCCACCACCATGGTCAGGAAAGCGTAGTAGTCCATCGGCGGCGGCGCGCCGAACAGCGCGATCTGCCATTCGCAGACGCGGCGCAAGTCCTCGCACAGGCGTTCGAGATCGCAGTCGTGGCGGCCGGCCAGCACCACGTCGTGGGTGATGCCGGCGGCGTCGAAATGGCCGAGGGCGAAGCTGCCCATCTCGACCGGGTGATCGATCAACTCGTCGTAGTCGGCGGCGCGATACCAGCCGAAACCGTAGGGCCGCGCCGCGCCGACGACGCCGTGTGCAAGCGGCAAGGCAGTGGCGACCTTCCAGTCACGGTATTCGGCGCCGTCCGGCCGCTCGATGCCCACCAGGCAGGGACGATCGCTGCGTCCTTCCACCGCCAGGAACACGCTGGTGCCGTTGAAGAAGCCATGGGTGCCGTCCAGGTGGGCGGCGCGTACCGACAGATCCCAGGCGTAGACTTCGTAATGCAGGCTGAGCACGCCGCCGTCCGGCACCGGCGCGGCGCGCCAGCTGTGCTTGTCGAGTTTGTCGATCGGCCAGGCTTCGCCATCCAGTTCGGCGCGCAGCGTGACGATGTTGCGCGCGAACTCGCGGATCATGTAGCTGCCCGGAATCCACGCTGGCAGGCGGAAGACCTGCCCGGCCGGATCGGGATCGCGGACAGTGCAGCTCACATGGAAAAGATGGGCGCCGGGATTGGCGGGGCGGATACGGTATTCGACGGCAGGCAAGGCGGGAGGCATCGTGTCGCGGGTCCGGTTGGCAACGGGGATTGGCACGGGCTTCAAGCCCTCGTGCCGGAAGTCCTGTATTTACCACCCCGCACCGCCCGCGTCGACCCGGGCTGCCGCAGCGCAATGCGCAGCGCCATCCGTGCCCGGCGCTCCGGTTGCGTGGCGGCTCAGCCGCCGGCCCGGCGCCGCTTCAGCAGCAGGCCGCTTTCGAGGTGAAGGGTATAGGGAAACTGGTCGAACACCGCCGCCGCCGCGATCTCGTGCGTATCGTGCAGCGCGGCGACGTTGTCGCGCAGCGTGGCCGGATTGCACGACACGTACAGGATGCGCTCGAAGCCGCGGGCGAGTTCGACCGTGGCCGCGTCCAGCCCGCTGCGCGGCGGATCGACGAACAGCGTCGAAAAGCGATAGCCGCCGAGGTCGATTTCCTTCATGCGGCGGTATTCCCGCCCGCCGGCCAGCGCGTCGCTGATCTCGTCGCTCGACATCCGCACCATCGTGACGTTGCCGATGCCGTTGGCCTCGAGGTTGTAGTTTGCCGCGCGCACCGAGGACTTGCTGACCTCGGTCGCCAGCACCTTGCCGAAGGCCGGCGCCAGCGCCACGGTGAAGTTGCCGTTGCCGCAGTACAGCTCCAGCAGGTCGCCGCCGGCATCGGCCGCCTGGCGGCGGGCCCAGCCCAGCATCTGCCGGTTGACGCCGGCATTGGGCTGGGTGAAGCTGCCTTCGATCTGCTGGTAGCGCAGCGTGCGGCCGTCGAGTTCGAAGGATTCCAGCAGCCAGTCGCGGCCGAGCACGATCTTCTGCTTGCGGCTGCGGCCGATGAGCTGCACGCCGAAGCGGTCCGCCAATGCCTGCGCGGCCGCGCTCCAGTCCTCGCCGAGCGGGCGATGGTAGATCAGGCACACCATCAGTTCGCCGCTGTGCGTGGCGAGGAATTCGACCTGGAACAGCTTGCGCTTGAGCACTTCGCAGTCCTGCAAGACATCGCGCAGGCGCGGCATCAATTCGCAGATCGGCTGGGCCGCAGCGGGAAAATCGTCGATCAGCACGACTTTCTTGTCGCCGCCGCCGGCCTCGAACATCGCGTAGTCGATGCGCCCACCGTGGTGCCAGATGCGGAACTCCGCGCGCATGCGGTAGTGCAGCGGCGCCGAGCGGAAGACTTCGGGCTCGGGCAGGCCGAAATCGGCGAAATCCCGCTTGAAGGCGGCGAGCTTGCCGGCCAGTTGCGATTCGTATTGGGCGGGGTCGATGCGGTCGGACGGCATGGCAGGCAAGGTGGTGAAAGGGATGGGGCCGAGGGGCGCAAGAGTATACGACGCTCGGCGATGCCCGGCCATGGACGGCAAAGGCGGACGAAAAAAAGACCCCCACGCTCATCCGCAGCGCGGACTCGCTGCCCCCCAAGGGGGCTTTTTCGTCTTGGGGCGGCCCAAGACGAAAAAAACCCCGGAACGGATTCCGGGGCGCAAGTGCCGACGACCGAGGAGACGGAAAAGCCATCAGCATGAAAAGGACGGTGCCGCGACCCGGCCCCGGCGCTTCACTCACCGGCGCCAGTCGCCTCGGGCGCCGGGCGCCCCGCGCCCATGCATTTCTGCATCTTGCCCAACACTTGGAGCACCAGATCGCTTTCCGGCATGACCCGGCACGCCAGCACCACGCCGGCCGCCAGTTCGTCGGCGCCGACGTGCTGGCGGCTCATCGCCCGGCAGCGGTAGCGCCCCGCGGTGATGCGGATCTTGCACACGCCGCAGCCGCCGCCCCTGCAGCCCAGCGGAATGCCGCGCCGGCCGAGCCGCGCCATGCCGTCGAGCACCGATTCGTCGCTGCCGCAGGCGTAGTGTTCGCCGGTGCCGGCGATCTCGACGTCGTGCTTCACGCGCCCCGGCCCCGCCGCGCTCACGCCGCGCCGTCCGCCGCCCGCAGCGCCCGCGCGCGCACTTCGTCGGCGCGCAGCTCGCTCGCCGGACGGCCGCCGATCGCCCAGTCCCCCGGATGCACGCGGGTGCAGCTACCCCTGACCAGCGCCCGCTCCACGCCCAGGATATCGACGAGCAGCGTGGTGAAGCCGGCGAGCAGGCGCTGGCGCTCTTCCAGCGGCCGGCCTTCGAGGACGATGAAGTGGAACACCGGCGCATGCGGCCCGTCGTCGCCGACCAACTCGCCGGCGACCAGGACGTGCGCCGGCGCGTGCCGCGTGATGAAGGCCCGCACCCGCTCCAGCGGCGCGCGCAGCACCTCGCAGTAGAGCGCGCAGGCGGCCTTCAGCAGCGCCGCTTCCTGCTGCGGCGTCGCCCGTCCTTCGACCAGGTGGAAATTGACGACCGGCATGTGTGTCTCCTTTGGTCAGGCAAGCCTCGGCCTTGCGGCTCAAGGCAGTCCGCGCCGCCGTCCGGCGTCGAGCATGAAGGTGCTGCCGGTCATCGCGTCGGCTTCGGGAGCGAGCAGCAGGGCCACCGCCCAGGCCACCTGCGCCGGCGTCGTGAACGCGCCGATCGAGGATTCGGCCCGCATCTGCGCCATCACCGCCTCGACCGTGGTGCCGCGCAGCGCGGCGCGGTCGGCGGCGACGCGGTGCAGGCGTTCGGTGTCGGCCGGCCCGGGCACGATCAGGTGGGCGGTGACACCACCGGCGCCGTGGGCGAGGCTCAATTGCCGCATCAGGTTGCCCAGCGCCGCGTTGGCGATGCCCGCGGCGGCGGCGTAGGCGGTCGGCTCCAGCCCGTAATGCCCGCCGATCGCGACCAGCCGCGAACCCCGCACCAGCCGCGGCTCGACCGCGCGCACCAGCCGCAGCATGCCGCCCACCTTGATGTTGACCGCATCCACGACCGCTGCGGCCGGCGCCGAGGCGATGCCGCCGGCCACGGCGACGCCGGGGCCATGCACCACCATCCGCACCGGACGGTCGACGCTGGCGGCGATCTGCGCGATGGCTTCGTCGGCGGCGATGTCGGCGACGCAGGCGCGCACCCGCGGGTGGCGCGCGCGCAGCGCGTCGAGCGCGGCCGCGGTGCGCGACACCGCCACCACGCCCAGTCCGCGATCGCACAGGCGCGCGACGATGTGCTGGCCGAAGGCGCCGGTCGCGCCGACCACCACCGCGAGTTCGGACGGCTCACCGGACATCAGGCCACGCCCTCCAGTCCGCGCGCCTTGGCCATGGTCATGGCGGTATCCATGATCATGTCCTCCTGGCCGCCGATCATCTTCTTGCGCCCGAGTTCGACGAGGATGTCGCGCGCGGACACCCCGGTGCGTTCGGCCGCGCGCCTGGCATGCAGCAGGAAGGTCGAATACACCCCGGCGAAGCCCAGCGTCAGCGACTCGCGGTCGACCCGCAGCAGGTGGTCCATCATCGGCACGATGATGTCCTCGGCGGCATCCATCAGCTTGAACAGGTCCACGCCGGTCTCCATGCCCATGCGCTCGCACACCGCGGCGAACACCTCCAGCGGCGTGTTACCCGCGCCCGCGCCCAGCCCGGCCACCGAGCCGTCGATGCGGGTGGCGCCGGCCTCGATCGCCGCGATCGAGTTGGCGATGCCCATGCCCAGGTTGTGATGGCCGTGGAAGCCGATCTCGGTCGCCGGGTCGAGCGCCTCGCGCAACGCGGCGACGCGCGCGCGTACGTCCTCCGGCAGCATGTAGCCGGCCGAGTCGGTGACGTACACCGTGTGGGCGCCATAGGACTCCATCAGCTTGCCCTGCGCGGCGATGCCGGCCGGGTCGTTGAGGTGGGCCATCATCAGGAAGCCGGTGGTGTCCATGCCGAGCTTGCGCGCGAAGGCGATGTGCTGCGGCGAGGTGTCGGCCTCGGTGCAGTGCGTCGCCACATGCACGCTGCGCGCGCCGGCGTCGAAGGCCGCCTGCAGTTCCTTCATCGTCCCCAGGCCGGGGATCAGCAGCACCGAGACCTTGGCCTGCTTCATCCGCGATGCCACCGCGGCGATGTATTCCTCGTTGCTCGCCGGCGCGAAGCCGTGCTGCAGCGAGTTGCCGCCCAGGCCCGCGCCATGCGTGACCTGGATGTAGGGGACACCGGCGTCGTCGAGCGCGGTGGCGACCTTCACCATCTGCTCGACGCCGATCTGTTCGCGCTTGGCATGCATGCCGTCGCGCAGGCACATGTCGTGCAGGACGACCTTGCGGCCCTGCAGGGATTTCGTTTCGCTCATCACACCGCCTCCGTCGCTTTCAGCTTGATCTTTCCGGCCAGGATTTCCTTGGCGAACATCTCGGCGGTGCGGGTCGCGGCCGCAGTCATGATGTCGAGGTTGCCGGCGTACCTGGGCAGGTAGTCGCCCAGGCCGGCCACTTCCATGAACACGGAAACCTTGTTGCCGTCGTAGATGGGGCCATTGACGAGCCGGTAGCCCGGCACGTACTTCTGCACTTCGCCGATCATCTGCAGGATCGACTCGGTGATGCGGACATGGTCCGGTTCATCCTCGGTCAGGCAGTAGATCGTGTTGCGCATGATCAGCGGCGGTTCGGCCGGGTTGATGATGGCCAGCGCCTTGCCTTTCTTCGCACCGCCGACGCGCTCGATCGCGCTGGAGGTGGTGTAGGTGAATTCGTCCAGGTTGGCACGCGTGCCCGGCCCCACCGATTTCGACGACAGGCTGGCGACGATCTCGGCGTAGCCCACGCCCTGCACGCGCGACACCGCGTTGACGATGGGAATCGTCGCCTGGCCGGCGCAGGAGATCATGTTGACGTTCATCTCCACCCGGTCGGCATGCTCGCGCAGGTTGACCGGCGGCACGCACAGCGGCCCGATCGCGGCCGGCGTCAGGTCGATCATCATCACCCCCAGTTCGTTGAGCTTGCGGCTGTTCTCCGCATGCACGTAGGCGCTGGTGGCATCGAAGGCGATCTGGATGCCGTCCTCCAGCACGTGCGGCAGCAGGCCGTCCACGCCTTCGGCGGTGGTCTTGAGGCCCATTTCGCGGGCGCGCGCCAGGCCCTCGGAGGCGGGGTCGATGCCCACCATCCAGACCGGCTCGAGCACCAGGCTGCGCTGGATCTTGTAGATGAGATCGGTGCCGATGTTGCCGGAGCCGATCAGGGCGCATCGGATCTTCTTCATGGGTTCTGCTCCTGCGATGCCGTGCGCCGCTGGCGTTCCGCGCGCTCGGCCATGGTCAGTCCGGCGACGAAGAATTCCTCCGTGCCGTGTTCGGTGATGAGGATGCGCACCGTCTCCGGGCTGCACCCCAGGCTGCGCGCAACCGCCTCGGTGACGGCGCCGGCCACCGCGCGCTTCTGCGCGTCGCTGCGGCCCTGCATCATGTGCATTTCGATGATTGGCATCTGTCGTCTCCGGCTTTACGCCGCCCTCATTCGGCGAAGCGCATCGACACGCTGCCCAGTTCCTGGAAGCGCGCGACCACGCTGTCGCCCGGCCGCACGGGGACGGCCTCGGTGATGCCGCCGCTCAAGACGAAGCTGCCGGCGGGCAGGCTCTCGCCCAGTTCGGCAAGGATGTTGACCAGCATCGCAACCGCGTCCGCCGGATGGCCCAGCACCGCCGCCGCGGCCCCCATGCCGACGATCTCGCCGTTCTTTTCCAGCACCACACCGAGCGTGCGCAGGTCCAGCTCATCCGCGCAGCGGGCGCGGCCGCCGCCGACGAAGCGCGCCGACGAGCCGTTGTCGGCGACCACGCTGGCGAGGTCGAACTTGAAGCCGGAGAAGCGCGAATCGATGATCTCCACCGCCGGCAGCACATGGTCCGTGGCATCGAGCACATCCTGGCGCGTGCAGCCGGGGCCGGCGAGCGCCTTCTTCATGACGAAGGCCACTTCGCACTCGACGCGCGGATGGACGAGGTCGGACGTCGAGATCGCGGCGTTCTCGGCGCGCGCCATGCGGTCGGTCAGGAAGCCGATGGAAGGCACGTCGACGCCCATCTGGCGCATCTTCGCCTTCGAGGTCAGCCCGGCCTTCCAGCCCACGAGCCGGTGCCCCTGGGCGACGTAGCGGCGGCGCAGTTCGGTCTGCACCGCGTAGCCGTCGCCGATCGTCATGCCCGGGTATTCGTCGGTCAGCTTGGGAATGGCGTGGGCGCGGCGCTGCGCGCCTTCGATGCGCTCGCACAGGCGCACGACATCCTCGCGCGACAGGGTGATGTCCATGCTCATGCCGCGCTCCTCCCGGAGAATTTCACCCGGCAGCTGCCGAGCCCGCCGACGGTGCACACCAGTTCGTCGCCGTCGGCGACCGGCACCAGCGCCGATTGCGACCCCGACAGGATCACCTCGCCGGCCTTGAACGGAATGCCCAGTTCGCCCAGCGTGTTGGCCAGCCACGCCACCGCATTGGCCGGCGAGCCCTGCACCGCGGCGCCGACGCCGGTCGAATGCAGCTCGCCGTTCTTTTCGAGCACCATGCCGGCCAGCGTGATGTCGAGCCTGCGCGGGTCGCCGCGGCTGCCGCCGAGCACGAACACGCCGCAGGAGGCGTTGTCCGCCACCGTGTCCTGGATGCGGATCTTCCAGTCGGTGATGCGCGAATCGACGATCTCGAAACACGGCACCACGTAGTCGGTGGCGCGGATCACGTCCATCGCGGTGACGCCCGGCCCCCGCAGGTCTTCCTTCAGCACGAAGGCCAGCTCGGCCTCCGCCTTGGGCTGGATCAGCGTGCCGAGGTCGATGGCCTCGCCTTCCTCATGCACCATGCCCGAGGTGAGCTGGCCGAAATCCGGCTGGAACACGCCGAGGAAATCCTGCACCGGCTTGCTGGTGACGCCGATCTTCTTGCCGACGATCGTCTCGCCGGCGGCGAGGCGGCGTTCGATGTAGCGCGACTGGATGCGGTAGGCATCCTCCAGCGCGATGTCGGGCTCGCGTTCGACGAGCGGCGCCACCGTGCGGCGCGCGCGCCAGGCGTCGAAAAGCTCGTCGCCCAATTGCCTGATCCTGCTTTCATCCATGATTCCGCCTCAGAGCTTGACGCAGATGTTGCGCGTCTCGGTGTAGAACTCCAGGGAATGCACCCCGCCCTCGCGCCCGATGCCGGACTGCTTCGAGCCGCCGAAAGGCGTGCGCAGGTCGCGCAGGAACCAGCTATTCACCCAGGTGATGCCCACCTCGACACGCGCGGCGACGCGGTGCGCGCGCGCCAGGCTGGTGGTCCAGATCGTCGTGGACAGGCCATACACGGTGTCGTTGGCGAGGCCGACCACTTCGTCCTCGGAATCGAACGGGCGGATGTGGCAGCACGGCCCGAAGATTTCCTCGCGCACCACGGCCGCATCGTCGGCCAGGCCGGTCCAGATGGTCGGCTGCACCCAGGCGCCGTCGGCGAGTTCTTCCGCCATCTCGGGCACGCCGCCGCCGGTGACCACGGTGGCGCCCTCTTCCACCGCCTTGCGGTAGTAGGACAGCACCTTCTGGCGGTGCGCCTGGCTGATCAGTGGCCCGTAGTCGGCATTGCGATCCTCCGGGCGGCCGTATTTCACCGCCTCGGCCCTGGACCTGAGCGCCTGCACGAAGCGCTCGAAGATCGGCCGCTCGACATAGACGCGCTCGGTGCCCAGGCAGACCTGCCCGGTATTGAGGAAGGCCGAGCGGAAGATGCCCTCGACCGCGGCGTCGAAATCGCAGTCGGCGAAGACGATGGCCGCGTTCTTGCCCCCCAGTTCGAAGGACACGTCGCGCATGCCTTCGGAGGCGGCCTTCATGATCGCCGTGCCGGTGCGCGTCTCGCCGGTGAAGGTGATCGCATCGACGCCGGGGTGCTGGGTCAGGAATTCGCCGGCCGAGTCCGGCCCGAAACCCTGCACCACGTTGTAGACGCCCTTCGGCACGCCGACGGCGTTCATCACCTCGCCGAGCAGGGCCGCCGTCTGCGGCGACTCCTCCGACGGCTTGACCACCACGGTGTTGCCGCAGGCCAGCGCCGGCCCCACCTTCCAGGTCATCAGCATGAAAGGCGCGTTCCACGGACAGATGACGCCGATCACGCCCTTGGGCACGCGGATCGCGTAGTTCAGCGCGCCCTGCCCGTCCGGCGTCGCCATGCGGAAGGACTCCGAGGCCACGTTCTTGACGACGTCGGCGAACACCTTGAAATTGGCCGCGCCGCGCGGGATGAACACATGGCGCATGACATGGCCCGGCTGCCCGGTATCGGCCATCTCGGCGGCGACGAAGTCCTCGAAGCGGCAGGTGATCTCGTTGGCGACGCCATGGAGCAGATCGACGCGCTGCTCCGTCGTCAACACGCCCCACTCGCCCGCCAGCGCCGCGCGGGCGGCGCCGACCGCGGCATCGATCTCGCCGCGCCCCGCCTCGGCGACCGAGGCGATCACACGGTTGTCCAGCGGCGAGCGTTTGTCGAAGCGGCGGCCCGAGGCCGGCGCCCGGTATTCGCCCGCGATGAAGTTGTCTACAAGACGCATGGCCCCCCCAGGTATGGATTTGTCACTCGTGCCGGAAGCGCTGCACATCGGCCCCGACCTTCGAAAACGAGTCTAAGAAAGAAGCGAAATACCGTCTAATACTTTGTTATCTAATTATCAATACCTTAAAGGTATTGAATAAAGCATGGATGACGGTGGCGCGCGCATCCGAAAAAATCCCAAGGACGGCCGGGGAAAACGCTCGGCTTGAGCCGGAAAGCCTTCTCCGGCGTGCCGATCAGTGGCCGCATGGGTACTATCGGTTCCGAAAACCGGCCTCGGCCGGGAACAACGGCCATGATCCAAGGAGCTCGATTTGTCCGACGCCACCAGCACCGCCACGTTCACGTTCGCCAAGTGCGAATTCGACGATGAATTCCGTGCGCGGGTGATGCACGCCGATGGCGATGGCGGCATCCCGCATCCACTCGCCGCCCGCCGGGCATCGCGCCCCTGAAACGGATGACAGACCCCGCCGACACCGCGCAGCGCGAGGCCACCGCCGCGCCCGGCACGCCTGCCGAGGTCTTCGGCGCCTTCCTCAAGCTGGGCCTGAGCTCGTTCGGCGGGCCGGTCGCGCACCTGGGCCATTTCCGCCTGGAGTTCGTCGATCGCCGCCGCTGGCTGGACGACCGCGCCTATTCCGATCTGGTCGCCCTGTGCCAGTTCCTGCCCGGGCCGGCCAGCAGCCAGGTCGGCATGGCGCTGGGGCTGGGCCGCGCGGGCTGGGCCGGGCTGCTGGCGGCCTGGGCGGGCTTCACCCTGCCATCGGCGATCGCGCTGATCCTGTTCGCCTTCGGCATCGCGCAGTACCGCGACCTGGCCCAGTCCGGCTGGGTGCATGGACTCAAGGTCGTCGCTGTGGCCATCGTGGCGCAGGCCGTATGGGGCATGGCCAGGTCGCTGTGCCCCGACCGTCCGCGCGCGGCCCTGGCGATCCTGGCCGCGCTGCTGGCGATGCTGCTGCCCTCGGCGGCCGGACAGGTCGCCGCCATTACGGTGGCGGGCCTGCTGGGCTGGCTGGGACTGAAGATCGCGCAGCCGGGCGGCGGCCAGGCGCACGTCTACCCGGTCTCGCGCAAGCTGGGCATCGCGGCGCTGCTGTCGTTCGCCGCGCCACTCGCCGCGCTGCCGTTGTGGGCGGCCGCCACCGGCTCGTCCACGATCGCCCTGCTGGAAGGGGTGTATCGTTCGGGCGCGCTGGTCTTCGGCGGCGGCCATGTCGTGCTGCCGCTGCTGCAGGCGGCGGTGGTGCCCGGCGGCCTCGTGGACAATGCCGATTTCCTCGCCGGCTATGGCGCGGCGCAGGCGGTACCGGGGCCGCTGTTTACTTTCGCGGCCTATCTCGGCGCCGTCGCCGGCGGGCCCTTGCACGGCTGGATCGGCGGCCTGGCGCTGCTGCTCACCATTTTCCTTCCCGCTTTCCTGATACTCGTCGGCGCGCTGCCGTTCTGGGCGGAGCTGCGCCACCGTGCGGGCATCCAGACGGCCATGGCCGGCATCAACGCGGGCGTGGTCGGCATCCTGGCGTCTGCCCTGTACGACCCGGTGTGGACGAGCGCCATCCATGGCAAGGCCGATTTCGGGCTGGCGCTCGCGTCGTTCGGGCTGCTGACGGTCGGACGCGCGCCGCCGGCGCTCGTGGTGCTGCTGGCCGGGGTGGCGGGCGGGATCATGGCGATGGGACGCTGAACCCCGGTTCGCCGGGCGCGGGAAAAGGAGGCGGAGGCGCGAATGGCGCCTCCCCCGGCGTGCTCCCGCTCAGATCGCCTTGAACAGCGGACTCCTGATCTGCTGCGCGTCGGCGGCCGAGATGAACTTCTCGGTGTAGATGTCGCGCTCGAACAGGCGCCCCTGCATCAGCGTCGTGATGCAGGCGTCGATCATCAGCGGCGGCCCGCACAGGTAGGCCTTGTGGCCGCGGAAATCGTTGTCGAAGGCGGCCTTCGCCGCCTCGTGCACGAAGCCGCGGAACCCGGTCCAGTCCGTTCCTTCCGGCTCGTGCGACAGGGCCGGCACGTAGCGGAAGTTGGCATGCTTCCCGGCCAGCGCGAGGAAGTCCTCGTGGTAGTAGAGTTCCTCGCGGCTGCGCTGGCCGTAGACGAGCGTGACCGGCAGTTCGAAGCCTTCTTCGAGCAGGTCGAGGATCATCGCACGCGGGCTCGACAGGCCCGAGCCGCCCGCCATGAAGAGCACCGGAACGCGCGCCGACTTCTTGACGAAGAAGCGCCCGTAGGGACCGCTGATGCGCACCCGCTCGCCGGCCCGCATCCGCTCATGCACGTAGGCCGTGCCCTCGCCGCCCGGCACGATGCGGATGTTGAGTTCGATCTCCCCCGCCGCCGACGGCACGCTCGCGATCGAGAACGCGCGGCTGCCGATGCCGCCGGGCAATTCCAGGTTGATGTACTGTCCGGCCTGGAAGCGGATGCCGGCGGGTTCGTCGAGCGTGATCCACACACCCTTGATCGTCGGCGTGAGCGTTTCGATGCGACTGACGGCGCCGTCGAAATCGCGCACCGGCAGGTTCTCGGCGTCCGGGTCTTCTTCGATCTCGGCCTCGATCACGAGGTCGCTTTCGGCGCGGGCGCAGCACGCCAGGCACTTGCCCTCGTCGCGCTCGAAGTCCATCAGCGCGAAGCTCGAGGCTTCGCCGTGATCGACCTCGCCGTCGCTGACCTGCACCTTGCAGGTGGCGCACAGGCCATGGCAACAGGCGTGGGGCAGGTAGATGCCGGCGCGCAGGGCCGCGTCGAGAATCGTCTGCCCCGCCTCGATCTCGATCGTCTGGCCCAGCGGCTCGATGGTCAGTTCGTAGCTCATCGCTGCCCCTTCACGCGACGGCCTGCAGGGAATTCAGCCCCGGCGTGCGGAAGCGGAGTTGGTCCTTGTGGCCGATGCCGTTGTCGGCGAGGCTGCGGGAGAAATCCGGCGCGAAGGGCCGGTTGTCCTTCAGCCACTCGACCTTGCTCCAGTCCAGCGCGGAGGCGTCGGGGTCGGCCTGCAGCAGCGCCGCGAGCGGCCCCCGCAACACCTCGCCGAACGGCGTGGCGGGCGGCAGGCACAGCATCAGCGGCGCGGCGAACAGCAGGTGGTGGTCCCAGCTCAGATACACGATCTGCTTGCCGCCGTAGTTCTCCACGCGGTCGCGGGCGACGCCGATGTATTCCTTCAGTGAGGTGACAGCCATTGTCGAGTCTCCTTGTCCTGGTGGGCGCGGGTCACAGGTTCGAGGTCGCGAGTCCGCGCCATTCGTCGAAATGCTTCTGATCCCGCGAACCGTCGTAGTCGCCGTTGTCGGCGCCGTCGCGCAGGTTGACCCAGTCCATCCACGCGGCGACGTCGCCGCCCAGCTCGCTGAACAGCGCCGGCATCGGCAGCCAGGCCTGGATGTACTTCTCCGGCTCGTGCTCGAAGATGTCCTTGCAGCCGTCGGAGCAGAACTGATACTTCTCGCCCTTGTAGACCGTCTCGCGGTGGCAGGTCAGGGTCGGGTCGCCGGGCTCGGTGAACACGCACGGCAACTGGCAGCACTGGCACAGCCTGGCCAGGCCGTAGTTCTTGAACGGCGTGCCGGCGGCCTTGAGCTTCTTGATGTGCGCCCAGCGCGGGCGGTAGTGGCGGTCGAAGGTGTCCGGGTACTTCGCCGACAGCCAGGCCATGTCGTCGTCCGACGGAATCCAGCTGTGGAAGGCGGTGCCGAAGCTCCACTGGTAGAGGCCGAGCATGAACTGGTGCGACATGTGGTCGATGGCCTGCTCGGCATCGTCCCAGCCCTTGGGCGGGCGGATGCCGTAGCGCGCCAGGTCGCGGAACAGCGCGCCGCCGTTCTCGACGCCGTAGATTTCCCAGGCCTCGCGCCACGACATCACGCGCTTGGGCAGCATGTAGTCCATCATCGTGCTGACCAGGCCGAGCACGCGGAAGCCGCGCCAGAACCACTTGTCGATCCAGCCCTGCACGATCGGCAGGTTGTCCGGGTCCTGTTCGAGCATGAACTTGATGCACTCCAGCCCCAGCGTCATGTGGCGCGCTTCGTCCGACTGCGCGGAGAAGCCGAAGGTGACGGTCGCCATGTCGCCGTTGTAGGCCGCGCCCGACATGAAGGGCACGAACAGCAGGTTGGTCAGCACGTACTCGAACGAGAAGCCGATCGCGATCATGAACTCGAACGGGCCGGCGCTCATCGCGTCGTCGAAGAACGAGCGCGCGACCGAGGTGTACCAGATCCGGTCGCGCGCATCGGCGAAGGCATGGAAGCCGTCGTAGTAGCGGTTGTAGTTCGACATGGCGTGGATCTGCGTCTGGGCGTGGCGGATCTCGTCGATCGCCTGCATCTGGCAGGCGACCTGCGTGCCGACGCCAGGAAACTCGCGGCCGATGCGGGCGAAGCCCTTGTGCGCGGCGTATTCGCCCGGGCTGATGGCCTGCAGGAAGATCTTCAGCGCCGACAGGTAGCGCGCATCGGTCAGGTTGAGGTGGCCGTTGTTCTGCGCATGGGCGTCGATGATGGCGTAGAACTTGCGCTCCTTTTCCGCCTGGTACTTCCAGTAGGCGTCCATCGTCAGGCGGAAGGGGTCTTCCCACTTGTCCCAGTCATGCACCTTGATGCCTTCGTAGCGGACGTAGGGGAAGATGGCCTCCTTCGACTGGTAGCCCGGCTCCCAGCCCAGGTCGCGGGTCAGGACGCGGTAGCGCTCCTTCATGCCCAGCTTTTTCTTGGTGGCTTTCATATCCATGGTGTTTGCCTCGCTCATTCGTTCCAGCTCAGGGTCAGCGTGTCCTCGTCCTCGTCCACGTTGCCCGAAAGGGTGATCAGGTTGATCTGCAGTTCCTGCAGGTCGTAGGCGCGCCCGAGTTGTTCCTCGATGGTTTCGCGGCGCACCACGAGCCGCCCCGGCGCGTCGATCTTGACCATCGCCGGCTGGCGATTGACGACGGCCTGCGGGTTGTCGATCTCGATGGCGTCGATGATCGGGCGGGTTTCCTCATTGGCCTGCAAGGCGATGAATACGGTGGACATCGTGTTTCCTCAGAAAGAGATCCCGGTCTTGTGGATGCGGGCCTTGAACGCCGCGATCTGCACGGCGACCGCTTCGTCGGCGTCGACGCCGAGCACCAGTTCGACGACCGGCACCAGGGCGGCGGCGGCGCGGTCGCTCCAGTGCGCCATCCAGCCCTGCAGGACCTCGCGGTTGTGGTCGGATTCGGCGGCCGCGGTCTTGAGCACCGCATCCACCCACTTGCGCGTCTCGTCGAACCACTCGGCCATGAACTGGGTGAGCATCGCCACCGCGCTCGCCCCCCTGGCCGACAGCTCGTCATCGACGATGCGCGCGTAGACCAGCGGATACAGCAGGCCGTCGAGCGCGGCGTTCTGCGCCACGAACAGTTCGAACGGGTCGCGCACCACCATGCAGTCCTCGACGTAGCGCCGCAGCGGCTGCCAGGCGGGGCCGTCGAGCCAGGCGGCCTTGCCGGCGTCGAGCGCTTCCACGTCGCCCAGCATCATCCCCAGCCGGGACAGGTACTGGGCGATGCCGAGGTTGTCCATCGCGTGGTACATGCAGGGCTGCGTGAAAGCAGTGCCGAAGCCATAGCCACAGACGAAGGTGTTGTTCTGGTTGGCGCCCCAGGCCGCGTGGCGCAGCGGCACCAGCAGGCGCAGCACGGCCTCGCGCAGCTCGGGAGCCAGCCTGTCGGCCAGGCCGCGGGACTCGACGAAGGCGAAGTTGGCCTCGGTGGTGTCCTGCTGGCGCGCGCGGGTCAGGGTGTAGGTGCTGTAGTAGAACTGGCGCGGGTCCTTCAGCGCGTACCAGTCCCGCATCGCGATGCGGGTGATGCCGGCATCGTAGAGCTGCTGGTCCGGATCCCAGGTCGGCCGGTAATGCAGGTTTTCGGCGGCCTGGATGTCGTAGCTGCCTTCCTGGTAACGCGAGGCCGGCTTGTCGCCGAAGCGGCGGACCAGGTGGTCGAAGGCGTTGCGCTGCGGCTGGATGCTGACGGTGCGAAGGTCGATCTGCATGTTGTCCCTCCTGCGCCGCCCCGGAGCGGCGGCGCATGCTGTTCATCGGAATCGGGTGTGGGTGGCGTCGGCGAGCCGCCAGTCGAAGTCGTCGGGCGTCTTGGCGTCCGCCTGCCCGTCCCGCGGCGGCAGCAACGCCACCGCGTTGGCGGCGCAGAATTCGCCGAAGGCCTCGCGGCCGAGGATCAGCTCGACGAAGAGTTCCGGCTCGCCGATGGCGAAATCGAATTCGACGAAGCCGTTCGGCCGTTCGCCGGTGACGCGCACGAAGCGCCGGGCGGTGTCGAAGGCCGGCGCCGCGCTGGTATCTGTCGCTGCCATGGCGGCCACCTCAGGTCACGACGGTGAGGAAGGTTTCGTGCAGCTTGCGCTGGACGTAGTCCAGCCCGCCGCCCGCGCCCAGCGCCTCGAAGGTCCAGGTCAGCGGCTCGTGGTCGGGATAGGGCTGGCGGTCTTCCTTGAAGGTCTCGAAGCGGTTGCCGGAGGGGTCCCAGGCATAGATGGTGCGGCCGCGGGTGACGCCGTGCCGGGTCGGTCCGATGTCCACCGGCACCTTGTTCATGGACATGATGTCGCCGGCGCGCAGCACGTCTTCCCAGCTTTCCATCAGGAAGGAGCAGTGGTGCAGCTTGCCCGGCTCGGGATACTCGGCGAAGGCGATGTCGTGCGACTTGATCGAGCAGTTCAGGAAGATGATCAGGTTGGCGCTGCCTTCGGGATTGAGCACCCGCTCGACCAGCGTGAAACCCAGCACCTCGGTGAAGATCTTCTGCACCGCGCCGATGTTCGGCCCGTACAGCAAGGCATGGTCGAGACGCAGCGGCGCCATGCCCCGCTTGTTCTCGGGCGCCCAGGGCGTCGGATCGACGAGTCCACAGCCGTTGCCGACGGCGCTTTTCTTCGCGTACAGCTCGAACCAGTGGCCGGACGGCACCTGGAAGCGCACTCTCTCGCCGGTTTCCAGCAGGTCGCCGGCGGGCAGGCGCGTGGTGTCCAGGCCATAAGCGCGCAGGTCCGCCTCGAGCCGGTCCAGCGTGGCCTCGTCGAGCACCTTGAAGCCGATGAAATCCAGCCCCGCGCAGTCGGCTTCGCGCAGCACCACGCTGTGGTGGTCGATCTCGTCGCGACACTTTAGATAGACCCGCCCTTCGGCATCGCGCCCGGTTTCGGTCAATCCCATGATGTCGCGGTAATGGCGAACGGCATCGTCGAGATTCATCACCCTGAGCTGGACGTGCCCCGGTCGCAGGACTCCTGTCATGGCCATCTTCTTGTCTCCTTGTTCAACGGTGGGTGCGGGCAAGGCGCCTGACCGATCCGTCATCCATCAAGCCCGCTTATCAAGCATTCACCATTCTTTATGCAGAGACCGTGCCAGAAGAATCAAATCACTGTATTAATTGAGTTTTCACGAAAAAAGCGACGCTGCTGCTGCGGCGGTGGCCTGACGTTTTGGTCCATCGCCGCCGTCCGCCTGACAAAAGCGTCACGGTGCGATGCAGCAAGAAGGCAGAGCCGATCTGCGCCGAAAACGCCGATGGCCGCTCGAAAGCGGCCATCGGCGGAACTGCGGTGCGGCGGGCGCCCAGACTTACGGGTCTGGCAGCCCCGTCTCGCTGCCCTCACCCTGCTTCAAGCGGTAGGCAAGCTGCCGCCGGGTGATGCCCAGCAGGCGCGCGGCATGGGTGAGATTGCCCTGGGAGCGCTGCACGGCCAGGTTCAGCAGCCGCGTCTCGTGCGCGTCGAGGTCGAAGCCTTCCTCGTCCAGCAGCGTTTCGCACAGGCGCTCGCGGGCGGCATCGACCGCGCGGCAGACGCCGCCTTCGTGATCGACCGCCGCAGCGGCGCCGACGGCCGGCGCCCCGCCCGCGAACAGATGGTCCACTTCGATCCGTCCTCCGGCCGGCGCCAGCAGCACGCCGCGCTCGACGAGGTTTTCCAGTTCGCGGATGTTCCCCGGCCATGGGTAGCTCATCAAGGCCTGCATCGCGCGGTCGGTGAGGCCTTCGAGCGTCTTGTTGTATTGCGGGGCGAACTTGTCGAGCATCGCCGCGACCAGCAGCGGGATATCCGGCTTGCGCTCGCGCAGAGGCGGAATGGTCACCGGATAGGTGGCGAGGCGATAGTACAGATCGGAGCGGAAGCGCCCCTGCGCGATCGCCTGCTGGAGATCGACGTTGGTGGCGGCGACGACGCGGACATTGACCTTGCGCGTCTTCTCGTCCCCCAGGCGCTCGACCTCGCCCGTCTGCAGGACGCGCAGCAGCTTGACCTGCGCGGCCAGCGACAGCTCGCCCAGTTCGTCGAGGAACAGGGTGCCGCCGTCGGCACGCTCGAAGCGGCCCGCGCGGGACTGCTGGGCGCCGGTGTATGCGCCTTTCTGGACGCCGAACAGCTCGGCCTCGATCAGGTCGTTCGGAATGGCCGCGCAGTTCACCGCGACGAAAGGCTGTTCGCGGCGGTCGCTGTTCTCGTGCAGCCAGCGCGCGAAGACTTCCTTGCCGACGCCCGTCTCGCCCAGCAGCAGCACGCTGATCGGGCTGTTGGCCGCCTTGCTGAGCAGATCGAAGGCGGCGCGGAAGCCCGGCGAACGGCCGACCAGTTGCCCGAGTTCCTTGCGCTCCCGCAGCTGGCCGCGCAATTCGACCAGCTCGGCCTCCATCTCCTGCAGTTTCCAGTCGAGGTTCTCGGGCTTGAAATGCGCCAGGTAGGGATCGTCGCCCCAGGCCTCGGCCGGCTTGCCGACGATGACGCACTTGCCGTCGCCCTTGCACAGGCAATGCGTCTCGCGGAACACGATCAGGCGCTTGAAGAAACCCGTGACGTAGCCGGAAGCGTAGCCCACCAGGGTCCAGCACGCGGCCTCGTGCCCGCTGCCGAACTGCTGCAGGTGGGATTCCGCCTCCCACGAATTGTCCCATTCGACTTCGCCGAAGAAGCTGCCCACCTCCCAGTCGATGTCGGCCCGCGTGATCGTCGCCCTGACCAGCCCCTCGAAGGCATGCAGCTCGGGGCCGATGCGGAAGACGTCGTAGTTGTCGCCGCTGCCGTACAGCTTGGAGGCCAGGTCGGCGTCCTGCTGGCCGGAGACGAAGCCCATGCGCAGCAGCAGGCCCTGCGCCCGCCGCGTGCCGAGGGAATCGAACAGCTCCTTGCGCAGCGCCCCCATCGCCCGCGCGTGCAGGAGCAGCATCCGGTTCTCGTCGAGCCAGATCTGCCCTTGGTCGATGTTGAAACGCAACCTCGAACGCAGATTGAACTGCTCGATGAGTCGCTGCTCTGCCATGTCCTCGCTCCGCATCCGGCTCTGAGACGCGCCTCGCCGCCCGCATCGCGGGCGCGCAGCGCTGGCCGGTCTGTTCCAAATGGCCTCCACCGGCCACGCCGAGGCGCCACGTTACGCGACTGGCGCACCGATGTGTAGAGGCCGGCAAGGCGCGGGCCGGCCCGGATCGGCCCGCCTCCGCACCGCCCTATCCGATGTCAATACACGGGACGCCCGGCGCGCAGGTTCATCAGGCGCGAGAACAGGCGCCGGAAGGCTTCGTCCTGCGCGCCCGCCTTGCCGAGCTCGGCGTTCTCGCGGAAGGCCCGGGCGATCTCCGCCCAGTCCTCGTCCCGCAGGTGGCGGGCGGCGAGCGGCAGCAGCAGCTTTTCCTCGGTGTTCAGGTGGCGCCACTGCCCTGCGACGAAATCGTCGATGTCGTCGCCCAGACGGGTGCGCGCCTCGGCATCGCCGCCAGCCTCGCGCAGGCGGGCCACGGCCTGTTCGAGCCCGGCCAGGCGACGGCCGCCTTCCGCGTGCTCGCGCTCGAGATCGGTGATCAGCGGCCCGGCGTCGGTACTGCGCTGCCCCAGCCTGGCGAACAGGTACTGCTCTTCCTTGGGATGGTGGAGCCGTTCGGGAAAGGCGCGCAGGTAGTGGAGCAGCGCCCCGGTCAGCTCGTGGTCGGTCTCGGCGCCGGCACGCAGGCGCGCCGCCTGTTCCCGCAGCCCGGCACAGATCGCGGCGATGGCGCGGTGCTCGTCCTTGATGATGTCGACCGCTGCCGCGGCCGGCGTGCCGCGCACGTTGGCCTCGACCGTCGCCACCAGCACCGGCAGCGTGGCGTGGGCCAGCACCTTCTGCGTCTGCGAGCCGATGATCAGCGCGCGCACGCCGCGCCGGCCATGCGAGGCCATGTAGATCAGGTCGCAGCCGCGCTCGGCCGCCACGTCCAGGATCAGCTCGTAGGGCCGCGCGCCGGTGCGCGCCACGCCGTCGCAGTCGACCCCGGCGGCGCCGGCCGCGGCGACGGCCTTGGCCAGGATCGCGTTGGCCTCGCCCATGGCCAGTTCGGCGAAGGCCTGCGGCGACAAGGTCCGCGCCAGCGCGCCCTCGCCGCTCGCGCCGTAGTCCTCGCGCATGGTGAAGAAGGTGATCTTCGCCCCCAGCGCCGCGGCGAAGGCGACGGCCTGGGTGGCGAGGCCCGTGCCCAGTTCGGAGCCGTCGAGCGGCACCAGCAGATGTCGATACATGTCCCGTCTCCTTCGGATCAGACCGCGATCGCTTGCTTCGGCCGCAGCAGAAAGTGCCCCAGCGCCGGCAGCAGGATCAGCGCCCCCAGCATGTTCCAGACGAACATGAAGGCGAGCAGGATGCCCATGTCGGCCTGGAACTTGATCGGCGACCAGGCCCAGGTCGCCACGGCGAGGCCGAGCGTGATGCCGGTCAGCACGACGACCTTGCCGGTGAAGATCAGCGCGCGGTAATAGGCTTCGGACAGGCTCATGCCTTCCTTCAGCCGGGCCAGCGTCACCGTCATCACGTACAGCGCATAGTCGACGCCGATGCCGACGCCGAGGGCGATCACCGGCAGCGTCGCCACCTTGACGCCGATGTCGAGCCACACCATCAGCGCCTCGCACAGCACCGAGGTGATCATCAGCGGCACCACCGCGCACACCACGGCCCGCCACGAGCGGAAGGTGATGAAGGCCAGCACGATCACCGCCGCATAGACCAGGAACAGCATCTGCACGTTGGCCTTGCGCACGACGATGTTGGTCGCCGCCTCGATGCCGGCGTTGCCGGCCGCGTTCAGGAAGCGCAGCGCGTCCGTGCCATGGCGCGCGGCGAAGCCCTCGACCACGTCCACCACGCTGGCCAGGGTGTCGGCCTTGTGGTCCTTCAGGTAGGCATAGACCGTCAGCAGGTCGCAGTTCTGGTTGAACATCTCGCGCGGCGCGCGCGTGATGATGGCGTTGAGCATGTCCTGCGAACGCGGAATCTCGAACCACTTCAGGCTGCCCTCGTTCATGCCGGCGTTGGCGACCTTGGCCAGGCCGGCGAGCGAGCTGGTCGCTTCCACGCCGGGCAGTTGCTGCAGCGCGCGCTCCAGCGCATCGACCGCCATCAGCGTGCCGTACTGGCCGCAGGCATACTGCGGCGTCTTCACCATGACGATGTATACGTCGCTGCTCGCGGCGTAGTTGGCGGTCATGAAGGCGTTGTCGCGGTTGTAGCGCGACTCCGGGCGCAGTTCGGGGGCGCCGGGGTCGGTGTCGCCGATCTTGAGCTGGAAGCTGACCGCCAGGCCGAACGCGCCCATCGCCAGGCCGCAGGCCACGGCGATGGTGGCCCACTTGCGCCGGGTGAACAGGTCGAGGAAGGCCCAGAACGGATGCTTGCCGTGGCCGCCGTCGCCGGCGTCCGTCAGCTCCGCCGCCAGGCTGCGCTGGGCGGCGACCGGGCTGACGCCGGTGTAGGACAGCAGGATCGGCAGCAGCACGAGGTTGGTGAAGATCAGCACCGCGACGCCGATGCTGGCGGTGACCGCCAGGTCCTGGATGACCTGGATGTCGATCACCATCAGCACCGCGAACCCCACCGCGTCGGCCAGCAAGGCTGTGAGCCCGGCCAGGAACAGGCGGCGGAAGGTGTAGCGCGCCGCCACCAGGCGGTGGGTGCCGCGGCCGATGTCCTGCATGATGCCGTTCATCTTCTGCGCGCCGTGGCTCATGCCGATGGCGAACACCAGGAAAGGCACCAGCACCGAATAGGGGTCCAGCTCGTAGCCCAGCGTCGGCAGCAGGCCCAGCAGCCAGACCACCGCGACCACCGAACACGCCACCACCAGCAGCGTGCTGCGCAGGCAGCGGGTGTACCAGTAGAGCACCACGGTGCAGATGACGATCGCCCCGGCGAAGAACAGCATCACCTGGCGCAGGCCGTCGATCAGGTCGCCGACGACCTTGGCGAAGCCGGTGACATGGATCCTCACCGTGTCCGACTCGTACTTGCCGCGCAACTGCTCGATGCGCTGCGACAGCGCGTGGTAGTCGATGCGCTCACCGGTGTCGGCGACGACATCCTGCAGCGGCACGAGGAGGATGCTCGAACGATAGTTGGCGGCGACGAGCTGGCCGATCTCGCCGGAGCGCTCGACGTTGATGCGGACCTGCTCCAGGCTTTCCGGCGAGCCGTCGTAGTCGTCCGGGATGACCGGGCCGCCATCCAGGCCGTCCTCCGTGACCCCCGTCCAGCGTACCGCCGGCGCCCACAGCGACTTCATGTAGGGGCGGTCCCCCCCCGGCAGCAGGAACAGCTCGTCGTTGAGCTTGCGCACCGTGTCGAGATAGGCCGCGCTGAAGATGTCGCCTTCGGTGGCCTCGACCGCGATCCGCAGGCTGTTGCCCATGCCGGCGAGCTGGCTGCGGTTTTCCAGGAAATTGACGATGTAGGGATGGCTCGTCGGAATCATCTTCTCGAACGCCGCGTTGAGCCGCAGGCCGAACGCCTGCCAGGCCAGCACCACGGTCACCAGCAGGCAGACGGCGACGACGGCCAGGCGGTTGTTGAAGAGCAGGCGCTCGGGCAGCGAGCCCGAACGCGAATCGAATTCCGCGATGTCCGCGATCACGGCCTCGGCCGGAAGGGAATGTGCGACCGCCATTATCTTGATTCCGCAACAAGTCGAGCCGGCTCGACACGGGTCAGCCCGCGCGCGCCGGACAGCACCAGCGCCCCGTCGCCGCCCTGGGCGAGGCCGGTGAGGCCGGTCGGGAAACTGCCCGCCACGGGCGTGAAGCTGCGCGCGCCATCGACACTGCGCAGCAGGCGCCCGCTTTCGTCGGCGAGCACGATGGAACGGTCGGCCAGCACGCCGCCGCTGGTCAGTGTCACCGCCTGCCCGAGCGCGATCTGCCGCCAGCTGGCGCCGCCGTCCGCGCTGCGCCAGACGTTGCCGCGCAGGCCGTAGGCCAGCAGCGTGTCGCGATCGAGCGCCAGCGCGCCGAACCAGGTCCCCGGGTAGGGGGTTTCGATCGCGCTGAAGCGCTGCCCGCCATCGAGCGACCTGAACAGCGCCCCCTGCTCGCCCGCGATCAGCACGTCGGCGCCGCTGGCGCGGACGGTGTACAGGTGCTTGCCGCGCGGGTTGGGAATGCGTCCCATCAGGGAATGCCAGTTCCGCCCGCCATCGTCGGTCGCCAGTGCGAGTCCGTACGCGCCGACGGCGAAGCCGCGCTTCCCGTCCAGGAAGTGGACGCCGAGAAAAGGCTTGTCCGGCCCCTCTTCGACGAGGCGCTGGGCGTCGCGCAGCGCGCGGGCGGCCGCGTCGTCCCCGGCCTGCGCGCGGGCCTGCGCGTCCTCGAAGACGATGCGCGCGGCCTGGCGGCCGTCTAGCCGAAGCTGCCAGGTCTCGCCCCCGTCCGTGGTCTGCAGCACCACGCCGCCATGGCCGACGGCCCAGCCGTCGGTGGAGGTGACGAAGTGGACGTCGGTGAGCGCGACGCTGACCGGCACCGCCCCGGCCTGGCGCCACGTGCGCCCGGCGTCGTCCGACAGCAGCACGAGGCCGCGCACGCCGACGCCGACGAAGCGGCTGCCCGCCGCCGCCACGTTCAACTGCGGCGACTGCTGCGCGCGGACGTCGGCGCGGGCCGGCGCCTCGAGGAGGTCGGGCACGGCCTGCGTTTGCGCGGCCAGGACCGTTGCCGCAGCCAGGACGGCAGGTAGAACGACGGCCGCGCGCGCAATGCCGCGCCGGCCTGGAAGCCTGATGGACATGATTCGGAACCCGTGTCCTCGCCACGCCCCAGCCACGCAGGTGGCGGGCGGCGGCGAGCAATCTGAGAAACTGGAGAAGCCGGCGCCTCGCCAGGCCCGCCCCGCACGCATTCCGCGGCGGCGGCCAGCGAGCGCGCCGCGCAGGTCAGCGTGCGGCGTCGGCCGCCACCGCGTCGCCGGTGAAGTAGGTCTCCGGCTTGCGCTCGACGACCTTGAAGTCCTCGTCGTTGAGCGCCTGGATGACGCTCATCGTGCCCGCCTGCAGGTTGAAGACGGTGGCGGTCTTCATCAGCGTGGCCGGAATCTTCGGCACCACGAAGGGCGTGACCTGGGTCGTGCGCCACAGCTTGCCTTCGGCGTCGTAGCCGTCGATCAGCGCGATCAGCCAGGTGTCCTCGTCGAGGTAGTAGCGGCGCTTGGGCACCGCGTGGCGCTTGCCGGCGGCGACGCTCGCCTCGACCACCCACACGCGATGGCGCTCCCAGCGCACCTGGTCGGGGTTCAGGTGGTGCCGGGACAGCGCCTCTTCCAGCCTGGCGCCGACCAGCCCGTTGTTGTTGTACGGGATCAGCATCTCCTGCTTGCCCACCAGCGTCCACTCGAAGCGGTCGAGCTGGCCGAAGAAGCCCTGCACCTCGTCGAAGTAGTTGGCCCCGGAGGCGACGAAATCGGGCGTGTCGTAGGACACCGTCGGCGCCCGGCGCACGCGGCGCTGGCCGACGAGGTACTGCCAGGCCTGGCGCGCGTTCTTCTGGTCGATGCCGTCGCGGATCACCAACGACTCGCCCGCCTTGAACGGCGGCTCCAGCGTGTTGAAGCGGAACATCGCGTACTCGCCGGACCATTTCTCGATGGTCGCGTCCTCGTAGTACGGCGGGTACTGGAAGGCGATCTCGTTGCGCGTGGCCAGGGTGTGCGAACCGTCGGCGTTGCCGACGATGTTCTTGAAGCGGTATTCGATCGACGGCGCCTCGACGCGCAGCAGGAAGTTCCACATCACCTCGACGCCTTCCTTCGGGATCGGGAAGGGGATGCCGCCGATGCAGCCTTCGAGCGAGTAGCCGCCATCCCTGGTGCTGCAGCGCGTCGCGTTCAGCGCGGTGTTGTCATAGACGCGCTGCGGCGCCGCCGCTGTGCGGTGCGTGGGGTAAACGTCCAGCCGGAAGCTGTCGGGGTACTTCTGCAGCAGCGCCTTCGTCCCTTCCGACAGCAGGGCGTCGTACTGCCCCATGTTCTGGGCCGTGACCTGGTGCAGGGGCTTTTCGCCGGCGAAGATCTCACCCGGAATGTCGCCCACCTTCCGGCCTTGCAGCGGCTTGGTGATGCCGCCGTCCCAGGCCGGGATGCTGCCGTCGGCGTTGCCCGCCTTTTCGGCGCCCAGCGGGGTCAGCGCGCTCTTCAGCCTGGCGGCCTCGTCGGCCGTGACCGCCGCGTCGGCGGCCTGCGCCATCAGCGCGGCGGCGATCGCGGCCAGCGGCAGAATCTTGTGCTTCATCATTGTCGTCTCCTGAAATTGTCGTGCCCGAGGGATCAGAACGTGCGCTGGATCGACAGCGAGACGAAATCCCGGTCGCGGTGGAAGTTGTCGTACGAAAGCTCGGGCACCGCAGTGTCGTAGCGGATCACGGAGCCGCCCGAACCGAAATAGCGCGTGTAGTTCAGGCCCGCCTGCCAGGTCCGCTGGTAGTCGGCCTTGACGCCGATGCTGAAGTTGCCGCCGCCTTCGGACGGGAACAGCACGCCATTCACCGAGGAGCGGCCGCTGAGGCCGTAGCTGAGGCCGATCGGCACCTGCAGGTCGAGCCCGGGCGCCACCTGGAAGTACTCGGGCGTGAACACGAACTGGATCGCACTCGCGCTGCGCGTGGCGAGGCGGTCGAGCTGGTGCGCGTTGTCGGTGACCTTCAGCCGCCGGTTGTAGGCGAACTCGCCGACGAAGGTCGCGCCGTCCCACAGCGCGCTGCCGCCCAGCACGCTGATGGCCGAGAGGTTGAGGTGCATCGTCCGGCCCTTGGGGAAGGCCGCGTCGTCGCCGCCATCGGCGGCGGTGTCGCCCGGCAGGATCATGGTGATGCCGCTGCCAACCAGGGGCATGTTGTCGCGGAAGGACAATTCGCCGGCGACGTTGGTCTCGCCCACCAGGGTACTGAAGCTGGCACCCACTGTGCGGATGTCTTCCGCATAGACCATGACGTAGTCGCCGATGCTGCCGGGCTGGACGTTGACGCCCGGCCGCACGTAGAACTGCGGCATCTTGTCGTGGAACCGGGCGGCATAGAGGCCGTACTCGGAATCCCCGGCCTTGAAGCGGATCTGCACCCCGCCCTGGCCGGAGTCCTTCGCCTCGATGTCCTTGCCCCGGAACACCTCCTGCCCCGGCCCGAGGATGAGGCGCTCGCCGCCCGCATCGACGAAGTCGGCGAAGCTGAAATAGCTGCCCGCCGCCGGCAGGCGCGACTTGCGCCACTCGGCCTGGTAATAGGCGCCGAGCGTCACCTCGGGGTTGATCTGCAGCGTCACCGACACCTGCCCGACCGGACGCGCGACCTCCTTGAACTGCGAGTTGGGCACCGACAGCGCGCGCGCGAGGTCGAGCGGCGTCTGCGCCCCCGCGATGCCGTTCGAGCCGAAGAACAGGCTCTCGCCGTAAAGCTGGGTGAAGCGCCCCGCCTTGAGGTTGAGGTTCATGCCGGCCGGCTCGAAGCTGCCATAGACGAAGGCATCCAGGAACTCGGCCTTGCGCCCGTGCAGCTTCTTGGTCGCGCGGGTGAATTCGTTGTAGCGCGCCGAGCGCTGGTTCAGCAGCGCGCCGCCGAGGGCGCCCGGATTGTCGTTCGACTCGTTGTAGACCTGGTCGTACCAGGCCGCCCCGCTGACGCGGAAGCCGTACTTGCGCATGTAGCGGAAATCGAGCTCGGACAGCAGGTCGAGCCGGTTCGAGACCAGCCCCCTGCCGAAGTTCTGGTCGCCGTCGTTGGTGTTCGCCTGCGGTCCGATGGAGTCGTCCGCCACC
Source organism: Thauera butanivorans NBRC 103042 (assembly GCF_001591165.1). Lineage (GTDB taxonomy): Bacteria > Pseudomonadota > Gammaproteobacteria > Burkholderiales > Rhodocyclaceae > Thauera > Thauera butanivorans. The sequence continues at coordinate 112,350 of NZ_BCUG01000004.1, forward strand.
TTCCGGTCCACGCCGCTCACGCGCCAGCTCGCGCTGTACTTGACGGTGTTGTCCCAGCTCATCCTGATGTCCGGGTTGCCGGTATCGATCTGAAAAGCGAGCGCGGCGCCGGAGGCCGCAAGCCCTGCAAACGCACCGGCAACGGCACGACAGACGGATCTGATGCGAAAACGGCTGCGGCCGTGCGGATGTGCCCTCTTGTCCATGCCTTCCTCCTCCAATCGTTATCTGGATCCCGGATCCGTATCCGACCTACCGGGATGGCACGAACCTTATAGAGCGGGCGAAATGCCGTCCAATACCGATTTATGGACTCATCAATACCTTTAAAGTATGATCACCCCGGATCGATACCGGAGAAAGCGCATGGACCTGCGCCACCTGAGATATTTCATCGCCGTCGCCGAGGAACAGAACATCGGCCGCGCCGCCACCCGGCTCCACATCTCGCAACCGCCGCTCACCCGGCAGATCCAGCAGCTCGAAGAAGAACTGGGCGTCCGCCTGCTGAAGCGCACGCCGCGCGGCGTCGAGCTGACCCAGGCCGGGGCGCTCTTCCTCGACGAAGCGCGCAACATCCGCGCCGTCGTCGAGCAGGCCACCGAGCGCACCCAGCGCGCGGGGCAAGGCAAGCTCGGGCGGCTGGACGTCGGCATCTTCGGCACCGCGATCCTCGACGCGATCCCCAAGCTGCTGCTGGCCTTCCGCCGCTCCTACCCGGAGGTGAAGATCGTCCTCCACACCATGAACAAGGGCGAACAGATCGAAGCCCTGCGCCAGCGCCGCATCACGGTCGGCTTCAACCGCATGCTCGCGCCGCTGCCCGACATCACCACCCGGCTGGTGGCCAACGAGAGGCTGCTGCTGGCCATGAGCCACACCAGCCCGCTGGCCGCGCAAGAATCGGTGGCATTCCCGGCGCTGCGCGATCACCCGCTCGTGCTCTTCCCCACCGGCGCGCGCCCGAACTTCATCGACAAGGTGATGACGCTGTGCCACGAAGCGGGCTTCGAACCCATCGTCTCGCAGGAAGTGAGCGACGCCATCACCGGCGTAGCACTGGCTGCCGGCGGCTTCGGCGTCTGCCTGGTCCCGGAATCGACCACCTCGCTGGCCCTGCCCGGCGTGATCTACAAGCCCCTCACCGACCTACCCCACCATGCCCAGGTCGATCTGAGCTGCATCTATCGCAGCGACGACCAGTCGCCGATCCTCGAAGCCTTTCTCGGCACCATCGAGCAAATGCGTTCCACGCTTCCGTCAGGAGCGGCCTTGACGGAATGAGCCTGGCAATCAGCATACGGGAGCACAAAACGAAAACCCCAGCCGGGGCGGGCTGGGGTTGGATTCTGGTGGGCGGTACTGGGATCGAACCAGTGACCCCTGCCGTGTGAAGGCAGTGCTCTACCGCTGAGCTAACCGCCCGATCCGGCGAAAGATTCGCGCGGTCGGCTTGCGAAAGGAGGCATTCGAGGCCTGGTGGGCGGTACTGGGATCGAACCAGTGACCCCTGCCGTGTGAAGGCAGTGCTCTACCGCTGAGCTAACCGCCCTTCCGCAAAGAGGCCGCATTGTAGAAGCGGCACCCTGGCCCGTCAAGCCGGCTTTTTGTCGGTCGCTTGACTGCCGGGCAAATCCTGTCTTGACAGCGGCTCCACTTGCCGCCGGCACCGCCCTTCATCCGCGCCTTCTCCACATCAGTTCGGCGACCATCCACCAGCCCAGGGCCCAGGCCGCACCGGCCGCCCAGCCGGCCAGTACATCGGTCGGCCAGTGGACACCGAGATAGACCCGGCTCAAGCCCACGATACCCGACAGAAAAAGCGCAGCCCCCATGATATAGAGCTTCTGCGCCTGTGCATTCACCAGGCGGGCGAGCAGGACACCGAGCGTCAGATATACGACGGCCGACATCATCGCGTGCCCGCTCGGAAAGCTCGCACTCGTCACGAAGTCGCCGTGCGGGATCACGTCCGGCCGCGGCCGGGAAAAGGCGCCTTTGAGCAGCGTGCTGAGCAGGGTCCCGCCCAGGGTCGACGCCAGCACGAACAGCGCCATGCCCCTTCGGCCGGACAGCAGCAGGAACAGCACGGCCATGCACACCAGCAGGCTGAGCACCGTGGTGCTGCCCAGCGCGGTGGCGTCGCGCGCCGCCGACTGCAGCCACATCGGCCCGCCGGTGTCGGGCCGAGGATGCAGCGCCAGCATGATGGCGCGATCCAGGGTCACGGTATCGCCATCCGCCACTTCGTCCGCAACCGCGATGAAAATCCAGGCCGCCGAAGCCAGCAACAGCACCACCGCGAGAATGCGCGGTTCAAGCCATGTGCGCAGAAACTTCATCTCGCCTCCCTCGTTTCGCGTTTCTCTCGTCGCTGTGGCGATCCGTTTCCCCATATGGCAGCAGTCTGCCGCTGTGCCGCTAAAATGGTCAATCGCCGGACGGCAGCTCCGGGCAGCACCACGCCACAGGCCACACCATGCACGATCCGAATGCCGGCTTCATCCGCTGCGCCCGACTCATCGCCCAGGCCGACGGGCTTCTCATCACGGCCGGCGCCGGACTGGGCGTCGATTCCGGCCTGCCGGATTTCCGTGGCGACGAGGGCATGTGGCAGGCTTATCCTGCCCTCGGCAAGGCCCGCATGCACTTCCAGGAAATCGCCAATCCGGCCGCATTTCGTGCCCGCCCCCGGCTGGCCTGGGGTTTCTATGGCCACCGGCTGGCACTGTACCGGCAGACTCGCCCCGGCCCCGCGTTCGGCATGCTGCGGGACATTGCGCGGCATCTGCGGCGAGGCGCGTTCGTGTTCACCAGCAACGTGGACGGGCAGTTCCAGAAGGCAGGTTTCGACGCGGACCGCATCGTCGAATGCCACGGCTCGATTCATCACCTGCAATGCATGGAGCCTTGCAGCGCCGCGATCTGGCCTGCCGGGGACTTCAGCCCGGAGATCGACGCCGACGCCTGCGAACTGCTCAACGCCCCGCCCCTGTGCCCCCGCTGCAGCGCGCTGGCGCGCCCGAACATCCTGATGTTCGGCGACTGGGGCTGGCTCGAAGACCGCTCGGAGGCGCAGCAGGCGCGGCTGGATGCATGGCGGCACACGGTCGAACGCCTGGTCGTGATCGAGATCGGCGCAGGCACGGCCATTCCTTCCGTCCGCCTGTTCGGCGAACACCAAGGCGCGCCGATCATCCGCATCAATCTGCGCGAAGCCGGCACCACGTCGGGGAAGGGGGTTTGCCTGCCGCTCAGGGCTGGCGAGGCCATGAACGGCATCGTGGACGCCTTGCGCGAAGAAGGATTTCCCGGCGCCTGAAAGAACCCGCGCCTGCCGCACCGTGCAATGACTTCCTGCCAGATCTTCGATCTCCCACTTCACACAGACATCCCCATGCCATCAGCACCTTAGACGATCGAGTTCGAAGGCCTTGAAAGGGATGGGTCTTACGGGGTGGCCATGATCTAGAATTTGGATTGTGCAATCCATTGAATGATGTCATTTTAATTAATATGATGTCACCGTCTATCTGAGCTTGGAGAGTTCGATGCCAACCTTGAACCTGCGAAACATCTCGATGGAGACTCATCGTGCCTTGAAGGCCTTGGCCGCGCAGCATGGCCGCAGTGTCGAGGCCGAAGTTCGGAAGATCGTGGAAGATGCTGTTCAACCCCCCTTGCGCATTGGTTCTGAATTGGCTGATTTCTGGAAGAAGCACGGCACCGATGAGGACTTGGTGGTCACGCGCTCGGATGAACCTGTCAGGAAGGTGAGTTTCGAGTGATCATCCTGGACACCAACGTCATCTCGGAGCCGTTCAAGAAGCAGCCCAATCCGGACGTGCTTGGCTGGATTGACCGGCAAAACCCACTCACGCTCTACTTGGCTACCGTCAGCCTTGCTGAGGTTCTGACTGGAATCGCCAGGATGCCGGAGGGCAAGAACAAGCATGGGCTGCAGGACGGGGTACGCCAGTTGTTCCATCGCCTGTTTCAGGGGCGAGTTCTGCCCTTCGACGAAGCTGCCGCGCATGCTTTCGCCAACATCCAAGGTCAAGCGCATAGCACGGGGCGGCACATTGGCGTCGCTGACGGGCAAATCGCTGCTATCGCCCTGAACCGAGGATTCATGGTTGTGACGCGAGACACCAAACCGTACTTGGTAGCCGGCCTTGAGGTGCTTAATCCGTGGGATGCGGCGTCGTGACTTCACTATCCAAATAGGCGGCCACGTCGTTCAGTGGCATGTCAGCACCCCGTAAAACGGCCGCGAAAGCGGTATACCGTTAAGGGTACCGTGTACCGTCAGGTGTACCGCCATTTTTGACGGTATGAGGTGCTACGGAGTAGCACTGCATGACACAACAAAAAACCCGCAAAGCCTTGAGCCATGCGGGTTTCTGGTACTTCTTGCCACCGTGTGACAGTTGTTCTTGGTGGGTGCTGACGGGGTCGAACCGCCGACATTCGCCTTGTAAGGGCGACGCTCTACCAACTGAGCTAAGCACCCGCGCTGAAACCACCTTTGGCAGGCGGCCCAGTAAAGCCCGTTAGTTTACTGCATCTTTCAGGCCTTTGCCAGCACGGAATTTCGGGACTTTCGCTGCCTGGATCTTGATGTTCTTCCCTGTACGCGGATTGCGGCCGGTGCGTGCCGCCCGCTCGCCGACATAAAACGATCCGAAGCCCACCAGCGTGACACTGTCGCCACTCTTGAGGGCATCCACGACCCCTGCGACGACTGCATCCAGGGCGCGGCCTGCCGTGGCCTTGGAGATTTCGGCCTGTGTTGCGATGACGTCGATCAGCTCTGATTTATTCACTTGAATCCCTCCGAAAGTGCACTGCGATGGGATGACACTCACTGCCTGTCCGCTTTGGCGCGGATGTCGGGTACTGCCTGCTGTTTTGCAGATTTCCGGTTTTTATAGCGCGCGCACTTCGGCGGGTCAACGCGTGATACACCACATGACAAAGCCGCAGCGTGCATAACACACGCTGCGGCTTTGTCGGGGTGGATGCCAGGAATTGCGCCCGGCGGATCCGCCCGAACTCAGTGCGGCCGCTGAGCCGCGCCGACCGCGTCCGGATCCGCAGGCGCCACCGGCGCCGCCACCTCTTCGGGCGAGGGCTCCGGGCGACGCTCCAACGCGCGTTCGAGCACCTGGTCGATCCACTTGACGGGCACGATCTCCAGCGCGTTCTTGATGTTCTCCGGAATTTCCGCCAGATCCTTGACGTTCTCTTCCGGAATCAACGCCGTGCGGATGCCGCCGCGCACCGCTGCCAGCAGCTTCTCCTTGAGGCCGCCGATCGGCAGCACTTCGCCGCGCAGGGTGATCTCGCCGGTCATCGCCACATCGCAGCGCACCGGGATGCCGGTCAATACAGACACCAGCGCGGTGCTGATCGCGATGCCAGCGGACGGACCGTCTTTCGGGATCGCGCCTTCCGGCAGGTGGATGTGCATGTCGCTCTTCTGGTGGAAGTCCTCCTCGATGCCGAGCGAGCGGGCGCGCTTGCGCACCACCGACAGCGCGGCCTGGATGGATTCCTGCATCACTTCGCCGAGCTTGCCGGTAGTCAGCACCTTGCCCTTGCCGGGCAGTTGCACCGCCTCGACGGTCAGCAGTTCGCCGCCAACCTCGGTCCACGCCAGGCCGGTGACCTGGCCGATCTGGTTCTGCTTCTCGGCGATGCCGAAGCTGTACTTGCGCACGCCGAGGAACTTGTCGAGATTCTTGGCGTTGACGACGATCTTGCTGCTGCGGCTCTTGAGCACGAGCTGCTTGACCACCTTGCGGCAGATCTTGGAGATTTCGCGCTCCAGGCTGCGCACGCCGGCTTCGCGGGTGTAGTAGCGCACGACGTCGCGCAAAGCGTCCTCGGTGAGCGAGATTTCTTCCTGCTTGAGGCCGTTGTTCTTGATCTGCTTGGGCAGCAGGTAACGTTGGGCGATGTTGACCTTCTCGTCCTCGGTGTAGCCGGACAGGCGGATCACTTCCATGCGGTCGAGCAGTGCCGGCGGCAGGTTCAGCGTATTGGCGGTGGCCACGAACATCACGTCGGAGAGGTCGAAATCGACTTCGATGTAATGATCCTGGAAAGTGTGGTTCTGCTCCGGGTCGAGCACTTCGAGCAATGCCGAACTCGGGTCGCCGCGGAAGTCCATGCCGAGCTTGTCGACTTCGTCGAGCAGGAACAGCGGGTTCTTGACGCCGACCTTGCTCATGTTCTGCAGGATCTTGCCCGGCATCGAGCCGATGTAGGTGCGGCGATGGCCGCGGATCTCGGCTTCGTCGCGCACGCCGCCGAGCGCCATGCGGATGAACTTGCGGTTGGTGGCTTTGGCGATCGACTGGCCGAGCGAGGTCTTGCCCACGCCCGGGGGGCCGACCAGGCACAGGATCGGCGCCTTGACCTTGTCCACGCGCTGCTGCACGGCGAGATATTCGAGGATGCGTTCCTTGACCCGCTCCAGGCCGTAGTGGTCCTTGTCGAGCACCTTCTCGGCCTCGGCCAGATCCTTGCTGACGCGCGACTTCTTTTTCCACGGCAGGCCGATCAGGGTGTCGATGTAGTTGCGCACGACCGTGGCTTCGGCCGACATCGGCGACATCAGGCGCAGCTTCTTGAATTCGGACTGGGCCTTGGCGAGTGCCTCCTTGGGCATGCCGGCGGCCTTGATCTTCTTGTCCATCTCCTCGAGGTCGGCGCCATCCTCGCCTTCGCCGAGTTCCTTCTGGATGGCCTTGACCTGCTCGTTCAGATAGTACTCGCGCTGGCTCTTCTCCATCTGGCGCTTGACGCGGCCGCGGATGCGCTTTTCGACCTGCAGGATGTCGAGTTCGGCTTCGAGCTGGTTCAGCAGCTTTTCGAGGCGCTCGCCGGTGTCGAACATCTCGAGCACTTCCTGCTTCTGTTCGAGCTTGAGCGGCAGATGCGCGGCGATGGTGTCGGCCAGGCGGCCTGCTTCCTCGATGCCGGCCAGCGAGGTCAGGATCTCGGGCGGGATCTTCTTGTTCAGTTTGACGTACTGGTCGAACTGGGCAACGATCGCGCGGCGCATGGCCTCGACTTCGTTGGTGTCGACCTCGGTCACCTTCACCGGCGTCACCTTGGCGACGAACAGGTGGCGCAGATCCTCGACCGAATCCACCCGCGCGCGGCGCACGCCCTCGACCAGCACCTTGATGGTGCCGTCGGGCAGCTTCAGCATCTGCAGGATGTTGGCGATGCAGCCGATGGAATAGAGGTCTTCGATCGAGGGCTCGTCCTTGGCCGCCGATTTCTGCGCGACGAGCAGGATGCTCTTGCCGGCTTCCATCGCGCTTTCGAGCGCCTTGATCGACTTGGGCCGTCCGACGAACAGCGGAATGACCATGTGCGGAAACACCACCACGTCGCGCAGCGGCAACAGCGGCATTTCCAGTTGTCCGTTGGGGAGTTCAGCGGAACCCGACATTTTAATTTTCCCTGTGAGAAAGGTCATACCCATGTATGGGCATGACCTGGAAATTCAAGCGACGGGTACGACCCACGGCTGGACGACGATCACACGAGTCCGCTTCGCCGGTCTCAGTTGGCACCCGACACTTTCGGCTGCTCGGCGTAGATCAGCAGCGGCTTGCCGCCTTCCTCGATGGTCGCCTCATCGACGACGACCTTCTCGACGCCGTTCAGCGTCGGCAGGTCGTACATGATGTCGAGCAAGGACGCTTCGAGGATGGAGCGCAGGCCACGTGCCCCCGTCTTGCGCTTGATCGCCTTGCGGGCCACCGCATGCAGCGCCGCAGGACGAATCTCGAGTTCGACGCCTTCCATCGAAAACAGTTTCTGGTACTGCTTGACCAGCGCGTTCTTGGGCTCGACCAGAATCTGGATCAGCGCGGCCTCGTCGAGTTCCTGCAGCGTGGCGACGACCGGCAGGCGGCCGATCAGCTCGGGGATCAGGCCGAACTTGATCAGATCCTCGGGTTCGACCTGGCGGAAGGTGTCGGTGAGGTTCTTGCCTTCCTTGCTCTTGACCTCGGCGCCGAAGCCGATGCCGACCTTCTCGGTACGGTTGCGGATGACCTTTTCCAGGCCGTCGAAGGCGCCGCCGCAGATGAACAGCACGTTGGTGGTGTCGATCTGGATGAAGTCCTGGTTCGGATGCTTGCGCCCGCCCTGCGGCGGAATCGAGGCCACCGTGCCTTCGACCAGCTTCAGCAGCGCCTGCTGCACGCCCTCGCCCGAGACGTCGCGGGTGATCGAGGGGTTGTCGGCCTTGCGCGAGATCTTGTCGATCTCGTCGATGTAGATGATGCCCTGCTGCGCCTTGTCGACGTCGTAGTCGCACTTCTGCAGCAGCTTCTGGATGATGTTCTCGACGTCTTCGCCGACGTAGCCGGCTTCGGTCAGCGTCGTCGCGTCGGCCATCACGAAGGGCACGTCGAGCAGGCGCGCCAGCGTCTGCGCCAGCAGCGTCTTGCCCGAGCCGGTGGGCCCGATCAGCAGGATGTTGCTCTTGGCCAGTTCGACGTCGTCTTCCCGTGCCTCGACGTGGCGCAGGCGCTTGTAGTGGTTATACACCGCCACCGCGAGATTGCGCTTGGCCCGTGCCTGGCCGATCACGTACTGGTCGAGGATCTCGCAGATTTCGCGCGGCGTGGGCAGCGCACCCTTGGTGCCTTCCGGGTCTGCGGCGCCGACGACCTCGTCACGGATGATGTCGTTGCACAGTTCGATGCATTCGTCGCAGATGAAGACCGAAGGGCCGGCGATCAGCTTGCGCACCTCGTGCTGGCTCTTGCCGCAGAAGGAGCAGTACAGCAGCTTGTCGCCGCCAGCCTTCTTGTCCGTCATGTCGGGGGTTCTCCTGGATCAGGTGTCGTCGCGGCTGGTCAGGATCTTGTCGACCAGGCCGTACTCGACCGCCGCCGCGGCTGACATGAAGTTGTCGCGGTCGGTGTCCTTCTCGATGCGCTCGAGCGGCTGGCCGGTGTGCTTGGACAGCATCTCGTTCAGGCGCGAACGCAGGTAGAGGATTTCGCGGGCGTGGATCTCGATGTCCGAGGCCTGGCCCTGGAAGCCGCCCAGCGGCTGGTGGATCATGACGCGCGAGTTGGGCAGGATGAAGCGCTTGCCCTTCTCGCCCGCCGCCAGCAGAAAGGCGCCCATGCTTGCCGCCTGGCCGATGCACAGCGTGCTGACGTTCGGCTTGATGAACTGCATGGTGTCGTAGATCGCCATGCCGGCAGTGACCGAACCGCCGGGCGAGTTGATGTAGAACGAGATGTCCTTGTCCGGATTCTCGGATTCGAGGAATAGCAACTGCGCGACGATCAGGTTGGCGGTCACGTCATTGACGGGCCCGACCAGGAACACCACCCGCTCCTTCAGAAGGCGCGAATAGATGTCGTAGGCGCGCTCGCCGCGACCGCTCTGTTCGACCACCATCGGAACCAGGCCGAGACCGACCGGATTCCAGTCGCTGCTGTGCTGGGGTGTTCCTTGCATCATTGGTCAGACCCTTTGCGGACTCAGGCCGCGTTGCCCATCAGTTCGTCGAAAGTCACGTCCTTGTCGGTGGTCTGGGCCTTCTCGCTGACCCAGGCGACGACATTGTCCTCGATCACCACGGCCTCGGCCTGGGCCAGGCGCTCGGGTTGGGCGTAGTACCAGCGTACCAGCTCGGACGGATCCTCGTAGCTCTGCGCCATTTCCTCGACCAGCGCGCGGACCTGCTCGGGCTTGGCGTGCAGTTCGTTGGCCTTGACCAGTTCGGCCATGATCAGGCCCAGGCGGACGCGGCGCTCGGCCTGCTCGGTGAACCACGACGGATCGACCGGGATGTCCTTGGTCTTCATGCCGCGCATTTCCAGGTCGCGGCGGGCATTCTCGGCCAGTTGCTGCGACTCGCCCTGCACCAGCGCCTTCGGCACTTCGATCGGGGTCACGGCGATCAGCGCGTTCATCACCTGTTCCTTGACCTTGGCCTGGATGCGGCGCTTGACCTCGCGCTCCAGATTGCCCTTGACCTCTTCGCGCAGCTTGGCGACGTCACCGTCGGCCACGCCCAGCGAGCGGGCGAAGTCGGCATCGATCTCCGGCAGCACCGGGCCTTCGACCTGCTTGACCTTGATCTCGAACTGGACGGTCTTGCCGGCCAGTTCGGCAGCATGGTAGTCGTCCGGGAAGCTCATGTCGAAAGTCTTGCTCTCGCCCGCCTTCAGACCGGTCACGGCGGTCTCGAAGTCCTTCAGCATCGCACCGGCGCCGATCACGAAGGGGAAGTCCTCGGCCTGGCCGCCCTGGAACACTTCGCCGTCCTTGCGGCCGGTGAAGTCGATCACGACGCGGTCGCCCTCGGCGGCGGCACGATCGGCCGCGGTGAAGGAGGTACGCTGCTTGCGCAGCACGTCGAGCGTCTTGTCGACCTCGGCATCGCCGACCACCAGGGCCGGACGTTCGATCTGCTGGCTGGCGAGATCACCGATGGCGACTTCCGGGTAGATCTCGAACACGGCACTGAATTCCAGCGTGCCGTCGGCGGCACCGTTCTTGGGCTCGATGTTCGGATACCCTGCCACGCGCAGGTTCTGCTCGCGCACCTTCTCGCCGAAAGCCTTCTCGACCGCCGCGCCGACCGCTTCGCCGCGGGCCTGGCCGCCGTGCGTCTGGGCGACGATCTTCATCGGCACCTTGCCCGGGCGGAACCCCGGCATCTTCACCGTACGCGCCATGCGCTTGAGGCGGGCATCCACCTCTTTTTCGATGTCTGCCAGCGAAACGGCGATGTCGATACGGCGCTCGAGTGCGCTCGGGGTTACCTGGTTCTGCTCCATTGGGTCGATCCTGAGAAGTCAAAAAAACCGTTCTCGCCGGCGTCGGCATGCGTCTTCGACAAGGACGCACGCACACGCCGCCAGCGCAAACGCGTTGAACGAAGAGCGGGATTCTAGCACAGCGCCCGCGTCACGCTTGAGGACTGGATGAGACCGTGACGCCATGCACGAAAAGCGCGCACGAACGCCGCAGACAGGTGCTCCGGGCGCGGAACTCGCACCCGCGCGGGGCCTCTGATGCTACAGAGCCGGCATCCGCGCGAGCGCGCACCCGTGCTCGCCGTCATACGACTGGATGCAGGTGTCAGGACACAGGGCGCGTATCATCGTCAGGCACGCCCCCCCTCGCATCGATCGTCAGGGAGATTGCCATGTCCATCTTCAATGCTTACCAGGCCCGCTTCGAGGCATCGCGCGAAGAGGAAATGTCGCTGCAGGAGTACCTCGAACTCTGCCGCAGCGACCGCATGGCCTACGCCTCGGCCGCGGAGCGCATGCTGGCCGCGATCGGCGAGCCCGAACTGGTCGACACCCGCCTCGACCCGCGCCGCTCGCGCATCTTCTCCAACAAGCTCATCCGCCTCTATCCGGCCTTCCGCGACTTCTACGGCATGGAAGAGGCGATCGAGCAGATCGTCTCCTACTTCCGCCACGCCGCGCAGGGGCTGGAGGAAAAGAAGCAGATCCTCTACCTGCTCGGCCCGGTCGGCGGCGGCAAGTCCTCGCTGGCGGAAAAGCTGAAGTCGCTGATCGAGAAGATCCCCTTCTACGCGGTCAAGGGTTCGCCGGTGCACGAGTCGCCGCTCGGCCTGTTCGATGCCCAGGAAGACGGCCGCATCCTCGAGGACGACTTCCACATTCCGCGCCGCTATCTCGACACCATCATGAGCCCGTGGGCGGTCAAGCGCCTGCACGAGTTCGGCGGCGACATCACCAAGTTCCGCGTCGTCAAGCTGATGCCTTCGGTGCTGCGCCAGACGGCGGTCGCCAAGACCGAGCCGGGCGACGAGAACAACCAGGACATCTCCTCGCTGGTCGGCAAGGTCGACATCCGCAAGCTCGAGCAGTACTCGCAGGACGACCCCGACGCCTACAGCTACTCCGGCGGCCTGTGCCTGGCCAACCGCGGCCTGCTCGAATTCGTCGAGATGTTCAAGGCGCCGATCAAGGTCCTGCACCCGCTGCTCACCGCGACCCAGGAAAGCAACTACAAGGGCACCGAAGGTTTCGGCGCGATCCCGTTCGACGGCATCGTGATGGCGCACTCGAACGAGTCCGAATGGGTCGCGTTCAAGAACAACCGCAACAACGAGGCCTTCCTCGACCGCATCTACACGGTCAAGGTGCCCTACTGCCTGCGGGTGTCGGACGAAATCCGCATCTACGAGAAGCTGCTGGCCCACAGCTCGCTGTCCGAAGCGCCCTGCGCGCCCGACACGCTGAAGATGATGGCCCAGTTCTCGGTGCTGTCGCGGCTGAAGGAGCCTGAAAACTCCAGCATCTTCTCCAAGATGCGCGTCTACGACGGCGAGAACCTCAAGGACACCGACCCCAAGGCCAAGAGCTATCCCGAATACCGCGACTATGCCGGCGTCGACGAAGGCATGACCGGGCTCTCCACCCGCTTCGCCTTCAAGGCCCTGTCCAAGGTGTTCAACTTCGACCACCGCGAAGTTGCCGCCAACCCGGTGCACCTGATGTACGTGCTCGAGCAGCAGATCGAGGCCGAGCAGTTCCCGCCCGAGACCGAAGCGCGCTACATGGGCTACATCAAGGAATACCTGGCGCCGCGCTACGCCGAATTCATCGGCAAGGAAATCCAGACCGCCTATCTCGAAAGCTATTCCGAGTACGGCCAGAACATCTTCGACCGCTACGTGACCTATGCCGACTTCTGGATCCAGGACCAGGAGTTCCGCGATCCGAACACCGGCGAGATCCTCGACCGCTCCGCGCTCAACGACGAACTGGAAAAGATCGAGAAGCCGGCCGGCATCAGCAACCCGAAGGACTTCCGCAACGAAGTGGTGAACTTCGTGCTGCGCGCCCGCGCCAAGAACGACGGCCGCAACCCGAGCTGGACCTCCTACGAGAAGCTGCGCGCGGTGATCGAGAAGAAGATGTTCTCCAACACCGAGGACCTGCTGCCGGTGATCAGCTTCAACACCAAGGCCAGCGCCGACGAGCAGAAGAAGCACCAGGACTTCGTCGACCGCATGATCGAGAAGGGCTACACCGAGAAGCAGGTACGCCTGCTGTGCGAATGGTATCTGCGCGTACGCAAGTCTTCGTGAATCCGTGCGGATGAGGTGCGCGCCCGACATGGCGCGCACCGTTGCCGGCTTCGGCCCGAGGAGGAGGCATGGTCCGCATCATCGATCGACGCTTCGACAGCAAGAACAAGAGCGCGGTCAACCGCCAGCGCTTCATGCGTCGCTTCAAGCAGCAGATCCGCAAGGCGGTGTCCGGCGCGATCGAGGGCCGCTCGATCCGCGACCTGGAGAACGGCGAGGAAGTCGCCATTCCCGCGCGCGATCTGTCCGAACCTTCGCTGCATCACGGCCGGGGCGGCACCTGGGAACAGGTCTTCTCCGGCAACGACCAGTTCAGCGCCGGCGACCTCATCAACCGTCCGCTCGGCGGCGGCGCGGGCGGCTCCGGCCAGGGCAAGGCGAGCAACGAAGGCGAGCACGAGGACGATTTCGTCTTCCAGCTCTCGCGCGAGGAATTCCTCGATCTGTTCTTCGAGGATCTCGAACTGCCGCGCCTGGTCCGCACCCAGCTGGCCAAGGTCACCGAATACAAGACCCAGCGCGCCGGCTTCACCGCCGACGGCGTGCCGGCGAACATCAACATCATCCGCTCGATGCGCAGCGCGCTCGGCCGCCGGCTCGCGCTCGGCTCGCCCTACGCCGGCAAGCTGCGCGAACTCCAGCAGCAGCTCGACGAACTCCTCGCCCACTGCAACGGCGACCAAGCCTGCGAGGACAGCGAGGAAGCCCGTGCGCTGCGCGAGGAAATCGAGCGGCTGCGCGAGAAGATCGAGCAGATCCCCTTCATCGAGCGCTTCGACCTGCGCTACAACAACCGCATCCGCGTGCCCTGCCCCACCACGCGGGCGGTGATGTTCTGCCTGATGGACGTCTCCGGCTCGATGAGCGAGGAACGCAAATCCACCGCCAAGCGCTTCTTCATGCTGCTCTACCTGTTCCTGACGCGCAGCTACGAACACATCGAAGTCGTCTTCATCCGCCATCACACCGTGGCCAAGGAAGTCGACGAAGACGAATTCTTCCACTCGCGCGAGTCCGGCGGCACCGTGGTGTCCAGCGCGCTGCTGCTGATGCGCGACATCCTGCGCCAGCGCTACGCCAACGGCCAGTGGAACATCTACGGCGCGCAGGCTTCGGACGGCGACAACTGGGACAACGATTCGCCGCTGTGCAGCCAGCTGCTCGGCCGCGACATCCTGCCCAGCTGCCAATACTTCGCCTACATCGAGATCACCGCCGGCGAGCCGCAGAACCTGTGGCGCGAATACGCCCGCATCGCCGACGAACAGCCCCACTTCGCCATGCAGCGAATCGAATCGCCGGCCGACATCTACCCGGTGTTCCGCGAACTGTTCAAGAAGACGATCCTATGACGACCGCCGCCACCCGCAAGCTCGACCCCCTGCCGCGCGGCTCGGAATGGTCGATCGAAAGCATCGACCGCTACCACACCGAGATCGCCCGCGTCGCCGCCCACTACCGGCTCGACACCTATCCGGTGCAGATCGAGATCATCACCGCCGAACAGATGATGGACGCCTACGCCTCGGTCGGCATGCCGGTGAACTACCACCACTGGTCTTTCGGCAAGCACTTCCTCGCCACCGAGAAAGGCTACCGCCGCGGCCAGATGGGGCTGGCCTACGAAATCGTCATCAACTCCAACCCCTGCATCGCCTACCTGATGGAGGAAAACACCCTGACGATGCAGGGCCTGGTGATCGCCCACGCCGCCTACGGCCACAACAGCTTCTTCAAGGGCAACTACCTGTTCCGCACCTGGACCAATGCCGACGCGATCATCGACTACCTGATCTTCGCGCGGAATTACATCACCGAATGCGAAGAGCGCCATGGCGAGGAAGAGGTCGAGAACCTGCTCGACGCCTGCCATGCGCTGATGAACCTCGGCGTGGACCGCTACAAGCGCCCACCCAAACTCTCGCTCGCCAAGGAAAAGCTCCGCCAGCAGGAACGCGAGAGCTACCTGCAGAGCCAGGTCAATGAACTCTGGCGCACGCTGCCGGCACACGACATCCATGCCCGCCCGGAATCGCCAGGCCGCTTCCCGCCCGAACCCGAGGAGAACCTGCTCTACTTCATCGAGAAGAACGCCCCGCTGCTCGAATCCTGGCAGCGCGAAATCGTGCGCATCGTGCGCAAGATCGCGCAGTACTTCTTCCCCCAGCGCCAGACCCAGGTCATGAACGAAGGCTGGGCCACCTTCTGGCACTACACCCTGCTCAACCACCTGTACGACGAGGGCCTGCTCGCCGACAGCTTCATGCTCGAATTCCTGCAGTCGCACACCAACGTGGTGTATCAGCCGCCGTACAACGCTGCCTGGTACAACGGCATCAACCCCTATGCGCTGGGTTTTGCGATGTGGCAGGACATCCGCCGCATCTGCGAAAACCCTGACGACGAGGACCGCCACTGGTTTCCGGAGATCGCCGGCAGCGACTGGCTCGAAACCTTCGACTTCGCGATGCGCAACTTCAAGGACGAGAGCTTCATCGCGCAATACCTGTCGCCCAAGATCATGCGCAACTTCCGCATGTTCGCAGTGCTCGACGACGATCGCGAGAACAAGCTGAAGGTATCGGCCATCCATGACGACGAAGGCTTCCGCCGTGTGCGCGACGTCCTCTCCGACCACTACAACCTCGGCGCGCGGGAACCCAACATCCAGGTCTGGAGCGTCGATCTGCGCGGCGACCGCTCGCTGACGCTGCGCCACCAGCAGCACAGCCGCCGCCCGCTGGGCGACTCCACCGGCGAAGTCATGAAGCATCTGGCCCGCCTGTGGGGCTTCACCGTCCGCCTGGAGACGGTCGGGGCAGACGGCCAGGTCGAACTGCATACCGAGATACGCAGAGACAAACGCCGCGTCGGCGACACCGGCTGAAGCGCGCCCGCTTGCGACTTTTCGCCACCGGGCTTGTCTATCTCGGCCTCATTGACAATAATGATTCTCATTAATTTGAAATGATCGCGCGACAGCCACATGCCCCCTCACCTCGACCGCAAACAGCGCTGGCTCTGGGCCGCGATCCGCATCCGCTGCGCACTGCAGCCGGACGAGCCGCGCCTGATTCCGCACTACCTCACCGAAGCCGACGCCCTGGTACGCCGCATGCGGCTGTCGCCCTGGGAAGCCGCATGGCGCGCGGCCGAACTGCTGGCCGGTGCCGCCGCGGACCGCGCCCTGCCCGGCCACTGGCGCCACCTGTGCCTGGATCATCTGCACCAACCGCTGGCTCGACTGGCCTGCTGCGCCCTCACCCCGCAGCAACAGGCGCGGCTGGCCGCGCTGCGCTGGCGCGTCGCCAACCTGGACCTGTCCCCGTCCATGCAGCTCGACGGCCCGGATTCGCCTTTTGCCTGAAAAGCCTTTCTCCAGCTCATCCACTCGAGGCGCCGCCGGCACGCGCCCGCCTTCCACCTCACCAACAGGAGCCCCCTCCATGAGCACACGCCAGGAATACGACACTTTCGGCCCGATCGACGTCCCCGCCGACCGCCTGTGGGGCGCGCAGACCCAGCGTTCGCTGATCAACTTCGCCATCTCTACCGAGCGCCAGCCCACCGAACTCATCCACGCCCTCGCGCTGGTCAAGCGCGCCGCCGCGCGGGTCAACCATGGCCTGGGCCTGCTGCCCGCCGAAAAAGCCGACGCCATCATCGCCGCCGCCGACGAAGTGCTCGCCGGCAAGCACCCGGACGAGTTCCCGCTCGCCGTCTGGCAGACCGGCTCGGGCACGCAGACCAACATGAACGTCAACGAAGTGCTCGCCAACCGCGCCAGCGAACTGCTGGGCGGCGAACGCGGCGAGAAGCGCCTCGTCCACCCCAATGACGACGTCAACCGCAGCCAGTCGAGCAACGACGTCTTTCCCACCGCGATGCACGTCGCCGCCACGCTGGCGGTGGTCCGGAAACTGCTGCCGGCGCTGGCCCGGCTGCGCGCCACGCTGGAAGAAAAATCCCGCGCCTTCGCCGACATCGTCAAGATCGGCCGCACCCACCTGCAGGACGCCACGCCGCTCACCCTGGGGCAGGAAATCTCCGGCTGGGCCGCACAACTGGCCCATGGCGAACGCCACCTGCGCGCCGCGCTGCCGCACCTGAGCGAACTGGCGCTGGGCGGCACCGCGGTCGGCACCGGGCTCAACGCCCCCAAGGGCTATGCCGAAGCCGTGGCCGCCGAAATCGCCCGCCTCAGCGGGCAGGAATTCGTCACCGCGCCCAGCAAGTTCGAGGCGCTGGCCAGCTGCGACGGGCTGGTGTACGCCCACGGTGCGCTCAAGACCCTGGCCGCCAGCCTGATGAAGATCGCCAACGACGTGCGCTGGCTCGCCAGCGGCCCGCGCAGCGGCCTGGGCGAAATCTCGATCCCGGAGAACGAACCCGGCTCCTCGATCATGCCGGGCAAGGTCAATCCGACCCAGAGCGAAGCGATGACCATGCTCGCCGCGCAGGTCATGGGCAACGACGTCGCCATCAACATCGGCGGCGCCTCGGGCAACTTCGAGCTCAACGTCTTCCGCCCGATGGTCATCCACAACTTCCTGCAGAGTGTGCGCCTGCTCGCCGACGGCATGAACAGCTTCAACGACCACTGCGCCGCCGGTATCGAGCCCAACCGCGCCCGCATCACCGAACTGGTCGAGCGTTCGCTGATGCTGGTCACCGCGCTGAATCCGCACATCGGCTACGACAAGGCCGCGCAGATCGCCAAGAAGGCGCACAAGGAAGGCAGCAGTCTGCGCGAAGCCGCGCTGGCGCTGGGCCATGTCTCGGCGGAAGACTTCGACCGCTGGATCGACCCGGCGAAGATGGTCGGCTGAGCCCGGAGACCCGCACGGCCGGCCGCAAATGCGCGCCGGCCGCCGACACCTTCGGACACCGACTACCGCTTCATCCGCGCCTGCCGCCCCAGCCCGGGAGCGACTTCGCAGCCAGCTCCAACCATCGTTTCTGGCCCGCTGCGGGGGCAAAACTGCAGCAAAGCCGGAAAAAGAAACCTGATGATGCGCGGCCGTGGCATCTACACAAAATCGATAATGATTCTTGTTTATAATCATCAGCTTCCCGCTTCCCCCCGGCCCAGACCATGAAACCCGCTCCCGCCGAGTTCGACTCGCCGTTCGAACAGCTCTATGCCGCGCACCATGGCTGGCTGAGGGCTTGGCTGCGCCGGCGGCTGGAATGCACGGACCAGGCATGCGATCTGGTGCAAGACGTTTTCATCCGCGTCCTCTCCCAGCGCCACGTCGAGGACCTGCGGGAACCGCGAGCCTACCTATCATCTGCACGGCGATTTCGGCGGTCCCATCGACCGCGACGGCCGCTTCGGCTACCGCGTCAATGCCGCCTGGCAGGACGGCGACACCGCCATCAAGGGCATGAAGCTGCGCACCCGATTCCTCAGCGCCGCCTTCGACTGGCGCATCACTGACGACCTGCTGTTGCAGGTCAATGTTACCGACCGCGACTACAAGAAACTTGGCAACCCATCTTCCTGGTCGTTTGCTCCCGGTGCTGTTCGGCCATCGGCCAAGGAGATCGACAACACCCGTATCTGGGGCCAGCACTGGGAACGGAACCATTATCAGAACACCCGCTATGGCGCCAACCTGCGCTGGGAGGCGGCGCCGTGGCTGACCCTGCGCGCCGGCTGGATGCAAAGTGACAGCGAAAGAGGCTATGCCGATGGAGTATCCAATACTTTCCAGGCGGATGGCAGCTTCACTCGGTCCGGCCGGTTTTTCGGGCCGGGCGTAGACACGATGAACCAGATCAGCAAGGACACCCGCGCCCAGTTGTTCGGTGACTTCCGCTTCGAGACCGGCACGATCTCCCACCAAGTCACCGCAGGAGTGCAGTATCACAAAGATTGGTCAGTGCGCTATAGCAATGGCTGGGCACCGTACGTTACCGTTTTTTCGGACGGACACCTGGAAGATGGCCCTCGTTACGTCGATCGTCCGGTGGTGGCACCGTTCGATCGCGGGGCGCGCAATGCCACCTGGACGGATACCCGTACCACCTTCACGGTCGGCGACGATATTCGGCTCGATGAGCGCTGGTCACTGCTCGCGGGGCTGTCCCACAGCACGATCGAGGTGCGCTCGCAAGGGTGGTCGACACCGCCCTACGAGGAGTCCGCGGTAACGCCGACCCTGTCACTGATCTACAAGCCGTTACCGGCGGTCACCACTTATGTCACCTACATGGAGTCACTGGAACAGGGCGGCACGGCGGCAGAGCAGTTCGGCGGCGCGCCGGTGGTCAATGCCGGCGAGTCCATGAAACCGATGGTCAGCGACCAGATCGAGATCGGCGCCAAATGGTCGGTTGGCGGCATGCTGCTGAGCACGGCACTGTTCCAGATCGACAAGTCCTTGCAGTACTACGACATCAGCGACCCCGCCGCGCCGGTCTACGTGCAGGACGGCCGGCAGGTGCATCGCGGCATCGAGTTCACCGCCTTCGGCCGCATGGCCGAGCGCTGGAGCCTGATCGGCGGCTTGACCCTGCCCGACGCCAAGGTCAAGAAGCAGGAGCAGAACCCCGCGCTGGAGGGCAAACACCCCACGGGAACGGCCGAACGGCTGGCGAAGCTGCGCGTCGAGTACGACACGCGCTGGCTGCCGGGGCTGACACTGGTGGGCGGCGTCCAGTACACACGCCACCGATACGCCGATCAAATGAACACCGACCGGCTGCCCGCCTTCACGCTGTTCGACGTCGGCGCACGCTACGCCACCACGCTGGCGGGCCGGCCGCTGACCGCACGCCTGGAAGTCCAGAACGCGGGCGACAGGCGCTACTGGAACAATGGCAGCGAGGTCGGCGAACCGCGCACCCTCACCTTCTCCCTGAGCACGGATTTCTGATGCGGGCTCGGGGCCGGGTTGCGCGCGCCCGGCCCCGTGGGATCAAACCGCTTCGCCACCGGGCGACTCGTCGCCGGGCATGGACGGAGCATCGGGCACCTTCGTGCAGGGAGTCGGGCAGGCGCAGTTGGAAATGCCGGGTATCCGCGAACCGATCATTCGGCGTGCCAGTTTTCCACCTGCAAGCCCGGCACACGGGCGAACTCCCGCTCATTGCGCGTCACCAGCCTCGCCCGATGGCGCAATGCCGTGGCCGCGATGAGCACGTCATGGGCGCCGATCGGCGTGCCTTGCCTCTCCAGCGCACAGCGGATGGCGGCGGCCTGTTCTGCGCAGACGGCATCGAAAGCCAGCACCTGCAATGGCAGCAGCAACTTGTCCAGTGCCTCGATGCGCGGCCGTGCAGCTTCGACGGGCAGGCGCATCAGGCCATAGCGCAGCTCGTAGACCACGATGGCGGGCACACCCACCTCGGATGGCGGTAACGCCTGCAGGCGCGGCACCACCTGAGCATCGCCCCGAAAGTAGTAACTGATGGTGTTGCTGTCCAGAACCAGCATCGGGTCAAAACCTGATTCGGGCCAGGTCTTCACCCGGTGGCGGCAATTCCTCGCGTAGCGGGAAATCGGGAAACGCCCCGGCCAGCGCAACGCATTCGGCCGGCCAGGTGTCGTGTGCGTGCTGGCGGATGAGTTCCGCCACCCAACGGCTCTTGGACATGCCGCTCGCCTGCGCGGCCTGGACGAGCAGCGCCTCCGTAGCGTCATCGATATATAGAGTGATCTGGGACATGGCGATCTCCACGGTCTGCATATATGTGGAATTGTATGTGCTCAAGCAGGGAAGGCAAGCCATTCAGCCGGCAAGGCTGCCGACAGGATCGAATCCCATATAATGATAGGAATTATCATTAACATGTCGCCTGTCCAGCGGCCCTCACGTGCCGTCCCCAGCCCCCTCCATTGCCGACGTCCTCACGCATTACCGCGAACTGCGCTGCTTTCTGGCTCGCAAGCTGGGCAATGGCGCAGACGCCGACGACATTGCCCAGAGCACCTACGAACAGCTCCTGCTCACCTTGCAGCGCAAGCTCGATGTCGCCATCGAGTCGCCCCGCGCCCTGCTTTTCCGCATCGCCCACAATCTGTGCATCGACCATCACCGCCGCCAGCAGACCGCCAGCAGCTGGGCTTTGCAGCACGGCGCGACGCATGCGCACCGGGCCGCACCCGCATCCGACCATCTGGTCGCCCAGCGCCAGATCATCGAGCGGGTCGTCGCCCAGTTGATGAGCCTGCCGCGCGCCCGGCGCGAGGTGTTCATCCTGTTCCGCGCCTACGGCATGAGCCGGGCCGAAATCGCCGCCCGGCTGGGTATCCAGGAAAGCACGGTGGCCAAGCACGTGGTCCGCGCCACGCTCGATTGCAGCCGTATCTTCGCGGAACTGCCCGAGTACGTCGAGCCGGCCGGCGGCTACGTAGACTTCGATCAGCTGAGCAGACCGTGCATTTCGCACGGCAGTACCACAACGACGGTTTCGACACCCTGCTTGCCGAATTGCCGGACGGCCCTGGCGGCGCCCCCGGCAGCCGCCTCCAGCTCGCTCCCGGCACCGTGCTCCAGGCCAGCCTCAGCCGCGCTGCGCGTCACGTCGAACTGGCTGGAGGCGAAGCGTATTTCGCCGTCGCCCGCGACATCGGCCGCCCCTTCCGCGTGGACACGCGCGCGGGGCGCATCGAAGTGCTCGGCACCGCCTTCAACATCGCCGACCGGAGCGGCGCGCTGGACATCGCCGTCGAGCACGGCCAGGTCCGCTTCACCCCGCGTGGCGAAGGCCTCGCCCGTCTGCCGGTGTTCGCCCCACCTGCCATCGACCTGCGCGGCGGCGAAGCGCTGAGCGTGCGCGATGCCCGCCCCGAAGCAGTCCGCCCCATCCCTCCCGGACAGGTCGCCGCCTGGCGCGACGGCTGGCTGCTCTTCGACGACACGCCGCTGGCCGACGCCTTGCCCGCCATCAACGCCTATCGTCGACAGCCCATCGTCCTCGCCGATGACCGCACCGGCGCGCTGCGGCTGACCGGCCGCTTCCGCGCCCAGGATCAGCGCAGCCTCGTCCAGGCTCTGCCCGCCATCCTGCCGTTGCGCGTGGAAGTGCTCGACGATGGCAGCATCCGCCTGGCAGCGCGGTGAGCCCGAAACCCGGCGGCGAATTGGAAACCACCTGTCTCCTGTCTCCGTTTTTCTCTCCCGAACGTCTCCTGCCCTGAAGCGTGCTTTTTGGTCGAAGCGCGCATGTCCATGAACAGGAGCCGACATGTCCCACCGCAAGCCGAGCAGCTTCCGCCTGCTGCCCATCATCGCCGCCCTGTGCGGCGCCTTCGCCCTGCTTGCCGGCCCACCCGCGCCGGCCCATGCGCAGACCAGCGCGCAACAGGCGGAACGCAGCTTCGAGATCGATCTGCCCGCCCAGCCGCTGGGCAGCGCGCTGAACGAACTGTCGCGCCAGACCGGCGCGCAGATCTTCGCCGCCGGCGCACAGATCGGCGGTCACCAGGCTCCCGCCGTGTCCGGCCGGATGAGCGTCGAACAGGCCCTGAGCCGCCTGCTCGCCGGCAGCGGCCTGAGCGCCCGGGCCAGCGGCGGCAACGGCTTCAGCATCGCGCCAAGCCCCGAAGCGCAGGCACCGGAAGCGATGCTGCCAGCCGTCACTGTTTCCGGCAAGGCGCCGGGCTCCATACACCACCTGGTCCACCAGCAGCTCCACACGCCTGAACCTGACGCCACAGGAGACGCCGCAGGCGGTCACGGTGATGACGCGCCAGCGCATGGAGGACCAAAGGCTCAACAGCCTGAGCGACGTGCTGGAGGCCGCCGTGGGCATCACCATCAAACCGTTCAACCATGGCGCGGATGGCCCGCAGCTTTGGTCACGCGGCTCCAGCATCACCAACTTCCAGATCGACGGCGTGCCCGTTTCCGCGTCGATGAGCAACTACCTGCAAAACACCGCGATGTACGACCGCGTGGAAATCGTCAAGGGCGCCACCGGCATCATGAGCGGTCTGGGCTATCCGTCGGCCACCATCAACATGATTCGCAAGCGCCCGACGAAGGCACCGCAGACCAGCATCAGCGCCGAAGCGGGCAACTGGTCGCGCTACGGCGTGGGGCTGGACGTTTCGCGCGCGCTCAACGAGGATGCCTCCGTGCGCGGCCGGCTGGTGGCCGATGTGCTCGGTGATCGGGATGTTGCCGGGCAGGAAGCGCCTCGTAGCCCAGGAGGTCGGCCCTGGCCAGATCCACTATCGGCTGGAAAACGAACTTCAGCTCGTGCCTTTCCAGCATCTGGCGCAGCCGAACCGTGAGCCGTGTGTCACCCAACATCAAGCAACCCCCGGGATTGCAAAAAATAAGATCGATGACCGTATCGCGCCCCACAAGGCGCCCCCGCAAAATGTACGTCCTGCAAGTGAAGCTTCGATGAACGTTCACGCTGCACCGCAGCGCGCCTTACAATTTCGCCTTTACCTGACGGCGCACCCATCATGTTCCTGTCCGCCCTACCCATCTACCCCGTTGCCGGCATCCGTGAAATCGAAGGCAAGCTCATCCCCAGCGCGCGGCCGCCGCTGATGGAACGCGCCGGCCGCGCCGCCGCCGAAGACGCGGTCCGCCTGGTCATGGACCGCCCGGGGCCGATCCTGATCGCCTGCGGGCCGGGCAACAACGGCGGCGACGGCTTCGTCATGGCCCGCCAGCTGGCCCAGGCCGGACGCGAAGTGCAGGTCGCCTTCGCCGCCGACGTCCAGAATCTGCCCGCCGAAGCCGCCAAGGCCTACACGGACTACCTCGCGGCGGGCGGCCAGACGATTTCCGACCTGCCGGCGGCGCCCGCACAGGGCTGGGCGCTGGTGGTGGATGCCATCTTCGGCATCGGCCTGAAGCGCCAGATCGAAGGCCGCTACGCGGGCTGGCTCCAGACCCTCAACGCCCAGCCTTCGCCACGCATGGCGCTCGACGTCCCCAGCGGCCTCGACGCCGACACCGGCCAGCCGCTCGGCACGACTTTCCGCGCCACCCACACGACCACCTTCATTTCGCTCAAGCCCGGCCTGCTGACCAACGACGGCCCGGACTACTGCGGCGACATCAGCGTGCAGCGGCTGGACATCGACGCGCCGGCTTGGCTGCCCGCTGTCGGCCATGCGATCACGCCCGCGCTGTTCCGCAACCAGCTGGTGCGCCGGCCGCGCAACAGCCACAAGGGTCTGTACGGCGATGCCGGCATCCTCGGCGGCAATGCCGGCATGGTCGGCGCGGCGCTGCTGGCCGGGCGTGCGGCGCAATGGCTGGGTACCGGCCGGGTCTATGTCGGCCTGCTCGACCCCAACGGCCCGGCGGTCGACTTCTCGCACCCCGAACTCATGCTGCGCCGCGCCGCACAACTGCCCGAGCGCTTGAGCGCACTGGCCGTCGGGCCGGGCCTGGGCACCGATGCAACTGCCGCCGCGCAGCTCGCCGCCGCCCTCGCCCGCGACATTCCGCTGGTGCTGGACGCCGACGCACTGAACCTGATCGGCACCGACGCCGCGCTGCAGAGCCAGCTTGCCGCACGCAGGATGCCGACCGTGCTGACGCCGCATCCGGCCGAAGCCGGCCGCATGCTGGGCATCGGCACTGCGGCCGTCCAGTCCGACCGCCTGCGGGCCGCGCTCGACATCGCCCGCCGCTACCACGCGCTGGCCGTGCTGAAAGGCTGCGGCTCGATCATCGCCGCGCCCGACGGGCGCTGGTTCATCAACACCAGCGGCCACCCCGGCATGGCCAGCGCCGGCATGGGCGACGTGCTCACCGGCCTCGTCGCCGGCCTGCTCGCCCAGGGCTGGCCCGCCGAATCGGCACTGATCACGGCCGTCCACCTGCATGGCGCCGCAGCGGATCGCCTGGCGCGCGAAGGCATCGGCCCGGCCGGCCTGAGCGCCAGCGAAACCATCGTCGCCGCCCGCGGCGTCTTCAACGGCTGGCTCGTCGAGGCCCAGCAGGATGCGAACCGCGACGTTCAACGCGACTCGCGCCCGCTGATCACGCTGGGCAAGCACTGATCCCGGGGCCGCCACCCCGACCTGTCCGCGCCGGGCGCGATGCTAGAATCGCGCCTCCTGCCACCTGCCCGCTCACCCGCCATGCTCTCTGAACAGCTTCGCGTCGAAATCCAGCGCAACATCGCCGCCTCCCTGGCCGAAGACATCGGTACCGGCGACCTGACGGCGCGCCTGATCGCCCCCGACACCGAGGCCCGCGGCCGCGTCATCACCCGCGAGGACGCGGTGATCTGCGGCACCGCCTGGTTCGACGCCGCCTTCGCCGCGCTCAGCCCGGCGGCGGTGGTCGACTGGCACGTCCGCGACGGCGACGTGGTCAAGGCCGGCGACGTGCTGTGCGACATCATCGCCCGCGCGCGGGTGCTGCTGACCGCGGAGCGCACGGCGCTGAATTTCCTGCAACTGCTGTCCGGCACGGCCACGGTGACGCGCCGCTTCGTCGATGCCGTCGCCGGCACCAAGGCCAGGATCGTCGACACCCGCAAGACGCTGCCCGGCCTGCGCCTGGCGCAGAAGTACGCGGTCGCGATCGGCGGCGGCACCAAT
This sequence comes from Thauera butanivorans NBRC 103042, assembly GCF_001591165.1. Taxonomy (GTDB): domain Bacteria; phylum Pseudomonadota; class Gammaproteobacteria; order Burkholderiales; family Rhodocyclaceae; genus Thauera; species Thauera butanivorans. The sequence continues at coordinate 138,005 of NZ_BCUG01000004.1, forward strand.
CATCGCGTCGGCCTCTACGACGGCATCCTGATCAAGGAAAACCACATCATCGCTGCCGGCGGCATCCGTGAAGTGGTCGAGCAGGCGCGCCTCATCGCGCCGTCGAACGTCTTCATCGAAGTCGAGGTCGAGAGTCTCGACGAACTGGAGGAAGCGCTGGATGCGGGCGTGAAGATGGTGCTGCTCGACAACATGAGCCTGGACGACATGCGCGAAGCCGTGACGATCAACGCCGGCCGCGCCGAGCTCGAAGCGTCCGGCGGCGTCAGCCTGGAGCGGGTGCGCGCCATCGCCGAAACCGGCGTCGACCGCATCTCGATCGGCACCCTGACCAAGGACGTGCGCGCGCTCGACCTCTCGCTGCGCCACGTCGAGGCCCAGGCCTGAGCGCCGCCCGATGGCCGACGGCGCCAGCGCTTCCCTGCCGCCCTGGCCGATGGTGCCGGCCTGCTACGGCTGGCTGTCGCTCGACGCCCGCGGCCGCTGGCGGCTGAAAGGCGAAACGATCTCCCATCCCGGGCTGATCGCTTTCCTGAACGCCCATTACACCCATGACGCCGAAGGCCGCTGGCTGGTGAACAACGGCCCGCAGCGGGTGTACGTCGCACTGGAAAGCGCGCCCTGGGTGCTGCGCCTGCAGCCTGACGGCAGCTTCGTCACCCACACCGGGCGCAGCGTCACGGCGATCGGCCCGCTGCTGCTCGACGCCGAAGGACGGTTGTTCCTCGCCACCGACGCCGGCCCTGCTGCACTGGACGATCGCGATCTGGCGATGCTGCTGGCCGATTTGAGCGACCCTGCGGGCAAGGCCGCGGACGACGATACGCTGCTGGCGCTGGTGGCGGGTGAAAGCCGGGCGAAGCTGCAGTGGCACGGAATGCCGCTCCAGGCGCTGGACGGTGGCCGCAGCGGCGAAACAGCCGCCTCCCGGCTCGGCTTCACTTCAGACCCGCAGCCTGAAGCAGCCTGAAACCCGTCTCGCCTCCTTACGCCCCGGCAATGCTCTCCACCTCGAAACCCACCACGCGGCGCTGCTCGCGGCTGAATTCGACGCCGATCAGGTGAATGGGCTGGCCGGCCAGGCGATACTTGTCGGCGTAGCCCCTGTCCTTGATCTGCTCCAGCGCACGGCCTTCGGGTTCGATCTCGACGACCTTGAACTCGAACAGATACACCTGCCCGTTGAAGCGCACCGCCATGTCCAGTCGCCCGGCATGGCTGGCCTCTTCGGGCACCACATCCAGGCCGAGCGCGGCGAAATAGGCGTAGAACACGCTGGCACAGTAGCCCTCGTAGTTGGCGATGGGGTTCCTGCGGTGCCAGTCGGCCGGGATGCCGGCAAAGAAGGCAGTGAACAGGCTCTTGCCGAAACGGCGCGGGGGGAGAGAAAGTAGTGCTTGCCCTCGTCGATCAGGCGCAGCGCGAACGTGGTCTTGTCGACGTAATAATGGCCCTCCTCCCGGATTTCGCGGAAGGTCTGGAGCCGATCGGCAGTTTCTTGCGGTTCATGGGCTGCGCTCGCGGATTCCGTCTCGGCCGCCATTGTACGGCCTTGCCGGTCACACCCCATCCGGCAAGGCACGCCGCCTCAGACGCGCTCGGCGATGAAGCGCTTCACCGCATCCACGTCCGGCGCCATCACCTCGACGCGCTGCGGCAGCTTCTCGATGCCTTCGAGGTCGGACGGACACTCGGGCTCGCGGCCCAGCGCCTCTACGATGGTTTCGGCGAACTTGACCGGCAGCGCGGTTTCCAGCACCAGCACCGGCACGCCGGCCGGCACTTCGGCGGCGCGCGCCCAGGCCACCTTGACGGCGTCGGCGGTGTGGGTGTCGATCATCACGCCGTACTGCTCGAACACCTTGCGGATGGTCGCCAGCCGGTCGGCGTGGCTGCTGGCGCCCGACACGAAGCCGAAGCCGGCGATGCGGGCGAATTCCGGCGATGCGGACAGATCGAAAGCGCGGCCGACATCGACTTCCGCCCACAGCGCGGCGACCTTCTGCGGCTCGCGCCCGACCAGGTCGAAGACGAAGCGCTCGAAGTTGGACGCCTTGGAGATGTCCATCGACGGGCTGGAGGTGACGTGGGTCTCGGCGGCCTTGCGCGGACGGTAGACGCCGGTGCGGAAGAATTCGTCGAGCACGTCGTTCTCGTTGGTGGCGAGGATCAGCTTCGCCACCGGCAGGCCCATCTGGCGGGCGATGTGGCCGGCGCAGATGTTGCCGAAGTTGCCCGAGGGCACGCAGAACGCGACCTGCTCGTCATTGCTCCCGGTCGCGGCGAAATAGCCCTTGAAGTAATAGACGATCTGCGCCGCGACACGCGCCCAGTTGATCGAGTTGACCGCACCGATCTTGTGCTCGGCCTTGAAGGCATGGTCGTTCGACACCGCCTTCACGATGTCCTGGGCGTCGTCGAACATGCCGGTGACGGCGATGTTGAAGATGTTGTCGTCCTGCAGCGAATACATCTGCGCGCGCTGGAAGGCGCTCATCTTGCCGTGCGGCGACAGCATGAACACGCGCACGCCGCGCTTGCCGCGCATCGCGTATTCCGCCGCCGAGCCGGTGTCGCCCGAGGTGGCGCCGAGGATGTTGATCGTCTCGCCGCGCTTGGCCAGCACGTACTCGAACAGGTTGCCGAGCAGTTGCATCGCCATGTCCTTGAAGGCCAGCGTCGGGCCGTTGGACAGCTCCAGCAGGCCAAGCTTGCCTTCTTCCAGCCAGTGCACCGGCGTGATGTCACTCGCCTGGTCGCCCTCGCGCACGTGGCGGTACACCTCGGCGGTATAGGTCTTGTCGCAGATCGCCTTCAGGTCCGCCGGCGGAATGTCGGTGATGAATTTCGACAGGATGGCGAAGGCCAGCTCGGCGTAGGACAGGCTGCGCCAGGCATCGAGTTCGGCGCGCGTCACCTGAGGATAGGTTTCGGGCAGGTACAGCCCGCCATCGGGTGCGAGGCCGCCGAGCAGGATGTCGCAGAACTCGGGATTGGCGGGCTGGCCGGCATGGCCTCGGGTGGAGATGTATTTCACGGAGGAAGTCCTCGGAGACTGGGCTGGAATCGGGCCGGACGAAGTGTCCGGGTGCTAATGCGCGATTTTAACGAATGGCGCGGCAGCCGACATACCGTTCCAGGGCCGGCAGGCGGCTACAATTCCTCCGCCCCACGACAAAAACCGGAGAACACCATGAGTTTCGGCAACATCATCGGCCAGATCCTGCAGCAAGGCATGGCCAGCCAGAGCCGTTCGCGGCTGGATCACACGCTCGGCTCTTCGGGGCTGGGCGGCGTCGGCGGCCTGGGCGACCTGCTCGGCACGGTTCTGGGCGCGGGCGGCGGTGGCCGCGGCAGCGCAGGTGGCGGCCTGGCGGACGTACTGGGCAGCGTTCTCGGCGGCCAGGGCTCGGCCAGGAGCGGTGCCGGCAACTTGGGTGATCTGCTCGGCGGCCTGCTGGGCGGTGGCGCCAGCGGCCGCAGTGCGGGAGGCGGCCTCGGTGACGTGCTCGGCGGCATGCTGGGCGGCGGAAGCAGCGGCGCCAGCCGCGCCGGTTCGGGCAATCCGCTCGGCGGCACCGGCATGGCCATCCTCGCCACGCTGGCGATGGCGGCGCTGAAGAACTGGCAGGGTTCGCGCACTGCTGCGGCCGGCTTCAGCGGTGCCCAGGCGGCGATAGCGCCCGGCCAGATCGAGCCGGCCCAACTGGCGGCGATGACTTCGCCCGAGACCGAGCAGCTCGTGCTGCGCGCGATGATTGCGGCGGCCAAGGCCGATGGCGAGGTGGACGAAAGCGAAATCCAGCGCATCGTCGGCAAGATCGGCGAAGACGGCGTCACGGCGGAAGAAAAGCAGTTCGTCGTCGCCGAGCTGCGCCGCCCGCTGGATCTGGAGTCGCTGATCGCCGCCGTGCCCAGCCAGGCGGTCGCGGCACAGGTCTACGGTGCTTCGCTGCTGGCGATCGACCTCGACACCGAAGCCGAACTGGCCTACCTGCGCCAGCTCGCGCGCGGACTGGGACTGGATGCCGACACCGTCGCCCGCCTGCACCAGCTCACTGGCGTGGCCTGAGCAAGACGCCCGACGCCATCACGAGCGCGATGCCCTGCCGATGAGCGCACAAGGGCATCGCGCCCGGTTGTTCCTACCTTTTTGCCGGGACGACTCTCCATGTCCGCACTGATCGAAGCTCTCCGCCGCCGGCTGCCCGCCGAGCGCGTCATCACCGACGAACTGCGTCGCCTTGCCTACGGCACGGACGGCAGCTTCTACCGCCTGATTCCGGAGGTCGTCGCCGTCGTCGACAGCGAGGACGACGTCCGCGACGTGATCGCGCTCGCTCGCAGCCACCAGCGCCCGGTGACCTTCCGCGCGGCCGGCACCAGCCTGTGCGGCCAGGCGGTGACCGATGGCGTGCTGGTGCTGCTCGGCGAAGGGCTGGCGAGCTGCCGTATCGCCGCCGACGGCGCCACGGTGGAAGTGGGGCCGGCCATCATCGGTGCCGAGGTCAACCGCCGGCTGGCGCCGCTGGGGCTCAAGATCGGCCCCGACCCGGCATCGATCAACGCCGCCAAGATCGGCGGCATCGCCGCCAACAACAGCAGCGGCATGTGCTGCGGCACGGCGCAGAACAGCTACAACACGCTGGCGGCGATCCGCGTGCTGCTGGCCGACGGCAGCCTGCTCGACACCGCCGACGCCGCCAGCGTGGCCGCCTTCCGCGCCAGCCACGCCGCCCTGCTCGACCGCCTGGCCGGGCTGTCCGCCGGCATCAAGGCCGACGAGGCGCTGTACGCGCGCATCCGCAGCAAGTACAAGATCAAGAACACCACCGGCTACAGCCTCAACGCCCTGGTCGATTTCGACGACCCGGTGGACATCCTCGCCCACCTGATGATCGGCTCGGAAGGCACGCTCGGCTTCATCTCCCGCGTCACCTACCGCACCGTGCCGGAATACGCCAACAAGGCCAGCGCGCTGGTGTTCTTCCCCGACATGGAAAGCGCCTGCCGCGCGGTGGCCGGGCTGAAGTCCGCGCCGGTGGATGCGGTCGAACTGCTCGACCGCGCATCCTTGCGCTCGGTGGCCGACAAACCGGGCATGCCGCCGCTGCTGCGCGAACTGGCCGATGGCGCCACCGCGCTGCTGATCGAGACGCGCGCTCCGTCGGCCGCCGCGCTGTCCGAGCGGATGGCAGCGGTGCTCGCCGAGCTGGCCCGCCACCCGCTGCTCGAAGCGCCGGCCTTCACCACCGACGCCGCCGAGATCGAGCGCCTGTGGAACGTGCGCAAGGGCACTTTCCCGGCGGTGGGCGCGGTGCGCAAGCCGGGCACCACGGTCATCATCGAGGACGTCGCGGTGGCAGTACCCGACCTGGCCGCCTGTTGCCTCGACCTGCAGCATCTGTTCGCCAAGCATGGCTACCACGAGGCGATCATCTTCGGCCATGCGCTGGAAGGCAACGTCCATTTCGTGTTCACGCAGGATTTCGGCATCGAGTCGGAAGTCGCCCGCTACGCCGCCTTCATGGACGAACTGTGCACCGTGCTGGTGGAGAAGTACGATGCCTCGCTGAAGGCCGAGCACGGCACCGGGCGCAACATGGCGCCCTTCGTCGAGCTGGAATGGGGCGCACAGGCCTATGCGCTGATGAAGGAAATCAAGCGCCTGTTCGATCCGGAAGAACTACTCAACCCCGGCGTCATCATCAACGACGATGCCGAGGCCCACCTGAAGCACCTCAAGCCGATGCCCGCCGCCGGCGAGCTGTACGCGCCGGTGGACCGCTGCATCGAATGCGGCTTCTGCGAACCGCAATGCCCGTCGCACGGCCTCACGCTGTCGCCCCGCCAGCGCATCGTCGGCTGGCGCGAACTGTCGCGGCGCAAGGCGGCGGGCGAAGCGCCCGGCGAACTCGGCCACGACTATCTCTACATGGGTCTGGACACCTGTGCCACCTGCGGCCTGTGCGCCACCGCCTGTCCGGTCGGCATCGAAACCGGCGCGCTGACGCGCGCAGTGCGCGGCGAAAACCTGTCGTCGGTCGCACGCACGCTCGGCCGCGTCGCCGCCAACAACTTCGGCGCCACCCAGGCACTGGCCCGCAGCGCATTGAAAGCCGGCCACGTCGCCGAATCGGTGCTCGGCACGCCGCTGCTCGCCCGCCTCACCGGCGGCGCGTGGAAGGCCGGCATGCCGCGCCCCCAGCCGGCGGGCCGCGTCAACCCCGCCGCCAGCGGCGACAAGGTGGTCTATTTCCCGACCTGCGCCGGCCGCATGTTCGGTGCCGACACGCCCGAGAATGCGCTGTCGGCCACGGTCATCCGCGTGCTCGAACGCGCCGGCTACGCCCCCGTCGTGCCCGAAGGCGTCGATGCGCTGTGCTGCGGCCAGTCCTTCGCCAGCAAGGGCATGCCCGCTGATGCCGACCGCAAGTCCGCCGAACTCGAAGCCGTGCTGCGCCACGCCAGCGAAGACGGCCGCCACCCCATCGTGCTCGACGCCAGCGCCTGCTCGCTGCGCATGAAAACCTTCCTCGCCGAACGCCTGCCGATCTACGACCTGGTCGAATTCGCCCACGACGCCTTGCTGCCGCGCCTGATGCTGGCGAAGAAGGCCGAGCCGGTGCTGGTCCACCTGAACTGCAGCGCGCGCCGCATGGGTTTCGAACGCAAGCTCACCCAGCTCGCGCGCGCCTGTGCCGAACAGGTGACGCTGCCGGCGGAAGTCAAATGCTGCGGCTTCGGCGGCGACCGCGGCTTCGTCGTGCCCGAACTCAACGCCCACGCACTGCGCAAGCTGGCCGCCGACATCCCGGCCGGCTGCTGCGGCGGCTATTCCAGCAACCAGACCTGCGAAATCGGCCTCACCGCCGCCACCGGCCTGCCCTACCGCTCCATCGTCCATCTGCTGGACGAATGCAGCCGCGAGGCGATGCGGCAGGCATCTTGCTGAACGCCTCTCCCGCCATGCTGCGAACCATCGAATCCATCGTCCGCTTCGTACCGGACATCGAAGTCGCGATCGGTCATCTGGCGCACAAGGGCACCGTCCTGTACCACGGTCCCATCACCACGGGCGTTGCCCTGGTTCAGGCCAGAGCCTGCTGCACTTCTTCCCTGATCCATTCCGCAAACGCCTGGACTTCCGGGCGCTGCATGGCATCCGGCAGCGTGACCAGGTAATACGCGAAGCGCGCCGGCCAAGGCTTGTCCAGCACTTGTACCAGACGCCCGGCAGCGATTTCATCGCAGGCGTATTCCTGCGGCACCAGGGCGAGCCCTTGACCGGCCACGGCCGCCCGGATCAGCAGGTAGTCGTCCTCGAATGCCGTGCCGCGTTCGGCGCGCGGGTCGTCGGGCACGCCATGCGCCGCCAGCCACAGCGGCCAGTCCGCACGGTCAGCGTCCTGGAGCAACGGCCACCTCAGGCAATCGGCCGGTTCACGAATAACGGTGTTGTTTGCCTGCTGGGCCGGACCGGCAACCGGCGCATGAGGGAGGCCGATGCGATGAGCAGCACAGCCGATTGTTGCCGCTCCTGATGGCGGGCGCACCGCTCTTCATGAAACCTCATCGCTTTTCCATGCTGTCGGCAGCGCTTCTGCTCAGCGCCAATGCCCTGGCCAATCCCGCACTTTCCGCACAGGAGGAATCCGCCATGCCCTCCGCAAGCACCATGCTTCGGCCCGTCAATCCTGCGGGCGCCGTTATCCCCGGCATTTCCTCTGCCGTCGTCGTTGAGAGCGGCAGGATGATGTTCCTGTCCGGGCACGTGCCAATGGATGCGGGCGGCGCAGTTCTTCCGCCAGACCTTGAAAGCCAACTGGACCAGGTATTCAAGAACCTGAGCGCAACGCTGGAAGCGGCAGGCGCAACACCTCGCCAACTGGCGCGTATCACGATTTATGTGCGCGATTTCCAGGCGGATCAACTGCCCGCCATCCGCCGCGCACGAGACCGCTTCATCGACCAGGAACGGCCTCCCGCCAGTACATTGATCGGCGCGGCAGAGCTGTTCCATCCCAATGTACTGGTCGAGATGGATGCGATTGCTGTGCTGCCGCCGGATGCCTGATTTCCCTCGGTACACCGGAATCCATTGAAAGGAGATTCACCCATGGATCGACCCGCACGATGAGCCGATCCATGTGCAGCGCGATGGCCGCAGCGAAACCGTCACCCTGACCGGCATGAAAGTCAAAGCTCGCAATCTGGCCGACGGGCGCTGGTTCTGGGTCATCCTCGGCAGCGACGAAAAACCGATGGTGTTCGAGCGCGACATCGTATGGATCACCTTCCCAGGCCATCGCAAGACCGAGAAGTGGCTGCATGACGGCTGGCTCAGGGAGCAAGGCCGGTAGATCGGGACGATCCCCTGGCAGTGCGGTGCCAGACCCTTTCAGCCCGTCAGATTTCCGGGCCAGCATGGATACATGACTGACTCATGGATTCGCATCCAATGCGGCATGCCACTGGTGCAACTGCTGGGCGGTGGCGGTTACGCCGCCGCACACTACCACCAGCACATCAGCGGCATCGGCCAATGCGCCAGCCTGCCCGTAGGCCACCGCCAGGCTGGCACCGCAGGCGGGCTCCACCAGCATCCGATGGTCGTCGAGGAAGCGCTCGCACGCCTGCACGGCAGCCTGGTCGCTGACCACCGCGGGCCGTACCGGATGCTGCTGCGCCAGGGTGAATGCATGCTTGCATACCTGTCGCGCGCCCAGCGACGTGGCGATGCTGGTGATGGCATCCAGCGCGATGCGCTCGTTTGCCGCGAGCGAACGCGCCAGCGCATCGGCGCCAGCCGTTTCTGCGGCGACGATGGGCACGTCCTGCCAGCCATTGCGGCGCAAGCCTTCCACCACACCGCAGAACAGGCCGCCGCCGCCCACCGACAGCACGATGGCATCGGGCTTGGTGCCGGCCGCCGCCACCTCGTCGATCAGGGTGGCATGGCCTTGCCAAAGCAGCGGGTCATCGAACGGGTGAAGGAAGGCGTCTTCCTCGCCCAGCAGGGATTGCGCCAGCGCATGGGCTTCATGCCAAGCCGCTCCATGTACGACCAATTCCGCGCCTTGTGCGCGGATCAAGGCCCGGGCTCGCTCAGTGGTGGTTTCCGGCACCACCACGACGACCGGCACGGACAGGCAGCGGCCGGCATAGGCCACGGCGATACCGGCATTGCCGCCGGAAGAGGACACGAAACGGCGCTTGCCCGTTCGTGCGTGCGCTTTGCAGGCCGCGCCGATACCACGAATCTTGAAGGAGCCCGAAGGCTGCAAGTTGTCGAGCTTGAGCCTGATGCGCCGGCCTGCGGCCTGGCTCAGGGAATCGGATGCGATCAGCGGGGTTTCGATGTGCAAAGGCATGGGCAAGCAGAAAATCAGAAAAGCGGATAATAAATGACTCCGGGCCAGGCAAGATCCCGGCGGGAAAACGCTCAGCCCTCGGCCTCGCTTGCGTAGCGCGCGCGTAGCTCGCGCTTGAGCAGCTTGCCCGAAGCATTGCGCGGCATGTCCTCGACAAAGAACACGCGCTTGGGCACCTTGAACGAAGCGAGCCTGGTGGGCACGTAGGCAATCAAGTCCTCCGCCGCCCGCCCACAGACCTCAATCGGCTTCGAGCCGGAAGCCGATCTTCAGCGTGACCTGGAAGTGCGCCACCTTGCCATCGACGACGTGGCCGCGGGTTTCCACCACTTCGAACCAGTCGATGTGGCGGATGGACTGCGCCGCAGCCTCGATGGCGTTGCGAATGGCGGCATCGCTGCCCTCGTGGGACGAGCCGACGACCTCGACGAGCTTATAGACGTGATCGGACATGTGAGCCTCCTCTTGGTGGTGAGGCCGGGGAATCGGCCTTCTCAGTTCGAATCGCCATCGCAATGGCTGGAAGACACTTGCCGCACTTCGAAATTCCGCACCGAAGAACGGTAGGCACGTACGCCGAGCACTGCCACCGCGATGAGGATGCCGATGAAAACGATGAGTTTGAATGCCATGTCAGTCGGTCCCGTTCGCTCCTGAAACGCCCCTTTCGCCTCAGGCGCGGCCAATGCCTTCAGTGTAGCCGCACATCTCCGCTCGCGCCTGCCGCAGCGCGTCGCTCTCAGCCGGCATTCGCCTCCAGCCAGGCCGCCCTCTCCAGCCAGCGCCCGGCCTTGTCCGCCGCAAGTCCCGGTGCCGCTGCGATGCGGCGCAGCGCCGCAGGATCGGGCCGGTGCGCCGTCACCGTGTCCCAGTATTCGGCCAGCGTCAGCCAGGGATTCGGCCGTTCGAGCAGTTCGATGCCATCCCCGGCACACAGGCAGCCTTCCCGCAGTACCCGGTAATACCAACCGGTGACGCCCGCGGCCTCGACGAAGCGCGAGGCGTCCTTCACCTTCAGCCGCAGGTCGATCTTCCAGCATGGCGAGCGCGGCTGGCTGACCTGCACGTGCGCCTCGCCGATGCGCAGCACGTCGCCGATGCAGATGTCGTGCTCGCTCAGGCCGCGCGTGCTGATGTTTTCGCCCAATACCCCCGGCCCGACGATCGGCGCGCACTGCGGCCACTCCTCGGCCAGCAGCGCGTAGTGCTCGGCCGGATAGTGATGCAGCGCCTTGTCCGGCCCGCCGTGGTGGCGCAGGTCGGCCTGCTCGTCTCCCGCCAGCCCGGTCGTGCCCAGTTGGACCGGGCCGTCGACCGCCGACTTGAAGATTCCGCTGGCCTCGCCTTCGGGCAGCATCAGCCGCACGCGTCCGACGAAGACCTGATCGACCGTGCTTTTCATCGCTTCTCCATGGATCGGAACAGGGGAAATCAGCTTACCTGAACCCGCCCCGCCCGGGCCATCGAAGACGCGCTTGCGTGCCGATGGCGGCGCCACAGCGCGATCGCCCGACCGCGCATAGTGGATGTAGAGCGATGCATTCCAAGCCACGCGATTTAACCATCGGCAGGCTTCCTGGTGTACGCGCCAGAAATTCTTGGAATGATCCTCACTGCCCTGATCATCGCCTACGCACAACCCGGCCAAAGCCGGGTTGTGCGTGCAATCGAAGCTGAGATCAGTGCTTGCGGCGGCGAGCAGCAGCCAAACCAACCAGGCCCAGGCAGGCCAGGGCCAGCGAGCCGGGCTCGGGCACCTTGCCGGGCTCAACCGGGATATCGATCGTGTCGAGCGAGCCGCCCATCACGTATGCGTAGTTCCACACAACGGTATCGCCGCTCAACAGATCACCCAGGTTGAATGCCAGGCCGATGCCATGGTCGCCAGAACTGGAGTTGCCCTGGTTGCCGCCAGCCAGATAGGCATCCGGATCGGTCACCGAGCAGCAGACGCCGACGATGCCCGTGTTGTGCGCGATCGGGCCCGAATAGAACAGGCCCAGCGGGTAGCCGGAGATCGCGCCGAGCGAGCCGACGAAGTCCTCCAGCGAAACGCCCTGATCCGCAATGCCACGCTGGTTGTTCGTGGCCGCGCTACCGCCCGAGTAGTTGTCCGGATCGGGATCGACGGCGCGCGAGATGCGCACGTTGTCCAGGTTCGCGTTCGCAGTGAACGTGGTCTGGATGTTCACGCGCTGGTCGCCTTCGTTGAAGTAGAACAGGTGCGTCAGCGAGAACAGGTTGGTCGTCGTGCTCCAGGTGGCGCCGAAGTCGAACGAGCCGCTTGCCACCGACGTGGTACCGGAAAGCGACAAGCCGCCAGAGTTGGAATTCGAGTACGAGCGCGCGGAACCAGTGGAATCCGTCAACCTGATGCCGAAGCCTTCAAAGGGAATCCCGGGCGACACGTAATCCTTGTCAGCAGGGAAGTTGCCGGTGCCGGTGGGGTCAAAGCGCAAAGAATTGAACACCCCCCCATCGGTAATATTCACCCGCACAGATTGGGATTCGAGCAGGACCGGCGCAGCCAGGGTCGTGCCGGACGTCAGCGCGGCAGCAAGGGCCGCAATACTCAAGGTAAAAATTTTCATGAGCGCCTCTTTGTGAATCGAAGTACGTGACAAATTGACTGACCAGGATGGAGGACAGGCCGCACACCGACTAGCAAACGGCATGCCATCTTATAAAAATCAATAAAATCAAAATCTTGTGATTTTATTGATGATTTCAATACTATAACTGTAATAAATTTCGACATCACCGCGGTCTGGTTGAATACCCCGCGCTGAGCCCGCGCGTAGAAAGTTCAAACGCCATTCTGTCCGTGGCGAAAACCCATCGGCATCCCGCCTTCGTGTAGCCATGGCCAGCAAGCTGCCGGGCCCAAGCCCGACAGGCCGCTAGGGAGATTTTCTTATATTTCTTCCCTGAACAAGGAAATAAGCTCCCGGCAAGTCAAATCGTCATGAGCCAAAGGGAGCTTTCCATGAATACGCGAGCGATCCTGCGAACGGTCGGCATCGGCTGTTCGCTGTTGCTGGCCTCCTCTGCCGCATCGGCCGGCACGGCGCAGGCCGATGCGGTCAAGCGCGGCGAATACATTGCCCGCATGGGCGACTGCGTCGCCTGTCACACCGCGCCCGGCGGCAAGCCGATGGCCGGCGGGCTGGCGCTGGAGACGCCGTTCGGCACCCTGTATTCCACCAACATCACGCCCGACGGCAAGACCGGCATCGGCCGATACACCTTCGAGCAGTTCGACCGCGCGATGCGCAAGGGCGTGGCCGCCGACGGCCACAACCTGTACCCGGCCATGCCCTACCCGTCCTACGCCAGGATGACCGCGCAGGACATGCGCGACCTGTACGCCTACATGCTGAACGGCGTCGAGCCGGTCGAACAGGCGAACAAGGAGAACGACATGGACTGGCCCTTCAGCATGCGCTGGGGCCTGTCGCTGTGGAATGCCGTCTTCCTCGACGACGAGGCATTCGAGCCGGTCGCGAACGAATCGAAACAATGGAACCGCGGCGCCTACATCGTGCAGAGCCTGGGCCACTGCGGCGCCTGCCACACGCCGCGCGGCTTCGCTTTCCAGGAAAAGACGATGAGCGACCAGGGCGGCAAGGGCGCCATGTTCCTGGCCGGAGAGACCGTCGAAGGCTGGCGCGCGCTGAGCCTGCGCAACCTGTGGACGCCGGAGGACACCGCCGAGATGCTCAAGACCGGCCGCAACAAGCACGGCACCGTCTCGGGCAACATGGTGGACGTCGTGCAGCACAGCACCCAGTACATGACGGACGAGGATCTGCTGGCCATGGGCGTGTATCTGAAGTCGCTGCCGGCGGGCAAGGACGACCTGCCGATGCAGGTGGCCCGAGGTCCGGCGCCGGACATCGTCCCGCTGCCGGCGGGCATGGGCGCAGCCCCGGACGACGACGTGCCGACCAACATCTTCACCACCCGCGGCGGCCTGGGCTACCTGCAGTTCTGCGCCGACTGCCACCGTGCCAACGGCGACGGCGTACCCAATGTGTTTCCGCCGCTGACCGGCAACCACACGCTGCAGTCGCAGGACCCGGCCACGCTGGTCCGCATCATGCTCACCGGCTGGCGTGCACCGGTGACCGAAAGCCATCCGCGGCCGCTGACGATGCCGGCGTTCGCGCAGCTGGGCGACGCGGAAATCGCCGACATCCTGAACTTCACCCGCCGCAGCTGGGGCCGCCCCGACGCGCGTGAAATCACCGTCGATGATGTCGGCAACACACGCAAGCACCTCGATGCCAAGGGCACCAGCGACCGGCCGTTCGAAACGCCGCGGCTGGCCGACATGCTGAAGGAAGCGAACGCCGAACAGCTCGTGCTCGGCGCACGCCTGAACATCGACACCGCCCGCATGCTGCCCGACCACGTCGGCGCAGCGATGAACTGCGCCAGCTGCCACCTGAACGCCGGCACCGTGGCAGATGGCTCACCCTACGTCGGCGTGTCGGCCTTCTTCCCCAGCTATGGCGCCCGCGCGGGCCGCGAAATCACGCTGGAAGAGCGCATCAACGGCTGCTTCCTGCGCTCGATGAACGGCAAGGCTCTGCCCAAGGAGTCGGACGAGATGAAGGCGATGGTCGCCTACTTCGACTGGATGAAGCGCGAGACCAAGCCCGAAGACCGCGTCGAAGGCCGGGGCATCGGCAGGATCGACCGCAGCATCGTGCCCGACCCCGACAACGGCAAGCTGATCTACGCCGCCCAGTGCGCCGTCTGCCACGGCGACGAAGGCGGAGGCATCAAGGACGCCAAGGGCCGCTGGGTCTATCCGCCGCTGGGAGGCGAACACTCCTTCAACATCGGCGCCGGCATGGCCCGCATCTACACTGCCGCGGCCTTCGTCAAGCGCAACATGCCGATCGCCTTCCACGGCAGCTTCCCGCTCGGCCAGGGCGGGCTGTCCGATCAGGAAGCGGTGGACGTGGCGGCCTGGTTCAGCCACCTGCCGCGCCCGGACTTCGCACCCAAGATCAATGACTGGCCCAAGGGCGGCAAGCCGAGCGACGCGCGCTATTGACGGACGAGCGAATATCGTGAGGTAAGAGTAAAACCAAGCCGGCAGAAATGCCGGCCTTTTTCCTGCCCACTCAATCCAGCGCCCCCGGATCGGCCCGCAGGAACAGCCGCGCCAGTTCCGCCGCGGAGGACACCCCCGCCTTTTCCATCACGTGCTGGCGGTGGATATGCACGGTCTTTTCGCTGATGCCCAGTTCGGCGGCGATCAGTTTGTTGGGCTGGCCGCGTGCGACCAGGTAGGCGACTTCCTGTTCGCGCGGCGACAGATGGCTCAGCGCGCTGCGGGCGGCTTCACGGCGGGCGATCTCGTCGAGCATGTCGGCGCAGCGGCGCACCGCGGCGGCGACGGCGTCGAGCACCGCCTGGTCGTTGAACGGCTTCTCGATGAAATCGCAGGCACCGCTTTTCATCGCCTGCACCGCCATCGACACCTCGGCGTGCCCGGTCATGAACAGGATGGGTGCGTCGAAGCCGCGCTCGCGCAATACCTGCTGCAGTTCCAGGCCGCTCATCGCCGGCATGCGGATGTCGAGCAGCAGGCAGCAAGGCCGTGCCGGACGGGAGCGGTCGCCGATTTCGCCGAGGAAGGATTCGGCCGATTCGAACAAGCGCACCGGCCAGCCTTCGGCTTCGAGCAGGAAACGCAGCGAGCGGCACAGCGCGGGATCGTCGTCCACCACGTAGACGAGCGCGTCTTCAGTCGGAAACGGCATGGCAAGGCAAGGAGAAGGAAAAGCACATGCCCGACGGTACATTGCTTTGCGCCCACAGGCGCCCCCCGTGGGCTTCGATGATGGTCTTGCAGATCGGCAGCCCGAGGCCGAGACCGTCCGGCTTGGTGGTGAAGAAGGGCTCGAACAGGTGGGCCTGCTGTTCCGCCGACAGCCCACCGCCCTGGTCGATGACCTGCACCACCAGGCGCTTGTCGACGATCTCCAGGCGGATGGCGATGGTCTGGCGCTCGGGCGGCAGATCGCGGCCGGCGTCGATGGCGTTCTTCATCAGGTTCAGCAGCACCTGCTGGAGTTGCGGCGCATCGGCCAGCACTTCGCAGCCGGGCGGCAGGCTGCTTTCGCAGACGATGGGCGGCGCCTGCAGCAGCATGCCTTCGATCAGCTTGCGGGCGCTATCGACCAGTGCGGGCATGTCCACCGGCTCGCGCACCGCGCTGCGCTTGCGGGCGAAGTCGCGGATACGGCGCATGATGCCGCCGGCGCGCTCGGCCTCGCTGCCGATCTCGCTGCAGGCTTCGACCACCGCCGCCTCGGTCAGGCGGCCGTCGGCGTGGCGCCGCAGCAGGCTGCGGGCGTAGTTGCCGATGGAGGTCAGCGGCTGGTTGATCTCGTGCGCCAGGCTGCCCGACAGCTCGCCGAGGATGGACAGGCGGGACAGAT
Source organism: Thauera butanivorans NBRC 103042 (assembly GCF_001591165.1). Classification (GTDB taxonomy): domain Bacteria; phylum Pseudomonadota; class Gammaproteobacteria; order Burkholderiales; family Rhodocyclaceae; genus Thauera; species Thauera butanivorans. The sequence goes on from NZ_BCUG01000004.1 coordinate 153,837, forward strand.
GCTCCATCTGTTCCTGGTGGCTGCGAACCCGCGCCTCCGCCTCGTCGCGGGCGCGCAGCGAGGCACGCAGTTCGGCGGTGCGGCGCTGCACCAGGTGCTCGACCCGCAGCGTATGCACGCCCCAGGCGGTCAGCACCAGGGCCAACGCCAGCAGCGCGGGCCAGAAACGGCGCAGCAGGCCCGCCAACGTGACGTCGCGCAGGTGGGCATAGGGGCCGGTGCGCAGCTCGCGGTACAGCGCGTGCACCGACTGGTAATCGGCCGGCACCGTCCACGCCATGCCGGTATCGCCGGGCATCGCCAGCAAGGCCTGCGCCACCTGCTTGGACAGGCCATGGCCGATGGTGCGCGTCACCGCGATCGGCCAGTCCGGATACAGCGGCGTCGTCAGCCCGCAGGGAAAGGCCTCGACGCCGGAATCCCTGCTGCGACGGTCGCCCAGCACGCGGAAGTCTTCCAGGCGCAGCACGCCGCGCGCTGCTGCCTGCTCGATGAAGCAGCTTCGCACCACGCCGGCGTCGGCTTCGCCGCGTTGTACGGCGGCGACGGTGCGCATCATCGGCACGCCGAGAAAATGGATTTCCTTCAGGCTCGATTCCGCGTCGATGCCTTGGGCCAGCATTTCCCGCACGACCAGCAGATAGCCGCCGAAAGCGTCCGGCGCCATCGCCGCCAGACTTTTGCCGCGCAGGTCGCCGAGCGTTTGCAGATCGCCGCGATCGCTGCGCACGATCAGTGCGGAGCCGGTTCCCCTGTCCGGCGACAAGGCCTGCGGCGAATCCAGCGTGGCGATCCGGCTCAGGCCGAATTCGTTCTCCAGCGCCACGTAGTGGCCGGGGTTGGTGACGACCAGGTCGACAGCCTGCGCACGGATCGCCTCGCGCAAGCTGTCGGCGTCGAAATGTTCGAGATGGAAACGGTAGCCGGGTACGTACTCGTCGAGGAAACGGGTCAACGGCGCCCAATCGAGCGCCGCGGCCAGTTCACCCTGATAGGCGAGGACGCCGATGGTGACGTCCCGGGTGCCGGTTTCGGCCTGCGCCGTACCGGACAGCAGGCCGAAACCGGACAGGCCCAACAGACAGAGCCGGATGGTTCGGCGCAGCAAGGCCAGCCCGCGGCGTCCGGCTGGCACGTGGCACCGGGACAGGAACATCCCGCCGTCGCCCAGCATCGGCTAGAGATCCGGCGCCGAGCGCTCGGACACGCCGAAAGCCACGCCTCCGCCGCCTGCACCCATCCCCATGCCACCTCCACCGCCTCCGCCACCTCGGCCCGTGCCGCCACGACCGCCCGATGCCGACGGCCGTGCAGGACCCTGGGCCGGAATCTCCGCATCGGCCGGAACGGGCGCCAGATCCAGCGCCTGGCGGATGAAGTCGCGCAGCGAGACGACCAGTTCGTCGGTATGGACGTGCTCGCCGGCGACCAGTTGGCGGCTCGCTGCCGCGGCCAGGCGCACCTGTTCCGCGGTGCCGAGCAGGATGATGTCGGACAGCGCCGCTTCCACCGCGTCGCGAATCCGCCGCGCGCGCTCCGAATTGGACACCTGCTGCGCGGCGTCCTCGCCGCCGGCCTGGGTGTCGGCCTCGCGGCGAAGATCGCGCATGTGGGTCGGGTCGACGGTGAGCGTGCCGGTGAAGGAACCACCCAGCGTCTTGTAGGCGGCGATCAGCGTCTTCAGGCGTTCGTTGATCTGCCGGTTCACCCGCTCGCGGCGCTGCTGGATCGAGAACATCATGATCAGCCGGATGCCCATGCTGATCAGCGTGAACAGGGCCAGGCCGATGATGGTCAGCAGCAGGTCCGGCCAGGAAGTGAAATCGAAGAGGCGCACGCTTACTGCAGCGCTTCCATCCTCAGGCGCGTGACCTGCCCCCGCACCACCGGCAGCGCCTCGATACGGCCGATGGCAGAGTTGGCGTTGCGCTCGACGGTCCGGTGCGTGAGCATGATGATGTCGGTCTGCGATTCGCCTTCGGCGGCTTCCCGCTGCAGCAGGGCCTCGATCGAGATGCCGCTGTCGGCCAGGATGCGGGTGATGTCGGCCAGCACGCCGGGCTTGTCGTCGACCCGCATGCGCAGGTAGTAGGAGGTGACGACGTCCTCAATCGGCAGCACCGGCACGTCGCGCACCTGGTCGGGCTGGAAGGCCAGGTGAGGCACGCGGTGCTCGGGGTCGGAAGTGTGCAGGCGGGTGACGTCGACCAGGTCGGCGATGACCGCCGAGGCGGTCGGCTCGGCACCCGCGCCCTTGCCGTAGTACAGCGTGGCACCGACGGCGTCGCCCTGCACCAGCACCGCGTTCATCGCGCCTTCGACGTTGGCGATCAGGCGCTTGGCCGGGATCAGCGTCGGATGCACGCGCAGTTCGACGCCCTGCTCGCGGCGGCGGGCGATGCCGAGCAGCTTGATGCGGTAACCGAGCTGTTCGGCATAGGCGATGTCGACCGCGTCGAGCTTGCTGATGCCTTCGACGTAGGCCTTGTCGAACTGCATCGGGATGCCGAAGGCGATCGCGCTCATGATCGTCGCCTTGTGCGCGGCGTCCACGCCTTCGATGTCGAAGGTCGGATCGGCTTCGGCGTAGCCCAGCGCCTGTGCTTCCTTCAGCACCTCGGCGAAGGGCAGGCCCTTGTCGCGCATTTCGGACAGGATGAAGTTGGTGGTGCCGTTGATGATGCCGGCCAGCCATTCGATGCGGTTGGCGGTGAGGCCTTCGCGCAGCGCCTTGATGATCGGGATGCCGCCGGCCACCGCGGCCTCGAAAGCCACCATCACGCCCTTCTTCTGCGCGGCGGCGAAGATTTCGTTGCCATGCACCGCAAGCAGCGCCTTGTTGGCGGTGACGACGTGCTTGCCGTTCTCGATCGCCTGCAGCACCAGGTCCCTGGCCACACCGTAGCCGCCGATCAGTTCGACGACGATGTCGATGTCGGGGTCGGCCACGACGGCGAAGGCGTCATCGGTCAGTTTGGCCTCGCCGCCGGTGACCTTGCGGGCAAGCTCCAGGTTCTTGTCGGCCACGGTGGTGATGCAGATCGGGCGGCCCGCGCGGCGGGAAATTTCCTCGGCGTTGCGTTTCAGAACGGTGAAGGTGCCGCCGCCGACGGTACCGATGCCCAGCAGGCCAACATTGATCGGTTTCATGCAGTGTGTTCCGTGGTGTGTGAAGTAAATGTCAGGCGCCGTGGCGCTTGCGGTAGTTCTCGAGGAAGCGGGCCAGGCGGCCGATGGCCTCGCGCAGGTCGTCCTCGTGCGGCAGGAAGACCATGCGGAAATGCTGGTTGTCCGGGAAGTTGAAGCCCGAGCCCTGCACCAGCATCACGCGGGTGGCGCGTAGCACTTCCATGAAGAACTGGCGGTCGTCCTCGATCGGATAGACCTTGGGATCGAGCCGCGGGAACATGTAGAGCGCCGCCTGCGGCTTGACGCAGCTCACGCCCGGGATCGCGGTGATCAGTTCGTAGGCGATGTCGCGCTGGCGGCACAGCCGCCCGCCGGGCTTCACCAGGTCGTTGATGCTCTGGTAGCCGCCCAGCGCGGTCTGGATGGCCCACTGGCCCGGCACGTTGGAGCCGAGCTTGAGGTTGGCCAGCATGTTCAGGCCTTCGATGTAGTCCTTGGCGTCGTCCTTCGGCCCGGAAATCACCATCCAGCCGGCGCGGTAGCCGCAGGAGCGGTAGGCCTTGGACAGCGAATTGAAGGTCAGCGTCAGCACGTCGGTGGACAGGCTGGCCATCGACGTGAACTTGACGCCGTCGTACAGCACCTTGTCGTAGACCTCATCGACCATCAGCACCAGGCCGTGCTCGCGCGCGATCTGGACGATGCCTCGCAGCACGTCGTCGGGATAGATCACGCCGGTGGGATTGTTGGGGTTGATGACCACGATGCCGCGGGTACGCGGCGTGATGCGCGCGCGCATGTCGTCGAGGTCGGGCAGCCAGCCCTTGTCCTCGTCGCAGCGGTAATGCACCGGTATGCCGCCGGCGAGGCTGGCCGAGGCCGTCCACAACGGGTAGTCCGGCGTCGGTACCAGCAGTTCGTCGCCATCGTTGAGCAGCGCGTTGGTCGCCATCACGATTAGTTCGCTGGCGCCGTTGCCCAGATAGATGTCCTCGAGGGTCACGCCCTCGATGCACAGCTGCTGGGTGTAGTGCATCACTGCCTTGCGCGCGGCGAAGATGCCCTTGCTGTCGGAATAGCCTGCCGAATCCGGCAGGTTGCGGATCATGTCCTGCTGGATTTCCTCGGGCGCATCGAAGCCGAACGGCGCCATGTTGCCGATGTTGAGCTTGATGATCTTCTGGCCTTCGTCCTCCATCTGCTTGGCCGCATCCACGATGGGGCCGCGCACGTCGTAGAGCACGTTGTTCAGCTTGACGGACTTGCGGATCGGACGCGCGACGGCCGCGCCCGCCTCGGCCCTGGCAGCCGGTTCCGGGTTGGGCATTGCGAGTTCGAGTGTCTTCTCCGCTTTCATGACTGACCTTTTCGTGCAGGGAGGGATGGAACGGCAGGGAAGAATCCCGGGGACTTACCCCTTGCCGCAAAAGGTTGTTATCTTATCCGCGCTGCCGCACTGCGGCAATTTCCCGGCGCGCACCGAAGGCCGCACCAAGACAATCGCAAGCGACGAACGATGAAGCTCTACCAGGACAGCAACGACAAGTTCAACGTCGTCACCGGCTATGGCGACGAACACGTGATGGTCAACAAGGTGCGCCACGACGGCAACCTGATCGTGACCGCGGACGGCATCCACACCGGCTGGGCGCCCGCTGCCCGCGGCGACTTGGCCGCGCTGACGGCCAACGACCTGGCGGCGGTGGCCGAACTGCGGCCCGAGATCGTCATCGTCGGCACCGGCCGGCGCCAGCGCTTTCCCTCTCCCGCCCTGCTCCGCCCGCTGATCGAGGCTGGCATCGGCTTCGAGTTCATGGACCTGCCCGCGGCCTGCCGCACCTACAACATTCTGGTCGGCGAAGGCCGCTCGGTCGCGGTCGCGCTGCTGTTCGAGGCCGCGAACTGAAACGGCCTACGGATCGATCCAGTTTTCCAGCCGAAGCCCGGGAACACGCTGGAACTCACGCAGGTTATTGCTCACCAGCGTCAGCCCCCGGCTCCGGGCATGCCCGGCGATGTGAAGGTCATTGACGCCGATGGGCTGGCCCTGTCGCTCCAATACGGCGCGGATCTGCCCGTAGTGAGCCGCGGCAGCTTCGTCATAGGCCAGAACCTGAAGGCGGCTGCTGAAATCCTGCACAGCGAGGAAATTGCGTGCCGGATCGCTGCTTTTTTCCACCCCATGCATCAGTTCGGCCAGCGTGATGCTGGAAATGGCCATGCGGCCGTGGTGGCGGTTGAAACTGGCGAGCGCGGCGATCGGCCGGCGTTTGATGACGTAGATCGCAATGTTGGTGTCGAGCAGATGGCTGAGCAGCGCGGGCGCATTCATAGCCCTTCGCGCTCCGGCTGCGATTGATCCGCTCGCTCGCTCATGAAATCGTCGCTGACCGTATGGCTACCGAGAAAGAAGCTGTCCCAGGCCGACTCGGCTGGCGCGATGATGCGTTCGTTGCCGACCACGCGCACGCTCACTTTCTTGACCTCGGCCGGGAAGCGGGCTTCGGCAGGCAGGCGCACGGCCTGTGTGCGGTTGTTGGTAAAAACGGTCGTGATGGTCATGATCGCTCCTCCTTCACCTGCAATATACATCGACTATATACACTGACCACGAGACGGACAAGGATCGCATCGCACTCGGCCAGCGGCCCGCATGGCCGAACGACCGGCTGCCGACGGACGATTGCGGGCGAAACCTTGCTCCGCTACCCTGCGTCGAAACGTATGCGCGCATGGCGGGGCCACTCCGGCCTGCCGCCATGTACGGAATGCCCCGCTTTCCGCCGCCCCCGACGCTCGAAGAACATACGGAGAACCGCATGAGTCTTGCCCCCGATTTCACCCTGCCCGCCACCGGCGGCCGCAACGTCACGCTGTCCGAACTGCGCGGCCGCAAGCTGGTGATCTATTTCTACCCCAAGGACAACACGCCCGGCTGCACCAACGAAACCAGGGACTTCGGCGCTCTGTACGCGGAGTACGCCGCCGCCGGCTGCGAGGTGTTCGGCATCAGCCGCGACAGCATCAGGAGCCACGAGAACTTCAAGGCCAAGCTGGAACTGCCGTTCGAACTGATTTCCGACCCCGAGGAAGCGGCCTGCGAAGCCTTCGGCGTGATGAAGCTGAAGAACATGTACGGCAAGCAGGTGCGCGGCATCGAGCGCAGCACTTTCGTGATCGACGCCGACGGCCGCATCGCCCGCGAATGGCGCGGCGTCAAGGTGCCGGGCCACGCTGCGGACGTGCTTGCCGTGGTGCAGTCGCTCTGATCCACCCCTTTCGGCGCACCGCTTCGCTGCGCGCCTCCCCTCTTCCATCCGAGCCAGACCATGCCCTCGACCACCAAGACCAAGACGCCGAAGGCGCAAGCCAAGACACCGAAAACTGTCGCGACCGCTTCCGCCAAGCGCGGCAAGGCGGTGAAGCAGAGCGCCTGCAAGCACGACTGCAAGCTCTTCGTGCTGGACACCAACGTGCTGATGCACGACCCCACCAGCCTGTATCGCTTCGAGGAGCACGACCTCTACGTGCCGATCATGACGCTGGAGGAACTGGACAACAACAAGAAGGGCACGACCGAAGTCGCGCGCAACACCCGCCAGGCCAGCCGCATGCTGGACGAGATCGTCACCACCTCTCCCGACGGCATCGACGAAGGCATCGCGCTCGACCTGCCGTCGCACGGCCTCGCCACCGGCCGGCTCTTCCTGCAGACCGAGGCGATCGACGCCGCGCTGCCCGCCGCGCTGCCCACCGCGCGCGGCGACAATCAGATCCTGGCCGTCGTCACCTACCTGGCCGAGCGCCACCCCGAGCGTGAAGTCATCCTGGTGTCGAAGGACATCAACATGCGCATCAAGGCCCGCGCGCTCGGGCTTGCGGCGCAGGATTACTTCAATGACAAGGTGCTCGAGGACACCGACCTGCTCTACTCCGGCGCGCGCGAACTGCCGGCCGACTTCTGGGACACCCACGGCCGCGGCATGGAGTCGTGGAAGGAAGAGGGCCACACCTATTACCGTGTGAGCGGACCACTGGCGCCGGACCTGCTGGTCAACGAGTTCGTCTTCGAGACCAGCGGCGACAATCCGCTGCAGGCCTGGGTCAAGGAACGCGACGGCGGCAAGGTGCTGCTCGAGACCGTGGTGGACTACAGCCACCAGAAGAACAACGTATGGGGCATCACCGCGCGCAACCGCGAGCAGAACTTCGCGCTGAACCTGCTGATGAACCCGGACATCGACTTCGTCACCCTGCTCGGCCAGGCCGGCACCGGCAAGACCCTGCTGACGCTGGCCGCCGGCCTGACCCAGGTGCTCGAATCCAAGCGCTACTCCGAGATCATCATGACCCGCGTGACGGTGTCGGTGGGCGAGGACATCGGCTTCCTGCCCGGTACCGAGGAAGAGAAGATGGCGCCGTGGATGGGCGCACTGGAGGACAACCTCGACGTGCTCAACGGCACCGCCGGCGAAGGCGGCGACTGGGGCCGCGCCGCCACGCGCGACCTGATCCGCAGCCGGATCAAGATCAAGAGCCTGAACTTCATGCGCGGGCGCACCTTCCTGAACAAGTTCCTGATCATCGACGAGGCACAGAACCTGACGCCCAAGCAGATGAAGACCCTGATCACCCGCGCCGGCCCCGGTACCAAGGTGGTCTGCATGGGCAACATCGCCCAGATCGACACGCCCTACCTGACCGAAGGCTCGTCGGGCCTGACCTTCGTCGTCGATCGCTTCAAGGGCTGGGCGCATTCGGGCCACATCACGCTGCAGCGCGGCGAGCGCTCGCGCCTGGCCGACTACGCTGCCGACGTGCTGTAAGTTTCCTTTCCGCCGGCACGCTTTTCGTCCCCGCTCTCCGCGCAAACCGCTGCCGGCGGGTAGCCGCTTGCGCGCGGACAAGCCATTGTCCCGGCAGCCCCCTATAATCGGCGCATCCGACCGACGACAGAACCGTCATGACCGCCATCGCCGCCGACCTGCTGGTGGGAGCCAGCACGGACTTCCTGCGCCGCTTCTCGCCCTTCGACCGCATGGAAGCCGAGGCTCTCGCCTTCCTCGCCGAGCGCGCCGCACTTGCCTTCCACCCGCGCGGCAGTGAGATCCTGACGCCCGAGATGGGCGTGCCGCGCCATTTCCACATCATCCAGCGCGGCAAGATCCAGGCGCGCCAGGTGGTCGCTTCCGCCCTGAGCGAATACGCCAGCCTGCCGCTCGGCCCGGGCGAGTGCTTCCCGATCGGTGCGATTTCCGCCCGGCGTCCGTCGACCAACGCCTATGTGGCGGTCGAAGACAGCTTCTGCTTCCAGATCGATGCGGACGACTTCCTGCAGTTGATGGAAACGAGCCCGGCCCTCCATTTGTTCTGCACACAGTACATCGCCAGCCTGCTCAACCAGTCGCGCGAGCAGTTGCAGGCCGCGTTCGCACAGCGCGCGGCCGAGCAGCAGACGATGACGACCACGCTGGGCCAGCTCATCAAGCGCGAACCCGTCTGCTTCTCTCCCGACACGCCGGCACGCGAAGTGCTCGAGCAGATGGACGCACAGCACATCGGCTGCGCAGTGATGACCGACCAGGAACGCCACCCCGTCGGCATCCTGACCCAGAGCGATCTGCTGCCGCGCGTGATCCTCGCCGCCTTCGATCTCGGCAACCCGGTCGGCGAACTGATGACGGCCAACCCCCACCAGCTCGCCACCACCGCTTCGGCCTACGATGCCGCGCTGGCGATGGCCACGCACGGCGTGCGCCACATCCTGGTGGTGGACGCCGAAGGCCGGCTCAAGGGCGTCGTCTCCGAGCGCGACCTGTTCTCGCTGCAGCGCATCGGCCTGCGGCAGATTCGTGCGGGCATCGACAACGCTGCGGACATCGAATCGCTGCAGCGCGCCAGCAAGGACATCCGCCAGCTCGCCCTCAACCTCATCGCCCAGGGCATCGCAGCGGAGCAGCTCACCCAGTTCATCTCGACGCTCAACGATGCGCTGACGCGCCGCATCATCCAGCTCGCGCTCGAAAACCACGACCTGACCGGCATCAACTTCGGCTGGATGGCTTTCGGTTCCGAGGGCCGGCACGAACAGACGCTATCCACCGACCAGGACAACGGCATCATCTGGCAATGCGCCGAGTGGGAAAACCCGGTATCGATCCGCAGCAGGCTGATCGCCTTCGCCAAGGAGGTCAATGCCAGCCTCGCCCTCTGCGGCTTCCCGCTGTGCAAGGGCAACATCATGGCGAGCAACCCCGAGCTGTGCCTGACGCTGGACGAATGGAAGTCGCGCTTCGGCGCCTGGATCCGCGAACCCGACCCCGAAGCCCTGCTCAACGCCTCGATCTTCTTCGACTTCCGCGTGCTGTACGGCAACGAACGCCTCGGCGACCAGCTCCGCAGCTGGCTCAACAGGACGGTGCGCGGCAACGCCGCCTTCCTGCGCATGATGGCGGCCAACGCGCTCTCGGTGACGCCGCCGCTCGGCCGCCTGCGCGACTTCGTGGTCGAGGAGAATGGCTGCATCGACCTGAAGAAATCGGGCGCGCGGCTGTTCGTCGATGTCGCCCGCATCATCGCCCTGCGCATCGGCATCGATTCCAGCAGCACCGCCCAGCGTCTGCGCCAGGCCAGCGGCAAGATGGGCGTGTCCGCCGACGAAGTGTCGGCCATCATCGACGGCTTCCACTTCATCCAGTTGCTGCGCCTGCGCTCCCAGCACCTCGAGACCGAACATGGCGCGCCGGACGACAACCAGGTCGATCCCGACACCCTCAACGAACTCGATCGCCGCATCCTGAAGGAAGCTTTCCGCCAGGCGCGCAAGCTGCAGATCCGGATCAAGCTCGACTACCAGCTATGAGCAAATGGCTGAGCCGCTTTCTCGCCCCGTCGCAGGCCGGGGCCCCGCTCTCGGACGAGGGCGCCCAGGCCCTGCAGCGCTGGACCGAACTGGCCCCGGCCGACACCAGCACGGCGCATTTCGAAACCCGCTACGTGGTGCTCAACACCGAGGCCACCGGCCTGGATCTCGACAAGGACCGGCTGATCGCCGTCGCGGCACTGGCCGTGGATGGCGGCCTGCTCGCCCCGCGCGACAGCTACTACGGCACCCTGGCCCCCAACCCCGCCTCCACCCTCGCCGAACTGCTCGGCGTGGCCGGCAAGGCGCCACGGGTCGTGTTCAACGCCGCACTCAACCGCAGCCTGCTCGAACACGCCTTCGACGAACACCTGGGCATCGAACCCGACGACCAGTGGATCGATCTCTATTTCCTGCTGCCCGCGCTGTTTCCCGAACGCATCGAGCGCCCGGCGAAGCTCGCCGCCTGGATGGAGAGCTTCGGCATCGAGACCTTCCAGCGCCACCACGCGCTGGGCGACGCCTGGGCCATCGCCCAGCTGCTCCTCGTCGCGCAGGCCCGGGCTGCCGAACAGGGAGTGCATACGCCACGCGCACTCGCAGACCTCGAACGCAGCCAGCGGCAGTATCGCAACCGGCTGTAAACAGAGGCCGTGGGCAGCCTATGCAGGCTGACCACGGCCTTGCCCGGCGTCCATGCCAGCCGCTTGTTTACAAGCCTGTTACATTTGCGTATATTCCGCCGAATGCAAATTCGCCGCCTCCTCCTCGTGCTGACGCTCGCCCTCTCGGGAATCCAGGCCACGCACGCGGACGAACCCATGCAGCAGATGGCAATGGGCATGGCGAACAGCGAATCCCCGAGCAGTGGCGACACGGGCAGCGACTACGTTTCGGCCGCCGAACAGCTCGTCGATCAGGCGCTTGCCTATCTCGGCGTACGCTACCGCTTCGGCGGCACCTCGCCTGAAACAGGCCTCGACTGCAGCGGCCTGGTGCTGAACGTGTTCCGCAACGCCATCGGCTTCGATCTGCCGCGCACTGCCGCCGAGATGTCCCGGCTGGGCGACAAGATCGGCCGCCAGGAACTGAAACCGGGCGACCTCGTCTTCTTCAACACGATGCGCCGCGCCTTTTCCCACGTCGGCATCTACCTGGGCGACGGCAAGTTCGTACACGCGCCGTCCACCGGCGGCAAGGTACGTGTCGAGGCGCTTTCGAGCAGCTACTGGTCCAAGCGCTTCAACGGCGCCCGCCGCCTGATCGACGAAGACAGCGGCTCCACTGCCGACAGCTTCGCCGCCATCCGCTGATCCGGCTTCACATCCGCTCGACACCTGCGCCCACGCTCCGTCGCCGGCAGTGCATCAACGTGAAAGGCGTTCGATTGCCGCTCGTTCGCAGCAATCGAACGCCTTCTTCGTCTGCGGCGGCCGGCTACCGACCCGGTGCCGTTCCCGCGGCAACTCTCAATGCTTCTGCCGACACTTCTTTGCCACGGTGCACGTCGAACACTTCTCCGCCATGCGCTGGCCCAGCGCCTGCTGCAGCGCGCAGGTCGAGCGCCTGCAGCACACGAACATCACGCCTTCGCGGTTGGCCGCCTCACGGAATCGCTGCATGACGTTGTGGCCGATGAAATCGGTGAACAGGATCACCATGCCGATTCCCGCGGGCAGAGAGCTGCTGCGGCGCTGGTGGGTGGTGTCCCGGCCGCTGACGTGGCCGGCGATGCGAATGCCGAAGTTCGACAGGATGTCGGGAATGTTGCCAAGACGATCTGCGCCAACGAGGAGTGCGTCCATGTCCGTATCCGATAGTTGCGAATGATTATCACTATTAAGACATGAAATGAACGCCTTTGCAACTGCGAACTCTTCTCGTTTAATATCCGGACCTCAACGACTGCCACGGAAGACCTCCAAAATGATGAAGAAAGCCACCATCATCGCCCTGCTGTCCACGTTCGCCATTGCAGCGCCGATTGCGTACGCGGCCGACACCGAACTGAACATCTACTCCGCCCGCCATTACCAGACCGACGAAGCCCTGTACGGCAACTTCACCAAGCAGACCGGCATCAAGATCAACCGCATCGAAGCCAAGGAAGACGAGCTGCTTGAGCGCATCCGCAACGAAGGCGCCAACAGCCCGGCAGACATCTTCATCACCGTGGACATCTCGCGCCTGGCCCATGCCGACAAGATGGGCATCTTCGCGCCGGTGAAGTCGGCAGTGCTGGAAGAGAGGATTCCGGCCAATCTGCGCACCGAGCGCTGGTTCTCGTTCTCGCAGCGCGCACGCATCATCGTCTACAACCCCGAGCTGGTTCAGGCCGAGCAGGTCCAGACCTACGAGCAGCTCGCCGACCCGGCGCTGAAAGGCAAGGTGTGCACCCGCTCGGGCAGCCACCCCTACAACCTGTCGCTGGGCGCCGCTCTGATCAAGCACAACGGCGAGGAAGCCGCCGCCAAGTGGGCGAGCGGCGTGGTCGACAACTTCGCTCGCGCGCCCAAGGGCGGCGACACCGACCAGATCAAGGCCGTCGCGGCCGGTGAGTGCGGCGTCACCATCGCCAACAGCTACTACCTCGCCCGCCTGATGAACTCGCCGCGCCCGGCGGATCAGGAAGTGGTCGCCAAGGTCAAGGCGGTGTGGCCCAACCAGCAGAGCTGGGGCACCCACGTCAACGTTTCCGGCGCCGGCATGCTGAAGACCGCGCCGCACAAGGAAGCCGCGGTCAAGTTCCTCGAATACCTGGCCTCCGACGAAGCCCAGACTTACTTCGCCAACGGCAACAACGAATGGCCGGTGGTGCCCTCGGTCAAGGTCGACAATGCCGCGCTCGACAAGCTGGGCAAGTTCAAGGCGGATTCGATCCAGATCGGCGAACTGGCCGACACCGTCGCCGAAGCGCAGAAGATCTACGACCGCGCCGGCTATCGCTGACAGCCGGCGCCGGCGGACGAGCCCCGATCGTCTTCGGGGCATTCCCGGCTGACGGGCTTCGCGTCGTTCCAGGACGCGAAGCCCGTTTCTCTTTCGCCGTCCGCCCCGCTGTCAGGCGCATGCCCTGCCAGCACCGCACGATTACGGCCAGTGCGCTTGGCCTCATACAGCGCCTCATCGGCGCGCGTGAAGATTTCGTCGAAGCCTTCATCTTCCGGATCGAGCATGGCCACGCCAATGCTCACGGAAAAGCGCAAGGGCTTGCCATCCACGATGGCCGGGCTCGACGCAATCAGTTCGCGCAGACGCGTGGCCGCGCGCAGCGCGCCCGCATCGCCCTCGATACAGGGCAACAGGACGCCGAACTCCTCGCCACCCAGACGGGCGAACACGTCGGCCTCGCGCAGATGGAGAGAAACCAGTCCGGAAAAGTGCCGCAACACCTCATCGCCAGCCGCATGTCCGTACGTATCATTGATGCGCTTGAAGTGATCGAGGTCGAGCAGCAACAGGCAGGCCTGCGAGCCGTGGCGGCGTACCCGGCCCAGTTCACCATTGACCATCTCGGCGAAATTGCGCCGGTTCCACAGCCCGGTCAGCGGATCGCTGGTCGCCAGCAGCAGCAGGCTCTCCTCCATCGCCTTGCGCGAACTGATGTCCTGGTGCAGGCCGACGGCCCGCAGGGGCTTGCCTTCGTCGTCGCGTTCGAGCACGCGTCCGGAATCCTGCACCCACACCCAGCGGCCGTCGGCGTGGCGGAGACGGTATTCAGCGGCGTAGGACTCGGTTTCTCCCCGCAGATGGGGTAGCAGCGCGGACTGGATACCGCTCCAGTCGTCCGGATGCACGAGCACCTCCCACGACGACACGTCCGGCGCAAGCTCCTCGGGCCGCCGACCCAGCATGGATGCCCACAAGGGGCTGAAACTCATCCTGCCGGACGGAATGTCCCAGTCCCAGATCCCGAGTGAAGCGCTCTCCAGCGCCATCAGCAGGGCGCGCTCGTCCATCAGCGCCATGTGCGGCTCCCTATGGCAGACAACACGTGGAGCGCCAGGGCCCGGCGAATCGGCGCAAGCCCGAGCGCTTCACCGGCCGTGCGGGCCAGCGGAGCGGGGGCATGAATGGGCTTCGTTGCTATCTGCATGTTCTCGCATCGTCGGAAAATGACAGGCGCGCCGCGCAGGCAAAGCGCCGCGCCGGCAGAACAACTTGCCCGCGCGATTATCCTCGATGCGAATTGGCCAGGAAAGGCGACGGCATCACGTTCCTGCCCGTCTTTGCCGTCTTTGCAACCAGCGCGGACGGCTCCGCATGAAGATCGGATTGCTCAATCCTTCCGCCTGCTGGCCTTCAGGATCTGACGCGACAGCACGATCATCGGCAGCAGGCCGACGGCGACGATGGTCAGCGCCGCGGTCGATGCCTCGGTCAGGCGCTCGTCGGCTGCCAGCGTATGCGCCTGCGTCGCCAGGGTGTCGAAGTTGAACGGCCGGATCACCAGCGTGGCCGGCAGCTCCTTCATCACATCGACGAACACCAGCAGCGCCGCCGACAGCAGGCTGCCGCGCAGGATCGGCACATGGACCCGGCGCAGCGTCGCCCATTTGCCGAAGCCCAGGCTGCGCGCCGCATCGTCCATGCTCGGCGTGATCTTGCCCAGGCTGGATTCGACCGCATGCAGCGCCACCGCCAGGAAGCGGGCGAGATAGGCGTAAACCAGCGCAGCGATGCCGCCGGTCAGGATCAGACCCGGATTGACGTCGAACGCCGCCTGCCAGGCCTGCGCCAGCCAGGCGTCGAGCCGTGTCACCGGGATCAGCACGCCGACCGCGATCACCGAGCCCGGCACCGCATAGCCGAGGCCGACGATGCGGTTCAACGCCGCCGGCAACGACGAGCGGGCAAGCCGCGCCGCATAGGCCAGCACCACCGCCAGCACCACCGCCAGCACAGCCGTCACCGCCGCCAGCACGAAGCTGTTGCGCGCCAGTTGCAGGAAGCGCGGGCCGAACTGGGCATCGCCTTCGACGAAAGCCATCTGCAGCAGCAACCCGGCCGGCAGCAGGAAACCCAGCAGCAGCGGCATGAAGCAGGCGAAACTCGCCAGCAGCCCCCAGCCCGGCGACAGCCGCCTGCGCGCCGGCGCCCCCTGCTGGCGCGAGGTGTTGTTGAAGCGCGCCCGCCCCCGGCTGGCGAACTCCAGGCTCAGCACGATGACGACGAAGGCCAGCAGCGCGGCGGCGAGCTGGGCCGCGGCCACGCGGTCGCCGAGCGAGAACCAGGCGCGGTAGATGCCGGTGGTGAAGGTCTGCACGCCGAAGTACGACACGGTGCCGAAGTCGGCCAGGGTTTCCATCAGCGCCAGCGCCGTGCCGGCCACCACCGCCGGCCGCGCCAGCGGCAGCGACACGCGCAGGAAGCAGCCCCAGGGCCCGAGCCCCAGCGAACGTCCCGCCTCCAGCATGCCGCCGGCACGTTCGAGGAAGGCCGCACGGACCAGGATGTAGGCGTAGGGATAGAGCACGAACATGAACATCGTCACCGCGCCGCCCACGGTGCGCACGTCCGGAAACCAGTAGTCGCCCGCGCGCCAGCCGAACAGTTCGCGCAACCCGGTCTGCACCGGCCCGACGAACTGCAGGAAGTCGGTATACACGTAGGCCATCACGTAGGCCGGCACCGCCATCGGCAGGATCAGCGCCCATTCGTAGAAGCGGCGCCCGGGGAAATCCAGCATCGTCGTCAGCCAGGCGGTGGTCACGCCGATCGACGCCACGCCCAGGCCGACGCCGACGCACATCACCACGGTGTTGAAGACGAATTCGCCCAGCACCGTTTCGCTGAGATGCGTCCAGGTATCGCTGGTCCCTCCCGTGAAGACGTTGGAAAACACCGACAGCACAGGCGCGGCGATCAAGGCCGCGATGATCACCGCGGCCACGGTCAAAGATGACCAGCGCAGGCTCGTGGCGGCCTGCCCTCCCTTGTTGTTCATTCTGGTTCCGTCGTTGTCGGGCCCGGTCTGCCGCCGCCTGGCCCCTTGCAGAGGAGGAGAATTATAATTGATCGCATTTGTTGCGCGTTACGATGCAATAATCCTCCTCCTCCGCAGTCCGACGACCCGACATGGCCCATCTCCAGCTCACCGACATCGACCTCGCTTTCGGCTCTCACCGGATCGTCCAGAAGCTGTCCTTCAGCCTGGAGAAAGGCCGGATCGGCTGCCTGCTGGGGCCTTCCGGCTGCGGCAAGACCACCGTGCTGCGCTGCATCGCCGGTTTCGAGCGCGTGGCCGCGGGCGAAATCCGGCTCGATGGCCGGGTGGTCAGCACCGCCGGCGAGCATCTCGCCCCCGAACAGCGGCGCATCGGCATGGTGTTCCAGGACTACGCGCTGTTTCCCCACCTGACGGTGGCGGACAACATCGCCTTCGGCCTGCGCAAGGAAAGTGCCGAGGCCCGCAGGGCGCGCGTCGCCGAACTGCTGAAACTGGTCGGCCTCAGCGACCAGGGCCACAAATATCCGCACGAGATGTCCGGCGGCCAGCAGCAGCGCGTCGCGCTGGCCCGCGCGCTGGCGCCCCGGCCCAGCCTGCTGCTGCTCGACGAACCCTTTTCGAACCTCGACGTCGAGCTGCGCGAGCGCCTGTCGCACGAAGTGCGCGACATCATCAAGGCCACCGGGACCACCGCCATCCTGGTCACCCACGACCAGCACGAAGCCTTCGCCGTCGCCGACGAGATCGGCATCATGCACGAAGGCCGCATCCAGCAATGGGACACGCCCTACAACCTCTATCACGAACCGGCCAACCGCTTCGTCGCCGACTTCATCGGCCAGGGCGTGTTCGTCGACGGACAGATGCTGGACGAACGCCGCGTCCGCATCGAGCTCGGCATACTCGACAGCCATGTCCCGCTGTCCTGCGGCGACCACAAGGCGTGCAGGCCCGACGCGGCGGTCGACGTGCTGCTGCGTCCGGACGACATAATCCACGACGATGCCAGCCCGCTGAAGGCCGAAGTCCTGCACAAGGCCTTCCGCGGCGCCGACATCCTCTACACCCTGCGCCTGGCGAGCGGCGCGCGGGTGCTGTCGCTGGTGCCGAGCCACCACAACCACGCGATCGGCGAGCACATCGGCATCCGCCTGGATGCCGACCACGTCATCACCTTCCAGGACTCGCCGGCGGCCGACGCAGCCGCCTGAGCCCGGCATGATTCCCTGGCTGGACGGCCCGCCCGGATTTCCGCCGGTCGAGCATGCGCTCCGCGAACCGAACGGCCTGCTCGCCGCCGGCGGCGGCCTGAGCCCGGAATGGCTGCTCGCCGCCTACCGGAAAGGCATCTTTCCCTGGTTCAATCCCGGCGAACCCATCCTGTGGTGGAGTCCCGACCCGCGCCTGGTGCTCGCACCCGAGCAGATCCGCATCAGCCGCTCCCTGCGCAAGCTCCTGCGCCGGCGGCATTTCGAGGTCCGCTTCGACACCCGCTTCAGCGCCGTCATCGACGCCTGTGCGGCGCCGCGCACACCCGGCCCCGGCACCTGGATCACGCCGGAAATCCGCGCCGCGTACTGCGCCATGCATGAACTCGGCCATGCCCACAGCGTCGAAACCTGGCGCGATGGCCGTCTGGTGGGCGGCCTGTACGGCATGGCGCTGGGGCGGGTCTTCTTCGGCGAGTCGATGTTCTCGATCGAATCGAACGCCTCGAAGGTCGCGCTTGCCCACCTGGCCCGCTTCCTGCACATGCGAGGCTATGTCATGATCGACTGCCAGATGACGACGACGCACCTGATGTCGATGGGCGCGTGCGAGATTCCGCGCCGACAGTTCAGCGACATCCTCGCCCGGCACGCATCGGCCTGTCCGGGCGGAGCCCGATGGCCAGCGGACGCCGGGCAGTACATCGACTGGGGCTAGATACACGGCCGGGAGCGAAGATGCAGAAAGACTACCCCTACGCCCTGATACAGTTCTACGCCACCGCGCCCTATGCCTGCTCCTACCTGGCCGGCCGCAATGCACGTTCGCAGGTCGCCACGCCCGGCCACCTGATCGACACCCAGGTATATGGCGAACTGGTGCGGCGCGGCTTCCGCCGCAGCGGCGTGTTCACCTACCGGCCGTATTGCGACACCTGCCACGCCTGCGTGCCGGTGCGCATCCCGGTGCAGGATTTCCGCCCCGACCGCAGCCAGCGGCGCGCCCGGACGCGCCACGCCGGGCTGCGGGCCGTGGAACTGCCGCTGGCCTTCGTCGAGGAGCACTACCGGCTGTACCAGCGCTATCAGTCCACCCGCCACGCCGGCGGCGGCATGGACCTGGACAACCGCGAGCAATACACCCACTTCCTGCTGCAGACCCACGTCGATACGCGGCTGGTGGAATTCCGCGACGGCGACACCCTGTGCATGGTCAGCATCATCGACCGCCTGGAAGACGGCCTGTCCAGCGTCTACACCTTCTACGAACCGGAACTGGCCGGAAGCTCGCTCGGCACCTACGGCGTCCTCTGGCAGATCGAAGCCTGCCGCCGCATGGGCCTGCCCTACGTGTATCTCGGCTACTGGATCGGCGAGAGCCCGAAGATGGCCTACAAGGCACGTTTCCGCCCGCTGCAGGCGCTGCACGCCGGCCAGTGGATGGCGCTGGAGAGCATGCCCGGCCATGGCGGCCCGCTTTCGCCCCACCCGACCCCGGATCCGGGTGCGCCCCCTCTTTCCGGCACATCCGGCGCCATCGCCTGACGGGCACCGAATCGCTACAATCCGCCGATGCTCTACGACATCGCCCGCCCCCTGCTGTTCTCGCTCGACGCCGAGACCGCCCACGAATTCACCATCCATGCCCTGAACCTCGCCGGCCGCGTACTGCCCGCCGGCCAGCCCGAGCCGGCCGAGCCGGTCGAAGTCATGGGCCTGAGCTTCCCGAACCGCATCGGCCTCGCCGCCGGCCTCGACAAGAACGGCGAAGCCATCGACGGCCTCGCCCGCATGGGCTTCGGCTTCATCGAGATCGGTACCATCACGCCGCGCCCCCAGCCCGGCAACCCCCGTCCGCGCATGTTCCGCCTGCCCGAAGTGCAAGGCGTCATCAACCGCATGGGCTTCAACAACCACGGCGTGGACGTCCTGATCGCCCACGTCAAGGCAGCCAAATTCCGCGGCATCCTCGGCATCAACATCGGCAAGAACTTCGATACCCCGATCGAGAACGCCGCCGACGACTACCTCGCCTGCCTCGACAAGATCTATGCGCTGGCCAGCTACGTCACCGTCAACATTTCCTCACCCAACACCAGGAATCTGCGCCAGTTGCAGGGCGAATCCGAACTCGACGACCTGCTCGGCCGCCTCAAGGCCGCGCAGACCCGGTTGGCCGACACCCATGGCCGCTACGTGCCGCTGACGCTGAAGATCGCCCCCGACCTGGACGAAGCCCAGGTCATCAACATCGCCGACGCGCTGCGCCGCCACCGCATCGACGGCGTCATCGCCACCAACACCACCATCGCCCGCGACAAGGTGCAGGGCATCCGCTACGGCGAACAGCAAGGCGGGCTGTCCGGCGCGCCGGTGTTCGAAGCCTCGACCGCCGTCGTCCGCCAGCTCGCCACGGCGCTTGCCGGCGAACTGCCGATCATTGCCGCCGGCGGCGTGCTCAACGGCAGCGACGCGATCGCCAAGCTCGATGCCGGCGCCAGCCTGGTGCAGGTCTATAGCGGCCTGGTCTATCGCGGCCCGGCGCTGGTGCGCGAATGCGTGCGTGCCACGCGCAGCTGGAAAGCGCCCGCGGCCTGAGCACCCGGCCAGGGGGCCGCAGCCGGTTCAGAAACTCGACCCCGGTTGCTGCAGGAAGGCGACTTCCTCGGCGCTGGGTTCCCGCCCCAGGATGGCATTGCGATGCGGATAGCGCCCGAAGCGATCGATGATGGC
The DNA here is from genome assembly GCF_001591165.1 of Thauera butanivorans NBRC 103042. Taxonomy (GTDB): domain Bacteria; phylum Pseudomonadota; class Gammaproteobacteria; order Burkholderiales; family Rhodocyclaceae; genus Thauera; species Thauera butanivorans. The sequence continues at coordinate 173,719 of NZ_BCUG01000004.1, forward strand.
CTTGTGGCGCAGTTCGAAATCGTGGCTGTCCGGCGGCGCCCAATGCCTGAACAGGCGTTCGGCCTCGACATGGATCAAGCGCGACTCGCTGTGCATCCAGGGCATCAGCAGGAAGGCGCGCTCGGCAGGCCCGAGCGCATCCAGCACGCCGCCTGCGACCGCCTCCTGCGCCAGCACCAGGGCCATCCCATCCTGCGCGAAAGCACGCGGCGTGCCGCGGTGGATGTTGCGCGAGAACTGGTCGAGCACGATGATTTCGGCCAGGCGGCCGCGGGCACTGCCGCGCCAGGCATGGCATTCGCCCTGCGCAGCGCTTTGCAGCACAGCCGCGTAACGTTCGCGCAGCAGGACATCGAAGGCCGGATCGACCGCCCACCATTGGGCCGGCTGGATGTCCTCGAACCAGAAACGCAGGATTTCCTCGTGCATGCTTGTCTCCCTGTCTGTCCCGTCGTGAATTGTGTGACACTTCGGCGCAGCCGAGCACAGGGGCCGTGACAAAACAGCTCCTGCACACGCAGCGCCGAACCTGATGCATTCTCATGGCCGCTCCAGAATCCTCGGCCCTGCCCCCTCCCTGCCGAGTTCATCCATCGGATTGCGCAACGGGCATTCCTCCAGCGACAGGCAACCGCAGCCTATACAGCCGTCCAGTTCATCGCGCAGCCGCGTCAGCCGCTTGATCCGCTCGTCCAGGCTGGCACGCCACGCCGAGGACAGCTCGCGCCATTGCTCCGTCGTCAGCTTGCTGCCACGCGGGTAGCGGCCCAGCGCTTCCTTGATTTCCTCCAGCGGCACGCCGGCGCGTTGCGCCACCTTGATGACGGCGATGTAGCGCAGCACCACCAAGGGGAAACGCCGCTGGTTGCCCGCGCTGCGCACGCTGGTGATCAAACCCTTCGATTCGTAGAAGTGGATGGTGGATACAGGCACGCCCGCACGCCGGGCAACTTCCCCCACGGTCAGAAACACTCGGATGAAACCGATGGGTTTGTCTTGGTTCGTCACGACGCTTGACCTCAAGTTAACTTGAGGTCTTATAGTCCGCCGCGACCACGCTGGCAAGCCTTGCGGGCCGGACATCGAGGGCGCGTGCAGCACTGCGCTGCTGAATCATCGGGAGAACGACAATGCAAAAATGGGCGGGAGTGGCGATCGCATCGGCCACCGCCGTGACCGTCGCCGCCACATGGCTGATCCGGGGCGGCGACGGCGAAACCTCGAGCGATGGCTGGCCGGTCACCAAGGTGGCCTTGGCCGCCGTGGAGCACGCCGATGCGCCACGGGCATTTCACGGTGTCGGCGAACTGGAAGCTGCGCGCCAGGTGGAGCTGGCCGCGGAAGTCGCAGGGCGCATCACGCGCATCGCCTTCTCCTCCGGCCAGCGTATCGACAAGGGGCAGTTGCTGGTGCAGCTCAACGACGCGCCCGAGCAGGCCGAGCGCCTGCGGCTGCGCGCCCAGTTGCGCAACGCCGAAACGGTACTGGCCCGAACCCGCCAGTTGCACGGCGAGCGGGTGGCGACCCAGGAGCAGCTCGACCACGCCTCCGCGGCCCGTGACATGGCGCGCGGCGAACTGCAGCGCATCGAGGCGGTGATCGCGCAGAAGGCCGTCACCGCGCCCTTCTCCGGCGTGATCGGCATCCGCCGGGTGCATGAGGGGCAGTACCTGAACGCCGGCGATGCCATCGCCAGTCTGGTCGATGCCGGCACGCTGCATGCGAACTTCGCGCTGGATGAGCAGGCGGTGCCGCATCTGCGCGCTGGCCAGCCGGTACAGGTGCGCGCCGATGCCTGGCCAGGGCGTGTGTTCGAGGCAGAGGTCGCCGCCATCGACCCCTTGATCGGCGCCTCGCGCACGGTGCAGGTGCAGGCCCGCATCCCGAATGCCGAAAGGCTGTTGCAGGCCGGCATGTTCGCCAAGGTCCGCGTGCTGCGCCAGCAGCCGACGCCAGTGCTGGTGGTGCCGGAAACCGCCGTGAGCCATTCCGCCTACGGCCAGACGGTGTTCGTCGCCGAAAGGGACGAACGGCAGGCGCTGAGCGTGCGCCGCGTGGCGGTCAGGACCGGCGAACGCTGGCAGGGCCTTGTCGAGATCGAATCCGGCCTGAACGAGGGTGAACGGGTAGTCGTCTCCGGCCAGTTGCGGCTGAGCGACGGAATGCTGGTCGAGGTAGTCGCACGTGACGCGCTTCATGAGGAACAGCCAGTAGCACCTGTGACGGAGGACGCGCGCTCATGAAATTCACCGACGTTTTCGTGCGCCGCCCGGTGCTGGCGCTGGTGGCCAGCAGCCTGATCGTGCTGCTGGGCTTGTTCGCGCTGGGCAAGCTGCCGATCCGGCAGTACCCGACGCTGGAAACCTCGACCATCACGGTCAGCACCGAATACCCCGGCGCGTCCGCCGAACTGATGCAGGGTTTCGTCACCCAGCCGATCGCGCAGGCGGTGTCCTCGGTCGAAGGCATCGACTACCTGTCGTCCTCGTCAGTGCAGGGCCGCAGCACGGTCACGCTGCGCATGGAGCTGAACCGCGATTCCACCCAGGCGCTGACCGAGACCATGGCCAAGGTCAATCAGGTGCGCTATCGCCTGCCCGAGCGCGCCTACGATCCGGTGATCGAACTGTCCGCCGGCGATTCGACGGCGGTGGCCTATGTCGGCTTCTCCACCGGCAGCCTGTCGGCGCCCGAGCTTACCGACTACCTGTCGCGCGTGGTCGAGCCGCTGTTCTCCGGCATTCCCGGCGTCGCCAAGGTGCAGACCTTCGGCGGCCAGCGGCTGGCGATGCGCCTGTGGCTGGATGCGGATCGCCTGGCCGGCCGCGGCCTGACCGCCAGCGACGTGGCCGAGGCGGTGCGCCGCAACAACTACCAGGCCGCGCCGGGGCAGGTACGCGGGCAGTACGTGATCGCCAATGTACGGGTCGATTCCGAACTGAGCAGCGTCGACGAGTTCCGTGATCTGGTGATCCGCAACGACGGCAACGGTCTGGTGCGCCTGCGCGACGTGGGCACGGTGGAGCTGGGCGCCGCGGCCACCAACGCCAGCGCCACGATGGATGGCGAAGCCGCCGTCCACCTGGGCCTGTTCCCGACGCCCGCGGGCAATCCGCTGGTCATCGTCGATGGCATCCGCCAGTTGCTGCCGGAGATCGAGAAAACGCTGCCGCCGGGCGTGAAGATGGAACTGGCCTACGAGACGGCCCGCTTCATCGAAGCCTCGATCGACGAGGTGCTGCACACGCTGCTGGAGGCGGTGCTGATCGTGGTGCTGGTGATCTGGCTGTGCCTGGGCTCGCTGCGCAGCGTCGTCATCCCGGTGCTGACGATCCCGCTGTCGATGCTGGGCGCAGCCGGGCTGATGCTGGCCTTCGGCTTCAGCATCAATCTGCTGACCCTGCTGGCGATGGTATTGGCGATCGGCCTGGTGGTGGACGACGCCATCGTCGTGGTGGAGAACGTACATCGCCACATCGAAGAAGGCAGGTCGCCAATCGCGGCGGCATTGATCGGTGCGCGCGAGATCGCCGGGCCGGTCATCGCCATGACGCTGACGCTGGCGGCGGTCTATGCCCCGATCGGCCTGATGGGTGGGCTGACCGGAGCGCTGTTCCGTGAGTTCGCGCTGACGCTGGCCGGCGCGGTGATCGTCTCAGGTGTGGTGGCGCTGACACTGTCGCCGGTGATGAGTTCGCTGCTGCTGAAGTCCAGCCGGCAGGGCGACGGACACGGCCGCATGGCGAGGCTGGCCGAACAGGTCTTCGGCGGCCTGGCAGACGGTTACGGCAAGCTGCTGCGTTTCTCGCTGCGCCAACGCTGGCTGAGCGGTGGCGTCGCCCTGCTCGTCTGCCTGAGCCTGCCTCTGCTGTACCAGATGCCTCAACGCGAACTGGCACCGCCGGAAGACCAGGCCGCGGTGCTGGCCGCGATCAAGTCGCCTCAGTACGCCAGCCTGGACTATGCCGAACGCTTCGGGCTGGAGCTGCACCGCGTCATGGCCGCCATTCCGGAAACGACCGGCACCTGGATCATCAACGGCACCGACGGCCCCGCGTCCAGCTTCGGCGGCATCAACCTGTCGGACTGGGGCGCACGCGAGCGCAAGGAGCCTGAAATCCTCGCCGAGCTGCAGCAGGCCGTGGGCGACATCGAAGGCAGCAGCATCTTCGCCTTCCAGGTCGCGCCGCTGCCGGGCGGCAGCGGCGGCCTGCCGGTGCAACTGGTGCTGCGCAGTGCCCAGGACCATCCGGTGATCTATGAAGCGATGGCGGGCCTGAAGCAGCGCGCCCGCGAAAGCGGCCTGTTCGTCGTGGTCGACAGCGACCTGGAGTACGACAGCCCGGTGGTCCAGCTCACCATCGACCGTGCCAAGGCGGGAAGCCTGGGCATTTCCATGCAGGACATCGGCGATTCGCTCGGCGTGCTGGTCGGCGAGAACTACATCAACCGCTTCGCCCTGTTCGGCCGTTCCTACGACGTGATCCCGCAGAGCATGCGCGACCAGCGGCTGACGCCGCAGGCGCTGGCTCGCCAGTTCGTGCGCACCGGCGACGGCACCCTGGTGCCGCTGTCCACGGTGCTGCGGCTGGAGATGGGCGTCGAACCCAACCGCCTGATGCAGTTCGACCAGCAGAACGCCGCCACCCTGCAGGCCATTCCCGCACCAGGCGTGTCACTGGGCCGGGCGGTGGGTTTCCTTGAGCAGGCGGTGGCCGATCTGCCGCCCGGTTTCAGCCACGACTGGCAGTCCGAATCCCGCCAGTACGTGCAGGAAGGCAATGCGCTGGTGTTCGCCTTCCTCGCCGCCCTGGTGGTGATCTATCTGGTGCTGGCGGCGCAGTACGAGAGCCTGGCCGATCCGCTGATCATCCTGATCACCGTGCCGCTGTCGATCTGCGGCGCGCTGCTGCCACTGGCACTGGGCTGGGCGACACTGAACATCTACACCCAGATCGGCCTGGTGACGTTGATCGGCCTGATCAGCAAGCACGGCATCCTGATGGTGGAGTTCGCCAACGAACTGCAGGCGAATGAAGGGCTGGACCGGACGTCCGCGATCATCCGCGCCGCGCAGATCCGCCTACGGCCGGTGCTGATGACCACCAGCGCGATGGCCTTCGGCGTGGTGCCGCTGCTGTTCGCCAGCGGCGCGGGCGCCAACAGCCGCTTCGGCCTGGGCGTGGTGATCGTCTGCGGCATGCTGGTCGGCACGCTGTTCACCCTGTTCGTGCTGCCGACGATCTACACCTGGCTGGCACGCGACCATCGCGTGCAGAGCGCACGTGAGCTTCAGTTGGCCGGGATCGCTGAAATCGAACGGGCCGAAGGAGCGAAGGCATGAGGACGAGCAGCACCAGACTCCGTCTCCTGAGTGCAGCGGCGCTGGCCACGGCGCTGACCGGCTGCGCAGTGGGACCGAAGTACGTCAAACCCGACACACCAGCCGTCGTGCTTGCCAGCCCACAGGCGGTGGAACTGGCCGCGAGCCAGGCGATGGACAGCAGCGCAACGATGCCCGCCGATTGGTGGCGCTTCTTCGAGGACGAGGGCCTGGCCCGCTGGATCGAAACGGCACTGTCCCACAACCACGACATCCGCCAGGCGCAGGCCAGGCTGCTTGGCGCCCGTGCGGTCTTCGACGAACGCCGGCTCGACCGCCTGCCGGGCGTGACCAGCAGCGCCGGCCATGTGCGGGGCATCCAGCAGCAGGCCAGCAACGACGGCCGACGCAGGCTGTCCGAATCCTGGCAGGCCGGCTTCGACGTGCAGTGGGAAATCGACCTGTTCGGCCGCCTGGATCGGCTGCAACAGGCAGCGATGGCCCGTGCCGAAGCCAGCCGGGCTGACCTGGCGCTGACGCGCCTGAGCATCGCTGCCGAAGTCGCACGGGCATGGTTCGATGCACAAGGCCATCGGCGGCAACTGGACGTCGCCCGGCAGGAAGCCGACAATTGGCGCGAAACCGTCCGCCTGGCCGAAGCCAGCCAGCGCGCCGGCGCCGGACTGCCGGAGGAGGTGGAAAGCGCCCGCGCCAACCTGCTGCGCAGCGAGGCCGCGATTCCCCCGCTGACGGCGGCCTTGCAGCAGGCCCGCTACCGGCTCGACGTGCTCGCCGGACGGCGGCCCGGCCAGGCCCGGGCGGAATTGCCCGACCCGGCCGAAACCCGCTTCGCGCCACTGGCAACGCAGCTTCCGCTGGGCGACGTCAAGCACCTGATCCTCGCGCGGCCCGACGTGATCCGGGCTGAACGCCTGCTGGCCGCCAGCGTCGAGAACGTGGGCGCAGCCACCGCCGAGCTCTACCCTCGCCTCGACCTGGGCGGCTTTTTCGGCTTCTTCGCCTTGCGCGATGGCGATCTCGGCAGCGCCGCCTCGCGCACCTTCCAGGCTGCCCCCACTCTGTCCTGGCCAGCCCTGCGCCTCGGCAATGCCCGCGCGCGGCTGCGCGCCGCCAGGGCGCAGTCCGAAGGCTTGCTGGCCGTCTACGAACAGGTATTGCTGAACGCACAGGAGGAAGTCGAAAACGCGATCACCACCCTCGCCGAACAGCAGCGCCAACTCGCCGTTTTGCTGCAATCGGCCGGCCACGCCCAGGCGGCCTTCGACATCGCCGGCAAACGCTACCGCGCCGGTGCCGGCAGCTACCAGGCCGTGCTGGAGAGCCAGCGAACGCTGTTTCAGCTACGCCGGCAGATCGTGCAGGAGGAAACCGGATCGCAGGTGCAAGTGGTCGCGCTATACAAGGCGCTCGGCTGGCAAGGCGAGCGCGCCATGCCTTGATACGCCACATTGCCACATCACAGCACTCGAGCCATCACTCCACGACAGGCTGCAGCGGCGGCCCATCTGCCGTCGCCTCATCATCGGCCGGCTGGCCGGCAGTCAGGCAGGCCACCAGCGCGGTGGCGATGCCATCGGCCATGCGGGCGATGCGCGCGGGATCGCGCAGCAGCAGTTCCTCGTCGCGGTTCTTGATCACGCCGGCCTCGAACAGTACGGCGGGCATCGTCGCATGTCGTAGCACCGCCAGGCCATCGTAATAATGCACGGCATGCATGGGGTCCGCGTAGGCGCGGCGGCGGCCGTTCTTGTGGGTGGGCTCGAAACCCATGCGCTGCAGGCGTGCGCCGATGATGCGGGCGCACAGGATGCTGCGCGCGGTATCCGGGTTGTCGCGCGAGACGAACAGCGAATGTCCGGCGAAGTCGTCGTTGTAGTCCAGCGCCTGCCCCTGCCACTGCCAGGGCTGCAGTTCGAAGGCGTTGACCGAGTCGTGGTGGATCGACAGCAGGAAGGCGGCTCCCTCGGCCGCCTGTGGCCTGGCCTTCAGGCTGGGGATGAGGCCGTCCTCGTTGATCAGGCGTGCGGACCGGCCCCGCGCCTGCAGCGCCGCCGTCACCTCGCGTGCCAGATCGAGGTTGAATTCGAATTCGCTGCGTCCACGCGCGCTCGTCGCCCCCGGTGCCGCCAGGGTATGGCCCACGTCCACCACGATCTCGCCATGTGCCAGCGCAATCGCCGGCAAGGCGAGCATGGCCATGCAGACGCGATGCGCTGTCGATGCCATCCCGTTCATCTCCACCCACGCTCTCCAGCCCGGTCGCCGGGCGCATTCCGGCTACCCGGTCAATCTTGATTCAAATCATGGTGGGGGGGCAGCCGGCTCCCTACCATGCGCTCACCATCGGCTCAGCCGTGGGAATGTAATCCCCCTTACCACTGACACCAATCAATCCTGAAAACGAGACCAATGATGAGGAGTGCGCGATGAGCGGCATTTTCACAAAATCGATGGCGCGGAACATCTTCTATGGGGGGACGGTTTTCTTCTTCCTCCTGTTCCTGGCGCTGACCTTCGACACCGAGCGCGAACTGCCATCGCGCGACAATTCTCACAACATCACGCCGGAAGTCGCCGCCGGCAAGCACATCTGGGAAACACGAAACTGTATCGGATGCCACTCCCTGCTGGGCGAAGGCGCCTATTTCGCGCCTGAACTCGGCAATGTCTATGTTCGCCGCGGTCCGGAGTTCATCAAGGCGTGGATGCAGAGCATGCCCACGATGGCGCCTGGCCGCCGCCAGATGCCCAACTTCAACCTGACCGACGAGGAGCTGGATGAGCTCGTTGCCTTCCTGAAGTACACCTCCGAGATCAACACCGCCAACTGGCCGCCCAACATCGAAGGTTGAGTCGAAGGCTGAACCATAGAACCTCAGACGCAACCCGGAGAACCGACAAGGGGATCATCCATGCAATACAAATCACAAGCGGTCGCCATGCCCTACTTCATCGCGGCGATCGGACTGTTCGTGGGGCAAATCATTTTCGGCCTGATCATGGGCATGCAGTACGTCGTCGGCGATTTCCTGTTCCCGGAAATCCCGTTCAACGTGGCCCGCATGGTCCATACCAACCTGCTGATCGTCTGGCTGCTGTTCGGCTTCATGGGCGCGGCCTACTACATGATTCCGGAAGAAGCGGAAACCGAGCTCTACAGCCCGAAGCTGGCGCTGGCGATGTTCTGGATCTTCCTCGTCGCCGGTGCGGCCACCATCCTCGGCTATCTGCTGGTGCCCTACGCCACGCTGGCCGAGATGACGGGCAACGACATCCTCGCCACGATGGGACGCGAGTTCCTCGAGCAGCCGCTGATCACCAAGATCGGCATCGTCATCGTCGCCCTCGCCTTCCTGTTCAACATCACCATGACCACGCTCAAGGGCCGCAAGACCGCCATCAGCATGGTGCTGCTGCTCGGTCTGTGGGGTCTGGCGATCTTCTTCCTGTTCTCCTTCTACAACCCGGTGAACCTCGTCCGTGACAAGTTCTACTGGTGGTGGGTGGTGCATCTCTGGGTGGAAGGCGTGTGGGAACTGATCCTCGGCGCGCTGCTGGCCTTCGTGCTGATCAAGGTGACCGGGGTCGACCGCGAAGTCATCGAGAAGTGGCTGTACGTGATCATCACGCTGGCCCTGGTCACCGGCATCATCGGTACCGGCCACCACTACTACTGGATCGGTGCGCCGGAATACTGGCAGTGGTGGGGTTCCATCTTCTCCGCGCTGGAGCCGCTGCCCTTCTTCGCCATGACCGTCTTCGCCTTCAACATGGTCAACCGCCGTCGCCGCGAGCATCCGAACCGCGCTGCCGTGCTGTGGGCCCTGGGTACCGGCGTGATGGCCTTCCTCGGCGCAGGCGTGTGGGGCTTCCTGCACACCCTGGCTCCGGTCAACTACTACACCCACGGCTCGCAGATCACCGCCGCCCACGGTCACATGGCCTTCTACGGCGCCTACGTGATGGTCGTGCTCACCATCATCAGCTACGCGATGCCGATCCTGCGCGGCCGTGCCGCCAACTCGAACAAGTCGCAAGTGCTGGAAATGTGGGCCTTCTGGCTGATGACGATCGCGATGGTCTTCATCACCCTGTTCCTCACCGCCGCCGGCATCCTGCAAGTGTGGCTGCAGCGCGTGTCCGACTCGCCGATGTCCTTCATGGCCGCCCAGGACCAGGTCACCCTGTTCTACTGGATGCGTGAATGGGCGGGTGTGATGTTCTTCGTCGGCCTGGTGGTGTACGTCATCAGCTTCTTCGTCAAGGGCGAGACCCAGCCGGCAAAGGCATGACGATGACCGGTGTCTCTCCGCAGTAACTCCTGGGCGACCAGGGGAAGGGGTTGGGGGCGGCTTGGGCCGCCCCTTTTTTTTCGTCGACGGTCTGGCGATCCGGCGCCCGGCAGTCCGGCGGCGGCAAACCGCTTGCCTGCCGCGCCACAGCCTGTAGGATCCCAGCTTTCCGAGAAATACAGCACAGGAGCCCGCACATGCAGACCTATGGCTATGCCGCCTACAGCAAGGACACGCCTCTGGCGCCCTTCAAGTTCGAACGCCGTGCGCTGCGGCCGAACGACGTCGCGATGGAGATCCTCTACTGTGGCGTGTGCCATTCCGACCTGCACACCACGCGCAACGACTGGGGCAAGAGCTATTACCCGATCGTGCCGGGGCACGAGATCGTCGGTCGCGTCACCCGGGTCGGCGCCGAGGTCACCCGCTACAAGGCCGGCGACCACGTCGCCGTCGGCTGCCTGGTCGACAGCTGCATGGAATGCGATCTATGCCAACGGGGCGAGGAACAGCTCTGTCGCAAGGGCTGCACCGGCACCTATGGCGGACACGACCGCATCACCCGGGAGCCGACGCAGGGCGGCTATTCCAAGCATCTGGTGGTGCGCGAGGAATTCTGCCTGCGCGTACCCGAAGGGCTGGATCTGGCCCGGGCGGCGCCCTTGCTGTGCGCCGGCATCACCACCTGGTCGCCGCTGCGCACCTGGCAAGTCGGGCCGGGCAGCCGGGTGGCCGTGATCGGGCTGGGCGGCCTGGGCCACATGGCGGTCAAGCTCGCGGTCGGGCTGGGCGCCGACGTCACGGTGCTGAGCCGCAGCAGGGACAAGGAAGCCGACGCGCTGGCGCTGGGCGCGCACCGCCTGCTCGCCTCATCGGACACCGAGTCGATGCGCAAGGCCTCCAGCAGCTTCGACCTGATCATCGACACCGTGCCGGTCCAGCACAGCCTCAAGCCCTATCTGCCGTTGCTGGACGTGGACGGGACGCTGGTACTGGTGGGCCAGATCGGCCCGCTGGACGAACTGAGCACGGTGCCGTTGCTGTTCGGCCGCCGCCGCATCGCCGGCTCGCCGATCGGCGGCATCCGCGAGACGCAGGAACTGCTCGATTTCTGCGCGGCAAAGAACATCCTGCCCGACTGCGAGATGATCCGCATGGACGAGATCAACCACGCCTTCGAGCGCATGGAAAAAGCCGACGTGCGCTACCGCTTCGTGATCGACATGGCTTCGCTGTCCAGCGTCGCCTGAAGCAGCGGCCCGCCCCCGTATGCCGCGGGCGAGCCGGCGCTTCAGCCACGCCCGAAGCGCAGCAGGCGCAGCGCGTTGAGCGTGACCAGCGCCGTCGCCCCGGCATCGGCCAGCACTGCCACCCACAAGCCGGTCATGCCCAGCACGCTGGTGACCAGGAACACCCCCTTGAGGCCGAGCGCGAACACCACGTTCTGGTGGATGTTGGCCATCGTCGCCCGCGACAGCGCGATGAGATGGGCGAGATCGCTGACGCGGCTCTTCAGCAGCGCGGCATCGGCGGTTTCGATCGCCACGTCGGTGCCGCCGCCCATCGCGATGCCGACGTCGGCCGCTGCCAGTGCCGGCGCGTCGTTGATGCCGTCGCCCACCATCGCCACGCGGGCATCACGCTTCATGCCGTCGATCAGGCGCAGCTTGTCCTGCGGCAGCAGTTCGGCCTGCCATTCCATGTCCAGTTCGCCGGCCAGCGCCCGCGCCGTGCGGGCGTTGTCGCCGGTCAGCATCACCGGCCGCACGCCCAGCGCCTTGAGCCGGGCGACGCCCTCACGCGCATCCGGCCGCAGTTCGTCGCGCAGCGCGAGCAGGCCCAGGGCGCGCCCCGCCTCCTCGTCGAGCAGCACCGACACCGTCTTGCCATCGTTCTGCAAGGCCTCGATGCGTGCCCGCTGCCCAGGCGCAAGCTGCGCGACCTGCTCGGCGTACACCGGAGAGCCCACCGCCAGGCGACGGCCATCCACCCGCGCACGCACTGCCCGGCCCGCGCTGGCCGAAGCCTCCGCCGCCACTGGAATGGCGAGCCCGGCACTTTCGGCCTGCCGGATGATGGCCCTGGCCAGCGGATGGCTGGAACCGGATTCGACGCCCGCCGCCAGCGCGAGCACGCTCATCGCCTGGCTCTCCTCGTCTTCCCCTTCTTCTCCGTCAAAGGCGGCAATGTCGGTGACGCGCAGCCTGCCTTCGGTCAGCGTGCCGGTCTTGTCGAAGGCGATCGCACCCACGCGGCCGATGGTTTCCAGCGCATTGCCGCCCTTGATCAGCAGCCCTTGCCGCGTGCCCGCCGCCAGGCCCGAAGCAATGGCGGCCGGGGTCGACAACACCAGCGCGCAAGGGCAGGCGATCAGCAGCAACGCCAGGCCGCGATAGAGCCAGGTGCCCCAGTCGCCGCCCAGCACCAGCGGCGGCACCAGCACGACCAGCGCCGCCAGCGCCATCACCGCCGGCGTGTAATAGCGGCTGAAGCGCTCGATGAAACGCGCGGTGGGCGATCTGGCGGCCTGGGCCTGCTCCACCAGATGAATGATGCGGGCGATGGTGTTGTCCGCGGCGGCCTTGTCCACCCGGACCTGCAGCACGCCATCGACGTTGATGGTGCCGGCGAAGACGCCGTCGCCGGCTGCCTTCTCCCGGGGCACGGACTCGCCGGTCACCGGCGACTCGTCCAGACTGGACGCGCCCGCCACGATCACGCCGTCGGCCGGCACGCGGTCGCCCGGCCGGACCAGCACGCGGTCATCCACGCGCAAGGACGAGGCCGGCACTTCGCGCTGCCCGCCCTGCCCATCGAGCAGCAGCGCCGTCTTCGGCACCAGCGCGGCCAGCGCCTTGATGCCGGCGCGCGCACGGCCCGCGGCGACGTTCTCCAGCAATTCGCCGACCGAGAACAGGAACACCACCGCAACGGCCTCTTCCGCCTCGCCGATCAGCAGGGCACCGACTGCAGCGACGGACATCAGCATCTCGATCGAGAACGGCGAACCCGCGCGCGCCAGTGCGAACGCCTTGCGCACGAAGGGAAAGACGCCGAGCAGCACGGCGGCGGCAAACACCCAGGGCCCATATGCCGGCAACACGAGCGCCATCGCATAGGCCGCACCCATCAGCACGCCGAGGCCGAGAACCTGCGCGCCCTTCTTCGTCTTCCACCAGGGCAGGTCCGCGGCAGCAGCAGGAGCGCTCGGCGCTCCCTCTTCCCCCCTCCGGTCCTGGATGGCAGACACACCGAAGCCCAGCCCGCCGATGACTTTCTCGATGTCGCCGACGCCGGTGGCCGAATCCGGCGCCAGCGCCAGTTCCAGCGTTTCCGCAGCGAAATTGAGCCGGATGCAGGACACCCCCGGCATGCGCGCCAGCGCAGTCTCGATCTTGCCGACGCAGCTTGCGCAGTCCATGCCTTCGACCCGCATCGATACCCTGGGTGAGCTTTCGGGCGCAGGAGCGGACGCTGCCTGGGCGGCAGCCGCCTCCCCGGCCGCGTGGGCATGCCGATGCCCGTCCGCGCAGGCCTGGATCTCGCAATGGCAGTGATCCGCGCAGCCATCCCGCTCGTGCCGGTGGCCGTCGTGGTGCCCGTGCTCCGCATGGTGTTCATTCATGCCGATCTCCTTGCCTGCCGATGCGGGAGCTGCAAAAACGCAGACCTTCTTGCACAGCAGGTGCACTCATACTAGCACACATGAACAATTGTTCATGTGTTTTTTAAAAAGGCACACCCGCTCCGCTGCAGCGCCACACCTCCTGCCCGGGCGCAGCGTTCAATCGTCAGCCTGCTCTTCCACGATGTGGCTGGCCATGTCCTGCAGCACCTGGCTGACGTGCTGGTCGGCGACTTCGTAGAAGATGTGCTTGGCCCGCCGCACTCCCTTCACCAGCCGCGCGCCACGCAGCAGCCGCAAATGGTGGCTGACCAGCGACTGCGACAGCTCAAGGCTGTCAGCGATCTCCCCCACCGAAGTGGAACCTTTCATGCAGCACAGCATGATCCTGAGGCGCGACGGATCGCCCAGCAGGCGGAAAGTCTCCGCCAGGATGGTGACGTCGTTCTGCGACAGCGCAAAGGCATCGCCGGCGTCCTGTTCTCGTGCAGGCGCAGGCGGCACATCCTTGCCGCCGCGCGGTTTGTGTGAAGTCATGGCGCGAAGATACCTGTTCCCGAAGCCGGCCGCTGTGGTCCCTGATCGGCAGCCGCATCGGTCTGCCCTGCTGGTGGCCGGGATTACAGCCTAGAACCCCCGTCACGTCCACCCCGCGGGGCAGGATGCAGGACGACGGCGAGCAGCAGCGGCCGTCCATACCGGCCCCTCACTTGGAAACCGCCACCTCCTGAGGTGAAGCACCTGGATCGACGGCAGGTTCATGCTTCGCGGACCAGACGCTATCGGCATGGCCTTCCAGCATCCGCTTGCGGGTGTGATGCGCCAGCAGCAGAAACACCGGTACGGCTGCCAGGGCGGTGGCATCGACGGCGAAGCCCGCGCCGTGATGGTTCCAGGTGCCGCCGATCCCCCAGATGCCCGCCAGACTGCCGAGCGGAATCAGCAGGGTCGCCAGCGCCGCCAGCCGCAGCAGTTCGTCGGCGCCGCGGGCAGCCCCCCGCACGAAGGCCCAGGCCACGGCGGCGAAGAAAACTGCGTAATAAATGCCCTCATGCCATGCAGCGAGGTCATCGGCCTGGCCTGGCAGCCATTTGGTCGCTGCCAACGTCGCCGAAATACCGATCACGCAGCCAAGGGACACACCGACGGTAAGGCAGCCCAGCACCCGGGCCGAACGTTTTTGCCCGGGGATGACGCCGTCGCGCCGCTTCCTGCGGCGCGATTCGATCCACAGCAGGTTTCCGGTGTAGAACAGCATGGCACCGGCCAGTCCCATCGCCACGTAGAGCCAGCGCATCGCGTCGCCGCCGTAGCTGCCGAAATGCAGCATGAAGAAGGTATTGACGGCCGCGCTCCATGGCTCCATGTGCCCGGGCAGGTCATGCGGGTCCACTTCGCCGGTATAGGGATTCAGGTGCGTGCTCGCATAGGTTCGCCCACGGGTGCCGTAGCGGACGTCCAGGCCGGTGACGCTCGCCTCCAGCTGACCATGGTCTTCACGGAAGATGAAGCTGTACACCTCGAAACCCGGCAGTTGCGCCTCGACTCTGCGCAGCAGTTCGTCCGCCGGCAGCCGGTATTCGCCAGGACCGGGCAATGGCGCAGGCTCGTGTTGCCCCCAGGGCAGGCCGTGGGGGTACACCACTTTTTCCTGAACCGCATAGAAGGGGGTATGGAAGGCGAAGACCACGCTGGTCAGCGCCATGACGAGGTGAAAGGGCAGGCTGACGATGCCCAGCGCATTGTGGACGTCCATCCACATGCGCTTGATGTTCTTGCCCAGGCGCAGGGCAAAGAAATCCTTGACCAGCGTCGGCAGCACGATGATCAGCCCGGAAACCAGCGCCACCGCATACAGCAAGGCCACGGCGCCCATGATCGGGCGTGCCACCGCATCGGCAAACGGCAGGCCCACCAGTTGGTGAAGCGTGTCGACCAGTTGCGCCACCGGCGCCCTGGCCAGCTTCTCGACCTGCAGGCTGCCATCGGCAGCGAAGCTCGCCCCATACTCGGTAAAGTCCCGACGGGTCTTGCCAGGTTCGCGCCATACCACTCTTGCAGGCATTTCGGCAGTCGGCTGGACAACGACGGCATGGAACTTCGCCGCCTGCGGGTGCCTGGCGAGGACGGCCTCCCGCAATTCGTCCGCGCGCTCGATCGGCGGCGGCGGCGCCAGCGCCGATGGCGGCGTCGCCCAGCGTTCGAGCGGTTTCTCGAACATCGTGATGGCGCCGGCGTAGAAGGCGATGAACAGCATCAGCCCGCTGACGATGCCGACCCAGATGTGTACGTCCTTGTATACCTTGATGACGTCGTTACGGATTTTCATTGCTCAACCCATGCCCAGCCGGAGCGCGCCCAACAGGCCGAAAGCAGCCAGGTTCGCCGCGCCCAGCCACAACCATGCACGCAGGCTGTCGCGAAACAGGAATACGAAGGACAGCACACCCGCCCAGATCGGCGAGATCAGCCACATGTTGAACTGCGTCTTGCCGCCCCCACCCTCGATACCTCCCGGGCCGAGCCAGGCAAACAAGCCGGAGAGGGCCACCGCCAGGCCGAAACCGAGCAGCACGCCGGCACAGCCCTTGCCGAACCAGTGGCGGCTGTCGAGCCGCCGCACATTCACCGTTGCCGCCTTCTCGCTCATGACGGCCTCCGCTGCCGCGCCCGCCATGCACCAACGAACGGCGCCGCCGTCCACACCAGCATCGCCAGCACCATCCAGCTCGCCACCGCAGCCATCGCCCCCATCATCGACAGCAGCAGCACCAGGGACAGCAGCAGGCAGCCGCTGCCGAGCCAGGCAAGGCCGCGGGGGGAGGATCGGCGTGCCGACCACAGTTGCTGCGGCGATGCCAGATAGAGCAGCCATGCGCCCGCCACACCGGACAGCGCCGAAAGCAGGACCATCCACGCATTCATCGTACTGATCTCATTCGAAAGATACGGCTGCAGCCGCAGCGACAATCATCACTGCCGCCCCCGCTTGCGTCGCTGCCCACAGGGTATGCCATGACGCGGTCCGCCCCGGCGGGGGAACCTGCCGCCACGGACTCACCAATTGAAGGTCGCGGTCGCGTTGACGGTGCGGCCGGTCCCGTAGAAGCATGAAGAAACGCCGCCGCAGGTGGAAACGTAGCGCTTGTCCGTCAGATTGCCGACATTGAGCGCAAGCTGGACGGGCGTGCCGCTGTCGCGGCCGATGACGTAGCGGATTGCCGCGTCATAGAGCGTGAAGGACGGAATCTCGTAGAGGTTGGCACTGTCGCCGTAGCTCCTGCCGTTGTAGCGCACCCCGGCCGCCAGGCTCAGGCCGGCCAGGTCTCCGCCGAGGAAAGTGTAGTCGGCCCACAGCGACGCGGTTTTCTCCGGCACGCGCGCAAGCTCCTTGCCCTTCAGGCCGGCCGTGCTGCGGGTGATTTCCGAATCCATCCACGACACCGCGCCGATCACGCTCAACCCCTTCTGCAGCGTGATCCGGCCTTCGAGCTCCACGCCCGCCACCCGGCTCTCGCCATCCTGGACCTGGCACTGGCTGGTTCCGTTCGAACCGCATGTGTTGTGGGCGGGATCGGGGTCGTCGACCAGGATGTCCTGCTGGCGCAGGTCGTAGATGGACACGGTGACGAGGCCATCATGGTTCGCCGGCTGGTATTTGATGCCGAATTCCCATTGCTTGCCGGTCACCGGATCGAAGGGTTTGTCGGTGAAGCTCATGCTTGTGTTGCTGCCGGCCGGCTGGAACGACTCGGCATAGCTGAGATAAGGCGACAGGCCCAGATCGGAAACATAGAGGATTCCGGCATTGCGGGTGAAGGCTTCGTTCTTTACCCTGCTCGGGCTGCGGGCGCCGTAGACACCGGAAATGGCAGAATAGGGCTGCGAGTAGGTGTCATCCTCGGTCCAGTCGTAGCGGCCGCCCAAGGTCAGCCGCCACTTGTCGATGGCCATCTGATCCTGCAGATAGACCCCGGTTTGTTCGTTCTTGCCGCCACTGTAGCTGATGCTGGTGGTGGTGGGCCTGAAGCCGCTGTACACCGGGTTGAAGATGTCGATGGGCGGAGGGCTGGTCATCGCGCCGCGCGCACCGGTCCAATCCGCCTTCTGCCAATCCAGCCCGGCAAGCAAGGTGTGTGCAACCGCGCCAGTGGCAAATTTTCCGGTCAGGCGCGTATCCACGGTATACCCCCTGGAATCGCCCTCGCCCCATACCGCGCGGCGGTTCTGAGTGCGGCCGTCGGCATTCAATGCGCCGCTGGTGACCACCGTACGGAACAGGGACTCCACGTCCGTCACACGCGCACTCTGGCTGAACTTCCAGCTGTCGTCGAATGCGTGCTCGAAGACATAGCCGGCAGTCCAGATCGTACGATCATAGGTATTCCAGTGCGGCTCGCCGATGAAGGTGGTGTTCTTCATCCGCCCGAACGGCGTCGCGACGAGCGTTCCGTCCATTGGCAGGAACTGGTAGGTCGAACCGCCGTCGTCGCGCTGGTACAGGCCCAGCAGCGTCAGCTTCGTCGCATCGGAGATCTGCAAGCTGTAGCTCGGCGCGATGAAGTAATGCTCTTCCGGCGTGTGCTTGATCTGGGTATCACCCTTGCGGTAGAGCCCGACCAGACGGAACAGATGGCGGTCGTCCTCGCTGCCGCCGCCGACATCGAAGGCAGTATTGAACTGGCCATGGCCGTTGATGCCGAGCCGCAGGAGCCGCTCGCGGTCGGCCGACGGCATCTTGCTCACCTGGTTGACCATGCCTCCCGGTGCCACCTGGCCATACATCACCGCCGACGGCCCCTTGAGGACTTCGACGCGCTCCAGGTTCCAGCTATCGACCATCGTCCGGTTCCACTGGCTGCCCTGCGGCGCCCGCATGCCATCGACGGTCACGTTGTTGCTCCAGCTGCCGGCATCGAAGCCGCGGATGCTGAAATCATCGACGCGATTGTCGATGCCGGAGCCTTCGAGCGCGACTCCGGCGACATACCGCATCGCGTCGTTGAGGTTCTGCACGCCGCGCGCGTCCAGTTCGTCGCGCACGATCACCGATACCGACTGTGCCGTTTCGGCAACCGGTGTATCGGTCTTGGTCGCACCCGACGCCGTTTCCGCCGTTCGGTAGGCATCAACGGTGACCGCCTTCAACACCGTGGGCGCCAACCCGTCGTCTGCGGACGCCTGCCGGCTTTCCTGTGCGGCTGCCAGTGCGGGCATGGCCGACAGGATGACCAGGCATACGGTTTTCCTCTTCAAACTTGCGATGCGGACCTTCATGGTTTCCTCATGAGAACGGACGATGAATTTTAATGAAAACAGTTCTCATTGTACTAATAAAAACGAGAGCTAAATAACCGACTTTGAAACCGCAGCAAGCCTGCTCCTGCCCTGCACGAATTCCGGCACGGGGCCATCACCCATTAGAATTCCGCTTTTCCCCCGACCCGCCCACCGGAAGCCACCGTGTCACGCACCCCGCCCCCCGTCCCATCCCGCCCGCAACGCATCGCCATCAACGGCTATGGCCGCATCGGGCGCTGTTACCTGCGTGCCCTGCACGAGGCCGGGCTGGCACGGCAGTTCCAGGTGGTGGCGATCAACGAGCCGGCGGACCTGGCGAGCATCGCCTACCTGACCCGCTTCGATTCCACCCACGGGCGCTTTCCCGGCCAGGTCGAGACGAGCGGCGACCAGTTGCTGATCGACGGCCGGGCCATCGCGGTCTCGCATGCAGCCACGCCCGAAGCGCTCGACTGGGCAGCCCACGGCATCGATCTGGTGGTCGAATGCTCCGGACAGTACGGCAGCCGCGCCGAACTCGAACGCTTCCTGCGGGCAGGCTGCCCACGCCTGCTGCTATCGCAGCCGGGCAACAGCGCCGAGGACGTCGACGCCACCATCGTGCACGGCATCAACGATGCCAGCCTGCGCGCCGATGCCCGGCTGGTGTCGAACGCGTCGTGCACCACCAATGCCGCAGTGCCGGTGCTGGCCCTGCTGCACCGCGAACTGGGCCTCGAGAACGTGTTGCTGACCACCCTGCATTCGGCGATGAACGACCAGCCGCTGATCGACGGCTACCACCACGCCGACCTGCGCCGCACACGCTCGGCGATGCAGTCCATCATCCCGGTGTCCACCGGCCTGGCGCGCGGCGTCGAGCGCCTGCTGCCCGAGCTCGCCGGCAAGGTGCAGGCCAAGGCCATCCGCGTGCCGACGCACAACGTCTCGGCCATCGACATGGTGCTGCAGCTCGCCGGCGACACCGACGCGGCGCGGATCAACAGGCTGCTGCGCGCCGCTGCCGAAGGCACGTGGCGCGGACTGCTGGCGTGGTCGGACGACCCCCATGCCTCGATCGACTTCAACCACGATCCGCATTCGGCGATCGTCGACGGCGGCCAGACGCGCATGATCGGGCCGCGGCTGCTCAACCTGGTGGTGTGGTTCGACAACGAATGGGGGTTTGCCAACCGCATGGCGGATGTGACGCGGCACTGGCTGGGCCGCGCCGCCGAATCCCTCGCGGAACGGCTCAGTTAACCACGATCAAGTTAATTCCATGCCCCGCTGCCTAGACTTCGATGCATGGAACAGGACACCCTACCCGCCATTGCAACACCCCCGGACACCACCGGCCCCCGACTCGCGGGCGACCTGGCGATCTGGTTCTTCATCCTCGCCGAACTGCTGGCCTTCGGCGTGTTCTTCGCCGCCTACGCCTTCACCCGCGCCAACAACATCGAGCTGTTCGATGCCGAGCAGGCGGCGCTGAACCGCCATGCCGGCGCGCTCAACACCGTGCTGCTGCTCACCGCCAGCTATTTCGTCGTGCGCGCGGTGCAGGCCGCCGAGCACAGCCTGTCGCAGCCCTGCGCGCGCTGGCTGCTGGCCGCGATCGCCTGCGGCGCCGGTTTCCTGGTGGTCAAGATGTTCGAGTACGCGGCGGCCTTCGAGCACAACATCAGCCTGTCGAGCAGCCCCTTCCACATGTTCTACCTGTCGCTGACCTTCTTCCACTTCATGCACGTGATTCTCGGCATGGTGATCCTGGTCGCGATGTGGAACGGCGCACGCCAGGGCCGCTACCGGCCGGGCGAGATGAACGGCATCGAGACCGGCGCCGCCTACTGGCACATGGTCGATCTGGTGTGGCTGATCCTGTTCCCGCTGGTCTATGTCATCCACTGAGGAGGAGAAGATGAGCTCCGACGTACATGGCACGCCGCGACGCGCCACCCTGCTGTGGGCGACGCTGATCGTCGCCACGCTGCTGACCTGGGGCATGGGCGTGCTGGGCGCCACCGGCAAGGGCGCGATCGCCGCGCTGGCCGCGATCTCGTTCTGGAAGGGCGCGGTCATCATCCTCGACTTCATGGCCCTGAGACATGCACCGGCGCTGTGGCGCATGCTGACGCTGGGCTGGATGGTCCTCGTCTGGGCGGTCATCGCCATCGCATACATCAAAGGAATGCCGCAATGAACATGGACAACCGCGCCGAGACGCAGCAACTCGACATCCCCTACTACCAGGCCGCCGGCGACGAAGTCGCAGTGTTCGAGCACGCCTGGAAGAACCGCCTGCCGCTGCTGATCAAGGGCCCGACCGGCTGCGGCAAGACCCGCTTCGTCGCCCACATGGCCGCCCGCCTGGGGCTGCCGCTGCACACCGTGGCCTGCCACGACGATCTCACCGCCGCCGACCTCGTCGGCCGCCATCTGATCGGCGACGGCAAGACGGTGTGGTGCGACGGCCCGCTGACCCGCGCGGTGCGCGAAGGCGGCATCTGCTACCTGGACGAAGTGGTCGAGGCGCGCAAGGACACCACGGTGGTGCTGCACCCGCTGGCCGACGACCGCCGCATCCTGCCGATCGACCGCACCGGCGAACTGCTCGAGGCGCCGCCCAGCTTCATGCTGGTGGTTTCCTACAACCCCGGCTACCAGAACCTGCTGAAAGGCATGAAGCCCTCGACCCGCCAGCGCTTCGTCAGCCTGCGCTTCGATTTCCCGCGCGCCGAACAGGAAGAAGCGATCCTGATCGGCGAGACCGCCTGCCCGCCCGACCTCGCCCGCCGCCTGGTGGCGATCGCCGGCGCGCTGCGCGCGCTGAAGGACCGCGATCTCGAGGAAGCCGCCAGCACCCGCCTGCTGATCTACGCCGCATTGCTGATCAAGGACGGCATGGATCCGGTCGCCGCCTGCCGCGTCGGCATCATCGAGAGCCTGACCGACGACCATGAAGTCGCCGAGGCGCTGATGGAAGTCGTGTCGGCCACCTTCGGCCGCTGACGCGAACGGCCATGTCGATCGAACGCCCCGACCCCCTTCGCCACGCCGTACCCGGCCCGCATCTCGCCATCGCCGCCGAGGCCCTGTTCCTCATCAACCTGATGCTGGCGCCGGGCCTGGCCTTCCTGGCGCTGATGTTCCTGTGGATCAAGCACCGCAATCATCCCGACCCGCTGGTGCGCAACCACCTGCGCCAGACCGGCTGGACCTGCATCTGGGGCGGCACCCTGCTGGTGAGCCTGAGCGTGGCCATCTTCGTGCTCGGCGGCTTCGACAACCCGTGGTCGTGGGTGATCGGCGTGCTGTATTTCACCTTCGTCCATTCCGGGCTGATCCTGCTCGGCGTGCTCGGCCTGTCGCGCGCGGTCAATGGCCGGCCCTGGCGTTATCCGATCTTCGGGCCGCGCGAGCCTGAACTGGACCTCTCCCCTCCAAAGGAGCATTGAGCCGTGGAAGAAACCGTCGGCAAGCTCTGGCACCGCTTCATCACCCGCGCCGCGGGCGGGCATTTTCCGCAGGCCGTGGTCAGGCTGAAGGAAATCGAACGCATGACGGGCGTGTTCTTCCGCGCCCTCGGCGGCGACCCCGGCCTGCGCGTCGCCGCCGCCACCGCCGACGTGCACGGCGCGCGCCGCAGCCTGCTGTCGCGCATAGCCGGCAGCGACGAACGCACGGCCCGCGCGCGCATGGACGCCGTCACGCTGCGCCTGCCGATGGAACTCGACGCCCTGCCCGAGCGCAGCCTGAACCGCGACCTCTACCTGTGGCTCGCTGCGCTCGCCGCCGCCAGCGGCGCGCCGGCCGGCGCCGAGGACGAAGCCGCGCTGGCCGAGGCCCGAGCCCGGCTCGCGCCGCTGCCCGAAGGCGCCAGCGCCGACGCGGCGACGCTCGAACTGCGCCTGAACCAGCTCGCCACGCTACGCGCGCTGCTGCGCTGGCCCGGCCTGCAGCCGCGCTACGACCGCCTCGTGGCCGCAGTCATCCAGCAGCGCATCGCCCCCGCCCGCCTGCCGCCGGTCGAAGCCGAACGCGAGAACCTGATCCGCCAGGCGCTGCAGCAGCCCGGCAGCGTCGCCGCCCTGCCGCCCCTGCCGCCCAAGGGCATGGCGCACCAGCCCGTGCTGCTGTGGCTGGGCGACCTGATGCCCGGCGAGGCCGCCGCCGCCCGCGGCGGACGCGGCGCCGAAGCCAGCGCCAACGCGCAGAACAAGCGCGACGAGCGCGAAACCGAACGCCAGGCCCACCGCGTCGAGCGCGTCGACCAGCCGCAGGAGAAGCACGGCCTGCTGATGATCTTCCGCGCCGAGAGCCTGCTGTCGGTGGCAGAGTTCCTCAAGGTCAAGCGCAGCAGCGACGACGACCCCGACGACAATGCCGCCGACGCTGCCGCCAACCTCGAACAGCTCGCGCTGTCGCGCGACGAGGAGCGTGTCGCCTCCAAAGTGCGCTTCGACCTCGATCTGCCGTCCGCCGCGGAGGACGACGTCGTGCTCGGCGACGGCATTCCGCTGCCCGAATGGGACTACCGCAAGGGCCTGCTGCGCGAGGACCACGTCCGCCTGCAGGAACTCACCGCCTCGCCGCACGACCCGCGCGCCGCGCCCACGCCGCTGCCGCCCCACCTGCACCGCACCGCGCGCCACCTGCATCGCCAGTTCGCCGCGCTGCAGCCGGGCCGGCGCTGGCTCAAGGGCCGCATCGACGGCAGCGAGCTCGACCTCGACGCGGTGGTGCGCGCCGCCACCGATCGCGCCATCGGCCAGCACCCATCCGACCAGCTCTACCTGTCGCTGGAAAAGCGCGAACGCGATCTCGCCTGTCTGGCGCTGGCCGACCTGTCGCTGTCCACCGACGCCTGGATCTCGTCGGAGGCGCGCGTCATCGACGTCATCCGCGATTCGCTGCTGCTGTTCGGCGAAGCGCTATCGGCCACCGGCGACCGCTTCGCGCTGTGCGGCTTCTCGTCGGTCAAGCGCAGCAACGTCCGCTTCCACCATCTGAAGAATTTTTCGCAGCGCTTCGACGACGCCGCGCGCGGCCGCATCATGGCGATCAAGCCGGGCTACTACACCCGCCTGGGCGCGGCGATCCGACACGCCACCAGCGTGCTCGAAAAGCAGGCCGCCGCGCGGCGCGTGCTGTTGATCCTGTCCGACGGCAAGCCCAACGACCTCGACCTCTACGATGGCCGCTACGGCATCGAGGACACCCGCGTCGCCGTCATCGAAGCACGCGGCCGCGGCATCGTGCCCTTCTGCGTCACCATCGACCGCGAGGGCGCCAGCTACCTGCCCCACCTGTTCGGCCCCGGCGGCTACGCGGTGATCCGCCAGCCCGACGAACTGCCCGCCCGCCTGCCGATGTTCTATGCCCAACTGACCCGCTGACGCATGAGAGCAACGCCATGAACCATTTCGACACCCCATGCCAGGAAGCCATGCGCGAAGCCGATCCGCCCGCCGAGGCCCTTTCGCTGGCACCCGAAGTCGAGCGCCTGTGCCGCCTGCTGCGCCATGCCTCGCTGTTCCAGGGCCTGGGCTGTGGCGAAATCGCCCGCTTCGCCCGCGGCGTGCGCGAAATCAGGGCCGCCAAGGGCGAAATCCTGTTCCATCGCGGCGATACCTGCACCGGCTTCCACCTGATCCTGTCCGGCCAGATCAAGCTCGCCTTCACCTCATCAGAAGGCAACGAGAAAGTGGTCGACATCCTGCGCCCGGGCCAGAGCTTCGGCGAAGCGGTGATGTTCATGGACAAGCCCTACGTCGTCATGGCGCAGGCGCTGACCGACAGCGCCCTGCTGCACATCGGCAAGCAGGTGCTGTTCGAGGAAATGAGCAACGACCCGGACTTCTGCCACAAGATCATCGCCGGCCTCTCCCAGCGCCTGCACCGCCTGATGGGCGACGTCGAAAGCTATTCGCTGCGCTCCGGCCGCGAGCGCATCATCGGCTACCTGCTGCGCGAAGAGGAACTGGGCGGCGAATGCAGCGGCACCGGCCGCGTGTCGATCCGCCTGCCCACCAGCAAGGGCACCATCGCCTCGCGCCTGAACCTGACGCAGGAACACTTCTCCCGCATCCTGCACGAACTGACCAGTTCCGGCCTGATCGAGGTCGAAGGCCGCACCATCCACATCCCGGACATCGAGCGGCTGCGCAGCAGCCTGGACTGAGCCACGGCTGCCGAAGATGACACAAGAGGATTGACGACGCGGATACCAGGCAGGGCATGGCCATGGTGCATGCTTTCGCTGAGCAAGGTGTCGCAGCCAGTCTCGATGGCAGCTGCAACACCAGTGAAATCTATTGTTTTCGCATGCCCTCCACCGAGAAGCCCGCATGCTCGCGGACATATCGCGTCAGATGATCCCGGAAAGCCTCGGCTGCAGGTGACAGCGAACGGCCGCTGCGGGTGAAGATATGGAAGCGGCGGAAGACTTCGGGGGCGACCAGCGGCCGCATGCTCAAGCCATACAGGCGTACCAGCGAAGCGGCGTAGGGAATGCAGATCGTCGCCCCCAGTCCGGCCGCGACCATGCTGAGTGCGGTCGACATGAAGGTCACGGTCGCGTTGGGGTTGAGATCGAGCCCGCGCACCACGTTGTGCAGATCGATCGAAAGGCGCTCGGTGAACTGGCCCTGCAGTGTTATCAAGGGGTGATTTGCGAGTTCGGCCCAGCACACCGATTCGGCGTCCGCCAGTGGATGCTCACGGTGAAAAACCGCATGGAACGGCAGCGCGAACAGCAGCGCGGCGTCGATATCGGAATTCGGATCGCGCTCGGGGCCGACGCCCAGGTCCACCTCCCCCGAAAACACCCGTGAGGTCACGCTCTCGACCGCGCAGTCGGTGAGCCGGATCGTGATGTTCGGGTAATCGCGCGCAAATGCTGCGATCACGTCCGGCAACAGCGTGCAGGCCATCAACTGCGGCGCCGCGATTCGCACCACTCCCTGTTTCAGCGCCTTGATGTTCGCAAGCTCGTCGAGCGCGCCGTCGAGGTCGGCGAGGATCTTCTCGATCAGCGGATGAATCCCGCGGCCGATCTCCGACAGCTGGATGCGCCGCGTACTGCGATCGAGCAGGCGAACGCCCAGCCCCTGCTCCAGTTCCTTGATCAGCCCGCTGAGGGCCGACTGCGTGATGTAGAGGCTCTCTGCCGCGAGCGTGAAGCTTCCGGTCCGGGTGACGGCGAGGAAGGCACGCAGCTGGCGCAAGGTCACATTCATCATGTAATCCAATAAATGAATCTGAAAAAGTCGTTTGAATGATAAAACATTTTCCAATTTAATAGCGACATCACTTATGCATCGATAAACGAAACACATCGCCCCCTTGCCGAGGGGCCTACAGGAGAGAGGAGACTGCAATGACCCCGATCGTGAAGAAGATCCACCACGTCGCGTATCGCTGCAAGAACGCGCTGGAGACCGCGCGCTGGTACGAGAAGCACCTGCACATGAAGCTGATCCTGTCGATCGCCGAGGATGCCGTGCCCTCGACCGGCGAGGCCGATCCCTACATGCACATCTTCATGGACGCCGGCATGGGCAACGTGCTCGCCTTCTTCGAGCTGCCCACCCGGGCGCCGATGGGCCGCGACGAGAACACCCCAGCGTGGACCCAGCATCTCGCCCTGGAAGTCGACTCGATGGAGATCCTGCTCGCCACCAAGGCGCGCCTCGAAGCCGAGGGCCTCGAGGTCGTCGGCCCCACCGACCATGCGCTGTTCCAGTCGATCTACTTCTTCGACCCCAACGGCCACCGCCTCGAACTCGCCTGCAACACCAATCTCCCCGGGATGCTTGATGCGCTCGACAAGGTCAAGTGGGACATGCTCGAAGAATGGG
Source organism: Thauera butanivorans NBRC 103042 (assembly GCF_001591165.1). Lineage (GTDB taxonomy): Bacteria > Pseudomonadota > Gammaproteobacteria > Burkholderiales > Rhodocyclaceae > Thauera > Thauera butanivorans. The sequence continues at coordinate 200,122 of NZ_BCUG01000004.1, forward strand.
CGCAGACCAAGAAGGCTCCCAAGCACGCTGCCTGGATGCACGACGGCAGCTACAAGGAGATGTTCAAGTGAAACTCGCCACCCTCAAGCAAGGCGGCCGCGACGGTACCCTGGTCGTCGTCCGCCGCGATCTCGCCCGCTGCCTTCCGGTGCCGGCGATCGCCCGCACGCTGCAGGCCGCGCTCGACGACTGGCAAGCCTGCGAGCCGCAGCTGCGCCAGGTCTACGAGGCCCTGAACAGCGATACGGTCGAGTCGCAGCCCTTCGACCAGGCAGCCTGCCATTCGCCGCTGCCGCGCGCCTACCAGTGGGCCGACGGCTCCGCCTACATCAACCATGTGGAGCTGGTGCGCAAGGCGCGCAACGCCGAGATGCCGCCCTCGTTCTACACCGACCCGCTGATGTACCAGGGCGGCTCGGACAGCTTCATCGGCCCGCGCGACGCGGTGGTGGCCGACGAGAGCTGGGGCATCGATTTCGAGGCCGAAGTCACCGTGGTGACCGGCGACCTGCCGATGGGTGCCACCCCTGCCGAGGCGGCGAAGGCGATCCGCCTGCTGATGCTGGTAAACGACGTCAGCCTGCGCAACCTCATCCCCAACGAGCTCGCCAAGGGCTTCGGCTTCTTCCAGTCCAAGCCGGCCTCGGCTTTCAGCCCGATAGCAGTCACCCCGGATGAACTGGGCGACGCCTGGAAGGATGCCAAGGTCCACCTGCCGCTGGTGGTGCACCTCAACGACAAGCTGTTCGGCAAGCCGGAAGCCGGCGTCGACATGACTTTCGACTTCGGCCAGCTCATCGCCCATGTGGCGAAGACGCGCGAACTCGAAGCCGGCTCGATCATCGGCTCGGGCACGGTCTCGAACAAGCAGGGCGATCTGTGGGGTTCGTCGATCGAACACGGCGGCGTGGGCTACTGCTGCCTCGCCGAGGTGCGCACCTACGAGACGATCGAGCAGGGCGAGCCGAGCACGCCCTTCATGCGCGACGGTGACGTGGTGCGCGTCGAGATGTTCGATCGCGAAGGCCGCAGCGTGTTCGGCACGATCGAGAACCGGGTGGTGGCGCGCAAGGGCTGACAGGCGATGAGGCTCTACACCTACTTCCGTAGCTCGGCGGCCTACCGCGTGCGGATCGCCCTCAATCTCAAGGGCCTGGAATACGAGGCGGTACCGGTTCATCTGCTACGCGGCGGCGGCGAGCACCGCCGGCCCGAGTATCTGGAGCTGAATCCGGCCGGCCTGGTGCCGGCGCTGGAGGACGCAGGGCAGGTGCTGACGCAGTCGCTCGCCATCATCGAGTACCTGGACGAGACCCATCCCCAGGTGCCGCTGCTGCCGGCGGGGGCACTCGAACGGGCGCGCGTACGTGCGATCGCCCAGGCGACCGCCTGCGACATCCACCCGCTGAACAACCTTCGGGTGCTGCAGTACCTCGGGCAAACGCTCGGAGCGAGCGAAGCACAGCGCAATGCGTGGTATCGCCACTGGGTGGAGCTCGGCCTGGCCGCCGTCGAGGCCAGACTCGCCGGCGACGAGCTCACGGGTGCGTACTGCCATGGAGATCGGCCCGGACTGGCCGACTGCTGCCTGGTACCCCAGGTGTTCAACGCCCGGCGCTTCGACTGCGACCTCTCGGCAATGCCGACGGTGCGCGGAATCGTCGCCCGGTGCGAGGAACTCGAGGCGTTTCGACGCGCGGCGCCGATGGCGCAGCCCGATGCCGAGTGAATCGGAGCGAGCGGCAAGAGCGACCCGGAACGACAGGTCGCGCGCTCTGGCTTGCACGCTCTTTTGGGATGGTGAGGAGGCATCATGAATCCTGCAGACAACATGCCCTTGTGGGCACCTTCGCCGGAGCGCATCGCCTCGGCCAATGTCACCGCGTTCCGTGTTGCGGCGGAAAGGCGCTGGGGCGTTTCGCTGCCCGACTACGCTGCGCTTCATGATTGGTCGGTCGCGCATCCGGAGCAGTTCTGGGTCAGCGTCTGGGAAGACGGCGGCGTGATCGGCACGCGCGGCGAGCGGGTGCTGGTCGATGGCGAGCG